>NZ_BAABLP010000002.1:0-873910 GCF_039544415.1 Amnibacterium soli | reverse complement strand
GACGCGGCGGACCGGGTGGCGGACGCCGCGGACCGGGCGGGCGACCGGGCCGCCGACGTCGCCGCCGGTGCCGCGGACCGCGCGGCCGACGCTCGCAGCCGGGCCGGCGACCGCATGCAGGCCGCGGCCGAGCGCGTCGACGCGGCGGTGCAGCGCTCCGCCGACGAGCGCGACGCCCGGACCGCCGCCGAGGCGGGTTCCGCCGAGCCCGCCGTCGACGACGCGGACCTCGAGCAGGTCGCGGAGCGCGTGCGCCGCGCCTCCGAGCGTGCGGACGCCGTCGCGGCCGAGGTCGACGAGGCGGCGGACGCCCTGGACTCGGTCGAGCGCGGTCGCACCCGGCGATGAGGACCCTCGCCGTCGGCAGGGGCCCGCACCTCGACGCGGAGGACCTGCTGCGCCGTCGCCGGCCCCGCGCGGTGCGGGCGGCGTTCATCACCTCCAGCGCGCTCGTGGTGCTGGTGGTCCTCGGCGTGCTCCTCCCGGTCCTCGGCTTCATCGGCGCGGCGGCCGCCGCGACGGTCGGCGTGCTGCGGGTGCCCGTGGCCGGCATCGCCGGCGCGCTCGCCGTCGGCTACCTGCTGGCGGCGGTGCTCCTCCTGGTCTGCGTGCGGCGCCGGAGCGGTGCGGTCGCGTGGGTCCTCGGCGTCGCGGCCGTGGTCTCGGCGCTGCTCGTCTCCGTGTGGCCGATCGTCGCGGTCTCGCTGAGCGGGGTCGAGCAGGTGCAGGACGTGATCCCCTTCATCCGGGACCTGGTCGCCCGCGTCGCGGACCGCTGACGACCGGGCGCCGGTCGTCACTCCCGTCACATCCGCCACTTCCGGAACCGGTTCCCGCGATCGGGTTTCCGACACCAGGGGACAGACCGCCCCGCCTGTCGGAGCGCGGGTTAGGCTCGACGCCAATCGATCGCGATCCCGGGGGAGAAGACGCTCAATGGCTCGAATGGGCGAAAGCGCCGACCGGCTGAAATGCTCGTTCTGCGGCAAGTCTCAGAAGCAGGTCCAGCAGCTCATCGCCGGCCCCGGGGTCTACATCTGCGACGAGTGCGTCGAGCTCTGCAACGAGATCATCGAGGAGCGCCTGGCGGAGGCCGCCGAGGAGAACCCCGGTGAGTTCGACCTGCCGAAGCCGAAGGAGATCTTCGCCTTCCTCGAGGAGTACGTCATCGGCCAGGAGGCCGCGAAGCGCTCCCTCTCCGTCGCGGTCTACAACCACTACAAGCGGGTGCGCGCCAAGGGCACCCTCGCCGCGGCCGACACGATCAAGGACGACATCGAGATCGCGAAGTCGAACATCCTGCTGATCGGCCCGACGGGCTGCGGCAAGACCTACCTCGCCCAGACGCTCGCGAAGCGCCTCAACGTCCCGTTCGCCGTCGCCGACGCGACGGCGCTGACGGAGGCGGGCTACGTCGGCGAGGACGTCGAGAACATCCTCCTCAAGCTCATCCAGGCCGCCGACTACGACGTCAAGCGGGCCGAGACCGGCATCATCTACATCGACGAGGTCGACAAGATCGCGCGGAAGGCGGAGAACCCCTCCATCACCCGCGACGTCTCCGGCGAGGGCGTGCAGCAGGCGCTGCTGAAGATCCTCGAGGGCACGACCGCCTCGGTGCCGCCGCAGGGCGGGCGCAAGCACCCGCACCAGGAGTTCATCCAGATCGACACGACGAACGTGCTGTTCATCGTGGCCGGCGCCTTCGCGGGGCTGGAGCAGATCATCGGTCAGCGGGTCGGCAAGAAGGGCATCGGCTTCGGCGCCCACCTGGGCTCCAAGGTCGACGAGAAGACGCTCTTCGCCGACGTGCTGCCCGAGGACCTGCACAAGTTCGGCCTGATCCCGGAGTTCATCGGCCGCCTCCCCGTCGTCACGACGGTCCTGCCGCTGGACCAGCCCGCGCTCATGGAGATCCTGACCGAGCCGAAGAACGCGCTCGTGAAGCAGTACCAGCGCATGTTCGAGCTCGACGGCGTCGACCTCGAGTTCGACCAGGGCGCCCTCGAGGCGATCGCCGACCTCGCCGTGCTGCGCCAGACCGGCGCCCGCGGCCTGCGCGCGATCCTCGAGGAGGTGCTCGGCCCGGTGATGTTCGAGGTGCCGTCCTCCAACGAGGTCGCCCGGGTCGTCATCACCCGCGACGCGGTCGAGAAGAACGCCGCGCCGACGATCGTGCCGCGCAGCCGGATCCGTCCGCAGGAGAAGAGCGCCTAGGCCGACCGCCCTCCGGAACGCCGGGTCCCCCTCCTGCAGGGCGGCCCGGCGTTCCGCGTTCCGGCGCCGCCTGCCACGATCGGTCCGTGGTGATCGACGAGGACCTGGTCCGCGCACTCGTCGCGGAGGTGCTGCCGCGGTGGGCGCACCTGCCCGTGCGCCAGGTGCTGCCCGGCGGCCACGACAACCGCACCTTCCGGCTGGGGGACGAGCTCGCGGTGCGGCTGCCGAGCGCCGAGCGCTACACGGCGGCCGTGGAGCGCGAGCAGCGGTGGCTGCCGGTGCTCGCCGCCGCGCTGCCCCTGCCGATCCCGGAACCGGTGGCGCTCGGCCGGCCCGCCGCCGACTTCCCCTGGCCCTGGTCGGTGAACCGCTGGATCGCGGGGGAGACGGCGATCACGGCCGCGGTCCCCGACCCGTCCCGCTTCGCCACGGACGTCGCCGGGTTCCTGACCGCGCTCCACGCGGTGGACACGACGGACGCGCCGCCGGCGGGCGAGCACAACTTCCACCGCGGCGGGGACCTCGTGGTCTACCGGGACGAGGCGGACGCGGTGCTGGCGACCCTGCCGGACGGCGGGCTCGTCGCCTGGGCGGGCGGCGTCCTCGACCGCGCGCTCGGCAGCAGCTGGGACCGCCCGGCGGTCTGGGTGCACGGCGACGTCGCGGTCGGCAACCTGCTCGTGCGCGACGGACGGCTGGCCGCGGTGATCGACTTCGGCGGCTGCGCCGTCGGGGACCCCGCCTCCGACCTCGTGCTCGCCTGGACCTTCCTCGACCACGGGGCGGCCGAGGCCTTCCGCGAGGCGGTCCGCCTGGATCAGGCGACCTGGGACCGCGCCGCGGGCTGGGCGCTCTGGAAGGCGCTGATCACCCTCGACGACCCCGGCAGCCGCCGCACGATCGCGCGCCTGCGCGAGGACCTGCCGTGATCGCCTACGCGAGTCCCCGCCGCCGCAGGAGGTGCTCGATCGAGGCGTCGCCGCCGCGGAAGGCGCGGTAGGCCTCGAGCGGGTCCTCCGCGTTGCCCCGGCCGAGCACGGCGCGCCGGAAGCGCTCGCCGTTCTCGCGGGTGAGGCCGCCGTGCTCCTCGAACCAGGCGACGGTGTCGGCGTCGAGCACCTCGCTCCAGATGTACGCGTAGTACGCGGCGCTGTAGCCGCCGGCGAACACGTGGGCGAAGTAGGTGGAGGCGTACCGGGGCGGGACCGCGGGCAGGTCGACGCCGGCGGCGGCGAGGGCGTCCGCCTCGAAGGCGACGACGTCCGTCACCGCGTCCGCCTCCTCCACTCTGAGCCGATGCCACGCCTGGTCGAGCATGGTCGCCGCCAGGTACTCCGTCGTCGCGAACCCCTGCCCGTAGGCGGCCGTGGCGCGCAGGCGCTCGGCCACGTCGGCGGGCAGCGGCTCACCCGTCTCGACGTGCCGCGCGTACCCGGGCAGCACGTCGGGGTGGAGCACCCACATCTCGTTCACCTGGCTGGGGAACTCGACGAAGTCCCGCGGCACGTTCGTGCCCGCGAGCTTCGGGTACCGCACGGCCGCGAAGAGCCCGTGCAGCGCGTGCCCGAACTCGTGGAACAGCGTCTCGACCGAGTCGAGGGTGAGCAGCGTCGGGGTGCCCGCGTCCGGCTTCGGCACGTTCAGGTTGTTGATCACCACCGCCTGCGCCTCGCCGAGCAGGGAGGCGCGGTCGACGAGCGAGTTCATCCACGCGCCGCCCCGCTTCTCGTCGCGGGTGTAGAGGTCCAGCAGGTAGAGGCCGAGCGGTCCGTCCTCGTCCGCCACGGCGAACACGCGGACGTCCGGGTGGTAGCCGACCAGGTCGGTGCGCTCCGCGAACCGGACGCCGTACAGGCGCTCGGCCGTCGCGAAGACGCCGTCGCGCAGCACCCGCTCGGCCTCGAACCAGGGCCGCAGCGCCGCCAGGTCGACGTCGAACTCGCGGCGGCGTCGCTGCTCCGCGAGACGCGCCCAGTCGGCGGCGGTCACGTCATCGCCGAGCTCCGCCTGCTCGCGGCGCGCGTTCCGCACCGCGGCCGGGACCAGGCGGTCGAGCAGGGCGGAGACGGCCTCGCTCGAGCCGGCGGTCTCGTCCGCGGCCACGAGCCCCGCGTGGTCGCGGAAGCCGAGCAGCCGCGCGCGCCGGGCGCGCAGCCGGACCGTCTCGAGCACGATCTCCCGGGTGTCGTGCTCCCCGCCGCGCGTGCCGCGGGCACGCGAGGCGGCCATCACCCGCTCGCGCAGCCCGACGTGCTCGAGGTCGGCGAGCACGGGCTGCCCGGTGGGCAGGACGAGGGTGAGCAGCCAGCCCTCGAGCCCGCGGGCCCGGGCGGCCCTGCGAGCGGCGGAGACGGTGTCGGCGGCGAGGCCGGCGAGCTCGCGCTCCTCCAGCACGTGCACGGCGAGCTCGTTCGTGTCGGCGACGAGCGCCGCGTCGAACCGGGTGGACAGGGCGGAGAGCCGCTCGTTCAGCGTCGTCAGCTCGGCCTTCGCAGCGTCGTCGAGCGCGGCGCCGGCGAGCTGCAGCTCGATGCGAGTGCGCTCGACGAGGCGGCGCTGCTCCGGGTCCAGCGCCTCGCGGTCGTGCCAGACGGCGTCGATGCGGGCGAACAGGGCCCCGTTCAGCCGGATGGCGTCGGCGTGCGCCGCCAGCCTCGGTGCGATGCGCTCCTCGAGGTCGCGCACGGGCGCCGTCGCGTGCGCCGAGGCGACGGTGAAGAACGCGGCGGCCACCCGGTCGAGCACCGGCGCGCTGCGCTCCAGGGCCTCGAGCGTGTTCGCGAACGACGGGGGAGCGGGGTCGGCGACGATGCGGTCGACCGCTTCGCGCTGCTCGAGCATGCCGGCCTCGAACGCGGGCTCGTAGTGCTCGTCGCGGATCACGGCGAACGGCGGCAACGCCGCAGGCAGGGTGCTCCGGGAGAGGAAGGGGTTGTCGGCCACGGGACGATCCTAGGAACCGGCGACCGCAGCGACCTGTTTGCAAAGAGGTGTTTGCAAAGAACCTGTTGCAGTTGTATCCTCGACGCATGGCAGAGGTGGCGCGCAGGGTCGGGGTGGAGGCGCTCAAGGCGCTCGCCCACCCCCTGCGCGTCCGCATCTTCAGCGAGCTGACGAGCTACGGGCCCGCGACCGCGAGCGCCCTCGCGGCGCGGCTGGGGGAGTCGAGCGGCTCCACGAGCTACCACCTGCGTCAGCTCGAGAAGCACGGCTACGTCCGCGAGGACGCCGAGCGCGGCAACGGCCGCGACCGGTGGTGGGAGCGGGTGCCGGGCCCCATCGAGCTGGCCGACGCGGTGTTCGACGACGCGCCGGGCGCGCGGGAGGCGGGCGACCTCGTCGAGCGCGAGTTCATCGACGCCGAGAACCGCCGGTTCGCCGCCTACTGGGCCGGCCGCAGCGAGCTGCCCGAGGAGTGGGTGCGCGCCACCCAGACCGGCTCCGTCGCACTGCGCCTGACGGCGGAGGAACTGGAGCGGCTCGGCGCCGAGGTCTGGGCGGTGTTCGAGCGCCATCGGCAGCAGGAGCCGTCCGAGGGGGCGCAGCGCGTCGACCTGCAGCTCCGCGGCTTCCCCGTCGTGGACGGGGCGAGGGAGGAGAGCGGTGACTCGCCGAAGAAGTGTTGTGGTCCGGGTGGCCCGGCCGCTACGGTGCTGACACGCCGATCCACGAAAGGAGCGTGAGCCCAATGAACCCGATGACCATCGCCTCGGTGCCGGCTCCGTTCCGACTCGGCGCCCTCGCCGGCTGAAGGCCTCGTCCGTCTCGTCCCAGCGCCGACTCCTGAAGGGGTCCGCACCGCTCGGGCCGACCGCGTAGACCGCCTCTCCGCACCTCGCCCGTCGTCCGCGTGACGACGCCCGCGCTCCTCCCGAGCGCCGCTCCCGCTCGAGTGCTCTCGAGCGGTCCCGCCCGTCAGGGGCGTCTCGTCCGCCGCGCAGGCGGGCCGTCGGCGTGCTCGCACGCCAGCTCAGAAGAGGAACACGCATGTCCACCACCACCAGGACCCGCACGAGCGGCACCGCGCTCGTCGACGGGTGGCGCTCCCGCGAGCTGCCGCCGCTGGCGACGACCGACCGGATCGCCCTGCGGCTCGGCCTGGCCCTGATCCTGTGGGGTCAGCGCCACGCCGAGCGCACCGCCCGCGCCGAGCACGCTCGACGCGACGGCGCCGCCGAACGCGCCGCGCACTCGCGCGACGCCGCCTTCGAACACCGCACCCACGCCGGACCGACGTGGTGAGCACGAGCACCCGAGAGGAGGAACCGATGACCACCACCACCACCGCGCTCGAGCGCGAGGCGGACGCCGCGCTGCACGCGCCGCACCTGCCGGCCCTCGCGCCGACCGACCGCCTCGCGCTGGCGCTCGGCACGCAGCTGATCCTGTGGGGCGAGCGGCAGCGTCAGCTGCGCGTCGCCCGTGCCGACCGCGCGGAGCAGGCCCGCGCCTCGCAGGCCGCCGCGCGCGCCGACGCGGCGTCGCGCGACACCTTCGAGCACCGCGCCGCCGCCGGCCCCGCATGGTGATGCCGGCCGAGCACGGCGAAGGGGACCGCACGCGATCCGCGCGGGTCCCCTTCGTCGTTCCGGGCGCTACCGCCGGTCGTCCTCGGCCGCCTCGTCGAGCTCGACGGACGTGACGAGCGCGACGTCCTCGTCGACCATGCGGATCCGCGTGCCGTCGTCGAGGTCGACGAGCGGGCGGCCCTCCAGGTAGGTCAGCGTCCAGCCCCACCCCTCGGTGGGCTGGTCCGCGTCCTCGAGCTCCGCCTCCACCGTCCGGACCGCGGCGCGGATCGGCTCGGGCAGCCGCTGCGGCGCGGGGGACCCGACGGCCCACCGCGTGCCGAGCTGCATCTCAGGCCACCGGCACCGTCTGCAGGACCCAGCCGCCCGCGGCGTCCGCGAACTTCTCCTGCAGCGCCTTGGTGGCCGCGTCGTCCGCCTTCGCGGTCCAGCGGAGGAGCGGCCGCTGCGACGACTCGGCCGCGCTGCGCACGTGCTCGATCAGCGCCGTGCCGACGCCCTCGCCGCGCTGGGCCGGGCCGACGAAGAGGTCCTCGATCTGCAGGCCCGAGTCGCCCTGCAGCAGGCGCTCGAACGGCAGCGCGTGCACGAAGCCGACGACCGCGCCGGACTCGTCGTGCGCGACCGCGCCGTGGGCGCCCGGTGCCTGCAGCGCCGTGAAGACCCGCATGACCTGCTCGTCCGTCATGACGACGCCGGCGTTCTCCGCGTACTCGGCGAAGAGGCCGTACCAGGCGAAGAACTCGCGCTCGTTCAGCGGTGCGATCGTGACCGTCATCGTTCGTGCTCCCCCTGCTGCGCGTCGCTCGCGAAGACGACGTCCGACACCGAGACGGTCCCGCCCGCCGAGGAGTCCACCCGCAGACCCACCTCGGCGATGCGTCCCGCCGCCTTCAGATCCTCGACCACGAGGCCGATGCCCTGCAGCACCGGCTCGGGACCGCTGATGACCAGTGATGCTACCGGCGACTTCTGCGACACCTTGGCATCCGTCTTCGCGCGCCGGATCCCGATCAGCGCCTCGCCCGCCGACCCGAGCAGCGCCCGATCGCCGTCGAGCCCGAGCTGCTGCGGCCACCCCTCTGCGTGCACCGAGCCGGTGTGCGACCAGCGCCACGCCTCCTCGGTCGCGAACGGCAGGAAGGGGGCGAGCAGCTTCAGCAGCGCCTCGAGCGCGAGCTTCAGCGCGGCGGCCGCGGAGGCGCTGCCTGCCGCGTCGTCGCCGTACGCGCGCTCCTTGACGAGCTCGAGGTGGTCGTCGCAGAAGGTCCAGAAGAAGGGCTCGATCGTCTCGAGCGCCCGCGCGTGGTCCGACGCCTCGAAGGCCGCGGTCGCCTGCTGGATCACGTGGTCGAGCGCCGCGAGCATGCTCGCGTCGAGCGCCGCCGTCACCAGCGCCCGGTCCGCCTCGCCCTCGAAGCCGAGGATGAACTTCGCCGCGTTCAGCACCTTGATCGCGAGGCGGCGGCCCTTGCGCATCTGCGTCGGGTTCAGCACGTCGAGCGCCGCGTCCGTGCCGAGCCGGCTCGAGGCCGCCCAGTAGCGGACGGCGTCGGAGCCGTGCTGCGCCAGGATGTCCGCCGGCGTGACGACGTTGCCCTTCGACTTCGACATCTTCTTGCGGTCGGGGTCCACGATGAACCCGCTGATCGCAGCCGACTTCCACGGCAGCTCGCCGAACGCGAGCTCGCTGCGCAGCAGCGTCGAGAACAGCCAGGTGCGGATGATGTCCTGCCCCTGCGGGCGCAGGTCGAAGGGGAAGACGGCGTTCCACAGCTCCGGGTCGCGCAGCCAGCCGCCGGCGAGCTGCGGGGTGAGGGACGAGGTCGCCCAGGTGTCCATGACGTCCACCTCGCCGACGAAGCCGCCGGCCTGCCCGCGCTGCGCCTCGGTGAACCCGGGCGGCACGTCGCTGGAGGGGTCGACGGGCAGCGCGGCCGCGTCGGGCACGAGCACCTCGTCGAAGCGGGGGTTGCCGTCCCCGTCCACCCGGTACCAGACCGGCAGCGGCACGCCGAAGAACCGCTGGCGGGAGATCAGCCAGTCGCCGGTCAGGCCGCCGACCCAGTTCTCGTAGCGGACGCGCATGAAGTCGGGCGCGAAGCCGAGCTCGGCGCCGGCTTCGAGCAGGCGCTCCTTCAGCTCGGGTCGGCGCGCGCCGTTGACGAGGTACCACTGGCGCGTGGATACGATCTCGAGCGGCCGGTCGCCCTTCTCGAAGAACTTCACCAGGTGGGTGATCGCCCGCGGCTCGCCGATGAGGCGGTCCGCCGCGCGCAGCAGGTCGACGACGGCGGTGCGCGCGGAGAACACGGTCTTCCCCGTCAGCGCGGCGTACGCCTCCCGGCCCTCGGACGACTCGATCGCCTCCGGCGCCTCGGACACGAAGCGGCCGTCGAAGCCGATGACGGCGCGGTTCGGCAGCGACAGGTCGCGCCACCAGGTGACGTCGTTCAGGTCGCCGAAGGTGCAGACCATCGCGATGCCGGTGCCCTTGTCGGGCTGGGCCAGGTGGTGGGCCACGACCGGCACCTCGACGCCGAAGACGGGGGTGCGCACCGTGCGGCCCACGAGGCCCTTGTAGCGCTCGTCGTCGGGGTGGGCGACGAGGGCCACGCAGGCGGGCAGCAGCTCGGGGCGCGTGGTGTCGATCAGCACGTCGCCCTCGGGGCCTCGGGCCCCTTGAGCCGGTTCCTCCGCGCCGGTCCCGTCCGGCGCGGATGACGTGCCGACCAGGGAGAAGGCCAGCTGGTGGTAGGCGCCGGGCTGCTCGCGGTCCTCGAGCTCGGCCTGCGCGACGGCGGTGCGGAAGGTGACGTCCCAGAGGCTCGGCGCCTCCGCCTGGTACGCCTCGCCGCGGGCGAGGTTGTCGAGGAAGGCGCGCTGGCTGATCGCCCGGGCGTCGTCGCCGATGGTCCGGTAGGACTGCGCGAAGTCGACGGAGAGGCCGACCGTGCGGAAGACCTCCTCGAACTGCTGCTCGTCCTCGACGGTGAGGCGCTCGCAGAGCTCGATGAAGTTGCGGCGGGAGATCGGCACCTGGTCGCCCGCGCGGGTCGACTTCGCCGTGCCCTCCGAGGGCGGCGTGAAGTCGGGGTCGTAGGGGAGCGACGGGTCGCAGCGGACGCCGTAGTAGTTCTGCACGCGCCGCTCGGTGGGCAGGCCGTTGTCGTCCCAGCCCATCGGGTAGAAGACGCGCTTGCCGCGCATGCGCTGGAACCGCGCCATCAGGTCCGTGTGCGTGTACGAGAACACGTGGCCGATGTGCAGCGAGCCGCTCGCGGTGGGCGGCGGGGTGTCGATGGAGTAGACGCCCTCGCGGCCGCCGTCCGTGCCGGGGAAGCGGTAGACGCCCTCCTCCTCCCACACCGCGGCGAACTTCTGCTCGAGGCCTTCGAGCGCGGGCTTGTCGGGCACGCCCAGAGGGGAGTGCGCGGGCGTCGACAGGGACATGGCGGGACCTCGTTCGCGGTGTGGGCGGCACCGTGTCGCAGGTGCCTCAGATGTCGCCCGGTCGGGCGGGTCCTCAGGCTACCGGCCCGGCGCCCATGTGCGCGGACCCGCGGAGGGGCATAGCGTCGCCGCGTGCGGTCGCGGGGGTGGTGGCGCGTGGCGCCGATGGTGTTCGCGCTGGCTTACGGCGGGAACCAGTTCAGCCCCCTCCTGCTGCTCTACCGCCAGCGGGAGGGGTACAGCCAGGTCGCCGTCGACCTGCTCTTCGCCGCCTACATCGTCGGGATCATCCCCGGCTTCCTGATCTGCGGGCCGCTCTCGGACCGCTTCGGGAGGAAGCCGGTGCTGCTCGCGGGAGCGGCGCTCGGCGTCGTCGGCAGCGCCGTGCTGGGCCTCGCCGCGACGTCGCTGCCGCTGCTCGCGGTCGGGCGCCTCGTGTCGGGCGCGAGCGTCGCCGCCGCGATGGTCGTCGGCAGCAGCTGGATCAAGGAGCTGTCGGCGGGCCTGCCCGGACCCGTCGCCGCCCGGCGGGCGTCGTTGACGCTGACGGCCGGGTTCGCGCTCGGCCCCGCGGTCGCCGGCGCGATCGCGCAGTGGGGACCCGCGCCGACCGAGCTGCCCTACGCGATCCACGTCGTGCTCGCGCTGGTGTGCGGAGCGGTGCTCGTCGCCGCGCCCGAGACGCGCACCCCGGGTCCGCTGCGCCTGCGGCTGCCGGGGCGGGTGCGCGGCCCGTTCCTCGGCGCCGTCCTGCCCGCGGCGCCGTGGGTCTTCGGCTGCGCGAGCGTCGCCTTCGCGGTCACGCCCGCCGTGCTCGTCGACCGGCTCGGCGGCGGCGCCATCGCGTACGCGACCCTGCTCGCGGTCGTCGCGCTCGTCTTCGGTGCCGCGATCCAGCCGCTGGCGCCGCGGATCGGTGCGGCGACCGGAGGGCGGCAGCTCGCGGTCGGCCTGGCGGTCGCCGTGCTCGGCCTGCTCGGCGCGGCGCTCGTCGCCGGGGTGCAGCAGCCCTGGCTCGGCGTCCCCGTCGCCGCGGTGCTCGGCACGGGCTACGGCATCTGCCTCGTCTCCGGGCTGACGGAGGTGCAGCGCATCGCGCCGCCGGACGAGCTCGCGGCGCTCACCGCCGTCTACTACAGCGCCACCTACCTCGGCTTCCTGCTGCCGGTCGTGCTCGCGGCCCTGTCGGCGCTGGCGCCCGAGCCGCTGCTGCTCCTGCTCGTCGCCGCGCTCTGCGCGGTGAGCCTCGCCGCCGTGCTGCGCACCACGGGGCGGCGCGCCTCCTCCTGATCGCGCGAGCGTGCGCGAGGCCGTAGGATCCGGGCAACGACTGCGATCCGGCCATCACCGGGGAGTCCCCGGAAGAGCCCGTCGCGAGGCGGGGGTAGAACCGGGCGGGGCAGGCCCGTCATCGCCGATGCGGAGTGGGCGCGCGAGCGCCAAGCGGGGTGGTACCGCGCCGTCGAGGCGTCCCCGTGCTGGTCGACACGGCACGGAGGAACTGATGGCCTACCCGAAGGACGGCGGCGACGCCGTCAACCCCAGCCCGCGCTTCCCCGACATCGAGCGCGACGTGCTCGCGTTCTGGGCCGAGGACGGCACGTTCCAGGCCTCCATCGACGCCCGCAGCGACGCGCCCGAGTGGGTGTTCTACGACGGCCCGCCGTTCGCGAACGGCCTGCCGCACTACGGCCACCTGCTGACCGGCTACGCGAAGGACGTGTTCCCGCGGTACCAGACGATGCGCGGCAAGCAGGTGCACCGCCGCTTCGGCTGGGACACCCACGGCCTGCCCGCGGAGCTCGAGGCGATGCGCCAGCTCGGCATCACCACCAAGGAGGAGATCGAGCAGATGGGCGTCGGCGCGTTCAACGCCGCCGCCCGCGCCTCCGTCCTGAAGTACACGGGGGAGTGGCGCGACTACGTCACCCGTCAGGCGCGCTGGGTCGACTTCGACAACGACTACAAGACGCTCGAGCCCGAGTTCATGGAGAGCGTGCTCTGGGCGTTCAAGACGCTGCACGAGCAGGGGCTCGCCTACGAGGGCTTCCGCGTGCTGCCGTACTGCTGGAACGACGAGACGCCGCTGTCGAACCACGAGCTGCGGATGGACGACGACGTCTACCAGCGCCGCCAGGACCCGTCCGTCACCGTCACCTTCCCGCTCGTCGGGGAGAAGGCGGAGGTGCTCGGCCTGACGGGCGTGCGCGCGCTCGCCTGGACGACGACGCCGTGGACGCTGCCGACGAACTTCGCGCTCGCGGTGGGGCCCGAGATCGAGTACGCGGTCGTGCCCGCCGGCCCGGCCGGCTCCCACGACTCGGAGGCGCCCGACTCGACGGGCTCGCCGAGCGGCACGACGACGCTCGCCGCGGAGGTGCTCGTCGCGGACTACCTGGTCGCCTCGGCCCGGGTCGGGGACTACTACAAGGAGCTCGGGTACGCCTCCGCCGCCGAGGCGAAGGAGGCGGTGCGCCGCACGGTCCGCGGCGGCGAGCTGCAGGACGTGCAGTACGACCGGCTGTGGGACGTGTACGCCGACGTCGAGCGGTGGGGCACCGAGCGCGCCTGGCGGGTGCTCGTCGCCGAGTACGTCTCGACGGAGGACGGCACCGGCATCGTCCACCAGGCCCCGGCCTACGGCGAGGACGATCAGCTGATCGGCACCGCCGCCGGCATCCCGACGATCATCTCCGTCGACGAGAAGGCCCGGTTCCTGCCGATGTTCGCCGGCACCGAGCTCGCCGACGTCGTCGGGGTGCAGGTGTTCGACGCGAACCGCACCCTGATCCGCGCGCTGAAGGCGAAGGGCCGCCTGCTGCAGGAGCGCTCCTACGAGCACAGCTACCCGCACTGCTGGCGCTGCCGCCGGCCGCTGATCTACAAGGCGGTCTCGAGCTGGTTCGTGCGCGTCACGCAGTACCGCGACCGCATGGTCGAGCTGAACCAGCGGATCACCTGGGTGCCCGACAACGTCAAGGACGGCCAGTTCGGCAAGTGGCTCGCCGGCGCCCGCGACTGGTCCGTCAGCCGCAACCGGTACTGGGGCAGCCCGATCCCGGTCTGGCGCAGCGACGACCCGGCCCACCCGCGCACGGACGTCTACGGCTCGCTCGACGACCTCGAGCGCGACTTCGGCCGCCTGCCGCGCAACGAGGAGGGGGAGGTCGACCTGCACCGCCCCTACATCGACGACCTGACGCGCCCGAATCCCGACGACCCGACCGGCGCCTCCACCATGCGGCGCATCGAGGACGTCTTCGACGTGTGGTTCGACTCCGGCTCGATGCCGTACGCGCAGGTGCACCACCCGTTCGAGAACGCCGAGTGGTTCGAGTCGCACAACCCGGCCGACTTCATCGTCGAGTACATCGGGCAGACCCGCGGCTGGTTCTACGTCATGCACGCCCTCGCGACGCCGCTGTTCGACCGGCCGGCGTTCAAGAACGTCGTCAGCCACGGGATCGTGCTCGGCAACGACGGCGCGAAGATGTCGAAGTCGCTGCGGAATTACCCCGACGTGTCCGAGGTGTTCGACCGCGATGGCTCCGACGCGATGCGCTGGTTCCTGCTCGCCTCCCCGGTGCTGCGCGGCGGCAACCTGGTCGTGACGGAGGAGGGGATCCGCGAGGGCGTGCGGCAGGTGCTGCTGCCGCTGTGGAGCACGTACTACTTCTTCACGCTCTACGCCGGCGCGGAGGACTACGACGCGCAGTGGCGCACGGACTCCGCCGACCCGCTCGACCGCTACGTGCTCGCGGCGACGGGCGACCTCGTGCGCGGGCTGCAGGCGGACCTCGACGGGTTCGACACCGCGGGCGCCTCCCAGCGCCTCCGGGACTTCGCGGACCTGCTGACCAACTGGTACGTGCGCCTGTCGCGGGAGCGCTTCTGGGCCACCAGGTCCGGCGGCGGCCTGTCGCAGGAGAGCCGCGACGCGTTCGACACGCTCTACACGGTGCTCGAGACGATGACCCGGGTCGCGGCGCCGCTGCTGCCCCTCGTCGCCGAGCGCATCTGGAAGGGCCTCACGGGCGGCCGCAGCGTGCACCTCACCGACTGGCCCGACGCGACCGCGTTCCCGGAGGACGCGGCGCTCGTCGCGCGGATGGACCGGCTGCGCGAGATCGTCTCCGCCTCCCTCGCCCTGCGCAAGGAGGCGGGCCTGCGGGTGCGCCTGCCGCTCGCGCGGCTGACCGTGGTCGCGGCCGACGCCGCCGACCTCGGGCCCGGCACGGCGATCCTCGCGGACGAGCTGAACGTGAAGGCCGTCGACCTGGTGCCGGAGACGCCCGGCATCGGCGAGACCTACGGCGTCGCGCAGCGGCTCGCGGTCAACGCCCGCGCCCTCGGCCCGCGCATCGGCAAGCAGGTGCAGGCCGTGATCAAGGCGGCGAAGGCGGGGGACTGGTCCGCGGACGGCGGGACGGTCGTCGCGGGCGGCGTCGCGCTGCTCGACGGCGAGTACGAGCTGGTGCTCGAGCGCTCGGGCTCGACCGAGGGCACCGCGCTCGCGCTCCTGCCGGCCGGCGGCTTCGTGCTGCTCGAGACGACGACCACGCCGGAGCTGGAGCTCGAGGGCCGGGCGCGCGACTTCGTCCGCGACGTGCAGCAGGCGCGCCGCGCCGCGGGGCTCGACGTCACCGACCGCATCGACCTCGCGGTCGAGGGCGACGCGGACCTGCAGGCGATGCTCGCGGCCCACGGGGAGCTCGTGCGGCGGGAGACCCTCGTCGACTCGCTCGTCGTCGAGGCCGCGGGACCCGGTACCGCGGACCGGGTGCTGCGCTGGCCCGACGGCCACCTGACCCGGATCGAGACCGGAAGCTGGGGAGCCGCCGAGGGCGCGCGCTTCGAGCTGCGGCGCGCGGGAGGATCGACGCTCGATGTCTGACAGCCCTCTGGACCGCATGCTCGACGAACTCTACGGCCGCGTCGGCGAGGTGGCGCCGCAGCCCCGCCTCTCCGCGACCCGCACGGCGCTCGAGATGATGGGCGACCCCCATCGCGCCTACCCGATCGTGCACATCACGGGCACGAACGGGAAGACCTCCACCTCCCGCCTCGTCGAGAGCGTGCTGCGCGCGCACGGTCTGCGCACCGGCCTCTTCACGAGTCCCGACCTCGGCTACCTCGGCGAGCGCATCGTCGTGGACGGCGAGCCGATCGCGGAGGACGACCTGCTCGCCGCGTGGGCGGAGGTGAAGCCGTACCTCGAGCTCGCGGACGCCGCGCTCGCGAAGACGGACGAGCCCCCGCTGACGTTCTTCGAGGCGTTGACGGTGCTCGCCTACGCCGTGTTCGCCGACGCGCCCGTCGACGTCGGGGTGATCGAGGTCGGCATGGGCGGGGAGTGGGACTCCACGAACGTCGCGGACGGGCAGGTCGCCGTCTTCACGCCGATCGACCTCGACCACACGGACCGCCTCGGCCGCACCGTCGCCGAGATCGCCCGGACCAAGGCGGGGATCATCAAGCCCGGCCGCTCCGTCGTCTCCGCGGTGCAGCAGGCCGAGGGGCTCGCGGAGCTCGAGCGCGCCGCCGAGCTGTCGGAGGCGGACGTGTCGCTGGAGGGCCGCGACTTCCGCGTGCTGTCCCGCACGCCCGCGGTCGGCGGGCAGGTGGTCGACGTGCAGGGTCGCGCCGGGCGCTACGACGGCCTGTTCGTGCCGCTGCTGGGCGCCCACCAGGCGCAGAACACGGCCGTCGCGATCGCCGCGGTCGAGACCTTCCTCGGGAACGGGGAGCAGCCCCTGACCGGCGACGTGCTCGCCGAGGGGCTCGCCGCGGCGACGTCGCCCGGCCGCCTGCAGGTCGTGGGTCGCGACCCGCTGCTCGTCGTCGACGCCGCCCACAACCCGCACGGCGTCACCGCGATGGCCGCGGCGCTCGCGGAGTCCTTCCCGCTCGGCCACGTCGTCGCCGTGCTCGCGGTGCTGGCCGACAAGGACGCCGAGGGCATGATCCGCGCCGCCGCGGACCTCGTCGACGAGTTCGTCGTCACCACCGCCCCCTCCGACCGCACCAGCGACCCGGACGCCCTCGCCCGCACGGTCGTGGACGTCGTCGGCGCCGACCGCGTCGTCGTCGAGCCCGACCTGGACCGCGCGCTGCAGGCGGCCCGAGAGCTGGCCGAGGAGCACGCGACGGGCTCGGACGACGCCGAGGAGCCCGGCGTCGTCGTGTTCGGCTCGATCACCCTGGTGGCGAAGGTGCTGCAGACCGTGCGCGAGCACGGGTGGTCGTGACCGCCGCGCGCCCGGGCCGGCGCCCGCGCAGGGCGAGGACGGTCACGGCGACGCTCGCCGCGATGATGCTCGCGACCGAGCTGCTCGTGGTCCTCCTGGTGTTTCTCGCTCTGCTCGGGCTCGGCACCCTGCCCGCCGCCGTCGCGCTCGGCGGGGGAGGAGCGCTCGTCGTGCTCATCGCCGTCGCCGCGGCGCTGTCCAGCAGGCGGATCGGCATCGTGCTCGGCTGGATCGCGCAGATCGTGCTGCTCTCGACGTTCGCGCTCGACTTCGCGGTCGGCCTCGTCGGCCTGATCTTCGCCGGCATCTGGACCTACAGCATGATTGTCGGCAGGCGCATCGACCGCCGCACCGCGTGAACCACGAAGGAGCACCCATGCCCGACGCCATCCAGGAGACCCTCGTCCTCGTCAAGCCCGACGGGGTCGCCCGCAACCTGATCGGCGAGATCCTGCGCCGCATCGAGGCGAAGGGCTACTCCGTCACCGACCTCCGCATGGTCGAGGCCGACCGCGGACTGCTCGAGCAGCACTACGAGGAGCACGTCGGCAAGCCGTTCTACGAGCCGCTCGTCGAGTTCATGCAGTCCGGCCCGGTCGTCGCCGTGCGCGTCGCCGGCCAGCGCGTCATCGAGGGCTTCCGCTCCCTCGCCGGCGCCACCGACCCCACCGTCGCCGCCCCCGGCACGATCCGCGGCGACTTCGGCCGCGACTGGGGTCTCCGCGTGCAGCAGAACCTCGTGCACGGCAGCGACTCGCCCGAGTCCGCCGCGCGCGAGCTCGCCCTCTGGTTCCGCTGAGCGGTGCTCATGGCTGCGCCGCCGCCGCTGCGGCGCAGCTCTGACGCTTCGCGGCCCTGAACGGGCCGCGGTACACGTCTTCCGGTTGGTCCGCAGGCGGTTCCGGCCGAGATCGTGCTGCTGCTTTCCTCGTTCCGTAGGACGATCCGTCCTACGGAACGAGGAAGCGGTCAGAGGCGGTGCAGGACGTCCAGCCGGACCTGCGCGAACACCGCGAAGACCACGTAGAGCACGAGCGTGATGATCGGCATCCAGCCGTAGGCCCGGCCCGCGACGCGGGCGGCTGCGGCGCCGAGCGGGAGGTTCCGCTCCCGGATGTTGTAGAGCGTGGTCGCGACCGACATCGGGATGACGACCGACCAGACGGCCATGCACCACGGGCAGAGCGTGCCGAGCACGAAGAGGCTCACGCTCATCAGCCAGATCACGAACCCGATGGCGAAGGCCATGCCGACGTTGAACGCCGCCCAGAACCAGCGGGGGAACCGCACGCCGGCGAGCGAGGCGACGCCGACGATGATCGGGGCGGGGAACATCATCAGCCCGAGCAGCGGGTTCGGGAAGCCGAACGCGGAGCCCTGCGGCGAGTTCAGGTTCTTGCCGCACTGCACCAGCACGGAGAAGTTGCAGGAGATGTCGGCGGCCGGGTCCTCGAGCACCGCGATCTTGTCGACCGTGAGCGCGAACGCCGCGATCAGCCCCACGATTCCGCCCACGATCAGCAGGATCGCGAGCGGGAGTGAAGGTCTGGACATCCGCTCGATCACGGCCAGCAGTATTCCACCGGGTGCGCAGTCGACCGTGCCGACGCGGCCCTCGTGCGATACTGAGGGAAGGACACCGTTCGCGGTGCCGAACGCTTGGACAGGTCTCCGGACCGAGCCCCGCGGTGGTGGACGGTGCAGATCGTGCCGGACGACGCGGCGGGGCGGCGCTTGTCCCGCCAGCGGCGCACCGCCCCGGAGCGCCAAGACATTCGGATTCCCGGAACGGCAGGCGCCTCGCGGTGCCGCGGTCCGAGGTGAACACGGAAGCGGCGCGAGCCGTCGCCGCGTGAGGAGTGCACCAGCGATGGTGGAGTACCAGGACGACGAGACCGAGCAGGACCGGCCGGTGGAGGCCCCGCCCCGCCGCAGGCGCCGGGCGACCTTCCAGCCGATGCCGCTGAGCGGCGCGGACGCGCCGCAGCCGGTCGCCGCGGCGGGCGATGGCGCCGCCGGTGCCGCGGACGACTCGGCGCCGACCGCGGGCCAGGACGCGGAGGTCGCCGACGCGGCCGCCGTGCTGCCTCCGCCCGCCGTGCCGCTGCCCGTGCCGGCCGGCGCCGATGCGGACGCGGACGGCGCTCGCGACGACGCGGACGAGCAGGGCGAGCCCGACGTGATCGTGCCGCCGACGGCCGAGTCGACGGAGCCCGCCTCCGACGCCGCGGAGCCCGCGGACGACGTGCCCGCGCAGGCGGCCGCATCTGCCGAGGACGAGCCGGTCGCCGAGGCGCCGTCCCGCCCGCCGCTCGCCGTGCTGTTCCAGGCGCCGCCCGCGCAGCCCCGCGCCGTCGCGCAGGCGCCGGTCGAGGACGACGGCGACGACGCCGAGGACGACGACGAGGCAGGCGGATCGCGCCGCCGCCGCCGCACCCGTCGCCGCTCCGGCGCGGCCGAGTCGGACGCCGCACCCGCGGCCGCCGAGGTCGTCACCCGCGCCAAGCCCGTCCGCGAGCCGATCACCGAGCCGCAGAAGGTCAAGGGCTCCACCCGTCTCGAGGCGAAGCGCCAGCGCCGACGCGACGGCCGGGACACCGCCCGCCGCCGCACCGTGGTCACCGAGGCCGAGTTCCTCGCCCGCCGCGAGGCCGTCGACCGCGTCATGCTCGTCCGCACGCTGCCCGACCGCGTCGAGATCGGCGTGCTGGAGGACGGCGTGCTCGCCGAGCACTACGTGGCGAAGAGCCAGAACCTCTCGCTGATCGGCAACGTCTACCTCGGCCGCGTGCAGAACGTGCTGCCCTCGATGGAGGCGGCGTTCGTCGACATCGGCCGCGGCCGCAACGCGGTGCTCTACTCCGGCGAGGTCGACTGGGAGGCCGCGAGCGACCGCCTGGGCGACAAGGGCTCGCAGGCCCGCCGCATCGAGCTCGCGCTGAAGTCGGGCGACCAGGTGCTCGTGCAGGTCACCAAGGACCCGATCGGCCACAAGGGCGCCCGCCTCACCTCGGCGATCTCGCTGCCCGGTCGCTACCTGGTCTACGTGCCGAACGGCTCCATGTCCGGCATCTCCCGGAAGCTGCCCGACACCGAGCGCGCCCGGCTGAAGAAGATCCTGAAGGACGCGCTGCCCGATTCCGCCGGCGTCATCGTGCGCACCGCCGCCGAGGGCGCGACGGAGGAGCAGCTCACGATCGACGTGCAGCGGCTCGCGAACCAGTGGGCCGAGATCGAGCACCTCGTCGAGACCGCGCAGGCGCCGACGATGCTGCACGGCGAGCCCGACCTGCTGGTCAAGATCGTCCGCGACGTCTTCAACGAGGACTTCACGAAGCTCGTCGTCGACGGCGAGGAGCCGCGCGCGACCATCGAGCGCTACCTGCAGCAGGTCGCGCCCGACCTGCTCGACCGCCTCGAGCCGTGGGAGGGCGACGGCGACGTCTTCACCGCCCACCGCGTGCACGAGCAGATCGAGAAGGCGCTCGACCGCAAGGTGTGGCTGCCGTCCGGCGGCTCCCTCGTCATCGACCGCACCGAGGCGATGACGGTCGTCGACGTCAACACGGGCAAGTTCGTCGGCTCCGGCGGCAACCTCGAGGAGACCGTCACCAAGAACAACCTCGAGGCCGCGGAGGAGATCGTCCGCCAGCTCCGGCTGCGCGACATCGGCGGCATCATCGTCATCGACTTCATCGACATGGTGCTCGAGAGCAACCGCGACCTCGTGCTGCGGCGCCTCGTCGAGTGCCTGTCCCGCGACCGCACGAAGCACCAGGTCGCCGAGGTGACCTCGCTCGGCCTCGTGCAGATGACCCGCAAGCGCCTCGGCGTCGGGCTCGCGGAGTCGGTCGGCGACGGCAACACCAGCCTCGAGAAGCAGGAGCAGCAGCCCCAGCAGCAGGGCCGGCGCCGCCGCGGCAACGGCGGGGGCGACGGCGGCAACCAGGGCAGCGGCGGCAACGGCGGCGGTCGCAACGGCGGCGGCCAGCAGCAGCAGCAGGCGCCGGCCGCGAAGGCCCCGGCGACGCACGTCATCACCGACGGCGCGAAGAACGCCCTCGCGCAGATCGCGGTCGCGACGATCGTCACCGGCAAGGCGAGCGATCAGGCCGCCGACGTGCCGGCGCCCGAGCAGCTCGACCCCGAGACGCCCACCACGCCGCCGGTCGTGCTCGACCTGCCCGTGATCGAGCTGCCGACGGAGCACCACGAGCCGCCCGCGCGTCCCGCGAAGCAGCAGGCCGAGGACCTCCTCGGCGCCGTGCTCGAGGCGCTGCCCGCGCCGAAGGCCGCCGGTCAGGGCCGTCGCCGCAGCCGCCGCGTCTCCACCCCGACCCTCACCGCCGGCGAGGACTGAACCGCTCCACTCCGCTCACGCTTCCTGCCGCTGCGACGTCGTCGACGCGGCGAGAAGCGTGAGCACGAGCGGTCTAGCGGTCGCGGGCCTTCACGCGGAGGCCGGAGGCGATCAGCCGCCGGGTCAGCTCGTGGGCCGTCACCTGCTCCGCGCCGAGCGCGGTGAGCGCCGCGATGCGCTCCTCCGGCACGTCGTAGTGGTCGAGGTCGAAGCTGCGGCGGGGGAGCCCGGCGCGCTCCGCGAAGGCGTGCAGCTCCTCGATCGACGAGTCGCTGACCAGGTGCGCCCACAGCCGGTCGTGCGCGGGCCACATCGGGACGTCCACCAGTACGGTCACCGCTCGATGGTCCTCCATCGACGGTGGCCTCGGGCGTCGCCGACTCTGCTATCTTTGACGGTCGGTGCGTGTGGGCCGCCCAGGCGTGTGGGCCCATCGAGCACCGAATCCGACTTGGTCGGTCGAGCCGCGGCACTTCGTCAGGAGCACCGTGAGCGGGTACCGGCATCCAGTGAACGAGAAGTTGGGGCTCGAAGTGGTCTATGCGATTGTGCGCGCCGGTGGGCGCCAGGAAAAGGTCGAGGTCGGCACCGTCCTCGTCGTCGACCGTCAGAAGGCCGGCGACGACGGCACGCTGTCGTTCGCGCCCGTGCTGCTGGTGGACGGCGAGACCGTGACCCACGCGGCCGAGGACCTCGCGAAGGTCAGCGTGACGGCGGAGTTCGTGCAGAACGAGCGCGGTCCGAAGATCGTCATCCAGAAGTTCAAGAACAAGACCGGCTACAAGAAGCGCCAGGGGCACCGTCAGGAGCTCACCCGGGTGCGCATCACCGCGATCGGCTGAGGAGCAGGACATGGCACACAAGAAGGGCGCGAGCTCGACCCGCAACGGTCGTGACTCCAACGCGCAGTACCTCGGCGTGAAGCGCTACGGCGGCCAGGTCGTCAAGGCCGGCGAGATCCTCGTCCGCCAGCGCGGCACCCACTTCCACCCCGGCGCCAACGTGGGCCGCGGCAAGGACGACACCCTGTTCGCCCTCGAGGCCGGTGTCGTCGAGTTCGGTGCGAAGTCGCGCCGCAAGGTCGTCAACATCGTCGTCCCGGCGCAGCCCGTTCTGGAGAACGCCGGCGTCTGACGCAGCAGCACCAACGGTGACGGGCGGGCTCCTTCGGGACCCGCCCGTTCCGCATTCATGAAGGAAACGGAGGCAGGCGCATGGCGACGTTCGTCGACGCGGTGACGCTGCACCTCAGCGCAGGACACGGCGGCAACGGCTGCGTGTCCATCCGCCGCGAGAAGTTCAAGCCCCTGGCGGGGCCCGACGGCGGCAACGGCGGCGACGGCGGCGACATCGTGCTCGTCGCGGACCCGCAGGTCACGACGCTGCTCGGCTACCACCGCTCGCCGCACCGCTCCTCGGGCGCCGGTCGGCCCGGTGCCGGCGACGACCGCGACGGTGCCGCGGGGGAGCCCGTGGAGCTGCCGGTGCCGGTCGGCACGGTCGTCACGAGCGCGGACGGCGAGCAGCTCGCCGACCTCACCGAGCCCGGCATGCGCTTCGTCGCCGCGGTCGGCGGCCGCGGCGGCCTCGGCAACGCGGCGATCGCGAACCCCAAGCGCAAGGCGCCCGGGTTCGCGCTGCTCGGCACGCCCGGCGAGCTGGTCGACGTCCGGCTGCAGCTGAAGACGATCGCCGACGCGGCGCTCGTCGGCTTCCCCTCCGCGGGCAAGTCGAGCCTGATCGCGGCGATGTCGGCCGCGCGGCCGAAGATCGCCGACTACCCCTTCACCACGCTCCAGCCGAACCTCGGCGTCGTGGAGTCGGGCAGCACCCGCTACACGATCGCGGACGTCCCCGGCCTCATCGAGGGCGCGAGCGAGGGCCGCGGGCTGGGCCTCGACTTCCTCAAGCACATCGAACGCTGCAGCGTGATCGTCCACGTCATCGACTGCGCGACCATCGACCCCGGCCGCGACCCGCTGACCGACCTCGACGTCGTCCTGGGCGAGCTCGGCGCCTACCCGGTGCCGTCCGACGTCCAGCCGCTGCTCGAGCGCCCGCAGATCGTGGCGCTGAACAAGGTGGACTCGCCCGACGCGAAGGACCTCGCCGAGCTGGTCCGCCCCGACCTCGAGGCCCGCGGCCTGCAGGTGTTCGCGGTCTCCGCGGCGAGCCACGAGGGGCTCCGGCAGCTCTCGTTCGCGCTGGCAGCCGTGATCGAGGCCGACCGCGCCGAGCGGGCGGCGCAGGAGGCGCTGCGCCCGCGCATCGTGCTCAAGCCGAAGGCCGCCGACGACGGCGCGTTCCACGTCGAGGTCGAGGGCGGCACCGAGACCGTGTACCGGGTGCTCGGCGCCAAGCCGCAGCGCTGGGTGCAGCAGACGGACTTCACCAACGACGAGGCCGTCGGGTACCTCGGCGACCGCCTGGCGAAGCTCGGCGTCGAGGACGCCCTGTTCGCCGCGGGCGCCCGCCCCGGGTCCGCGGTCGTGATCGGCCCCGGCGACGGCGTCGTCTTCGACTGGGAGCCCACGCTCACCTCCATCGCCGAGCTCGTCACGAGCCCGCGCGGCACCGACGCGCGGTTCGGCGGCTCCACCCGCCGCAGCACGGAGGAGCGCCGCCAGGGCTACAAGGAGCGCATGGACGCCAAGGCGGCCGCGCGCGCCGAGGACGAGGAGGAGCGCCGCGCCGTCCAGGCGACGAGGGACCTCGAGCCGTGACCGCGCCGGCCACGCAGGACGCGGTCGCGACGGCTCGCCGCATCGTGGTGAAGGTCGGCTCGTCCTCCATCAGCGGCGATCGGTCCGGGCAGCTCGGCCCGCTCGTGGACGCGCTGGCCGGCGCCCACGCCCGTGGTGCGGAGGTCGTGCTCGTGTCCTCCGGCGCGATCGCGACCGGCATGCCCTACCTGCGGCTGCAGGAGCGCCCCACCGACCTCGCCGTGCAGCAGGCCGCCGCCGCGGTCGGGCAGAGCCTGCTCGTGCGCCGGTACCAGGAGCGCCTCGACCGCTTCGGCGTCACCGCCGCCCAGGTGCTGCTCACCGCGAGCGACATCGACGACCCGACCCACCGCCGCAACGCCGAGCGCGCGCTCGAGACGCTGCTGTCGCTGCGGATCCTGCCGGTCGTCAACGAGAACGACACCGTCGCGACCCACGAGATCCGCTTCGGCGACAACGACCGGCTCGCGGCCCTCGTCGCGCGCCTGCTGCGGGCGGACCTGCTCGTGCTGCTGTCCGACGTGGACGCCCTCTACACGCGCCCGCCGGGGGAGCCCGGAGCCGAGCGCATCCCGTTCGTCGCCGCGGGCGACCCGCTCGCCGACGTGCTCGTCACGGAGACGAACACCGGCGTCGGCACGGGGGGAGCCGCGACGAAGCTCGCTGCCGCGCGGATGGCTGCGGACTCCGGCATCGCCGTCCTGCTGACCGCGACCGACCGGGTCGACGCGGCCCTGGCGGGGGAGCGGATCGGCACCTGGTTCGAGGCAGGCGTCTCGAGCGCCCCGCAGGAGCAGCCCGCGTCCTAGGATCGCGCGCATGACCGACGTGCTGGAGGACCGCGGCCTCGCGACCGCGGAGGACCGGTTCCGCGCGGCGAAGGCCGCGTCCACGCGCCTCGCGACCGCCACCGCGATCGAGCGGAACCGCGGGCTCGAGGCCATCGCCGACGCGCTGCTCGCCCGCAGCGCGGAGGTGATCGCCGCCAACGCGGACGACCTCGCCGCGGCTCGCGCCTCCGGGCTCTCGGACGGGCTGGTCGACCGGCTGACGCTCGACGAGCGGCGAATCGCCGCCCTCGCGGACGCGGTGCTCGCCATCGTGCGCCTGCCCGACCCGGTCGGCGACGTGGTGCGCGGCAGCACCCTGCCGAACGGGCTGCAGCTGACGCAGGTGCGGGTGCCGTTCGGCGTCATCGGCGCCATCTACGAGGCCCGCCCGAACGTGACGGTGGACATCACCGCGCTCGCGCTGAAGAGCGGCAACGCGGTCGTGCTGCGGGGCGGCACCGCGGCGCAGCACTCCAACGCGGCCCTCGTGGCCGTGATCCAGGACGCGCTCGCGTCCACCGGCCTGCCGGCCGGCGCGGTGCAGACCGTGGACGAGTTCGGGCGCGACGGCGCGAACGCCCTCATGCGGGCGCGCGGCCTCGTCGACCTGCTCGTGCCCCGCGGCAGCGCCGGGCTGATCAAGGCCGTGGTGGAGGGGTCGACCGTGCCGGTCATCGAGACGGGGGCGGGCGTCGTGCACGTGTTCCTCGACGAGAGCGCCGACGTCGAGATGGCCGTGTCGATCGTGCTGAACGCGAAGACGCACCGCGTCGCGGTCTGCAACGCGGCGGAGACGCTGCTCGTGCACGCGGCCGCCGCGGAGCGCCTCCTGCCGCCCGTCGCGGCGGCGCTGCAGGAGGCGGGCGTCGTGCTGCACGCGGACGAGCGGACCCGCGCGATCGTGCCGGACCTCGAGATCGCGAGCGACGACGACTGGGCCGCCGAGTACTACTCCCTCGACCTCGCGGTCGCCGTGGTCGACGACCTCGACGCGGCCATGGGGCACATCGCCGCCTGGTCGACGCACCACACCGAGGCGATCGTCACCGAGTCCGTGCGCAGCGCCGAGCGCTTCCTGGCGGAGGTCGACAGCGCCGTGGTGATGGTCAACGCCTCCACGCGCTTCACCGACGGCGGCGAGTTCGGCTTCGGCGCCGAGGTCGGCATCTCGACGCAGAAGCTGCACGCGCGCGGCCCCATGGGCCTGTCGGAGCTGACGAGCACGAAGTGGCTCGTCCGCGGGACCGGTCAGATCCGCGCCTGAACGGCTCCACGGCGGCGGTCGCTCTACACTGATCCAGCCCGCCGGGCGCTCTAGGAGGATCCGATGTCCGTCGTCGCTTCGGCCGTGCTCGCCGCCGCCACCATCGAGGAGCAGTCGCTCCCCGTGCCGAGTGTCGTGTTCCCGATCATCGCGGTCAGCGTGTTCATCCTGCTCGGGGCCGTCACGTGGTCCTACCGCGACGTCGCGAACCGCCACGCGGGCAAGGGCGTCGACGCCGGCCACCCGCACGGCAGCTGACGGAGCCCCCGTCAGCGCACTGAGCGCCGCTCGTCCCGCGGGGAGCACCCGCCGCCGCATCGGCGTGATGGGCGGCACCTTCGACCCGATCCACCACGGCCACCTCGTGGCCGCGAGCGAGGTCCAGCGGGTCTTCGACCTCGACGAGGTCGTCTTCGTCCCCACGGGCGTGCCGTGGCACAAGACGCCGGTCTCGGAGGCGGAGCACCGCTACCTCATGACCGTGATCGCCACGGCGTCGAACCCGGGGTTCACCGTCTCGCGCGTCGACATCGACCGCGGCGGCGTCACCTACACGGTCGACACCCTGCGCGACCTCGCCGCGCAGCACCCCGACGCGGACCTGTTCTTCATCTCCGGCGCCGACGCGATCGCGCAGATCGTGTCGTGGAAGGACCTCGACGAGCTCTGGGGGCTCGCCCACTTCGTCGCGGTGACCCGGCCGGGCCACACGCTGTCCGTCAGCGACCTGCCGCAGGGCGACGTCAGCGTCCTCGAGGTGCCCGCGCTGGCGATCTCGTCGACGGATTGCCGATCGCGAGTGCGACACGGCGCCCCGGTTTGGTACCTCGTGCCGGACGGTGTGGTTCAGTACATCAGCAAGCACCGGCTGTACAGGAGCGAAGCATGACGTCGTGGCAGGACCAGCAGACGCGCAATGGCGCGAGTGGGGCTCTGGACGCTTCCTCCGGAGCGCCGATGAGCCGTCGAGAGGCACGGGAGGCCGAGCGGCGCGCCGCTGAGGCGCTCGCGCAGAAGCAACCGCACCCGTCGGGCGTCGTCGACTTCGACGCGCACGACTTCGCGGCCGAGTTCGCTCCTGATCAGGAGTTCAACGTCGGCGACACGCAGGACATCTGGGCGGCGCTGACGCGCGGCCAGCGTGCCGCGGCGGAGCAGACGGGTGAGCTGGACGCGTTCCGCGCCGGCGTGCCCGAGGCGCCGGCCGCACCGCGAGCCGACGACTCGAGCGTCTCCGGCGAGCTGCTCGACCGCGTCCGCGACGCCGTGCTGCGGCGCGGCGCCGAGGCGCAGGCGCCGGGTCGCGCCGCCGCTCCGCAGGAGCCGGTGCAGACCGGCCAGCAGCCCCAGGCCTTCTCGTCCCCGGCGGCCTTCGAGGCCGGCCAGGGCCTCACGCGGCGCCAGCGCCGCGAGCTCGAGATCGCGGACCAGCGCGAGGACGGCCTCCCCGGCGAGCTGTTCGCGGATCCGCACCCGGCCCCCGCCGCTCCGCGGCCCGTCGCGCCGCCGCAGCAGCCGGCCGGCTTCGAGGGCGCCGACTACGACGAGGACGGCTACTACGACGAGCCGTACCTCCCCGAGCCGACCGTCGTCATCCCGCGGCAGGCCGTCGACCTGGACGCGCCGTCGCACACGACGAACCCGATCAGCCTCCCGCAGGCCTTCAGCGAGCCCGCGGGCGACGACTCGCTGACCTTCTCGAGCCCGGTGCCGATCGCTCCCGCGGAGCACCGCGACGAGTGGGGCGCCGCGCAGGTCGATCCGGCCTTCATCCAGCCGCAGGCCTGGAGCGCCGAGGACTACGACGACGACGAGGACGACTACGACCCCCAGGCGTACGAGCCGCGCGCGTTCACGCCCGGGCCGACGCCGGCGCAGCCCGCCCTGCCGTTCGTCGAGCCGCAGCCGCAGTCGCAGTTCCACGACCCGCAGATCGGCCCGCCCAGCGAGGTCACCGACCTGGCCGGCTTCGAGGCGCTGATCCGCAAGGCGCGCCAGCAGCCGCAGGCTCCTCAGCCCGCCGCGTCGAACCCCGCGCTCGCATGGGCCGACGAGGAGGACGTGCAGGAGGGCTTCACCGGCCTGCTCAGCCGCTCGGTGCAGGGCTCGCACGGCTCGGCGAACGCGCTGATCCTGCCGAACGACCCGCAGGCGGACATGACGCAGGCCGCGGTGAACGCGAACGGCGACATCTTCATCACCGGTTCCATGAACCTGCCGCGGAGCCTCTCCACGACGGGGGCGCCGAGCGACCTCTACGACTCCCACGAGATCGACCGCCTCTACGAGGCGTCGCAGGACGAGCCGGCCGCCGGCGTCGCCCCCGTGCGGGCCTCGAAGGCCGTCAGCGGCGCGCCGCACGACCGGAGCTTCGCGGCCGCGCCGCGCCGCGGCAGCAACCTGCTGCCCACGGTGCTGGCGATCGTCGCCGGTGCGATGGCTGTGGGTGTGGTGACTCTGCTCGTCGGCAGCTGGGTGCTCAAGCTATTCTGATCGCTCAGATGGAGCAGCAGATCAGGTCCCAGGTGCAGGAGGCGGCAGCAGCCGCCGTTTCGAGGAACGCGACGGACCTGGTGGCGCTCGACGTCTCCAGTCGTCTCGCGCTGACCGATGCCTTCCTGCTCGTCTCCGGCAGCAGCGAGCGCAACGTGAGCGCGATCGCCGACGCCGTGGACGAGCGGCTCGGCTCGCTCGGCGTGTCGGTGCGGCGGCGGGAGGGACGCGGCTCGGGTCACTGGGAGCTGCTCGACTTCGGCGACGTCGTCGTGCACGTCTTCCTGCAGGAGGACCGCGAGTACTACGCCCTCGAGCGGCTGTGGCGCGACTGCCCGGTGATCCCGATCGAGGAGCCCGCGACCGCCTCCTGAGTCGCGCTCAGGGGCGGGCCGCCCGGTACTCCGTCATGGACGAGCCGTACCGGCGGCGGAACGCGCGCGCCAGCTGGTCCTGGCCGCTGAACCCGTAGCGCTCGGCGAGGTGCTGCAGCGACGGCTGCCGCTCGCCGGCTCGGAGCGTGCGCGCGACCTCCTCCAGCCGTCGGTCGCGGAGGTAGCGGGCGACGGTCGAGTCCGTCTCGTCGAACGCGCGGTGCAGGTAGCGGAGGCTGACGCCGAGGGCCGCCGCGATCTGCGGCGGCCGCAGACCGGGGTCGCCCAGGTGGCGCTCGATGTGGTCGACGGCTGCGGCGCGCACCCGGTCCGGGCCGGGTGCGGGCGGTGGCGGCGCCATCACCTCCGAGAGGATCGCGGTCTGCAGGTCGATCAGGCCGCGCGCTGCGAAGTCGGCGTCGAACAGCCACGGCTCGTCGAGGCGGCGGGCCAGCTCCACGAGCAGCGCCACCACGGCGTCGACGAGGGGCGTGTGCGGCAGCGGACCGACCGGCAGGTCGTCGAGGCGGCGTGCGAGCGGCGGCAGGCTGGTCACCGGCAGCGTTGACGCGACGATCGCGATCGGGCCGTCCGCCTGGTACACGTAGGTCCGGGCGCGGCAGGTGAGCAGCGCGTCGCCGACCTCGAGGCGCACGGGTCGGCCGCCGGGCGGGGCGGCCAGCACGGAGCCGTGCTGTACGGTCATCAGCCGCAGGATGTCGGCGCCCGCATCGCTGCCGTCGACCATGGCGCGATGCGCCGTCATCGTCGTGCGGCGCAGCACGAGCGCGCCGAGCTCCGCCCGCACGACCTCGGCCTCGAACTCCTCCGGGTCGCGGCTCTCGAAGCGGCCCTCCACGGGCAGGCCGCGCATGCCGTCCTCGCCCGTGTAGCGGCGCCGCTCGATGCGCGGGCGCACGATCCCCGCGCCGTCGCCGTCGGACGGGGTCGCGGTCACTCGGCGGTCCACGGTCATCAGCCCTTCCACGCCCTCGTGGGCGTCAGTATGGGCACGGCGCGCTGGGAGCGACGCGGGACGCTCGCCGGCGCACCCGCACGACGCGGTGTCGCGCGGAGCGGCCGGGGCGGCGGAGCAGCCGGAGGCCGATACGCTGGCGAGCGGTGCACCGCCCGCGCGCCGGCGGAACGACCCCTGCACGCCGGAACGCGAAGCGACGAGACGCATCGGCCCGCCTCCCGCCCGGCGTGCGCCGTGACCGCCCGTCCGGCGGACGCGGTCCGGCTCCGCCGGCAGGAGCCCGTCGGGCGCGCACGCGCCGCAGCACGAGGAGGAACCCGGTCCTGACCGGTGGACACCGCACCCCGCGCCGGTCGCCCGGCACGACCCGATCAGGAAGGACCTTGTTGAAGATCGTCTACAACAGCTTCGGCGGATGGTTCTCGGACAGCCCGCGGGCGCTGCACCGGGCCGTGGCCCAGGCGCACGACGGCGAGGACGTCGAGCACGTCTGGATCGCCTCCCCGGAACAGGCGCACACCTTCCCCGACGGGGTGACCACCGTGGTCCACGGCACCCCGGAGTGCGTCGCCGCGCTCGAGACGGCCGACCTCGTGGTGTCGAACACCCACCTCGGCATGCAGTGGCGGAAGGGGGCCGACACGGTCTACCTCCAGACCTGGCACGGCACGCCGCTCAAGGTGATCAGCCACGACGAGAAGTCGCTGTCGGACGACGTGCGGGCGAGCATCGACGAGGACGTGTCCCGGTGGGACCTGCTGCTCTCGCCGAACGCCGCGAGCACCCCGCACCTCCGTCGCGCCTTCCGCTGGGCCGGTGCCGTGCACGAGACGGGGCTGCCCCGCAACGACGTCCTGAGCGCGCCCGACCGCGACCTGCACCGCGCCCGCGTCCGCTCGGAGCTCGGGATCGAGGAGGGCACGACCGCCGTCCTCTACACCCCGACCTGGCGCGACGACGACCTCGCGGAGGACGGGGCCGACTTCCGGCTCCGGATCGACCTCGAGCGGTTCCGCGAGCGCCTCGGCGGGTCCGCGGTGCTGCTGCTGCGCCTGCACTACAAGGTCTCCGACGCGCTCGGCACCGTCACGACGCCGGGGGTGCTCGACCTGTCGGCCTACCCGGACGTCGCCGACCTGTACCTCGCCGCCGACGTCATGGTCACCGACTACTCGTCGACCCAGTTCGACTTCGCGCGGCTCGGCCGCCCGATCGTCCACCTCGCGGACGACCTCGAGCGGTACGAGGCCGAGCGCGGGATGTACTACGACTACCGGCAGCTGTGCCCGGGCCCGATCGTGTCGTCGAGCGAGCAACTGCTCGACGCGCTGGCCGACCTCGACGGGGTGCGCCGTCGCACGGGGACGCCGTTGGCAGCGTTCGCCGATATGTTCTGCAGCCTGGACGACGGTCACGCCACCGAGCGCGTGCTCGACCTGGTGCTTCCCCGCATCCACGGGGAGGACGAACTCTCGAGGAGGAGCGCGTGAGCGAGATCCAAGCCGTCATCCTGGCCGCGGGCCTCGGCACCCGACTCGGCCGGCCGCTGCCCAAGCCGCTGACCCGGCTGCAGGACGGCCGCAGCATCATGCAGCAGCAGGTGGACAACCTGCGCTCGGTCTTCGGCGACCGGGTGCGCATCATCGTCGTGACCGGCTTCAAGGCCAACCTGATCATGGAGGAGCAGCCGGACCTGCTGTTCGCCTACAACCCGTACTTCGACGACACGAACACGTCGAAGAGCCTGCTGCGCGCGCTGTCCGTCTCCTCGGACGGCGGGGTGCTGTGGCTGAACGGCGACGTCGTGTTCGACCCGGCCGTGCTCGAGGACCTGCGCGGCGCGATCGACGCCGAGCAGAGCACCGTCTGCGTCAACACGGCGGCGGTCGGCGAGGAGGAGGTGAAGTACACCGTGGACGCGGAGGGCTTCATCCGCGAGCTGTCGAAGCAGGTGACCGGCGGTCTCGGCGAGGCGGTCGGCATCAACTACGTCTCCGCGCACGACAAGGCGGTCCTGCTCCAGGAGCTGGAGCGCTGCGGCGACCAGGACTACTTCGAGCGCGGCATCGAGACCGCGGTGCAGGACCGCGGCGTCAAGGTCGCGCCGCTCGACATCTCGCGCCGCTTCGCGGTCGAGGTCGACTTCGAGGAGGACCTCGCGCGGGCGAACCGCCACGAGATGGTCTGACCGCGACGATCGGAGGGGGTCCTGCCCGCGGGCGGGCCCTCCTCCGCCGTCACATCGGGGTCAGGACCGCAGCCACGCCAGCAGATCGGCGTCGATCACGTCCGCCTGCGTCGTGGGCATGCCGTGCGGGAAGCCCGGGTAGCTCTTCAGCGTGCCGTTCTGCACGAGCTGCACCGAGAGCGCGCCCGAGTCGGCGAAGGGCACGATCTGGTCGTCCTCGCCGTGCATGACGAGCACCGGCACCGAGATCTTCTTGAGGTCCTCGGTGAAGTCGGTCTGCGAGAACGCGACGATGCCGTCGTAGTGGGCCTTCGCGCCGCCCATCATCCCCTGGCGCCACCAGTTCTCGATGATCGCCTCGGACGTCTCCGCTCCGGGCCGGTTGAACCCGTAGAACGGGCCGGAGGGGAGGGCGCGGTAGAAGTTCGACCGGTTCGCCGCGAGCTGCGCCTGCAGGTCGTCGAAGACGCTCTTCGGCAGGCCGCCGGGATTGCTCTCGGTCTGCACCATGATCGGCGGCACCGAGCTGATCAGGACCGCGCGGGCGACCCGGTCCTCGCCGTAGGTCGCGATGTAGTGCGCGACCTCGCCGCCGCCGGTGGAGTGGCCGACGTGGATCGCGTCGTGCAGGTCGAGGTGCTCGACGACGGCGCGCAGGTCCGCGGCGTAGTGGTCCATGTCGTGCCCGTCGCCCGTCTGCGTCGAGCGGCCGTGCCCGCGGCGGTCCGCCGCGACCACGCGATAGCCGGCGGCGAGGAAGAACAGCATCTGCGTGTCCCAGTCGTCCGACGACAGGGGCCACCCGTGGCTGAAGACGATGGGCTGGCCGGTGCCCCAGTCCTTGTAGAAGATCTCGGTGCCGTCCGTGGTCGTGATGGTGCCCATGGGTTCTCCCTCTTCCGTCCGTCGCGGCGGGGCCGCGTGCGGACGCGGTCGTCCGCGCGGTCAGTATCCCGACGGGGGGTGCGACGGCGGAAGGCCGGGCCCCGGTATCCGGGGGTGCGGCACGGGTCGTCCATCCGGCCTTCACCGAGCGTCCACCGGCGTGCGGGGAGGCGGGATAACGACGAACGGCCTGACCGGTTCCTCTGGCGAGAGAGGTCCTGATCAGGCCGTTCGTCTTGTGGATCTGAGGGGACTCGAACCCCTGACCCCCTGCATGCCATGCAGGTGCGCTACCAGCTGCGCCACAGACCCGTACGTGCCGCTGCAGCGGCCTGTCGAGTGTACACCGACGCCGACCCCTTCCCTTTCAACCTGCGCGCCTCAGGCGCGCGTCGCGTCCTGCAGCAGGGGGCCGAGCCGCTCGCTCGAGGCGCCGGCGGCCCTCGTGCTGCTGATCGATCCGATCGCGGCCACGACGAGCGCGGCACCCGCGATGGTCCACCACAGCGGGTGCGCGTCCGTGGCGAACGACTTCGGGACCTTCCCGCCCGCGCCCGCCGCACCGGTGATCGAGCCCGCGAGCGCGATCCCGAGCGAGGTGCCCACCTGCCTCCCGGTCGACGCGATGGCCGAGGCCGCGCCCGCCTGGTCGTTCGGCATGCCGGACACCGCCGTGTTCGTGATCGGCGCGTTGACCAGGCCGAAGCCGAGCCCGAACAGGGCGAACACCACCGCCACGAGGGCGACGGGGGAGGAGGCGGTGGTGAAGGCGAGCGAGACGGCGGCGACGGCGACGAAGAACCCCGCGAGGGACATGGGCAGGCGGGTGCCGCGGGCGCCCACGAGGCGGCCGGACACCGGGGAGGCGACGAGGATCGCGATCCCGGCCGGCATGAACAGCAGCCCGGTGAGCACCGGCGAGAAGCCCTTCACGTCCTGCAGGTAGAGCGTGTTCGTGAAGAGGAACGCGCTCCACGATCCGAACGCGAGCACGGCGGCGAGCACCGCGCCGGAGAACGGGATGCTCGTGAAGAACCGGGGGTCGATCAGCGGCTCCCTGCGGCGCAGCTCCACCGGCACGAACAGCGCCAGCGCGATCGCGGCGACCACGAACGCGCCGAGCGTGGCGGGGGACGTCCAGCCGAGCTCGGGGCCCTCGATGATCCCGAACACCGCGCCGGCGAGCAGCACGACGATGAGCACCTGCCCGAGCGGGTCGGCGCGACGCGCCTTGGCGGCTCGGGACTCGGGCACGAACAGGGTCGTGAGGACCAGCGCCGCGACGACCACGGGCACGTTCACCCAGAAGATCGACCGCCACCCGATCGTCTCCACGAGCAGCCCGCCGACCAGCGGTCCGAAGCCGAGCGAGACGCCGCTGACGGCGCCCCAGACACCGAGCGCCCGCGCCCGCTGCTTCGGCTCCTTGTACGAGTTCGTGATGATCGACAGCGAGACCGGGTTGAGCATCGTGCCGCCGAGCGCCTGCAGCACCCGCGCGGCGATGAGCACGCCGTCGCTCGGCGCCGCGCTGCACGCCAGGGAACCGAGGCCGAACACGACCAGCCCGATGCGGAAGACGCGCTTGCGCCCGAACCGGTCCGCGCTCGACCCGGCGAGCACGAGCAGGCTGGCGAGGGTGAGCGTGTACGCGTCGAGCGTCCACTGCAGGCTCGTCACGCCGGCGTGCAGCTCCTTGCCGATGGTCGGCAGGGCCACGTTCGTCACGGTCGCGTCGAGCGTGACGATGAACAGGCTGAGGCAGCAGATCGCCAGGATCAGCGTCGGGTGCTGCTGCCGCTCGGGGACGTCGTCGCTCACCGCAGAAGCCTAGGAACCGCCTCCTGCGCGATCAGCGCGCTCGCAGCCGGCGGGGCTGCGCCGTGCCGCAGGACCCGGTCAGCACCGCACGGGTCAGGAGGAGGGCGGGCCGAGCACCGCGGAGGCGATCGTGCCGAGCGCCGAGTCCGCGGTCGACGGGTTGAAGGCGCCGGCGAGCACGTCGCGGTAGAGCCGCGAGAGCTCGGACGAGGCGGCGTAGCCGCTGCCCCCGCCGACGAGGATCGCCTGGTCGACGACCGCCTTCGCCCCCTCCGTCACCCGGACCTTGAGGCCGGACGCCTTGGCGAACCAGCGCGGCCCGTGATCGGCGGCCGTGTCCACGTCGCGCGCCAGCGACCGGATCTGGGGGTCGAGCGCGTCGTCGAGCATCGCCGCGGTCGCGACGCGGCGGCGCACGTCGGGGTCGTCGGAGCGCGGCGCGCCGCCGAGCTTCAGCGACGACCGGCGCTTCGCCGCCTCCGCCGCCAGCTCCACGGCGCGGTGCGCGACGCCCGCGTAGACCGACGAGAGCAGGATCTCGAAGTTCACGAACACCCCGAAGATCAGCGGGTCGGGGTTCGGGCCCGGCGGCAGTCGGCGGACGACCCGGTCCGCCCGCACGACCGCGCCGTGCAGCCGCGTGGTGTCGCTGCGGGTGGCCCGCTGGCCGAGGGTGTCCCAGTCCTCCACGATCTCGATGCCGTCGGCGTCGCGGTCGAGGAAGCCCCAGACGATCCGCGGGGCGTCCGCGCTCGCGGTGTCGAGGCCGAAGGCGCCGAGCCGCGTCCAGACGGGGGACAGGGAGGTGAAGGTCTTCGTGCCCGTGTAGGCGACCGACCCGTCGGGCCGCGGCGCCGCCTCGACGGTCGAGCCGAAGAGCACCAGGTCGTTGCCCGCCTCGCTCACCCCGAACGCGAACACCTCGCCCGCGGCCGCCTCCTGCAGCACGAAGTCGAGGGACGCGTCGCCGCGGTCGTGCAGCGTCTTCGCCACCGCGGTCCAGACGAGGTGCATGTTGACGGCCAGGGCGGTGGCGGGCGCGGCGGCGGCGAGGCGCGACTGCTCCCGGGTCAGCTGCTCGAGGGTGAGGCCCCAGCCGCCGAGCGCCTCGGGGACGAGCGCGGCGAGGTAGCCGGCGGCGCGCAGCTCGTCGAGGTCGTCGGCGGGGAAGGAGCCGTCGCGGTCGTGGCCGGCGGCTCGGGACGCGATGCGGTGCAGCAGCTCGGCGTCGAGGACTCGGGCGGAGGAGGACACGCCGCAACGGTACGCGCGCACGGGCGGACGCCCGCGCCGCGCCCTGCCGCGCGTCGGAGGGGCTCGCCGCTCCCGGCCCGCGTCCGGTCGGGGTGCGCTCCGCATCCAGCGCGTACTCCGTAGGCTCCCGGGGTGACCTCCACCACGATGCTCATCCTCGGCGCCAGCGGTGACCTGGCCAAGCGGCTGCTCCTGCCCGGGCTCGGCAGCCTCGTCGTCGGCGGCGACGCCTCCGACCTGCGGCTGCTCGACGGCCTGAAGGTCGTCGGCAGCGGCCGCTCCGACCGCGGCGGCGAGTGGCGCGACACCGTCGCGGGCGCGTTCGAGCAGATCGGTGCGAAGGGCGAGGCCGTCGACGCGATCCTCGCGACCACCGAGTACGTGCAGGCCGACCCCACCTCCGCCGACGACTGGAAGCCGCTGCTGGACCAGGTCGAGGGCGACCTCGTCGTGTACTTCGCGCTGCCGCCGGCCATCGTGTCGAAGGTCGCCGCGGTGCTCGAGGGCCTCGACCTGCCGGAGCACACGGTGCTCGCGGTCGAGAAGCCGTTCGGCGACGACGCGGACAGCGCCACGGCGCTGAACGCGGCGCTCGGCCGGGTCGTGCCGGAGGAGCGCATCCACCGCGTCGACCACTTCCTCGGCCACCGCGCCGCCCTGGCGATGCTCGCGACGCGCTTCAACAACCGGCTGCTCGAGTCCTCCTGGAACGGGGACGCCATCGAGCGGGTCGAGATCGTCTACGACGAGAAGCTCGGGCTCGAGGGCCGGGCCGGCTACTACGACACCGCCGGCGCCCTCCGCGACATGCTGCAGTCCCACCTCCTGCAGGTGCTCGCCGTGACGGCCTGCGAGGCCCCCTCCCACTTCGACGCCGAGCACCTGCGGAACTCGCTCGCGGCCGTGCTGTCGGTCACGCGTCCGTGGACCGGCGCACCCGTCTTCCCGAACACCGACGGCCCCTCCCGCCGCGCCCGGTACACCGCCGGCGAGGTCGACGGCAAGCAGCTGCCGGACTACGCGTCGGAGAAGGGCGTCGACCCCGAGCACGAGACGGAGACGCTCGCGGAGATCGCGCTCCAGGTCGACAACGCCCGCTGGGGCGGCGTGCCGTTCGTGCTGCGATCGGGCAAGGCCATCGGCGATCCCGCCAACGAGATCCGCGTGCACTACCGCCCGGTCCGGTTCCGTCCGGACGGCCAGACCGGCGACGCCAGCGCCGAGGTGCTGCGGTTCGGCTTCAAGCCGCCCCGCATCGAGCTGCGCTTCACGTCCGGCGGCGGCGACATGCCGTTCGAGCTCGAGCCGGTCCAGGTCTCCGGCACGCTGCCGAAGAGCCCCGTGACCGAGTACGGCGAGGTCATCCGCGGCGTGCTCGGCGACGACCCGACGCTGTCCATCCGCGGCGACGTGGCGGTGCAGTGCTGGAACATCGTGCAGCCGATCCTCGACGCGTGGCAGCGCGGCGAGGTGCCCCTCGACGAGTACCCCGCCGGCAGCGGCGGGCCCGCCGACTGGTCCTGATCCGGAGCCCGCAGCGCTGACCGCGGCCGGCTCCGGCCGCGGTCAGAGCAGGCCGCGCGCCTCCAGCGCCTTCGCGAACCCGCCGCCGTCGGGGGCGAACACCCAGTCGGCCGCGGTCGCCTCCTCGCGCCACCGCTCGCGCGAGCGGCCGCCGGCGAGCACCGCCTCGCTGTCGGACAGCTGCCGGATGCAGATCGCGACGACGTTCTCGGGGTGCGCAACCGCGAACCCGCTGTAGGTCTCCTCGTCGTGCTGCCCGTCGTCGCCGATCAGCAGCCACTTCACGTCGGGGAACTCGGCGGCGAGGCGTTCCAGCTCGTCGACCTTGTGCGCCCGGCCGGAGCGGAACACCCGGTCCGGCGTCGGACCCCAGTCCGTGAGCAGCAGCGGCCCCGGCGGGTACAGGTTGCGGCTCAGGAACCGGCCGAGGGTCGGCGCGACGTTCCAGGCTCCCGTGGACAGGTAGAGGAACGGGGCCGCCGGGTGCGCGCCGTGGAGGCGGTCGTACAGCACCGCCATGCCCGGCGTCGGCGTGCGGGCGTGCTCGTTCAGCACGAACGTGTTCCAGGCGGCGAGCAGCGGCCGGGGCAGGGCGGTCACCATCACGGTGTCGTCGATGTCGGACACGACGCCGAACGGCGCGCTCGGGTCGAGCACGAACACCGGCGCCACCACCGCGGGGGAGCGGTCGCCCTCGCCCTCCACCTGCAGGGTCATGCGGTGCCAGCCGGGGGTCAGCTCGACCGCGACGCGCACGTCGATCAGGCCGCCGCTGTTCGCGACGACGTGGTGCACGGTGTCGCCGACCTCGACCCGCACCGGCGCGTTGTCGACCGGGATGCTCGTGAAGCTGCGCCAGCCGCGGAACGACTCCTGCGGCGGGTCGGCCGGCGGCTGCGCCGTGATGAGCACGCGGGCGAGCACCCGGACCCACGTCGTCGAGCCGTAGCCGGTGTAGGGCATGACGATCGGCACGCGGCCGTGCCGGCGGGCGCGCTGCTCGCGGAACTCGCGGATCGCATCGTCGATGCGCATCGCCCGGCCGACGGCCTGCTCGACCGCCTGCTCGACGGCCGGCGAGGGCTTGCGGCGGAACGGGCGACGCTGCGGTGGGGCCACGATGCGAAGTCTCGCAGACCGCTCCGGCACTCATCCGACGTCACAATCGGGATGCGATCGCCGGGATGCGCTGTGATGTCCGGAGCCGTCGGTATGTTGAGCGCGCTCCGGACGTACCGCACGCTCCGCGCTGCAGGGAAGGACTTGACGTGGGCATCGAGTTCCATCACGTGCGCAAGACCTACCCCGACGGCACGACCGCGGTGGAGGACTTCTCGATCACCATCCCGTCGCACTCCACGACGGTGTTCGTCGGGTCGTCGGGGTGCGGCAAGACCACCCTGCTGCGCATGATCAACCGCATGGTCGACCCGACCGACGGTCAGATCCTCATCGACGGCGAGGACGTGTCGGGCATAGAGCCCGTCGCGCTGCGTCGCCGCATCGGGTACGTGATGCAGAACTCCGGCCTGCTGCCGCACCGCACCGTCGTCGACAACGTCGCGACCGTGCCCGTGCTCACCGGCGTCCCGAAGACGAAGGCCCGCACGGCCGCGCTCGGGCTGCTCGACCGGGTCGGCCTCGACCGGTCGCTCGCGAACCGGTACCCCGGCCAGCTGTCCGGCGGCCAGCAGCAGCGCGTGGGCGTCGCCCGCGGGCTCGCGGCGGACCCGAACATCCTCCTGATGGACGAGCCCTTCGGCGCCGTCGACCCGATCGTGCGCGACGAGCTGCAGCAGGAGCTGCTGCGCCTGCAGCGCGAGATCGGCAAGACGACCGTGTTCGTCACCCACGACATCGACGAGGCGTTCCTGCTCGGCACGCAGGTCGTCATCCTCAAGCGCGGCGGTCTGATCGCCCAGGTCGGCTCCCCGGCGGAGATCCTCGCGCACCCCGCCGACGACTTCGTCGCCGACTTCGTGGGCGCGAAGCGCGGCAAGCGCCGGCTCACGGCCGAGCAGCAGGGGCAGGGCGACGACGTCCTGCTCGTCGACTCGTCCGGCTACCCGGCGGGCCTCGTCGCCGCGCCGGGCGGCCGCCTCGACCTGCTGCCCGCCGGCTCCGGTCCGAAGTCGCGCAGCATCTCGAACAAGACGGACCAGGCGGGAGACGCCTGATGGACTGGGTGCTGAGCCATCTCGATGAGATCTGGGCCCTGACCGTCGCACACGTCGGTCTCGCGGCCCCGGCGATCCTCCTCGGGTTCGCGGCCTCGGTACCCCTCGGCTACTTCGCCAGCCGATCGCGCGTCGCGGGCAGCGTGCTGCTGACGATCGGCAACATCCTCTACACGATCCCCGGCATCGCGCTCGTGGTGCTCGTGCCCGTCGCGGCCGGCCTCGCGATCCTCAACCCGCTGAACGTCGTGATCGCGCTGTTCCTCTACGCGATCGCGATCATGGTCCGGTCGGCGTCGGACGCGTTCGGCTCCGTCTCCGCCGACGTGCGGCAGTCGGCGGCCGCGCAGGGCTTCTCGCCGGTGCAGCGCTTCTGGCGGGTGGAGCTGCCGCTCGCCGGCCCGGTCCTGCTCGCGGGCATCCGCGTCGTGTCGGTGAGCACGGTCAGCCTCACCACCGTCGGCGCCCTGGTCGGCATCCCCAACCTCGGCAACCTCTTCACGGACGCCTTCCAGCGCCAGTTCCCGCTCGAGGCCGTCGTCGGACTGGTCGCGGTGCTGCTGCTCGCCGCCGTGTTCGACGTCGTGCTCAGCGCGATCGGCCGGCTGCTGATGCCCTGGAACCGCGGCACGAGCGTCCGGGGCCGTGATCGCGCGCGACTCGAGGCGCTGCCGACCCGACCGAACGTGACGGGCGTCTGATGCTGTTCCTCGACGCGTTCAGGTGGATCTTCGACCCCGAGCACTGGTCGACCGTGAACTTCGGACCCGGCATCCTCGACGAGCTCGGCGCCCACCTGTGGCTGACGCTGATCTCCGTCGTCGTCACGGCGGCGATCGCGCTCCCCGTGGGGCTGTACATCGGCCACACCGGGCGCGGCCGCCGGTTCGCGATCCTGCTGGCCAACGTCGTGCGCGCGTTCCCGACGCTCGGCCTGCTGTCGCTGCTGCTGAGCACCGCGCTGTTCGCCTCGCAGGACGCGGGGGTCGTCGCCAACGTGCTCGTCTTCGTGCTGCTCGGGGTGCCGCCGCTGCTCGCCGGCGCCTACGCCGGGCTCGAGTCGATCGACCGCCGCACCATCGACGCGGCGCGCGCGATGGGCCACACCGAGCTGCAGATCCTGCGGCGGGTCGAGCTGCCGCTCGCCGCACCGCTGATCCTGGGCGGGCTGCGCAGCGCGGTGCTGCAGATCATCGCCTCCGTGACGATCGTGTCCTACTTCGGCACGAACTCGCTCGGCGACTTCATCCTGAGCGGGCTCGCCAGCACCGACTACGTGCAGGTCGTGGCCGGGTCGATCCTGGTCACCGCCCTCGCCCTCCTCGTCGACGGCGTGCTCGCCGTCGTCCAACGGACCGCTCGGCCGCGCGGGGTGTCCCGCGGCCGGGACCGCACCACCACAGCACGCGGGAGGTCGGCCTCGGCCGTCTCCCGGGCACCCATGCCCGAAGGGAACTGAACCAACCGATGTCCATCTCACGCAGAGGCCTGCTCGGATCCGTGGCGGTCGCCGCCGGTCTCGCCCTCGGTCTCGCCGGCTGCGCCGGCTCCGACACCCTCGCCGGCAGCGGCTCGAGCTCCAGCTCCGAGCCGTCCTCGTCGGCGTCGGGCGCCTCCAAGTCGCTCACCGTCGGCTCCGCCAACTTCCCCGAGAACGTCACGCTCGCCTACATCTACGGCGGCGCGCTCGAGGACAAGGGCTACGACGTCACCTACAAGGTGAACATCGGCGCCCGTGACGCCTACCTCGCCGCCCTCAAGAGCGGCGAGATCAACCTCGTGCCCGAGTACGCCGGCTCCCTGCTGTCGTACCTGGACAAGACGGCGAACGCCAAGTCGGGCGACGCCGTGAAGAGCGGGATCGACGCGAAGATCGGCACGATCGACGCGGTGGCCTACGACTTCGCGTCGGCCGCGGACTCCGACTCCCTGAACGTGACGAAGTCCTTCGCGGACAAGAACTCCCTCAGCTCCATCGCGGACCTGAAGAAGCTCGACTCGTTCACGGTCGCCGCGAACCCCGAGTTCGCCACCCGCGCCGACGGCATCAAGGGCCTGAAGTCGGTCTACGGCCTCGACAACCTGAAGTTCAAGGCGATCAGCGACGGCGGCGGCCCGAAGACGCTCAGCGCGCTGCTGAACAACACGGTGCAGGTCGCGGACATCTACTCCACGACCCCGTCGATCATCGAGAACAAGCTCGTCACGCTGAAGGACCCGAAGAACCTCTTCGCGTCGCAGCAGGTCGTGCCGATCGTCGGCAAGGCGAAGGCCTCCGACGACGTGGCGACCGTGCTGAACAGCGTGAGCAGCAAGCTGACGACCGACGACCTGCTGAAGCTGAACCAGCAGGTCTCCGGCAGCAGCAAGACCGACCCGCAGGCCGCGGCGAAGGCCTTCCTGAAGGAGAAGGGTCTCTGACCCCCTCCGCTTGACGAGGAAGGGCCGGCATCCCAGAGGAAGCCGGCCCTTCTGCATGTGCCCCTGAGTCCCGCTGCGACCGCCGAGGGGGCCGCGCGGGCTGGGACGTCGAACGTGCCGCATGGCAGGGCGGCGAGGTGAGCCGCCTCATCGACGCACCTCGCGCGCGGCGCCTACCGCGGCTCGTCCAGGGCCGCGAAGCGTCACAGCTGCGCCGCGGCGGCGGCGGCGGCGCAGCAATGCACACCGAGCGTCACAGCTGCGCCGCAGCGGCGGCGGCGCAGCCCTGAACTCACGGCCGCTCGAGGCGGTGGAGCAGCTTCTTGCCCAGCCAGACGACGAGGAAGAACACGACGACGCCGCCGAGCACGAGCCAGCCGGCGAAGTGCAGCTCCTGCGCGAGCGCCCGGTAGCTCGACCCCGCCGCCTGCCCGACGGAGACGTAGAGCGCCGCCCAGAGCACGCAGGCGGGGGCGGTCCACGCGAGGAACCGGCGGTACGGGTAGTGGCTCGCGCCGACGGTGACCGGGATCAGCGCGTGCATCACCGGGAGGAAGCGGCTCAGCAGGATCGCGAGGCCGCCGCGGCGGTCGAGCCAGCGCTCGGCGCGCAGCACGTGACGTTCGCCGATGCGCTTCCCGAGCCGGCTCGCGATCAGCCGGGGACCGAAGACCCGCCCGATCACGAATCCGACGGTCTCACCGGCGAGCGATCCCGCCACCACGGCGAGGACGAGCGACGCCCACTCGAAGGCGCCTCTGCCGGCGGTCGCGGTCAGCAGCACGACGGTGTCGCCGGGGATGAGCAGGCCGAGGAAGAGGCTCGTCTCGCAGAACATGCCCACGAAGGCGACGAGGTACCGCCAGGCGCCGAGGGTGGTCAGGCCCTCGAGCAGGGCGGTCAGCCAGGCGTCCAGGTGGCGCTCCTTCGTCGTCGGGGCCAGCGTACGTCGGCGGGCCGTGCGGCCGGGCGGGAGCGGGAACGGCCGGCGCACACCGGCCTCTACAGTTGGAGGTCGTTCTCCGCCTGCACCAGGCACCGATCACATTGAGGAACCGCGATGCCCGAGCCGACCCCCGACGAGCTGCCGACGCCCGCGCAGCTGCAGGAGAAGTGGCTGCCGATCTGGCGGGAGGGCGACTTCTTCCGCACGGACGACCCCACTGACAAGCGGCCGCGCAAGTACATCCTCGACATGTTCCCGTACCCCTCCGGCGACCTGCACATGGGTCACGCGGAGGCGTTCGCGTTCGGCGACATCACCGCCCGCTACTGGCGGCAGCGCGGCTTCAACGTGCTGCACCCGATCGGCTGGGACTCGTTCGGCCTGCCCGCCGAGAACGCCGCGATCAAGCGGGGCAGCGACCCGCGCGAGTGGACGTACGACAACATCGCGCAGCAGAAGGCGTCGTTCGAGCGCTACGGCGTCAGCTTCGACTGGAGCCGTGAGCTGCACACCTCCGACCCCGAGTACTACAAGTGGAACCAGTGGCTGTTCCTCAAGCTGTACGAGAAGGGCCTGGCGTACCGGAAGGACAGCTGGGTCAACTGGGACCCGGTGGACCAGACCGTGCTCGCGAACGAGCAGGTGCTGCCCGACGGCACGTCCGACCGCTCCGGCGCGGTCGTCGAGAAGAAGAAGCTCACCCAGTGGTACTTCCGCATCACGGACTACGCGGACCGGCTGCTGGACGATCTGAAGCAGCTCGAGGGCACCTGGCCGTCCAAGGTGATCGCGATGCAGCGGAACTGGATCGGCCGCAGCAACGGCGCGCAGATCGACTTCGTCATCGAGGGCCGCGACGAGCCCGTCACCGTCTTCACGACCCGGCCCGACACGATCCACGGCGCGACCTACATGGTCGTCGCCCCCGACTCGGACCTGGCCGCCGAGCTGATCGCCGGGCAGCCGGCGGAGTTCGCCGAGCCGTTCGCCGCGTACCTGGCGCGCGTGCAGTCGACGACGGAGGTCGAGCGCCTCAACACCGACCGCGCGAAGACCGGCGTCTCCCTCGGCCGCCACGCGATCAACCCGGTCACGGGGGAGCGGCTGCCGATCTGGGCCGCCGACTACGTGCTGGCCGACTACGGCACCGGCGCGATCATGGCCGTGCCCGCGCACGACCAGCGCGACCTCGACTTCGCCCGCGCCTTCGACCTGCCGGTCAAGGTCGTGGTCGACACCTTCCAGCCGGTCACCGGCGTCATCCCGGTGATCCCGGAGGGCGGCGAGCTGCCGGAGATCGAGTCCGTCGATCCGGTGAGGACCGGCGTCGCGCTGACCGGCGAGGGCCGTCTCGTGAACTCGGGCAGCATGAACGGCCTGTCCAAGGCCCGCGCGATCGAGAAGGTCGTCAAGGAGCTGGAGGCGGCCGGCACCGGTCGTGCGGCGAAGAGCTACCGCCTGCGCGACTGGCTGATCTCCCGCCAGCGCTTCTGGGGCACGCCGATCCCGATCATCCATGCTGCGGACGGCACCGAGATCCCGGTGCCGGAGGCGGACCTGCCCGTCGTGCTGCCGTCGACCGAGGGCCTCGACCTGAAGCCGAAGGGCACCTCGCCGCTCGGCGCGGCGACCGACTGGGTGAACGTGCCGAGCCCGATCGACGGCACGCCCGCGAAGCGCGACGCGGACACGATGGACACGTTCGTCGACAGCTCCTGGTACTTCCTGCGCTTCCTCGCGCCGAACGACGACACCCGCGCCTTCGACCCCGCGGAGGCGGACAAGTGGGCGCCGGTCGACCAGTACGTCGGCGGCGTCGAGCACGCGATCCTGCACCTGCTCTACGCCCGGTTCATCACCAAGGTGCTGTTCGACCTGGGCTACGTGCACTTCACCGAGCCGTTCAACGCGCTGCTGAACCAGGGCATGGTCCTGTCGGGCGGCGCGAAGATGTCGAAGAGCCGCGGCGGCGTGAGCCTCTCCGACGAGCTCGAGCGGTTCGGCGTCGACGCGATCCGCCTGACGATGGCGTTCGCCGGCCCGCCGGAGGACACCATCGACTGGGAGGACGTGCGCCCGGGCGGTCAGGTGAAGTTCCTGAACCGTGCGCTGCGGCTCGCGATCGACGTGACCAGCCCGACCGACGTGCACTGGTCGAGCGGCGACCAGGCGCTGCGCCGCCACACGCACCGCTTCCTGGCCGACGTCCCGGGCCTGGCGGAGACCTTCAAGTTCAACGTCCTGATCGCCCGGCTGATGGAGCTCGTCAACGTCACCCGCAAGGCGATCGACAGCGGCCCCGGCGGCGCGGACGGCGCGGTGCGCGAGGCGGTCGAGACCATCGCGGTCGCGCTGAGCCTGTTCGCGCCGTACACGGCGGAGGAGATGTGGGAGCGCCTCGGCTACGAGCCGTCGGTCGCCCTGCAGGGCTTCCGCAAGCCCGATCCGACGCTGCTGGTCGAGGAGTCGGTCACGGCCATCGTGCAGGTGGACGGCAAGGTCCGGGCGAAGCTCGAGGTGTCGCCGAAGATCACCGCGGAGGACCTCGAGCGCCTCGCGACCTCCTCCGACGTGGTGCAGCGCTCCGTCGGTGCGAAGCGCATCGCGCGGGTCGTCGTGCGGGCGCCGAAGGTCGTGAGCATCGCCACCGAGTAGCGATCCGCTCCTCCCCAGGAGCGTTCCGCACGCGGGGTCGTCGACCGGTCCGACCGGTCGACGACCCCGCTCTACGGTCCCCGGGTGGACTCCCTCCGGACGCGGTTCGCGATGGCGACGGCAGGACGGCCGCTGCCGCTGATCCTCGCCGCCGCGGCCGCCGCGGTCGTGCTCCTCGTCGCCGTGGTGCTCGCCGCGGGGCAGGCGTCGGGCAGCGAGGCGGAGGCGCCCGCGGTCCGCGTCGTCCCGACCGCGGCGGCACCGACGCCCGCGCTCGTGCACGTGAGCGGTGCCGTGCGCCACCCGGGGCTCGTCGCCCTGCCCGCGGGCTCGCGGATCATCGACGCGATCACCGCGGCGGGCGGTCCGACCGGGGCCGCCGACCAGAGCGGGGTGAACCTCGCGGCCCGGGTCGCGGACGGGCAGCAGGTGGTCGTGCCGAAGCGCGGGGCGCCGTCGGCGGCCGCGTCCGGCTCCACGGCCGGGACCGGCGGCCCCGCGACCGTGAGCCTCGGCTCCGCGACCGCGGCGCAGCTCGAGACGCTGCCGCGGATCGGGCCGGCCCTGGCGGCCCGGATCATCGCGTACCGCGACGCGCACGGCGGCTTCTCCTCCGTCGACCAGCTGTCGGAGGTGGGCGGCATCGGCCCGAAGACGCTCGCCGGCCTGCGCGACCTGGTCGTGCCGTGAGCGACCGGCTCGTCCGGTCCGGGCTCCTGCTGCCCGCGGCGGCGACCTGGGCCGCGGCGCTGCTCGGCACCGCCCTGCCGCGGCTCGCTGCGCCCGGCGCCGTCCTCGCGCTGGCCGCGGGTGCCGTGCTCGCCGTGCGGGCCGTGCGTCGCTCCGCTCGCGGCCGCGTCCTGCTCGCTGCGGGCGCGCTCGTCTGCGCCGCCGTGCTCCTGGCCGCGGCGGCCGGCGACGTCCGCCGGCATCCGGCGGCGCTGCCGATGGGGCGGGCCGTCGTCGTCGAGGTGCGCGTCGACTCGACGGGCGCGTCGGGCGGCAACGACTTCACCGGCGGACTCGCGTCCCGCACGCTGCTGCGGGGCGCGGTCGTGGGCGTCGCGGGCGCACCGGTGGAGGTGCCGGTCACGCTGTTCGCCGAAGGCCCGGTGCGGGCGCAGCCCGGTGCGGTCGTCCGCGTGCGGGTCCGGCTGCACGCGACCGCGCCGCCCGATGCCGCCGCCGCCGTCGGATCGGTGCTCGGCCGGGCGGTACTCGTGCGGCCGCCTCCTCCCGCTCAGCGCGTGGCCGCATCGCTGCGCACGGGGCTCGTCGAGCGCACCGCGCGGCTGCGCGGCGACGGCGCGGCGCTGCTGCCCGGGCTCGCGGTCGGCGACACGAGCCGGGTGGGGTCGGACCTCCGGCAGGCGATGCGGGACGCGTCGCTCACCCATCTGACCGCGGTGTCCGGGGCGAACTGCGCGGTCGTCACGGTCGCGGTGTTCGCGCTCGGCGCGGCGCTCCGGCTGCCGCACGGCCTCCGGATCGTGTCGGCCGGCGCGGCGCTCGCCGGCTTCGTCGTGCTCGTGACGCCGCAGCCCTCCGTCGTCCGCGCGGCGGCGATGGCCGCGGTGGCGCTCCTGTGCGCACTGCGGGGCGGCCGCGCTGCCGGCCCGCCCGCGCTCGCCGTGGCGGTGCTCGTGCTGCTGGTGCTCGACCCGTGGCTCGGCTGGAGCGCGGGCTTCGTGCTCAGCGCCGCCGCGACCGCAGGCCTGCTGCTGCTCGCGGTGCCGCTCGCCGACCGGTTGGCGCGGGTGCTGCCGCGCCGCCTGGCGCTCGTGCTCGCGGTACCGATCGCCGCGCAGGCGGCCTGCCAGCCGGTGCTGATCCTGCTGCAGCCCGGCATCCCGGTCTTCGGGGTCGTCGCGAACCTGCTCGCCGAGCCCGCGGCGCCGCTCGTCACCGTGCTCGGGCTGCTCGCCTGCCTCCTCGGCCCGATCGCGCCGCCGCTGGCCTGGATCGCCGCCGCGCTCGGGTGGCTCCCCGCCGCCTGGATCGGTCTGGTGGCGCGCACGGTCGCGCGGTTCCCGCAGCTCGGCTGGCCGATCGGGATCGCCGGCGCGGCGCTGGCCGCGCTGCTCCTCGTCGCCGGGGTGCTGATGCTCGCCCGCACGGCCCCGCGTCGGATGCGGGTCGCCGGTGCGGTGACGACGGTGCTCGCGGTGCTGGTGCTCGCGGGCACCGCGGTCGGCGGCACGGCGGGGCGCATCGCCGGTACGCCGGGCGACTGGACCGTCGCGGCCTGCGACGTCGGCCAGGGCGACGGGCTCGTGCTGAACGGCGGCGGCGGTCGGTACGCGGTGGTCGACACCGGACGCGAGGACGCGCCGATCGCCGCCTGCCTCGGGCGCCTCGGCGTCTCGCGCGTCGACCTGCTGGTGCTGACGCACTGGGACGCCGACCACGTCGGCGCCGCGGCGTCGCTCGCCGGTCGGGTGCGCACGACGTTCGTCGGCCCCGTGGACCGTCCCGCGGCGGCCGCGACGGTCGCTGCGCTGCGCCGCGGCGGGTCCGCGATCCGGCAGGTGCACCGCGGCGACGCGGCGCAGCTCGGCCGCCTGCGCCTCGACGTGCTCTGGCCACCCGATCCGCTCGGTGCGATCGAGGCGGGCAACGCCGCGAGCGTCACCCTGCACGTGACCGGCGGCGGCGCCTCCGCGCTGCTGACCGGCGACCTCGGCGAGGAGGCGCAGAACGCGCTGCTCGCCGCCGGTCCGCTGCCGGGCGTCGACGTCGTGAAGGTCGCCCACCACGGTTCCGCCGACCAGAGCCCCGCCTTCTACGCCGCGGCGGGAGCGGTGTTCGGCGTGATCTCCGTCGGCGCGGGGAACGACTACGGCCATCCGACCCGGCGCCTGCTCGGCATCCTGCGGGCGACCGGCACCCGGGCGGTGCGGACGGACCAGGACGGCCTGGTCCTCGTCTCCTGGCGCGACGGCCGGATCCGCGTCTGGTCCGAGCGGCCCGTGACCGCGGCCGTGTGGGTGCCGGCGAAGTAGGTTCGTGGTCATGGCAGCCCGGCCCGCGACCCGCGCCGCGAGCGCGAAGATCCCGCAGGTCGCCTGGAGCGAGGCCCGACCCGCGCCCGTCGTGCTCGTGTCCGGACCGGAGGACCTGCTCGCCGACCGGGCGATCAGGCGCATCCGCGAGATGCTCGCCGCGGCGGATCCCAGCCTCGAGGTCACGGACCTCGACGCCGCCGCGGCGGTGCCCGGCGACCTCACGACGCTCGCGAGCCCGTCGCTGTTCGGCGAGCCGCGCCTCATCCGCGTCACCGCCGTCGAGCGGCTGTCGGAGGCGTTCCTGAATGAGACGCTCCGCTACCTGGAGGCGCCCGACGACGGGGCGACCCTCGTGCTGCGGCACAGCGGCGGCGTGCGCGGCAAGAAGCTGCTCGATGCGATCCGCGGCGGCGCGGGCGGCGGCATCGAGATCGCGTGCGCCGAGGTGAAGCGCGACGCCGACCGCTCCGCGTTCGCGTCCGGGGAGTTCCGCGCGGCCGGCAGGCGGATCAGCCCCGGCGCGCTGCGCGTGCTGGTGTCCGCGTTCCAGGGCGATCTCGCCGAGCTCGCGAGCGCCTGCCAGCAGCTCATCGCGGACACCACCGGCGACATCGGCGAGCGCACCGTGCAGACGTACTACGCGGGGCGGATGGAGACGGACGCCTTCGCCGTGGCGGACGCGGCGCTGGCGGGCCGCACGGGCGAGGCCCTCGTGCTGCTGCGGCACGCGATCGACAGCGGAGCCGACCCTGTGCCGATCGTCGCGGCGCTCGCCGCGAAGCTGCGCTCCATGGCGAAGGTGCTCGACGCGCGCGGGGCCCCCGCGAAGATCGCGTCGGAGTTCGGCATGGCCCCGTGGCAGGTCGAGCGGGCCCGCCGGGACGCGCAGGGCTGGCAGGCCGCAGGGCTCGGCCGGGCGATCGTGTTCACGGCCGAGACCGACGAGCGCGTGAAGGGCGGCGCGCGGGACACCGAGTACGCGGTCGAGCGCCTCGTGACCTTCATCGCCGCACGGGGCGGGACCGGCACCTGAGACCGGGCCGTGCGCGTCGCGCACGCCTGCTGCCAGGATGCCGTCCATGAGCGACCCCACGATCGAGCAGGCCCAGGCCGCAGCGGACGCGGCTGCGGCGGAGGCGGCACGGCTGCAGGAGGAGGCGCAGGCAGCGGTGGCGCGCGCGCAGGAGGCCGCTGCGGCCGCCGCGCAGGCGCTGGAGGCGGCGCAGGCGCAGGCCGCGTCCCTGCAGGCGCAGGCCGCCGCACCGGCAGCGGCCCGGCCCGCAGCGAGCGGGACCGCGCCCGGGCCGCTGACCGACGAGCAGGTCGACGCCGTGCGGCGGGGCTACGCCTTCGAGGGCCCGGCGCTCGAGCTCGGCGCCCTGATGAACGGCGCCCCGCAGCCCGACGTGCAGGTGCGGGTGCCGCTCGGCATGCTGAACCGCCACGGGCTCGTCGCCGGCGCCACGGGCACCGGCAAGACCCGCACGCTGCAGGCGCTCGCGGAGCAGCTGTCCGCCGCCGGCGTGCCGGTCTTCGCGGCGGACATCAAGGGCGACCTGTCCGGCGTGGCCACACCGGGCGTCGCCGACCCGAAGCTCACCGCCCGCACGGCGGGCATCGGGCAGGACTGGACGCCGGAGTCGTTCCCGGTCGAGTTCTTCTCCCTCGGCGGCGCGGGCACGGGCGTGCCCATCCGCGCGACGGTGTCCGGCTTCGGCCCCCTCCTGCTCGCGAAGGTGCTGGGGCTGAACGAGACGCAGGCGTCGAGCCTCGCGCTCGTGTTCCACTACGCCGAGGACCACGGGCTCGCGCTCGCCGACCTCGAGGACCTGCGGGCGGTGCTGCAGTGGCTCGCGGGCGACGAGGGCAAGGCGGACCTCGCGGGGCTCGGCGGCATCTCCGGCGCGACGATCGGCGTGATCCTGCGCGAGCTCGTCGGCTTCGCGGACGCCGGTGCGGACGGTTTCTTCGGGGAGCCCGAGATCGACACCCGGGAGTTCCTCCGCACCGCCCCGGACGGCCGGGGCATCGTCAGCCTGCTCGAGGTGCCCGGCGTCGCCGACCGGCCCGCGCTGTACTCGACGTTCCTGATGTGGCTGCTCGCCGACCTGTTCAACGACCTGCCCGAGGTCGGCGACCCGGAGAAGCCGAAGCTCGTGTTCTTCTTCGACGAGGCGCACCTGCTGTTCGCGGACGCGTCGAAGGACTTCCTCGACCAGGTGATCCGCACGGTCCGGCTGATCCGGTCGAAGGGCGTCGGCATCGTGTTCGTCACCCAGACGCCGAAGGACGTGCCGGGGGAGGTGCTCGGGCAACTCGGCTCCCGGGTGCAGCACCAGCTGCGGGCCTTCACGCCGGACGACGCGAAGGCGCTGCGGGCGACCGTGCAGACCTACCCGCGGTCCGGCTACGACCTCGAGCAGGTGCTGACGGGCCTCGGCATCGGCGAGGCGGTCGTGACCGTGATGAACGAGAACGGGGCGCCGACGCCGGTCGCGTGGACCCGCCTGCGGGCGCCGCAGGCGCTGATGGCGCCCACGCCGGCCGACGCGATGGCGGCGGCGGTCGCCGCGTCGCCGCTGCAGGCGAAGTACGGCACGGCGCTCGACCGGGAGACCGCCTCCGAGGTGCTCACCGCGAAGATGAACGCCGCCGCAGAGGCGGACCGCGCCGAGAAGGAGGCCGCCGAGCAGGCGAAGGCCGACGCCGCCGCGGACAAGCGGGCGGCGGCCGAGGCGCGGAAGGACGCGGCCGCGCGCAAGGAGGCCGACCGCGAGCGGGCCGCGGCGCAGCGGGAGGCGGACCGCCAGGCCGCCGCCCGCAACCGGGCGATGCAGCAGGGCGTCTCCGTCGTCACCAAGGTGCTCGGCAACCGGCAGACCCAGCGCATGCTCGGCGACGTGCTGGGCGGCATCTTCGGCACCCGCCGCCGCGGCCGCTGACGTCATCCTGCTCCGGATCCGTGCCGCTTCGACGCGATCGCAGCGGCACGGATCCGGAGCACGATCGCGGGCGGCACGACGAAGGGCCGCCCGCTGACGCGGACGGCCCTTCGGGATGCTCGACTCAGAGGCTCGAGACGGCCTTCGCGATCGCGGACTTGCGGTTCGCGGCCTGGTTCTTGTGGATGACGCCCTTGGAGACGGCCTTGTCGAGCTTCTTGGACGCGAGGCCGAGGGCGGCGATCGCCTTGTCCTTGTCGCCGGCGGTCACGGCGGTGCGGACGGCCCGGACGTGGGTCTTCAGCTCGCTCTTGACGGCCTTGTTGCGCTCGGTCGCCTTCTTGTTCGTGGCGATGCGCTTGATCTGGCTCTTGATGTTGGCCATGCGGATGCTCCTGGTTCGCAGATGGGGTGGAGGCCGCTCCTGTGGGGGAGGAGCCTCGACGGGCGGCGCGGAGGGCGCGCTGGTACCCGAAAGCCGACCGGCAGCCTAGCAGTCGAGCGGCCCCCGTGGGACGGCGGTTGAATGACGCGGTGCCGTCCTACACCGCGAACGCCCTGTCCGTGCCGGAGAGCGGCATCCGCCGGATCCTCGAGATCGCGCTGACCCTCGACGACATCATCGCGCTGGCCGTGGGGGAGCCCGACCTGCCCGTCGCGCCGCACGTGCTCGAGGCCGGCAGCGCCGCCTGGCTCGCGGACGACACCCGCTACACCGGCAACGGCGGCATCCCCGAGCTGCGCGCGGCGATCGCGATGAAGCTGCGGCGGGACAACGGCGTCGACGTCGGCGCGGACCAGGTATGGGTCACGCCGGGGGCGACCGAGGCGCTGTACCTCGCGCTCGGCCTGATCCTCGCCCCGGGTGACGAGGTCCTGATCCCCGACCCCGGGTACACGACGTTCACCATGGCGCCGCGGATGCAGTTCGCGGTGCCGGTGCCGTACCGGCTCGACCCCGAGCACGCCTTCCTCCCGCAGGCGGCCGACCTCGACGCGCTCGTCACACCGCGCACGCGGGCGATCATCTTGAACTCGCCCTCGAACCCGCTCGGCGTCGTGTTCCCGGAGCACGTGGTGCGCGAGCTGGTCGAGTTCGCGCAGCGGCACGACCTGTGGATCGTGAGCGACGAGGTCTACGAGGCCTTCACCTACGGGCTGCCGCACGTCAGTCCGGCGTCGATCGACCCGGCGCGGGTGCTGACCGTGCAGTCGTTCTCGAAGACGTACGCGCTGACCGGTGGCCGGGTCGGCTACCTCGTGACGCCGCCGACGCCGGCGAGCCTGCTGCGCAGCTTCCAGGAGGCGCTGATCTCCTGCGTCAACTCCCCGGCGCAGCGCGCCGCGGTCGCCGCGCTGGAGGGCCCGCAGGACGCCGTCACAGCCGCCGCGGTGCACTACCGGGAGAACCTGCGCGCGGCGACGGCGCTGCTCGACGAGCGCGGCATCCGCTACCGGGAGCCCGACGGCGCGTTCTACCTGTGGGTCGACCTGTCGTACGCGACGGGCGGCGACGTCACGTCGTGGGCCGAGCGGTTCCTGCTCGAGCGCCGCGTGTCGGTCGCCCCCGGCAGCGCGTTCGGCGCCGCCGGCGAGGGCTGGATCCGCGTCTGCGCGGCCGCCAGCCGCGAGGACCTGCTCGAGGGCCTGCGCCGCCTGCCCGACCCCGCCTGACCCCTCGTTCCGCAGGCGTTCCACGTCTGCGGAACGAAGGGATTCAGGCCTGCAGGGCGAGGGCGAAAGGCAGCACCGCCGACGCACCCGCCTGCCGCAGGAGGCGGGCGGCGACCGTGAGGGTCCAGCGGCTGTCCGCCGAGTCGTCGACGAGCAGCACGGGCCCGCTCGTCTCCGCGAGGCGCGCCCGCAGGTCCTCCGGCACCCGGAACGCCGTCCACACGCCCGCGAGCCGGGCGAGGCTCGCGCCGCCGCCCCCGCTCGGCGGTCCGGACGTCGTCGCCTCGAGCGCGCCGAGCAGCGGCAGCCGCCCGATCTCGGACAGCGCCCGGGCGGTCGACGCGACGAGCAGCGGCCGCCGGGACGACGGCATCGCGACGACGCCCACGGGCCGCTCGGCCCAGCCCCACTCGCGCAGCACCTGCACGGCCGCGTCGACGACCGGGCGCGGCACCTCCTGGTCGGGCGTGCCCGGTGCGAGCAGCTGCCTGAGCGTGCCCCCCCAGCCGAGGTCGGTGAGCCGGGCGATCGCGCGGCCCTCCTCCGGCCGCTCGCCCGGCGCGATGTTCCCCTTGAGCGGCAGCCCGCGGGAGTCGGCGCCCGTCGGCCATTGCTTGCGCGGCTCGATGGCGACCCCGACGCGGTGCAGCGCGGCCCCGGCCGTGCCCGCGGAGTCGCCGGACACCTCGGTCGGGAACCACACGCCCGCGCAGTTGTCGCAGCGGCCGCACGGCACGGCCGTCGGGTCGTCGAGCACGCGCTGCAGGTACTGCATGCGGCAGCCCGCCTCGCCGGCGGGCAGCGCCTCGTAGTCGAGCATGTGCTGCTGCTCGGTGCGGCGGGCAGCGGCGATGCGCTCGTACCGCTCGGCGTCGTACGTCCACTGCTGCCCGGTCGCGATCCAGCCCCCGCGCACGCGCTGCACGGCGCCGTCCACGTCGAGCACCTTCAGCAGCAGCTCGAGCCGGCTGCGCTTGATGTCCACCAGCGCCTCGAGCGCCGGTGTGGAGATCGGGCGCTCGGGCTCCAGCTCCCGCAGCACCGCGGCCGCCTTCTCCTCCGTCGGCATGCTCGCCGTCGCGAAGTACGACCAGATCGCCTCGTCCTCGCTGCCCGGCAGCAGCAGGACGTCGGCCGAGTCGGTGGCGCGGCCCGCGCGGCCGACCTGCTGGTAGTAGGCGACGGGGGAGGAGGGGGCGCCGAGGTGCACGACGAAGCCGAGGTCGGGCTTGTCGAACCCCATCCCGAGCGCGCTGGTGGCGACGAGCGCCTTGACCCGGTTCTCCTTGAGCGCCTGCTCGGCCGCCTCCCGCTCGGCGTTCTCCGTCTTGCCTGTGTAGGCGAGCACGTCGTAGCCGGCCTCGCGCAGCAGCCGCGCCGTGTCCTCCGCGGCGGACACCGTCAGCGCGTAGACGATGCCGGACCCCTCCAGGTCGCGGAGGTGCTCGACGAGCCACCCGAGCCGGGTCGCCTGGTCGCGCGTGCGCAGGACGCCGAGGCGGAGGGAGGCGCGGGCGAGCGGTCCGCGGATCGTGAGCACGTCCTCCGCGCCGCCCAGCTGCGTGACGACGTCCGAGACGACGCGCCCGTTCGCGGTGGCGGTGGTCGCGAGCACCGGGGTGCCGCCGGCCGTCGCGACGAGCTCGCGCAGGCGCCGGTAGTCGGGGCGGAAGTCGTGGCCCCAGTCGGAGATGCAGTGGGCCTCGTCGATCACGATCAGGCCCGTGCGGTCGATGAGGTCCGGCAGCTGCGTGTCGCGGAAGTCCGGGTTGTTCAGCCGCTCCGGCGACACGAGCAGCACGTCGATCTCGTCCGCGGCGAGCCGAGCCCGCACGTCGTCCCACAGGTGCGCGTTCGCGGAGTCGATGGAGGCGGCCCGCACCCCCGCCCGTGCAGCGGCGGCCACCTGGTCGCGCATGAGCGCGAGGAGGGGGGAGACGAGCAGCGTCGGCCCCGCGCCGCGGTCGCGCAGCAGCTTCGTCGCCACGAAGTAGACGGCGGACTTGCCCCACCCGGTGCGCTGCACGACCAGCGCGCGCCGCGAGCCGTCGACGATCGAGGAGATCGCGTCGTACTGGCCGTCGTGGAAGTCGGCGTCGGGGCGCCCGACGAGGGTGCGCAGCACGGCGAGCGCGTCGTCGCGGGTGTCGGTGAGGCTGTCGGTCACGCCGCAGACCGTGTCATGCCCCGGTGACAGCCGTCGCCGTGGACGACGCCCGCACCGGCTCGTTCGACGCCCCGTCCTGTCATCGACCAAGCGCTCGGTCGCTGACGGGACGGCGCGTGGATCAGGTCGAGCCGGCCGCACGACGAGCCCGTGCTCCGACCGGGTCAGGCCTCGGGGTCGCGGACCAGGATCGTCTCGGTGCCGGGCGCGAGGGCGCGGCGGATGCGGGCGAGGTAGCGCTCCGGGATCTCGGGCAGCGCGTCGAGGGGGAACCAGCCGGCGTCCGTCGACTCGTCGTCGCCGACCGCGGGCTCGCCCGACACGTAGCGCAGCCGGTACGTGTGGTCCGTGAACCGCGTGCGGTCGCCGTTCGGGTACTCGTACTCCTGCGTCACGCCGACGGCTGCCAGCCGCTCGACGACGGCGCGGACCCGCGCCTCCTCCCACACCTCGCGCTCGGCGGCGTCGGCGGAGTGCTCGCCGGGCTCCACGATGCCCGCCACCGGGGTCCACTCGCCGGTGTCGGCGCGCTTCACCAGCAGGAGCCGGTCGCCGTCGACGACCACCGCGGTGGTGCCGACGAGCCAGAGCGGGATGGTGCCGATGTGCTCGCGGAGCTGGAGGATGAAATCGGGCGTCGGCACGGCTCGACGCTAGTCGCGCGCTGCATGGGGGAGACTGTCGGCGCCATGCCCCGCGCCCTCACGCCCCTCCAGCCCGCTTCGACGGACCCGGCGCGCATCCGGAACTTCTGCATCATCGCGCACATCGACCACGGGAAGTCGACGCTGGCCGACCGGATGCTCGGGATCACCGGGATCGTGTCCGACCGCGACGCCCGCGCCCAGTACCTCGACCGGATGGACATCGAGCGCGAGCGCGGCATCACGATCAAGAGCCAGGCGGTCCGCATGCCCTGGCAGGTCGGCGACGACGTGTTCGCGCTGAACATGATCGACACCCCGGGCCACGTCGACTTCACCTACGAGGTGTCCCGCTCGCTCGCCGCGTGCGAGGGCGCGATCCTGCTCGTCGACGCGGCGCAGGGCATCGAGGCGCAGACGCTCGCGAACCTGTACCTCGCGCTCGAGAACGACCTCGAGATCATCCCGGTCCTCAACAAGATCGACCTGCCCGCGGCGGACCCGGAGAAGTACGCGGCCGAGCTCGCGAACCTGATCGGCGGCGACCCGGCCGACGTGCTGCGCGTCTCCGGCAAGACCGGCATGGGCGTCGAGGACCTGCTCGACCGCGTCGTCGCGCGGATCCCCGCCCCGAAGGGCGACCCGGACGCGCCGGCCCGCGCCGCCATCTTCGACTCGGTCTACGACGCCTACCGAGGCGTCATCACCTACGTCCGCATGGTCGACGGCAACCTGGGCCCGCGCGAGCGGATCCAGATGATGTCGACGCGCGCGGCGCACGACATCCTCGAGATCGGCGTCTCCTCGCCCGAGCCGACCCCCTCCAAGGGCCTCGGCGTGGGGGAGGTGGGCTACCTGATCACCGGCGTGAAGGACGTGCGCCAGTCGAAGGTCGGCGACACCGTCACGACGGCGGTGAAGCCCGCCGCCGAGCCGCTCGCCGGGTACACCGAGCCGAAGCCGATGGTTTTCTCGGGCCTCTACCCGATCGACGGCGCCGACTACCCGGACCTGCGCGAGGCGCTCGACAAGCTGAAGCTGTCCGACGCGGCGCTCGTGTACGAGCCCGAGACGTCCGTGGCGCTCGGCTTCGGATTCCGCTGCGGGTTCCTCGGTCTGCTCCACCTCGAGATCGTCACCGAGCGCCTCGAGCGCGAGTTCGGCCTCGACCTGATCGCCACCGCCCCCTCCGTGATCTACGAGGTCTCGACGGACGACGGCAAGGAGGTGACCGTCACCAACCCGAGCGAGTACCCGGTCGGCAAGGTGGCGGAGGTGCGCGAGCCGATGGTCAAGGCCGCGATCCTCGCCCCGAAGGACTACGTCGGCACCGTGATGGAACTCTGCCAGAGCCGCCGCGGCTCGCTGATCGGCATGGAGTACCTGTCGGAGGAGCGGGTCGAGATCTCGTACACGATTCCGCTCGGCGAGATCGTCTTCGACTTCTTCGACCAGCTGAAGAGCCGCACCGCGGGCTACGCGTCGCTCGACTACGAGCCCGTCGGCGAGCAGGCCGCCGACCTGGTGAAGGTCGACATCCTGCTGCAGGGCGAGCGGGTCGACGCGTTCAGCGCGATCGTGCACCGCGAGAAGGCGTACGCCTACGGGACGCTCATGACGGAGCGGCTGAAGAAGCTGATCCCGCGGCAGCAGTTCGAGGTCCCGATCCAGGCGGCGATCGGAGCCCGCATCATCGCCCGCGAGTCGATCCGGGCGATGCGCAAGGACGTGCTAGCAAAGTGCTACGGCGGTGACATCACCCGCAAGCGCAAGCTGCTGGAGAAGCAGAAGGAGGGCAAGAAGCGCATGAAGACCATCGGTCGCGTCGACGTGCCCCAGGAGGCGTTCATCGCGGCGCTCTCCGGTGACACCGAGGTCGCCAAGAAGTGAGCACCGTCCGTACCGGCGCGGGCCCCCTGCGCCGGGGTGGCTCCGCCCCGATCGACCACGGGCTGAACTACGCGGCGATCGGCGTCACGGCCCGCCCCGACGTCGTCTCGTTCCCGCCCGCCGGCTTCCGGTCCGCCGAGTACCGGCACCGCATCGGCAGCGGCGCGCGCCGCTTCGACCTCGCCGGCCGGGCGCTGATGACCTGGGGCGCCCTGCGCGCCGCCGGGTACCGCGTCGAGGACGTGCGGGCCGAGGAGGCGGCGCTGTCGCCGCGCGGCACCGGCCCCCTCTACCTCGAGGACGGCACGCCCTGGGTCACGCCCGGCATGACGGCCGTGATCGAGGCCGCCGAGCCCGTGCCCGCCGCCGGTCGCGTCAAGGTGCTGTCGGTCGTCGACGAGCCCGGACGCATCGGCTTCGTCTACGGCTCGATGCACGGGCACACGGAGGTCGCCGAGCGCTACCTCGTCGTCGAGCACGACGAGCAGGACGGCGTCTGGGTCCACCTGCGCTCGCTGTGGGAGGCGCCGGCCCCGTCGCGCCTCGCCCGCTTCAGCCGCAGCAACCCCGAGGCGCTGCAGCGCAAGGTGGACGAGCGCATCGTCCGGGCGCTGCACCCCTCCAACGTCGCCTAGCGGTCTTTGCTCACGTTTCTTGCCGCACGACGGTTCGTCGCGCGGCAAGAAGCGTGAGCAAAGTCCGGGGTCAGAGGGTGCGGAGGGAGTCCAGCAGGGCCGGGAGACCGTGCTCGAGGTCCTGCATCACGAGGACGGCGGAGGTGCGGCGGAGCTCCTCCGCCGAGTAGACGCCCGTCGCGACCGCGATGAACGGGAAGCCGACCGCGTCGGCCGCCTCGCCGTCCGCCGGGGTGTCGCCGAGGATCAGCGCGGAGGCGCCCGCGAGGTCGTCCCGCGCCGCGGCGGTCAGGTCGCTGCGGCGCAGGTACCGGTCGCCGAAGTAGGAGCGCTCCCAGTCGAACGCGTCGACGTCGAGCCCGGCGCCCTCGAGCTTCACGCGGGCGCGGTGCCGCGAGTTGCCCGTCAGCAGGCCGTTGGCCCAGCCCGCCTCCGCGACCGCGTGCAGCGCGGCGTCGACGCCCGGTGCGGCCCGCCGGCGGGCGGCGTCGGTCAGGTACGCGTCGGACAGCTCGTCCATGCGCCGCGAGACCGCGTCGAAGAGGGCGGGGTCGCCGCCCCACCGCGTGAGCCGCTCGCTGATGATCTGGCCGTCGGTCTTGCCGTGCTCGACGGCGTGGGGCTCGCCGGGCACCGGTCCGACACCCGCGACCTCGCGGATCGCGTCGTGGTAGAACGTGCCGGCCTTCGCGGAGTTCAGCAGCAGGGTGCCGTCGACGTCCCAGAGCACGGTCTTGGCGGAAGGGGTGCGCACGGGGACAGTCTTCCGGAGCCGGACAATGGATCCTGATGCCCAGCGCCCTGCCGATCGCCGATCCCGCCCCTGCGGACGGCCGCCTCCCGGCCTCCGTGCTCGACGGCGCGGAGGACCGCGCGCTCGGTGTCTACCTCCACGTGCCGTTCTGCCGGGTGCGCTGCGGCTACTGCGACTTCAACACGTACACGTCGGACCAGCTGCGCGGTGCCCGGCGCAGCGACTTCGCGGGGCAGGCGGCGGAGGAGGTCGCCTTCGCCGCCGCCGTGCTCGCCGACGCGGGGCTGCCGCAGCGGCGGGCGAGCACCGTGTTCTTCGGCGGCGGCACCCCGACGCTGCTGCCGCCCGCCGATCTCGCCCACATGCTCGGCGCGGTCCGCGACACTTTCGGCCTGGCGCCGGGCGCGGAGGTGACGACGGAGGCGAACCCCGACTCGGTCGACGCGGCCGCGCTGCGCACCCTCGCGGATGCGGGCTTCACGCGGGTGTCGTTCGGGATGCAGTCCGCCGTGCCGCACGTGCTCGAGGTGCTGGACCGCACCCACGACCCGGAGCGGGTGCCGCTCGTGGTCGGCTGGGCGCGGGACGCCGGGCTCGACGTCAGCCTCGACCTGATCTACGGCGCACCGGGGGAGTCGCTCGACGACTGGCGGCGCAGCCTCGACACGGCGCTCGCGCTCGAGCCCGACCACCTGTCGGCGTACGCGCTGATCATCGAGGACGGCACCGCGCTCGCGCGCCGGATCCGGTCCGGCGAGGTGCCGGCGCCGGACGACGACCTGCAGGCCGACATGTACGAGCTGGCCGACGAGCGCCTCGCGGCCGCCGGCTACGGCTGGTACGAGGTGAGCAACTGGGCGCGGCACGACGGCGCGCGGTCGCGGCACAACCTGTCCTACTGGACGGGCGAGGACTGGTGGGGCGTCGGGCCCGGCGCGCACAGCCACGTCGGCGGCGTGCGGTGGTGGAACGTGAAGCACCCGGCGGCGTACGCGCAGCGGATCGCCGCGGGCGGCTCGCCGGCCGCGGGCCGGGAGACGCTCGACGACGCGACCCGCGCGGTCGAGCGGGTGCTGCTCGAGACCCGCCTCGCGGACGGCATGCCCGTCGACCGCCTTGACACCGGGGGACGGCGGGCGATCGCCGGGCTGCTCGCCGACGGGCTCGTGGAGGCGGGGCCGGCGTTCGCGGGCCGCGTCGTGCTGACGCGCTCGGGCCGGCTGCTGGCGGACGGCGTCGTCCGCCGCCTCCTGCCCGCCGAGGGCTCCGCCCCTACTTGATGAAGCGGATGGTGAGCGGGTAGACGTACCGCTCGCCACGGCTGGCGGCGACCGTCGCGATGATCGAGAACACGATCACGATCACGTAGATCGCGGCGGTGATCAGGAACCCGACGAGCACGATCCACAGCAGCGCGGCGACGAACGCGGCGACGAGCATCGTGATCTGGAAGTTCAGCGTCGCCTTCCCGTGCTCCGCCACGAAGGCGCTGCGGTCCTTGAAGACCAGGAAGATGATCAGCGGGCCGAGCCAGCCGACGAAGCCGGCGCCGACCACGATGCCCACGAGCGCGCTGAGGTGCGTGAACATCGCCCACATGCGCTCGTCGCTCGGCTGCAGGGGTCGCGGCGTGACGGAGGGGGTCTGGTAGTCGCTCACGGGTTCCTCTCGATGTGCGGACGGCGAGCCTGCCGCATCCGCCCGGGCGGATGCGGCGAGGCGGTCACCTGATGAAGGCGATGGCGAGCCGACGTGATCAGGGTCGATCACGTCCGCTCGTCGCTCGGGCTGAGCGGCTGCGCCGGGGCGGAGGCGGGGGTGCGGCCATCGGTCGCGGTCGTCTCCTGACGGGATCCAGCCGCTCGACGAGGCGCAGCGAGAACGGGTAGCGGAACGAGGCGCCGTGGTGCACCCGCACCGCGGCGGCGATCGAGAGCGCGACCACGAGCACCCAGCCGCCGAACGCGACGAGCCCGATGAGGAAGCCGAGCAGCAGGAACGGCAGGTCGGCGCCGCGGGGCACGATCGACGCGACGCCGCCGGCCGCGGCGCCCAGGACCCACAGCGCGACCAGTGCGATGCAGGCCGTCAGCGCGAAGTCCAGGGCCCTCCCCGCCTCCTCCTGCACCCGGGCGCTGCGCGGGCCCACGAGGAGGAGGATCAGCAGGGACGGCAGGAAGCCGACGACGGTGCCGAAGTGCGCGAGCGTCGACCAGAGCGTCTCGTCCGCGGGCGGCAGCGGTGCCGCCGCGACCGTCGGCCGGGACTCCCGCATCGCGTGCTCCTGACCTCGAGCGGCGCGCTCGCCGCACCGCTGGAACGGCGTTCAGGCTATCGACAGGCCCGCGTGCGATGCCAGGCTCGTCGGCGGTCGGGTTTAGAATTGGCAGTCCGGTGCAAGGAGTGCCAGGCGGGAGGTGCGCGATGGTCTCGGAGCGCGGACTCGACGTCCTGCGGGCCATCGTGCAGGACTACGTCGCCTCGCGGGAGCCGGTGGGGTCGAAGACGATCGTCGACCGCTACTCGTTCGGCGTCTCGGCCGCCACGATCCGGAACGACATGGCGGCGCTCGAGGAGGACGGCCTGATCGCCGCTCCGCACACCTCCTCCGGCCGCGTGCCGACGGACAAGGGCTACCGCATGTTCGTCGACCACCTCGCCGAGGTGCGCGCGATGACCACCGCGCAGCGGATGGCGATCCGCACCTTCCTGGAGGAGGGCGCCGACCTCGACGACGTGCTCGCGCGCACGGTCCGCATGCTGTCGCAGCTGACGAACCAGGTCGCCCTGGTGCAGATACCGGTGGTACCCCGCTCCTACGTGCGGCACGTCGAGCTGGTGCTGCTGTCGCCGAGCCGGCTGCTCGTCGTGCTGATCACCGACGCCGGGCGGGTCGACCAGAAGGTCGTCGAGCTGCCGCAGGGCGACGACCAGCCGCTGGTCGACGACGTCGCCCTCGCCGAGCTGCGCGCCCGGATCAACGGCGTGCTCGTCGGCCGGCTGCTCGCCGACGTGCCCGCGACGCTGCAGTCGCTCGCCGAGACGCTGCCCGCGCCGCGCAGGACGGTGCTCGAGCGCATCGGCGCCGCGCTGTCCGCGACGGTCGACGACCGCCAGGACCGCCTGATCCTCGCCGGCACCGCCAACCTCGCCCGCACCGAGCGGGACTTCCCGGGCAGCATCCTGCCCGTGCTCGAGGCGATCGAGGAGCAGGTCGTGCTGCTGCGCCTCTTCCGCGAGATGGAGCTCGACGAACGCGGCGTCTCCGTCTCGATCGGCCGGGAGAACCCGCTGGTCGGGCTCGCGGAGACGTCGATCCTGGCGGGCGGCTACCGGTCGTCCGCCGGCGAGGTCGCGCGGATCGGCGTGCTCGGTCCGACCCGCATGGACTACTCGGGCAACATCGCCGCCGTGCGAGCGGTGGCGCGCTACCTGTCGAAGCTCCTCGGCGAGGAGTGATCCACGAGGCCGCGGACCGCGGCCGAGAACGTGCCGCCGCAGCAGGGTGCGGCGACGAGGAGGGCCCACGTGGCTGACCACTACGAAGTGCTGGGCGTCGCACGCGACGCCTCCGCCGACGACATCAAGAAGGCGTACCGCCGGCTCGCGCGCCAGCTGCACCCGGACGTGAACCCGGGCGCGGACGCGGCCGAGAAGTTCAAGGACGTGACCCACGCCTACGACGTGCTCTCCGACCCGCGGCAGCGGCAGGAGTACGACATGGGCGGCTCGCAGGGCGGGCAGCAGTTCGGCTTCGGCGACATCTTCGAGTCGTTCTTCGGCGGCGGGATGCGCGGCGGCCCGAAGTCGCGGCAGGAGCGGGGGCAGGACGCGCTCCTGCGGGTCGAGATCGACCTCGAGGACGTCGTCTTCGGCACGCACCGCGACCTCGAGATCGACACCGCGGTGCTCTGCGACGTCTGCCACGGCGCGTGCACGCAGCCGGGCACGTCGCTCGCGACCTGCGACATCTGCCACGGCAGCGGCCAGATCCAGCGCGCCGTCCGCTCCCTGCTCGGCAACGTCATGACCTCGACGCCCTGCACCGTCTGCCGCGGCTACGGCACCGTGATCCCGCACCCCTGCTCGAACTGCGCGGGCCAGGGCCGCGTGCGCGCCCGCACGACGATCCCGGTCGACATCCCCGGCGGCGTCGAGACGGGCCTGCGCCTGCAGATGGCCGGCATGGGCGAGGTCGGCCAGGCGGGCGGCCCCGCCGGCGACCTGTACCTGGAGATCAAGGTGCGGCACCACGACGTGTTCAGCCGTGCGGGCGACGACCTGCTCGCGACGCTCGAGGTGCAGATGACGGACGCGATCCTCGGCACCACGGCGACGCTGGAGGCGCTCGACGGCCCGGTCGAGGTGGAGGTGAAGCCCGGCGCGCAGAGCGCCGAGGTCATCACGGTGCCCGATCGCGGCATCACCCGCCTGCGCGGCGCGGGCCGCGGCGACCTGCGGATCGGCGTGCAGGTGGTCACTCCGACGAAGCTCGACGCGAAGGCGACCGAGCTGGTGCGGCAGCTGGCGGGCCGGAACAAGCAGAAGGCGCCGCAGTTCTCGCACTTCCAGCAGGGGCTCTTCGCGAAGCTGCGCGACCGCTTCCTCGGCGTCTGATCGGGCGGCGGTGGCGCACTTCTACCTCGCCTCCTCGTTGACCGCGGACGCCGCGCGGCTGACGGGGGAGGAGGCGCGGCACGCCGCTCAGGTCTCGCGGCTGCGGGTGGGGGAGCGGATCGTCGTCGGTGACGGGCGCGGCCGCGTCGCGGACGCCGAGGCGACCGCGGTGGGCCGAGACCTCGTCGAGCTGGCCGTGCTGGCGCTCCGCGAGGAGCCCGCACCCGCGCCGCGCGTCGTGCTCGTGCAGGCGCTCGCCAAGGGCGGGCGGGACGAGGCCGCGATCCAGGCGGCGACCGAGCTCGGCGTCGCGGCCGTCGTGCCGTGGTCGGCCGCCCGCAGCGTCACCCGGTGGACCGGCGGGAAGGTCGACAGCGGCGTCGCCCGCTGGGCGTCGATCGTCCGCGAGGCCGGCAAGCAGTCGATGCGCCCGTGGGCCGCGGAGGTGCTGCCCCTCGCCTCCACCGCGGACGTCGCCGCGATGGCCGCCGATGCGACGGTGCTGCTGCTCGAGCCGACCGCGGAGGTCCGCCTGCTCGACGCGACCGTGCCCGAGGGCCGCGACCTGGTGCTCGTCGTGGGGCCGGAGGGCGGCATCGCCCCGGAGGAGCTCGACCGGCTCACCGCGGTCGGCGCGACGCCGGTGCGCCTGGGCCCACTGGTGCTCCGCACCTCCACGGCCGGCCCGGCCGCGCTCGCCGCCCTCGCGGCGAAGCTCGACCTCTGGCCCTGACCTCTTTCATCTTCACGGAGTTCTAGTCGCGGCGAAGCCGCGCCAGAACTCCGTGAAGATGAAGACGGGCTCAGTCGGTGCCGGACTCCATCGCGGCGGCGTCGAGCGCCTCCTCGGCGCTGTCGTCGTGGCCGGAGGAGGCGATGTGGGAGGCGCGGCCCGGCTCGAGGTCGCCGACCAGCTCGCTGACCGTGCCGCCGAGCACCTCGAGGCCGTCGAAGTACTCCAGCTTCGCGCGGGAGTCGGCGAGGTCGAGGTTGCGCATCGTGAGCTGCCCGATGCGGTCGTCGGGGCTGAACGCCGCGTCGACGGTCCGCTCCATCGACAGCCGGTCCGGGTGGTACGTCGCGTTCGGCGAGACCGTGTTCAGCACGGTCCAGTCGTTGCCCCGGCGGAGGCGCAGCGTCACCTCGCCGGTGATCGGCGCGCCGACCCAGCGGGTGAGGGCCTGCCGCAGCATCAGCGCCTGCGGCTCGAGCCAGCGGCCCTCGTAGAGCAGGCGGCCGAGGCGGCGCCCGTCCGTCATGTACGCGGCGAGGGTGTCCTCGTTGTGGATCGCCGAGACCAGGCGCTCGTAGGTGATGAACAGCAGCGCCATGCCCGGCGCCTCGTAGATCCCGCGGCTCTTCGCCTCGATGATCCGGTTCTCGATCTGGTCGGTCATGCCGAGGCCGTGGCGGCCGCCGATCCCGTTGACCGCGTGCACCAGGGCGACCGCGTCGTCGTAGCGGGTGCCGTTGACGCTGACGGGGCGGCCCTGCTCCCAGCCGACGACGACGTCCTCGGTCTCGATCGCGACGGCCGGGTCCCAGAAGCGGACGCCCATGATCGGCTCGACGAGCTCGACGGAGGCGTCGAGCTCCTCGAGCTTCTTGGCCTCGTGCGTCGCGCCCCAGATGTTGGCGTCGGTCGAGTACGCCTTCTCGGCGCTCGCCCGGTAGGGGAGGCCCCGCTCGGTGAGCCAGGCGGACATCTCGGCGCGGCCGCCGAGCTCGCCGACGAACCGTCGGTCGAGCCACGGCTTGTAGATCCGCAGGTCGGGGTTCGCGAGCAGGCCGTAGCGGTAGAACCGCTCGATGTCGTTGCCCTTGAAGGTGGACCCGTCGCCCCAGATGGAGACGCCGTCCTCCTGCATCGCGCGCACGAGCGTCGTGCCGGTCACGGCGCGGCCGAGCGGCGTCGTGTTGAAGTAGGGCATGCCGCCGGCGCGGATGTGGAACGCGCCGCACGCGAGGGCCGCGAAGCCCTCCTCCACGAGCGCGGACCGGACGTCGACGACCCGGGCGCCCTCGGCGCCGTACGCCCTCGCTCGGTCCGGCAGGCCGGACAGGTCGGGCTCGTCGTACTGCCCGAGGTCGGCCGTGTAGGTGAACGGGACGGCCCCGTGCTCGCGCATCCAGGCGACCGCCACGGAGGTGTCGAGCCCTCCGGAGAAGGCGATGCCGACGCGCTGGCCGACGGGGAGGTCCGAGAGGATCTTCGACACGGTTCCCGAGTCTACGAGGGCGCCGGGAGGCGCCTCCGAACGCGGCACCCGCCGCGCATGCGCCCCGCCGCCCGAGCGGGCGCCGCGAGTTCCCGCAGCCGCCCGGGCCGATGTCCCCCGCGACGGTAGGATCGTCGGCCATGGCGGAGCGGGTCGGCACGGAGCCCTCGGTCTTCACGCGCATCCTGCGCGGGGAGATCCCGAGCGAGATCGTGCTGCAGACGGACGACGTGTTCGTGATCCGGGACATCGCACCCCAGGCGCCGGTGCATCTGCTCGTCGTCCCGAAGACCGACGCCTACCGCGACGTGACCGAGCTCGCTGCGGCCGACCCGAAGCTGCTCGCCTCCATGGTGGAGGTCGCGCGGACCGCGGCGGAGCAGGCCGGCGCCGCGGACTTCCGACTGGTCTTCAACACGGGTGCGGGCGCGGGGCAGACCGTCTTCCACGTGCACGCGCACGTGCTGGCCGCGGGCCGGCGGCATGCGGATGGCGCGGCCCCGACGGGGCTCGACGAGCGCACGATGACGGGCGGCATGCCCGATGGAGAGGAAGCTTGACCGACTCCGACGACCTCCGCCCGACCGCGGGACGCACGGCATCGTCCGTGACCCGCCGCTACCCGGCCGCCGGCTCCGAAACGCGGACCATGGCCGTCGACGGCATCGCGATGGTCCGCCTCCTCGGCCCGCAGGACCGCCTGCTCGGCCAGATCGAGCACCAGTTCCCGCTCGTCGAGGTGCTCGTGCGCGGCAACGAGATCACCCTGGACGGCGAGCCCGGCCAGGTGCACGCCGCCGTCCGACTGATCGAGGAGCTGCTGGAGATGGTCCGCAACGGTCAGGAACTGGGCCCGGTCGACGTCGACTCCTCCGCCCGCATCCTCGAGAGCGACCGGGACTCGCACCCCGCGCAGCTGCTCGGGCAGGCGATCCTGACCGCGCGCGGCAAGGCGATCCGCCCGAAGACGCTCGGCCAGAAGTCGTACGTCGAGGCGATCGACCACAACACGATCACCTTCGGCATCGGCCCCGCCGGCACCGGCAAGACGTACCTCGCGATGGCGAAGGCCGTGCAGGCGTTGACGCGCAAGCAGGTCTCGCGCATCATCCTCACGCGACCGGCGGTGGAGGCGGGCGAGCGGCTCGGCTACCTGCCCGGCACGCTCACGGACAAGATCGACCCGTACCTCCGCCCGCTGTACGACGCGCTGAACGAGATGATGGACCCCGAGCTGGTCCCGAAGCTCATGGCGACGTCGACGATCGAGGTCGCCCCGCTGGCGTACATGCGCGGCCGCACGCTGAACGACTCGTTCGTCGTGCTCGACGAGGCGCAGAACACGACGCCGCAGCAGATGAAGATGTTCCTGACGCGACTCGGGTTCAACTCGAAGATGGTCGTCACCGGCGACGTCACGCAGGCCGACCTGCCGCACAACGTCTCCGGCCTGCGCACGGTGCAGCGGATCGTGCAGGGCATCGACGACATCCACTTCGCGCGCCTCGGCATCGAGGACGTGGTGCGGCACTCGCTGGTCGGCCGGATCGTCGACGCCTACAGCCGGTACGACGAGGAGCAGCTCGCCGCCGCCGCTGCGCGGAACGACGGCGAGCAGGGCCGCGACCGATGAGCGTCGAGCTGAACAACGAGTCCGGCATGCCGGTCGACGAGTCCGCGATCCAGCGGCTCGTCACCTTCGGGCTCGACCTGCTGCACGTGCACCCCGACGCGGACGTGGCGATCCTGTTCGTCGACGAGGCCGCGATGGAGCAGCTGCACGTGCAGTGGATGGACGAGCCCGGCCCGACCGATGTGCTCAGCTTCCCGATGGACGAGCTGCGCCCCGGAACCGACGACGCCCCGACGCCCGCCGGGCTGCTCGGCGACATCGTCGTGTGCCCGCAGGTCGCGGAGTCGCAGGCCAAGACGGCCGGGCACTCCGTGCTCGACGAGATCAAGCTGCTGACGGCGCACGGCCTGCTGCACCTGCTCGGCTTCGACCACGCCGAGCCCGAGGACGAGCGGGAGATGTTCGGCGTGCAGCGCGACATCCTCGTGGGCTTCGCGGTGCAGGAGAAGCAGCAGCGGCGGGCATGACCGCCTCCTTCCTCGTCGCCGCCTTCGTGCTCGTCGCGTTCGGCGGCCTCCTCGCGGCATGCGACGCGGCCATGGTCGCCCTGTCGCGCGCGGAGCTGCAGGAGGCCGCGATGCGCGCGCGCTTCCGCACGTCCCTCCTCGCGATCGCCGCCGACACGGGCGCGCACATCAACGCGGTCAACTTCCTCCGCGTGCTCGCCGAGACGACCGCCGCGGTCCTCGTCACGCTCGCCTTCACCGCGATCGTCGAGAACCCGTGGCTCGTCCTGCTGATCGCGGCCGCGATCATGACCGCGGTGTCGTTCGTGCTCGTCGGCGCGAGCCCGCGCAGCGTCGGCCGCACCCACCCCCGCGGCCTGCTGCGGGCGGCCGCACCCGTCATCCGCGCGTCGCGGCTCGTGCTCGGGCCCCTCGCGAGCGTGCTCGTCTGGCTCGGTAACCGGGTCACCCCGGGTCGCGCTCGCAGCGCCTCCACGTTCACGTCCGAGGAGCAGCTGCTCAGCATGGTCGACGAGGCCACCGAGCAGGACGTGCTCGAGCAGGTCGACCGCGAGCTGATCCACTCCATCTTCGAGTGGGGCGACACCGCGGTGCGCGAGGTCATGGTGCCCCGCACCGACATGGTGACGATCGAGGCGACCGCCCGGGCGGACGTCGCGATGCGCCTCCTGCTCGACCGCGCCGTGTCGCGCATGCCCGTGCGGGCGAAGGACGCGGACGACATCGTCGGCGTGCTCCACCTGCGCGACGTCGCCCGCGTGCTCACCGAGCAGCCGAAGAAGCGCACCGGCGCGCCGAAGAAGGAGGGGCAGCCGTCCGCGGCCGAGCTGGCCCGCCCCGTGCTGTTCGTCCCCGACTCGAAGAAGGCGGACGAGACGCTGCGGCAGATGCAGACCGCCTCGAACCACCTCGCGATGGTGGTCGACGAGTACGGCGGCATCGCCGGGCTCGTGACGCTGGAGGACCTGATCGAGGAGCTCGTGGGCGACATCACCGACGAGTCCGACCGGGAGTCGCCGGACGCCGTGCCCGCGGGCGAGGACCGCTGGCTGGTGTCGGCGCGCATGCAGCTCGACGAGCTGTCCGACCTCGTGGACCGCGAGATCGAGGACGAGGACGTCGACTCCGTCGGCGGTCTGCTGACGAAGCACCTCGACCGGTTGCCGATGCTCGGCGACCGCGTGCAGGTCGACGGCCTCGAGCTGACCGCGGAGCACCTCGAGGGCCGCCGCCGCGGGCTCAGCCGGGTGCTCGTGCACCGCCTGCAGGTCGAGGACGAGGACGCCGAGGAGGACGCGAAGGTGATGGGCGCATGACGACCGCTGACGGGACCGGGGCCGAGGCCGCTGCGGACGGAGCCGCGTTCCGCGCCGGCTTCCTGACCTTCGTCGGGAGGCCGAACGTCGGCAAGTCGACGCTGATGAACGCGCTGGTCGGGGAGAAGGTCGCGATCACCTCGCCGAAGCCGCAGACGACGCGGCGGGCGATCCGCGGCATCGTCAACCGGCCCGGCGGCCAGCTGATCGTCGTCGACACCCCGGGCATGCACCGCCCCCGCACGCTGCTCGGCGAGCGGCTGAACGACGTCGTCGCCACGACGCTGTCGGACGTCGACGTGGTGGGCTTCTGCGTGCCGGCCGGCGAGCCGATCGGCCCCGGCGACCGCTTCCTCCACAAGCGGCTCGACGACGCCCCGCAAGCGAAGCGCATCGCCATCGTCACGAAGATCGACGCCGTGCCGAAGGACCGCGTGGTCCAGCAGCTGCAGGCCGTCAGCGACCTCGGCGACTGGGCGAGCGTGATCCCGGTCTCCGCGCAGGACGGGCTGCAGCTCGACGTGCTCGCGCAGGAGGCGCTCGCGCTGATGCCCGAGTCGCCCGCGCTGTACTCGACGGAGACCGTGACCGACGAGTCGCTCGAGCAGCGCATCGCCGAGCTGATCCGCGAGGCCGCGCTCGAGGGCGCCCGCGAGGAGCTGCCGCACTCCCTCGCCGTCACCGTCGACGACATCGAGGAGCAGGAGGGGATGACCCGCATCTACGCCAACGTCTGGGTGGAGCGGGACAGCCAGCGGATCATCATGATCGGCAGCAAGGGCTCCCGCCTGAAGCAGGTCGGCACCGCCGCCCGGGCCGAGATCGAGCCCCTCGTCGGCACGAAGGTGTTCCTCGCCCTGCACGTGAAGGTCGCCAAGGAGTGGCAGCGCGACCCCAAGCAGCTCGGCCGCCTCGGCTTCTGAGCTCCTCCGCGGATCCGCACTTCCTCCGCCGATCCGCACTTCTCGGGCGACACGCCGTGCCCGGAGGTTTGCGGCGCGGCGTGTCGGCGAAGAACTGCGGATCCGCGAACGGCGGCCAGGCGGCTGACGGCTCGACCGGGTCCGGGAACGCGGGAGAGGGGAGTGGTACCGTCGGTCCCGTGCTGACGGCGCTCCTCCTCCTTCGCTGCCGCGACGAGGCCTAACTCTCCAGGCCCTCCTCGTCGCGGAGTCCTCGCGTTGGCCGCCCCAGACGAGTAGAAGGAAACGCCTCCATGCAGAACCGGCAGCAGCCGTCCCCGATGCCGATCCACCGGTACCGCCACTACCTCGACCAGTTCTCGGTCGACCTGCCCGACCGCACGTGGCCGAGCAAGCGCATCACGAAGGCGCCGCGCTGGTGCGCGGTCGACCTGCGCGACGGCAACCAGGCGCTCATCGACCCGATGAGCCCCGAGCGCAAGCGGATCATGTTCGACCTCCTGGTCCGGATGGGCTACAAGGAGATCGAGGTCGGGTTCCCCTCCGCGAGCCAGACCGACTTCGACTTCGTGCGCAGCCTCATCGAGGAGGGGGCGATCCCCGACGACGTCACGATCCAGGTGCTGACCCAGGCGCGCGAGCACCTGATCGCCCGCACCTACGAGTCGATCAAGGGCGCCAAGCAGGCGATCGTGCACCTCTACAACTCGACGAGCGTGCTGCAGCGCGACGTCGTGTTCCGCACGGACCGGCAGGGCGTCGTCGACATCGCGCTCGAGGGCGCCCGGCTGTGCAAGCAGTACGAGGCGACCGTGCCGGAGACCGTCGTCTACTACGAGTACTCGCCCGAGTCCTACACGGGCACCGAGCTCGAGTTCGCCGTCGAGATCTGCAACCGGGTCATGGAGGTGCTGGTCCCCACCGCGGAGCGCAACGTGATCCTGAACCTGCCCGCGACCGTCGAGATGGCGACGCCGAACGTCTACGCCGACTCGATCGAGTGGATGGACCGGCACCTCGACCACCGCGAGCACGTCATCCTGTCGCTGCACCCGCACAACGACCGCGGTACCGCGATCGCCGCCGCGGAGCTGGGCTACCTGGCCGGCGCGGACCGCATCGAGGGCTGCCTGTTCGGCAACGGCGAGCGCACCGGCAACGTCGACCTCGTCGCGCTCGGCATCAACCTGTTCACGCAGGGCATCGACCCCCAGATCGACTTCTCCGACCTCGACCGCATCCGCGCCACCGCGGAGCACTGCAACCAGCTGCGCGTCCACGAGCGCAGCCCCTGGGCGGGCGACCTCGTCTACACGGCCTTCTCCGGCAGCCACCAGGACGCCATCAAGAAGGGCTTCGAGGCGATGGAGGCGACCGCGCAGCGCACGGGCACCCCGGTCGAGCAGGCCGAGTGGGCGGTGCCCTACCTGCCCGTCGACCCGAAGGACCTGGGGCGCAGCTACGAGGCGGTCATCCGCGTCAACTCGCAGTCCGGCAAGGGCGGCGTCGCCTACCTGCTGAAGAACGACCACGCGCTCGACCTGCCCCGCAAGCTCCAGATCGAGTTCTCCGGCGTCGTGCAGGCGAAGACGGACGCCGAGGGCGGCGAGGTCACGAGCGAGCAGATCTGGTCCGCGTTCCAGGACGAGTACCTGCCGCACCCCGACCCCGAGGCGAAGTGGGGCCGCTTCGAGGTGCTGCGCACGCGCACCTCCAGCGAGCTGGACGGGGAGGTGGACCTCGGCGTCCGCCTCCGGATCGACGACGAGGTGCAGGACGTGACCGCGCGCGGCAACGGGCCCGTCGACGCCTTCCTCCGGGTGATGGCCGAGCAGGGCTTCCAGGTGTCGCTGTACGACTACGTCGAGCACGCGCTCAGCGCCGGCGGCGATGCCAAGGCGGCCGCCTACGTCGACCTCGAGGTCAACGGCGTGCGCCTCTGGGGCGTCGGCATCGACGCGGACATCGCGACGGCGTCGCTGAAGGCGATCGTGTCCTCCGTGAACCGCGCGGTGCGCGCGCAGGTGTCGGAGCTCGCGCTCGCCTGACCCTCCCGTGACGGCCGCCAGCTCCTGCTGATCGACGCGGGAGGGGCGGCCGTCTCACGGCGCGGAGGGGGAATTGGTGCGGCGCCGCACTTTCCCGGGGAATTCCAGGGCATGTGCGATGTGATCTGTTCGTTATCGGCGAACTTCCGCGTCTCGTAGGAAACATTCCGTGAACGCTTCTGGCGTGCCGCGGACGCGTACGGCACCCTTGCCGCATGACGCTCACGACTTCGACCCTCGATTCCGTCATCGTCATCTGGCACGTGGCGGTGAACAACGGGGACGGCGCGACCGCGGCCGCCGCCTGCACCGACGACGTCGTGGTCGCGGGGCCCAAGGGCGAGTCCACCGGCCGTGACGAGATGGTCAGATGGGTCGAGACGGCCGGTGTCCGGCTGATGCCGCGCGACTGCTACGACGTGCCCGGGGGCATCGTCGTCTCCCAGGACGCCACCTGGAACAGCGACGCCTCGAACACGCCGCTGACCGTGTACTCGACGTTCGGGCTGCGCAACGGCTCGATCTCGAGCATCCACCGCTTCGCCTCGCTCGAGGAGGCGCGGGCCTTCCCGCTCGCCGCCTGACGCTCGATCTCGGGAGGGGGTGCCGCGCGGTCGCGGCACCCCCTTCCGGCGTCTGCGGACTACTTCCCGTGGGACCCGGGGTCCTTGCGGCCGAGCTTCTCGTCGACGACCTTGCGCGCCTTCGCGATCTGCTCGTCGTGCTTGCCGCCGGTGCGCTTCGACACGATGTCCGCGACCGAGCCGAGCACCTGATCGGTGACCTTCTCGCCCTGCTCGCTCTGCACGAACTGCTTGGCCTTGTCGAACAGCCCCTTGTCGAACGGTCCTGCCATGTCGTCTCCGCCCCTTCGCTCCCGGTGAGTGCCGGACCACCTGCGTACCGGTTCCTGCTGCGGCGCCGGTGGGAGTCGGTGGTGACTGCGACAATCGACGCGTGCCGACCTACCGCGACGAAGCCGTCGTGCTCCGCACCCACCAGCTGGGCGAGGCGGACCGCATCATCACGATGCTCGGCAAGCACCGCGGCAAGATCCGCGCGGTCGCGAAGGGCGTGCGACGCACCTCCAGCCGCTTCGGCTCGCACGTCGAGCCGTTCATGGTCGTGGACCTGCAGTGCTACGAGGGCCGCAGCCTCGACGTGATCCAGCAGGCCGAGTCGCTCGGCAGCTACGGGTCGCCGATCGCCGCGGACTACGCGACCTTCACGGCCGCGAACGTCATCGTCGAGACCGCGGACCGGCTGACCGACGAGCCCTCGCCGCAGCAGTACCTGCTGCTCGTCGGCGCATTGCGGGCGCTGTCCAGGGGCGATCACGGCCCCTCGCTGATCCTCGACTCGTACCTGCTGCGGGCCCTGTCGATCGCCGGCTGGGCGCCGACCTTCGGCGACTGCGCGGTCACCGGCGCGCCAGGACCGCACACGGCGTTCGTCGCGCAGCTCGGCGGCGTCGTCGCCGACGCCGTCGCGCCGCCGGGCGTCCCGCGCCTGAGCCGGGAGACGATCGAGCTGCTCGGCGCGCTGCTGACGGGGGACTGGGCGGTCGCGGACGCGTCCGGCCAGTCGACGCGCGGGCAGGCGTCCGGCGTCATCGCCGCGTACGTGCAGTGGCACCTGGAGCGCGGTCTGAAGTCGCTGAACCACCTCGACCGCGCGGTGACCGCCTGATGGCCGTTCTCGCCGATCCGCAGATTCTCCGCGGATCCGCAGTTCCTGCCCGACACGCCGCGGCGACGACGTCACGCCGCGGCGTGTCGCCCGATTCCTCCGGATCCGCGAAGGGCGGTGCCTGATGGCGCGCGCGCCGCTCGACCCGATCCGGCCCGTCGACTGGACGGAGGAGCACCCGCCCGCATTCCAGAAGGTGCCGGAGCACGTCGCGGTCGTGATGGACGGCAACGGCCGCTGGGCCAACCGTCGCGGGCTGCCGCGCATCGAGGGGCACCGGGCAGGGGAGGCCGCGCTGCTCGACGTCGTCGCTGGCGCGCTGCAGGCGGGCGTCAAGCACCTGTCCGCCTACGCCTTCTCGACGGAGAACTGGACGCGGTCGCCCGACGAGGTGCGCTTCATCCTCGGCTTCAACCGCGACGTGCTGCGCCGCCGCCGCGAGCAGCTGAACGAGTGGGGCGTCCGCATCCGCTGGGCCGGCCGCACGCCGCGGCTGTGGCGCACGGTGATCGGCGACCTGCGGTCGGCGGAGGAGCTGACGCAGGACAACCGCACGCTCACCCTCACGATGTGCATCAACTACGGCGGTCGGGTGGAAATCCAGGACGCCGTGCGGCAGGTCGCCCAGGAGGTCGCCGCGGGCCGGCTGAAGCCGAACGCGATCACCGAGAAGACGATCGCCCGGCACCTGTATCTGCCGGACATGCCCGACGTGGACCTGTTCGTGCGCTCGTCGGGAGAGCAGCGCACCTCGAACTTCCTGCTCTGGCAGTCGGCCTACGCGGAGATGGTGTTCCAGGACACCCTCTGGCCCGACTACCGGCGCACCCACCTGTGGGACGCGATCGCGCAGTACAACGCCCGTGACCGCCGGTTCGGCGCCGCCGTCGACGCGCCCGACGCCTCCGCCTGATCCCGGGGGTCCCCGCCTGATCCCGGGCGTCCCGGGCATCACGGGCGTCGACGGACGCCCGACACCGCCCGGATCGAAGTGAGCGGCTCCGACGGCGCCCTGCCTGCCTCCCGTCGACCCGCGCGTCGATTCCGGCAGCGCCCGTCGCGTCCGGCAGCGGTCCTCCCGCAGCGGCGCTGCCGGAGCCGACCGGGGCCGCCGGGACGGACGGGCCGGCCTGGGACCTCGCCCGGCCCTCGCCAGAACCGTTGCCCTTGCGGCTCCGGGTCCCTAGCGTTCCCCTGGAAGCGGCCGACGGGATCGGATCCGCCCATCGGGACGGGACGTCGGCACGCGGAGCGGGGACGCGCACGTGATGGAGACGACGACCGAGCTGATGAAGTCCATGGCCAGGCGCAAGGACATGGGCATGGCGATGGACATGGCGGCGATGCAGGAGGCGATCGACGCCTGCTCGACCTGCATGCAGGCCTGCACGATGTGCTCCGACGCGATGGGCGGCATGGACGGGATGGCCGTCTGCGCCTCGCGCTGCGCGATGTGCGCGGAGGTGTGCGGCACGACGATGCGCATGCTGATGCGCCCGGCGGGCATGGAGCGCACGGCGATGATCGCGATGCTCGAGGCCTGCACCGCGATGTGCGCCGCGTGCATGGAGGAGTGCCGGACGCACGCCGACATGAGCGCGACGTGCGCCATGTGCGCCGACGCCTGCGAGGCCTGCGACGCGGCGTGCAGCCGGCTGCTCGCCTCGATGACGGCGGACGCCGTCTGACGCGCTAGCGCGGGGCGACGTTCAGGCGGTCGCCGCCGACGGCGAGCAGCCCGTACCGCTCGTGCACCGACACCGGGGAGCCCGGTGTCAGCAGATCCGAGCGGTCGACGTGGTGCCACACGTGCACGGTCGCGCCGCCGGCCCACGGCCGCAGCTCGACGGACCCGTCGTGCCCGGCGGCCACCACGACGGCGTCGCGCCAGCCGTCCGGGTCCAGGTGCGCGAGGCGCAGCCGCATGAGCGTCACCGCGTGCCCGGGCCGGTCGTCCACGCACATCTCCCCGCGCTCGCAGGCCGTGGCGGCGTGCAGCGGACGGGATGGGTACGACATGGGGGCGGCTCCTGGTTCGCCGGACCCTCCGGCGGTGCGGCAACTGTAGGTCGCGGCCTGCTCCGGCGCGACGGTGCCGGTCACGGGGCGCAACAGAGGCCGTCGGGGACCGCCTCCGGCGGCTCGGTAGGCTGTGCGCTTCACATGAGGGCCCCGCAGCCGGCGAGGCCCCGGACGGGAGAACCGTGGCCGCCACCTCGCTCGACAGCGTCATCGCCCTCGCCAAACGGCGCGGCTTCGTCTTCCAGGCGGGTGAGATCTACGGCGGTTCCCGCTCCGCGTGGGACTACGGCCCCCTCGGCGCGGAGCTGAAGGAGAACATCAAGCGCCAGTGGTGGCGCACGATGGTCCGCGGCCGCGAGGACGTCGTCGGCATCGACTCCTCCGTGATCCTGCCGCGCCGCGTGTGGGAGGCCTCCGGCCACGTCGAGGTGTTCTCCGACCCGCTGGTCGAGAGCCTCCACACGCACAAGCGGTACCGCGCCGACCACCTCATCGAGGCGTACGAGGCGAAGCACGGCCACCCGCCCGAGAACGGCCTGGCCGACATCCGCGACCCGGAGACCGGGCAGCCCGGCAGCTGGACCGAGCCGCGCGCCTTCTCCGGTCTGATGAAGACCTACCTCGGCCCCGTCGACGACGAGGCCGGCCTGCACTACCTCCGCCCCGAGACGGCCCAGGGCATCTTCGTCAACTTCGCGAACGTGCTGCAGTCCGCGCGGATGAAGCCCCCGTTCGGCATCGGCCAGATCGGCAAGAGCTTCCGCAACGAGATCACCCCCGGCAACTTCATCTTCCGCACGCGCGAGTTCGAGCAGATGGAGATGGAGTTCTTCGTCGAGCCCGGCACCGACGAGCAGTGGCACGAGTACTGGATCGGCGAGCGGCACCGCTGGTACACGGACCTCGGCATCAAGCCGGAGAACCTCCGCCTGTACGAGCACGCGAAGGAGAAGCTGAGCCACTACTCGAAGCGCACCGTCGACATCGAGTACAAGTTCGGCTTCACCGGCAGCCAGTGGGGCGAGCTCGAGGGCATCGCGAACCGCACCGACTACGACCTCGCCACCCACTCGAAGGCGTCGGGCACCGACCTGAGCTTCTTCGACCAGGGCGCGGGGGAGCGCTGGACCCCGTACGTCATCGAGCCCGCGGCGGGCGTGACCCGGTCGCTGATGGCGTTCCTCGTCGACGCGTACTCGGAGGACGAGGCGCCGAACACGAAGGGCGGCGTCGACAAGCGCACCGTGCTGCGGCTCGACCCGCGGCTCGCGCCCGTCAAGGCCGCGGTGCTGCCGCTCAGCCGCAACGAGCGCCTGTCGCCGCTGGCGAAGCAGGTCGCGGCGGACCTGCGGCAGGACTGGAACGTCGAGTTCGACGACGCCGGCGCCATCGGACGCCGGTACCGCCGGCAGGACGAGATCGGCACCCCGTTCTGCATCACCGTCGACTTCGACTCGCTCGACGACCAGTCGGTCACCGTGCGCAGCCGCGACAGCATGCAGCAGGACCGCGTCAGCCTCGACAAGCTGCACGGCTTCCTCGCCGCCGCGCTCGTCGGCGCCTGATCAGGCGCGCAGCATGACGACGGACCCGGAGGCGGTGGCGCACGTCTCACCGCCGCTTCCGGGGCGCGCCGTCATCCAGCAGCACTGGGCGGACGCGGTGTTCCTGCACTGGCGCGTCGACCCGGCCGAGGTCGCGCCCTGGCTGCCGGCGGGCACCCGCCCCGATACGACGCCGGACGGCGCCGCCTGGGTCGGGCTGATCCCGTTCCGGCTCGAGCGCACCGAGTTCCCGCCGCTGCCCGTCGTGCCCTGGCTCGGCACGTTCCTCGAGACCAACGTGCGCCTGTACGCCGTGGACGACCGGGGGCGCCGCAGCGTCGTGTTCCGCAGCCTCGACGCGGCGCACCTGCTGCCGGTGCTCGCCGCACGCGCCGGGCTCGGCCTGCCCTACCGCTGGTCGCGGATGCGCGGCGAGCGCACCGGCGCGACCGTCCGGTACGCCTCCGAGCGCCTGGAGGGCCGCACCCGGCCCCGCACCCGGATCGCGGTCCGCCGCTCGGACGAGCGGGTGGAGGGGGACGCGCTCGCGGACTTCCTCACCGCCCGGTGGGCGATGCACGTCGGGCGCTTCGGGCGCACCCGGTTCGGGCGGACGCAGTACTGGCGCAACGAGCACGAGCCCTGGCCGCTGTTCCGCGCGGAGCTGCTCGACCTGCGGGACGAGCTGCTCGCGGACGCCGGGTTCCCGCTCCTCGCGGACCGCGCGCCCGACTCCGTCCTGTACTCGCCGGGCGTCAGCACCCGGTTCTCCGCTCCGGTGCGATGAGCGACGCCGAGCAGGGGTCCATCGAGCACTGGGACGTCGTCGTGGTCGGCGCCGGGCCCGCGGGGGCCAGCGCGGCGCGCGTCGCGGCCGACCGCGGGCGACGCGTGCTGCTGCTCGACGCCGCCCGGTTCCCGCGGTACAAGACCTGCGGCGGCGGCCTGATCGGCACCTCCCTCGCCCTGCTGCCGCCCTCGGCGCTGGCGGCCGTCGAGGGGCGCGTCGCCACCACCTCCTTCTCGCTGCGCGGCGGCCCGGCCCGGCGGGTGCGGTCCACCCGCCCGTTCCTCGCGCTCGTGCGGCGCGAGGTGCTCGACCAGGCGCTCGTCGACGCGGCGGTCGAGGCGGGCGCGACGTTCCGCGACCACGTCCGCGTCAGCCGTCTCGTGGAGTCGGCGGAGGGGGTGCGCCTCAGCACCTCCGCGGGCGGCCTGACCGCGGGCGTCGTCGTCGGGGCGGACGGCTCCTCCGGGGTCGTCGGCCGCCACGTCGGCGTGCGGATCGCGCGCAGCGACCTGGGGCTGGAGGTCGAGCTCGCCGGGGTCGGCGCCGACTGGTCGCAGCGCGTCCACCTCGACTGGGGTCGCGGCCCCGGGACCTACGGCTGGGTCTTCCCGAAGGGCGACCGGCTCACGGTCGGCGTCATCCAGCGCAAGGGCGAGGGCGCTGCCACGCGCGACTACCTCGCCCGGCTGCTCGACGGCCTCGGCCTGGCGGGCCGCGAGCGGCTGCACGACTCCGGCCACCTCACCCGCTGGCGCGAGGCCGGGTCGCCGGTCCGCCGCGGCGCGGTGCTCGTCGCCGGAGACGCCGCCGGGCTGCTCGAGCCGTGGACCCGGGAGGGGATCTCGTACGCGCTGCGCTCCGGCGTCGCCGCGGGGGAGGCGGCCGCCGGCGGCGACGACGCGGCGCTCGCCGGGTACGAGGCGTACGTCGCTCGGGAGCTCGAGCCGGAGCAGCGGGCGGGCGCGCGGCTGCTGCGCGTCTTCGAGCGCGCACCCGGCCTGGTCCACCTCCTGGTGACCCGCACCGGCGTCGGCGCGCGCCGCTTCGTGCGCTTCAGCCGCGGCGAGGTCGGTCTGCGGGTCCTGCACCGCTGACGCGGGACCCTTCTGCACGACCGGCGGACCCGTGCACCCGCCGCGGCGCGGGCACGGGTCCGTGCGTCGAGCACACGGGAGGCGTCGGTCAGCTCGTGATGTCGGCGACCGTCGCGTGCAGGGCCGCCAGCAGGGCGGCGGCGTCGACGAAGGCGCTGTAGCCGTGCTCGCCGGCGCCCATCGCGATGCGGCCGGCGATGCGCTCGTCCGCGAAGACCGGCCACGCCGTGCTGCTGCCGAGCGGGGTGATCGTGCCGCGCTCGTAGTCGGTGGCGCCCAGCGCCTCCTCGGCGCTCGGCAGGCGCAGCTTGTTCACGCCGACCGCGGCGCGCAGCTTGGCCCACGCGATCTGGCGGTCGCCGGGCACGAGCGCGAACAGGAAGGTGCCGTCGCTGCGGGCGACCACCAGCGACTTCACGATGCTCGCCGGGTCGAGGCCGAGCAGCGCGGCCGCGCTCTCGAGCGAGTCCGCTGCGGGCCGCTCGACCAGCTCGACGTCCAGCCCGAGTCGCTCGGCCGCCTCGGTGACCCGTTCCCTGCCCACGCTGCCACGCTAGTGCGGCCAGTCGCTAGGCTGCCGGGCCGTGCCGACGCTCGTCCCCGCGGTGCTGCGGAACGAGCCGCGGTTCCGCCGCCTGTTCACCGGGCAGCTGCTGTCCGTGCTCGGCGACCGCGTGACGATGCTCGTGCTGCCCTTCGCGGTGCTGAGCGTCGGCGGCGGGTCGGTCGGCGTCGTCGTGGTCTCGGTCGCGCAGTTCCTGCCGTTCGTGCTGCTGGCGCTGCCCGCCGGGGTGCTCGCCGACCGCCTCGACCGCCGCCGGATCATGGTGGCGTCGGACGCGGTGCGCTTCGCGGTGCAGCTCGTGGCGGGCGTCCTGCTCCTGACGGGGCACGCGGGCGTCCCGCTGCTCGTCGTGCTCGCGGTCGTGTTCGGCGCTGCGGACGCCTTCTTCCAGCCCGCCATCACCGGGCTCGTGCCGTCGACGGTGAGCCCCGCCGACCTGCAGCCGGCGAACGCGCTGCGCGGCCTCACGCACTCGTTCGGCTCGATCGCCGGGCCGGCGATCGGCGGCGTGCTCATCGCGCTGGTCGGGCCGGGCGGCTCGTTCCTGTTCGACGCGGTGACGTTCGCGGTGTCCGCCGTCACCCTCCTGCTGCTGCGCGTGCCCCGGGCTGCAGCGGTCCCGGCGCACGAGCGCCCGCACTTCCTCGCGGACCTCGCAGCGGGCGCCGCGAGCGTGCGGTCGCGGCCGTGGATCCTCGCGTTCCTCGCCGCCGGCTCCGCCTACACGGTGCTCGTGCTGCCCGCGATCTTCGTGCTGGGGCCGGTGCTGTCGGGCGAGCGGTTCGGCGGCGCGACCGGCTGGGCGGTCATCACGGCCGCGTTCGGCGTCGGGTCGCTCGCCGGCGACCTCCTGCTGCTGAGGTGGCGGCCGCGCTTCGCCCTGCGGGTGTCCGCCATCGCGCTGATCGGCGCCTCCTGCCAGGGCCTCGTCATCGGCAGCGGGCTGGGCACCGCGCCCGTGGCGGCGCTGGAGGTGCTCGCGGGGGTCTGCGTGACCGTCTACTTCTCGCTGTGGGAGACGAGCCTCCAGGAGCACGTGCCCGACGCCGAGCTGTCCCGCGTCGCGAGCTACGACTACCTGACGAGCACGGGCGCGATCCCGCTCGGCTCCGTGGCCGCGGGCGCGCTCACCGCGGTGCTCGGGGCGGGCTCGGCGATCCTCCTGCTCGGCGCCGCGGGCCTCGTCGCGGCCTTCGCGGTGGTCGCGGTGCCGGCCGTGCGCCGGCTGCCGCGCGGGAGGGGCGGCGCCGCGGAGGCGCTCGGTCCGGAGCCGCCGCCCGGCGTGCCGGCGTGACCGCGCGGTCCTCAGGACGCCGGTCCGGGATCAGGACGACGGGTCGGTGCGGTCCCTGATCCACGACCCGTTCCCTCATCGCGACTCCGCGGGAATGCGACGGCGGGGGGTGCGGTTCGGTCTCGACGTGACGGATCCCGTGAAGGTCGACGTCTGGTCCGACGTCGCGTGCCCCTGGTGCTACATCGGTAAGCGGAAGTTCGAGGAGGGCGCCCGCACGGCCGGCGTGCCCGTCGAGGTCGAGTACCACTCGTTCGAGCTGTCGCCGGACACCCCGGTCGACTTCGAGGGCAGCGCGATCGAGTTCCTGTCCGGGCACAAGGGCATCCCGCTGCAGCAGGCGAAGGCGATGACCGACCAGGTGTCGGCGATCGCGGCCGAGGTGGGCCTCGACTACCACTACGACGACATCCGCCACACGAAGACCTTGCTGGCGCACGAGCTGTCGCACTTCGCGAAGGCGAGCGGGAAGCAGCTGGACGTGACGGAGGCCCTGTTCAAGGCCTACTTCGAGGGCGGCGGGCACATCGGGCACGTCGACGACCTCGTCGCGATCGCGGAGTCGGTCGGCCTCGACGGCGCCGCCGCCCGCGAGGCGCTGACCGACCACCGCTACGCCGGCGACGTGCAGGCGGACCTCGCGCAGGCCGTCGCGTACGGCATCCGCGGCGTGCCGTTCTTCGTGATCGACGGGAAGTACGGCGTCTCCGGTGCGCAGGCGCCCGAGGTGTTCGCGGGAGCCCTGACGCAGGTCGCCGCGGAGCAGGCGGCCGCGCGATGAGCGACGTGCCGGCGATCCAGCCCTTCACGATGCTGCCCGGCGCGGGCCCGGCCTGCGAGGGCGACGACTGCCTCCCCGCCGCGTCCCTGCCCGAGGCGCAGCCCGTCTCCTGAACGCGCTCCTCGTTCCGCAGGACGCGGAGTCCTCCGGAACGGGGAGTGCGGGAGGTGTCCGCGCGGTCGGGGAGAATGGGGGCGTGACCACGGCACTCGCGCCCTCGACCGCGCTGCGCATCGGCCCGCTCGGGCTCGACGTGCCCGTCGTGCTCGCGCCGATGGCGGGCATCACCAACACCGCCTACCGGCGCCTGTGCGCCGAGTACGGTGCCGGGCTCTACGTCAGCGAGATGATCACGAGCCGCGCGCTCGTGGAGCGCACGAAGGAGTCGATGCGGCTCATCCGGTTCCACGAGTCGGAGACGACCCGCTCGGTGCAGCTCTACGGCGTCGATCCCGCGACCGTCGAGGCGGCGGTGACGATGCTCCGCGAGGAGGACCGAGCCGACCACGTCGACCTCAACTTCGGCTGTCCCGTGCCGAAGGTGACGCGCAAGGGCGGCGGCTCGGCCCTGCCGTGGAAGCTCGACCTGTTCCGCGACATCGTCGAGCGCGCGGTCCGCGCCGCGGGTCCGCTGCCGCTCACGATCAAGATGCGCAAGGGCATCGACGCCGACCACCTCACGTACCTCGAGGCCGGACGGATCGCGGAGGGGGGCGGCGTCTCCTCCATCGCCCTGCACGCCCGCACCGCGTCCGAGTTCTACTCCGGGCACGCGGACTGGAGCGCGATCACGAAGCTCAAGGAGACCGTCACCTCCGTGCCGGTGCTCGGCAACGGCGACATCTGGAGCGCCGACGACGCGCTGCGGATGATGGCGGAGACCGGCTGCGACGGCGTCGTCGTCGGCCGTGGCTGCCTCGGCAAGCCGTGGCTGTTCGGCGACCTCGCCGCCGCGTTCGGCGCCGGCGTCGCACCCGCGCCGCCGAGCCTCGGCCAGGTCGCGGACGCGTTCCGCCGGCACGCCGAGCTGCTCGTCGACTTCTTCGGCGACGACGCGGACGGCGGCGAGCACCGCGGCTGCCGGGACATCCGCAAGCACGTCGCCTGGTACTTCAAGGGCTACGGCGTCGGCGGCCAGCTGCGCGCGCAGCTCGCGCAGGTCGAGTCGCTGGCGCACCTGGACGAGCTGCTGTCCCAGCTCGACCGCGAGCAGCCGTACCCGGGCGAGGCGGCGGAGGGGCAGCGCGGCCGCGCGGGCAGCCCGAAGTCGCCCGCGCTGCCGGACCGCTGGCTCGAGTCGCGCACCCTCGACGACGACGACCGTGCCGCCGTCGCCGGCGCGGAGCTGGACTCGAGCGGTGGCTGACGCGAACGACGCCGACCTCGGCTACGGCGAGCACGACCGCGAGCGGTGGCTGCCCGAGGAGCACTCGTCCCGCCGCAGCGACTTCGCCCGCGACCGGGCCCGCCTCCTCCACTCCGGCGCCCTGCGGCGGCTCGCCGCCAAGACGCAGGTGCTGTCGCCGACCCTCGGACTCGACTTCGCGCGCACGCGCCTCACGCACTCGCTCGAGGTCGCCCAGGTCGGCCGCGAGCTGGCCGGCAACCTCGGGCTCGCGCCCGACGTCGTGGACACGGCGTGCCTGGCCCACGACCTCGGCCATCCGCCCTTCGGGCACAACGGTGAGCGCGCGCTGAACGAGTGGAGCCGCGAGATCGGCGGCTTCGAGGGGAACGCGCAGTCGCTGCGGCTGCTCACCCGCCTCGAGCCGAAGGTGTTCGGGCCCGACGACGAGGCGTACGGGCTGAACCTCACCCGCGCGAGCCTCGACGCCTCCCTGAAGTACCCGTGGGGGCTGGAGGCGCCGGTCGGCGACCCGAGCGGCCGCGCCAAGTTCGGCTACTACCCGGAGGACGAGGCCGCGTTCGCGTGGCTGCGCCGCGGCGCGCCCGACCGCCGGCCCTGCATCGAGGCGCAGGTCATGGACCTGTCCGACGACATCGCCTACTCCGTGCACGACTTCGAGGACGCCGTGGTCGGCGGCTCCGTGGACCTCGCGGCGCTGCGCTCGAACGCCGCCCAGCGCGACGTCGTCGGCGCGATGTGGGCGTGGGTCGGCGGCGCGTTCGACCAGGACGAGCTCGTGGAGGCGCTGCACCGGCTGCGTGCCGCGGACTCCTGGATCGCGGAGTGGGACGGCTCCCGCCGGGCCCACGCCGCGCTGAAGAACCTGACCAGCCAGCTGATCGGGCGGTTCGCGGGCGCCGCGACGGCGGCCACCCGACGCGCCCACCCCGCTGGCGAGCTCGTGCGGTTCCACGCCGACGTGGAGGTGCCGCGCGGCATCCAGGCGGAGATCGCGGCGCTGAAGGGGATCGTCGCCGCGTTCGTGATGGCGCACGACACCCGCCGACCCGTCTACGTGCAGCAGCGCGAGCTGCTGCAGGAGCTCGCGGAGGCGCTGCTCGCGGGCCCGCAGCACCTCGACACCGCGTTCGCAGCGGACTGGGACGAGGCCGAGGACGACCGGGCGCGCAAGCGCGTCGTCGTCGACCAGGTCGCCAGCCTCACCGACCAGTCCGCCCTGGCCTGGCACGGGCGGCTCGTGCGGTGAGCCGCCGCGCCCGCCGGCTGCCGACCGCGCCGCAGCTGCAGCTCGAGGGCGTGCTGCTCGCGGGTGGCCTGCGGGCCCTGCTGCTGCAGCTCGCGCACCCGGCGGTGGGGCACGGCGTCGCCGAGCACAGCGCCTTCGAGACGGACCCGCTCGCCCGCCTCCGCAGCACCCTGTCGTACGTCTACGTCGTCGCCGCGGGGGAGGAGGACCTCGTCCGCCGCGCCGCCCGGTCGGTCGGCCGCGCGCACCGCCCCGTGGTGAGCGAGCCCGGCGCCGCGGTGTCCTACGACGCGCGGGACCCCGCCCTGCAGTTCTGGGTGGCCGCGACGATCCACGACACCGCCATCCGCATCGCGGAGGCGGTGTGGGGACCGCTGCCGCTGCCGCTCGCGGACGAGCTGCTCGCCCGCATGGGCCGCATCGCCACCGCCCTCGGGCTGCCGGAGGCGGAGTGGCCCCGCACCCGCGCCGCGTTCGACGCGGCCTTCGCCGCCGCAGCGGCCGACCTGCGCTTCGACGAGCAGACGGTGCCCGTCGTGCGGGCCCTCGTCGCCGCGCGGGCGACCCCGCTCTGGATCCGCGTCGTGATGCCCGCCTACCTGCGGACGACGCTGTCCACCCTCCCGTCGCTGCGGCCCGCGCTCGATCCGCTGCTCGGCCGCGGCGCGCCGGACCTGCTGCCGCTGGCCCTGCGGCTCGCGCCGGCCACGCGCCTCCTGCCGGCCGGGCTGCGACGCCTCCCGGCCCGACGGATCCTCGCCGCCGCCCGGCGCGCAGCCGCCTAGCCCCTCCGCGGATCCGCAGAAGTCGGCCGACACGCCGGTCACGGACGCGCTCCAGCGGCGTGCCGCCGAGGATTTCCGGATCCGCGCACGATCTGCGGATCCGCGAGCCGTCCACAGGGGAGGCGGGCGGGCCGGCGGGGTCGCCGGACGAACCTAGAATCCGGTCTGTGGCAGGCCGGATCCGTCGAAGCGATGTGGACGAGGTCCGCAGCAGGACGGACATCGCGGCGGTCATCGGCGACCAGGTCGCGCTGAAGCCCGCGGGCGTCGGCTCGCTGAAGGGCCTCTGCCCCTTCCACGACGAGCGCAGCCCCAGCTTCACCGTGCGGCCCGCGGTCGGTCGGTACCACTGCTTCGGCTGCGGGGTCGACGGCGACGTCATCAGCTTCCTGATGGAGCTCGACCACCTGTCGTTCGCGGACGCGGTCGAGTCGCTCGCCGCGCGCATCAACTTCACGCTCACCTACGAGGACGGGCAGCCGCAGCAGGACGTCGCGAACCGCGTGCGCCTGCTCGAGGCGAACCGGCTCGCCGCGGAGTTCTTCGTCGGCGAGCTCGCGACCGCCGCCGCGGCGCCCGGGCAGCAGTTCCTCACCGAGCGCGGCTTCGACCAGGCCGCCGCCGCGCACTTCGGCGTCGGCTGGGCGCCGAAGTCGTGGGACGCGCTGCTGAAGCACCTGCGCGGCAAGGGCTTCTCGGACACCGAGCTGTCGACCGCGGGCCTCGTCTCCAGCGGCGACCGCGGCGTCTACGACCGCTTCCGCGGGCGACTCGTGTGGCCGATCCGCGACCTCACCGGCGCGACCGTCGGGTTCGGCGCCCGCCGCCTGCTCGAGGACGACCAGGGCCCGAAGTACCTGAACACCCCCGAGACGCCGATCTACCACAAGTCGCAGGTGCTCTACGGGCTCGACCTCGCCAAGCGGGAGATCGCTCGGGGCGGCCGGGTCGTGGTGGTCGAGGGCTACACCGACGTGATGGCGTGCCACCTCGCGGGCGTGCCGACCGCGGTCGCGACGTGCGGCACCGCGTTCGGCGTCGAGCACATCAAGGTGATCCGGCGCATCCTCGGCGACGCCGCGGGCTCGAACGGCGAGGTGATCTTCACCTTCGACCCCGACGCCGCCGGCCAGAAGGCGGCGGTCCGCGCCTTCGCGGAGGAGCAGCGGTTCTCCGCCCGCACCTTCGTCGCGGTCGGCGCGGACGGGCTCGACCCGAACGACCTGCGCGTGCAGCGCGGCGACCAGGCCGTGCTCGCGATGATCGAGACCAAGCGCCCGATGTTCGAGTACATGATCCGGCGGGTGCTCGACGCGCACGACCTCGACTCGGTGGAGGGGCGCGCGGGCGCGCTGCGGGAGGCTGCGCCCATCGTCGCCGACATCCGCGACAGCACCGTGCGGCCCGGGTACACCCGCGAGCTGGCGCGCTGGCTCGGCATGGACCTCGCCGAGGTGGAGCGCGCGGTGAAGCGCGGGCACGCCGGCGAGCGGCGCGACGCGGACCGGCGGGGCGCCGACTCCCGCGAGGCGACGCGGCGCGACGCCGAGGCGGCGCAGCAGCCGACGCGGCCGCCCGCCTCGCTCCGATCGCTGCCCGACGACCCGGCGACGCGCCTCGAGCGCGAGGCGCTGATGATGATCGTGCAGGTGCCGCACCTGGTCGGCGGCGACCTGATCCGCCGTTCGACCGAGGCCGGCTTCCACAACGCGACCCTGGCGATGGTGCGCGACGCCGTCACCTCGCAGCTCGGCGCACTGGGCGGCGCGGGTTGGCTCGAGCGGCTGACGGCCGAGGTGCCGGAGCCGATCGCGCCCATCGTGCAGGAGCTCGCGTTCCTGCCGCTGCCCGTGCGGACCGCGGGGGAGGAGCAGCTCGCCCGCACCGCGAAGGCGACCGTCGCCTCCCTCGTCGACCGGCACCTGCTGCGGCAGAAGGCGGACCTCGTGCGCCAGCTGCAGCGCACCGAGGGCGCCGCCGACGCCGAGCGCTTCCGCGCGCTGCGGCAGCAGCTGGTGGTCGTCGAGGCCGACCGCCGCACCCTCCGCGCGGTCTGATCCGACCCCTCCGCCGTGCGCCCCAGTCCGGGGGTGTCGCGGGGTCGTGCGGGCCGCCCCGGAACTACGCTCGCCCCGACCGGAGGGGGTAGGCGATGGTCGACGACGGCGCAGTGGTCGTGACGAGGGATCTGACCGTGGGCTACCCCGGTGCCGCCCGCTTCGAAGCCGTGCGCGGCGTCGACCTGCGGGTCGAGCCCGGCGAGCTGGTCGGGATCGTCGGCGAGACGGGCGCCGGCAAGTCCACCCTCGCCCGGGTGATCGCCGGCCGCATCGCCCGCCAGCCGGGGGAGCGCGGACCGCGCGTCGACGGCGGCTCCGTCTCCGTGCTCGGCATGCGCGCCGACCGTCCGGGTCGCTCGGCCCGCCGGGTGCTCGGCGCCCAGGTCGGCTACCTGCCGCAGCACGCCGGCCGCACGCTCACGCCGGGCCTGACCGTCGCCGAGAACGTGACCCAGCCCCTGTACGCCCGCGACCACCGCTTCGCCGAGCGCGAGGCGGGGGTGCGCGCCGCCGAGCTGATCGACGCGGTGCAGCTGCCGCTCGCGATCATGGACCGCTACCCGTGGGAGCTCTCCGCCGGGCAGCGCCAGCGCGTCGCCATCGCCCGGTCGCTGATCCTGCAGCCGATGCTCTGGGTGGCCGACGAGCCGACCTCCAGCGTCGACGTCGCCACCCGCGGGCCCGTGCTCGACACCCTGCTCGAGCTGCACCGCGAGCGCGTGTTCTCCGCGGTCGTCGTGAGCCACGACGCGGCCGTCATGCACCGCACGACCGACCGCGTCGTCGTGCTGCACCGCGGGGTGCTGATCGCCTCCGGCACCGCCGAGCAGGTGTTCACCGACCCGGTGCACCCGTACGTGCGCGGTCTGCGCGACGACTACTTCCTCCGCACGGGCGCCATCGGCCTGCCCGCCCGCCCTGCGCCGGAGCCCGCACCGGCCCAATAGTCTCGATCCGGGCGCCTGGCCCGGGAGGACGGTGCGAGTGCCCGGTCTGGTCCTCCGCGCGCTGCGCTGGCGAGCCGCGCTGTCGATCACGGTCTGGACCTGCGCGGTCGTCGTGTGCGCCGGCGCCGCCCTCGGCCCGGTCTTCGCGCTGGCCGCCGCCGAGAGCGGGCTGCAGGACGTGCTGCGGGACGCAGGAGCCCGCACGGGCGTGCGGCTGCAGGGCGACTCGGGCGGCTCCCCGCAGCTGACGGTGGAGGAGGCGGAGCAGCGCCTCGACACCGCGGCGGCGCTGCCGCCCCTCGCGCACCGGCCCGACCGCATCGGCTCCCTGTTCCTCGAGGCGCGGGCCTCCGCGGGCCCCGACCTCGGGAGTATGAACACCCGGATGCTGTGGCGTGACGGCGCCTGCGCCCTGGTGCGGCTCGACGCCGGACGGTGCCCGGACCGACCCGGCGAAGCGATCGTGTCCTCCCGCTCCGCGGCGCTCCCGTACGGGTGGAAGCGCGGCGCGACGCTCGTCGTGGGGTCGGCGCTCGACGGCGCGTCCGTCTCCGTGCGGGTCGTCGGTGTCTACACCCCGCGCTCGGCGTCGTCGCCGCGCTGGTCGGGGCAGCCGTACTTCCAGGTCGGCGTCGACTCCAAGGGCGTGCCGATCACGGACGCGGTGCTGGTCGATCGCGGCACCTTCGACCGGCTGGAGCCGCTGCCCGTCGCGCCGGATGCGGTGCCGGCGAAGCCGCTCGTGCAGGAGGCCGTGGACCTGCCGCTCGACGTCCGCTCCGTGCGGCTGGCGGACATCGGCTCCCTCCGCTCCCAGGTCCGCGCCCTGGAGCGCTCCGGCGGCGTCGACGCGTTCACCGTCGCCACCTCCCTCCGGGCGGTGCTCGCCGAGGCCGAGCAGGTGCGAGCGCGCATCGACGTCGCGACCGCGCTCGTCGTGCTGCAGCTGTGCGTGCTGGGGTGGCTCGTGCTGCACCGCGTGCTGGTCGACGCGGTCGACGCGCGCAGCGCCGACATCGCGCTCGCGAAGCTGCGCGGCTTCGACCGGACCGCACTGCTGCGCTTCGGCCTGGGGGAGCCCGTGGTGCTCCTGCTGCTCGCCGCGCCCGTCGGCGCGCTGCTCGCCGTGCTGGTCGCGACGCGGCTCGCGGACGCCGTGCTGCTGCCGGGTACGCCCGTGCGCTTCACCTGGGTGGCGCTGCTCGCGCTCGTCGGTGCCGTCGCCGGCGGCGCGGCGGCGGTGGTGCAGAGCGCGTGGTCGACGCTGCGCCGACCGGTGCTCGAGCAGTGGCGCAGGACGCGGTCGAGCAGCGGCGGGTCCCCGGCGGGACTCGTCGCCGACGTCCTGGTCGCGGCGCTCGCCGCCCTCGCCTTCGTCGCGCTGCGGGTCGCGGGACCGGAGGCCGGCGCGCTCACGCTGCTCGGTCCGGGGCTGCTCGTCTGCGCGGCGGGCTTCGCGGGTGCCCGACTGCTGCCGATCGTGCTGCGGCCGGCGGTGCCGGCGACCGCCGCGTCGCGACGCATCGCGGTCTTCCTCGCCGTGCGGCAGGTGGTGCGACGGCCGGCCGGTCTGCGGCTCGTCGCCCTGCTGACCGTCGCGGTCGGGCTCGCGGTCTTCGGCGTCGGCGGCGAGGTCGTCGCCGCGCAGAACCGCGTGACGCGGGCGGCCGCCGAGATCGGGGCGACGCGCGTCGAACGGGTGCGGTTCACGCCCGGGCAGGACGTCGCGGGCCAGGTGGCGCGAGCCGATCCGGACGGGCGCTGGGCCGCTGCGGCGGCGAGCTGGCTGCCCTTCGGCGGCGACGTCACCGACCCGGTGCTCGCGGTCGACGCGGACCGCCTCGCGGCGGTCGGCGCGGCGGCACCGGGGCTGCCGTCGGCGGGCCGCATCGCGGCGGTCGTGCACGAGGGCGCGGCGCCGTCGACCGCGGTGCGGGGGCGGGAGCTCGCCGTGCGGATCCGGGTCGCCGACCGCGTCGGCGGGCCCGCGCCGCAGGTGGTGCTCGCCCTCCGCGGGCCCGACGGCGTCGAGGTGGACGTCCCCACGTCCACGCTCCGCCGGGGTGCCGCCGTGTACCGGGCGGCCGTGCCGTGCGCGCAGGGCTGCGAGCTGATCGGGCTGAGCTGGGTGGGCGACGTGCTCGCCGAGGGCACCGTCTCGGGGACCGCGCTGATCGACCGCCTGACCGTCGACGGGAAGGCGGTGGCGACGGGGTTCTCGACGTCCGGGCGGTGGCGCTCCGCGATCGCCCAGGGCGACGCGAGCGACCGGGTGCGGCCGACCGCTGAAGGGCTGCTCGACCTGTTCCGGATCGGCCCGGGCGGCACCGGCGGTGCGGTGCTCGCCGATCTGCCCGATCCGGTGCCCGCGCTCGTCGCCGGTGCGGGCGCGCGATCGGGCCGGATGCTCGACGTCGCCTCGCCGGACGGGGCCGCAGCGCGCCTCGTCGTCGCGGGCGCCGCGCCCGTGCTGCCCGTCGTGCTCGATGCGGGCGTCGTCGTGGACCTGCGCTCGTTCCGCGCCGCGCTGCCCGGCTTCGCCGTCGACGCGCAGTGGTCGGTGTGGCTCGGGCCGCACGCGCCCGCGGACGCGGTCGCGCGTCTCCGGCACGCGGGTCTCGTGATCGACGGCGAGCAGAGCCTGGCCGCCCGGAACGCGGAGCTCGCCCGCCAGGGACCGGCGCTCGCACTCCTGCTGCTCGCCGTGTGCGCCGTCGCCGGCGCGCTGCTGGCCATGGGCGGCACGGCGGTGTCGATCGCGGCGGCGGTGCGGCGCCGCTCCTACGAGGCCGCCGCCCTGTCCACCGTGGGTGTCCGGCGGGGGCAGGTCTACCGCGCGGCGATCCTCGAGCAGCTGCTGCTGCTCGGCACCGCGGTCGTGGTGGGCCTGCCCGCCGGCGTGCTCGCGCTGGTGCTGGCGCTGCCCGCCGTGCCGCAGTCCGCCGACGACACCCCGGTGCCGCTCGCCGCGCTGCCGCCGGCCACGCCGCTCCTGCTCTGCGCCGCCGTACTGGTCGTCCTGGTCGGCGGAACGGTGCTGCTGTCCGCGGGCCGCGTCGTGCGGGCCGGGTCGAGCTCGCGCCTGCGGGAGGCGGAGGAGTGAGCGCGGGGCTGCCGGTGCGGGTCGAGCACCTCGGGCACGAGTACGACGCCGACGGCGAGCGGTTCGCCGCGCTCGTCGACGTCTCCTTCTCAGTGGGCGCGGGGGAGCGGTTGACCGTCGTCGGCCCCTCCGGCTCCGGCAAGTCGACGCTGCTGACGGTGCTCGCCGGGCTGCAGCGGCCGACGAGCGGCCGCGTCCTCATCGGCGACGACGACCTCACCGGGCTCACGGAGCGCGAGCTGTCGTCGGTGCGCCGCCGGTCCGTGTCGGTCGTGGTGCAGGACCCGCGCCGCAACCTGCTGCCCTACGGCACCGCGGTGGACAACGTGCGGTTCGCGCAGCGGCCGGCGGGCCGACGCGCGCCGAAGCGGGACCCGCTCGACCTCCTCCGGGCCCTCGGCCTGCAGTCCGTCTCCGGCGACCGCGTCGACCGGCTCTCGGGCGGCGAGCGGCAGCGGGTCGCGATCGCCGCCGGAGTCGCGCGGGATCCCGACGTGCTGCTGGTCGACGAGCCGACGAGCGCGCTCGACGCCCGCTCCCGCGACGAGGTGCTCGACCTGCTCGAGCGCGTGGCCGACGAGGCGGGCGCGACGCTCATCGCGATCACGCACGACCGGGTGGTCGCCGACCGTCTCGGCGGAGTCCTCGCACTCGACGGCGGCAGGGTGGTGACGCCGTGAGCGGGCCCCTCGTGCGGCTGCGCGGTGCGGGTGCGCGGCGTGCGGGCCGCACGGTGCTCGCGGGCGTCGACCTCGAGGTCGCCCCCGCCGCCTCCCTCGCGCTCGTCGGCCCGTCCGGCTCGGGCAAGTCCACCCTGCTCGCGCTGCTGGCCGGGCTGGAGGCGCCGGACACCGGCTCGGTCGAGCGCACGGTCCCCGCGGAGGCGGTCGGGCTGGTGCTGCAGGGCCACGGCCTGGTCAGCCTGCTCACCGCGGCGGAGAACGTCGCGCTCCCGCTGCAGGCGCCCGGCCGGCCGCGCACCGCGCGTGCCGAGGTGCGGCGGCGCGCGCTCGAGGCGCTCGAGCAGGTGGGGCTCGCCGCCGTCGCGGGCTCGCTCGTCGAGGCGCTGTCGGGCGGCCAGCAGCAGCGGGTGGCGATCGCCCGCGCCCTGATCGCGCGGCCCGCGCTGCTGGTCGCGGACGAACCGACCGCCGCGCTCGACGCCGACAACCGGCGGCACGTGGCGGACCTGCTCCTCGCGCTGCCCGCTGCGGGCACTGCCGTCGTGCTCGCGACGCACGACAGGACGCTCGCCGCGCTCGCCGACCGGGTCCTCCGCGTCGACGGCGGTGCCGTCCGCGAGGACTGACGCGCGGTCCCCACCACGCGCGCCGTCCTGAGCAGGGGCGCCGGGTGCAGTACACTCGTCGGGCCGCGGTGCTCGTGCACCGCTGATCCTCGATAGCTCAATTGGCAGAGCAGCCGGCTGTTAACCGGCAGGTTCTTGGTTCGAGTCCAAGTCGGGGAGCCGAAGGCCCGGTCGATCAGGAGAGCTCCTGATCGACCGGGCCCTTTCTCGTGCACGGGAGCGGCGCCCGCCCGATCCACCCAGCCGGCGGAGCGCAGGATCGGCGCATGAGCCAGTACGACAAGCGCGACCCGAAGACCCTCTACCCCGCCCCGCCGTTCCCGAAGCAGGAGCAGTCGCTGCCGGGCGCCGCCTGGAAGATGGACCCCCGCCCCGACCACGGCGAGCAGAGCTACGTCGGCAAGGAGCGCCTGCAGGGCTACCGCGGCATCGTCACCGGCGCCGACTCGGGGATCGGCCGCGCGGCGGCGATCGGCCTCTCCCGCGAGGGCGCCGACCTCGTGCTGGCCTACCTGCCCGACGAGCAGGAGGACGCCGAGGCCGTGCGCGACCTGCTGGAGGGCGAGGGGCGCCGCGCGGTGCTGTTCCCCGGTGACATCAGCGACGAGCAGTACTGCAAGGACCTGGTCCAGAAGGCGGTCGACGAGTTCGGCGGCCTCGACACGCTCGTGATGGTCGCCGGCCGCATGGACAGCAACGACGACATCCTCACCCTGGACACGGCGGCGATCGACTCCACGTTCAAGACGAACATCTACTCGCTGTTCTGGCTGACCAAGGCGGCCGTGCCGCACATGGAGCCCGGGTCCACGATCGTCACGACGGGATCGACGCAGGCCTCGTCGCCGTCGCCGGACAAGATCGACTACGCGGTCTCGAAGGGCGCCATCAAGCTCTTCACCCAGGCGATCGCGCAGCAGCTCGCGCCGAAGGGGATCCGCGTGAACTCCGTCGCCCCCGGCCCGGTGTGGACGCCGCTCCAGCCGGGCTCCGACGACGCCGAGACGGTGTCGTCCTTCGGCGAGGACTCGCCGCTCGGGCGACCGGGCCAGCCGGCGGAGCTCGCCGCCGCGTACGTGCACCTCGTCAGCCCCGAGTCGAGCTACCAGACGGGCTCGACCATCGCGATCGCCGGCGGCATGCCCGTCTTCTGATCGCCGACCGCGGTCACCGTCGGGGCGCGACGCAGCGCGGGCCCTCGTCCTCGGAGACCACGACGACCGACGTCGCCGTGGTCTCCGGGGCGGACCGCCGACGCGGCTGCGCCGTCCGTCCTGGCCTCAGACCTCCCAGACGGGCGGCGTGTAGGACTTCGACCACCCGTCGCGGAGGCGGGTCACGGCCCGGTCGTACGCCTCGAGCACGTCCATGTGGGGGCGGAGCATCGACTGCAGCTGCAGCCCCTCGTACATCGCGATGAGCTGCTCGGCGCCGCGCGCGGGGTCCATCGTGTCCGGCTCGCGGCCGACGGCGACGTCGTGCACGAGCGCTCGCTGCACGAGCGCGTGGAACTGGACCCACTGGCGCTGCAGCAGCGGCGCCGACGGGTGACCGGGGGTGGCCGCGACGTTCGCGAGCGCGGTCAGCAGTCGCATCAGCGCGGGGTCCTCGACGTTGACGGCGACGATCGCCCGGAGGAAGGCGGCCGCGCCGCGGCTGTGGGCGACCGGCAGGATCGGCTCCATCCGCCGTGCGTTCCACACCTGCACCACCGCCAGGACGAGGTCGTCGGCGGTCGCGAACTGCTCCGTCACCTCGGGCAGCGTGAGGCCGGCCTCCGCCGCGACCAGTTCCAGCGTGACGGCGTGGAAGGCGCGGACGCGGAAGGCCGCCATCGCGGTCTCGACGCAGAGCGCCCATCGCTCGGCACCGGTCCGCAGCTCCTCGTCCGCATCAAGAGCAGGCACACGGCCGCCGTCGAAGTCGTCCATGTCCGTACCGCTCTCATCCGTGATGCGCAGGTGACGAGCGGTTCCCCGCCGCCGTACCGGCCCGGAATCCGTTCCGAGCGCTCTGCCGCAAGGATGCTTCCGAGCGCACGTCCCGCGCGGAAGCTCCAGATCGAGGGACTCGCCGCACGGCCCGCCTGGACCGGTCGAGGGTGCTCCCAGGCGCACGGCCGCTCGCCGCCGTCCGCCGGCGACGGTCACAATCGCTTCATGGAGGAGCGGGGCTCGCTGGGCTGCAGGAAGGATGCGCTGCGCGCCGGATGGAGCCACCCGCTGGGACGGGATCGGCTCTGGGCGGCGCTGCGCGAGCGGGGCGTGCGGCCCGATCTGCTGGCGCTCGCGATGCCGGACCCCGAGGAGCGGTCGCTGCTCCTCGTCCGGGTCCGGCGCTCCAGCGACCTCAGCCACGAGGGCAGGTGGCGCAGCGCACGCGAGGACGCCCGCGGGGTGGACCCCGTGACGCTGCGGATCGGAGCGCTCCCGCGCGACCGGCTCCGCGCGGGACGGGACGCGCTCGAAGCCGGCACGCTGGACGCCGCGCTGCGGTGGATCGTCGAGGCGCGGGGTCGGGGGAACGCCTGGCAGGCGACGGAGCGGGTGTGGACCGCCCACCTCGTCGACGACGCCGTGGTCGTGGCCGAACAGCAGCGGCAGGCGAGAGGCGCATACCTCGGCTTCACCGGCGTCGAGGACCTCTGAGCCAGCGCGCTCTCGAAGCGCGGTCGTCACACTCCCGGCGGACCGGACATGTCCCTGGTGAGCGTCCGTACCGGGCGCTCATCGAGTCGGAGGACCACCATGCAGCTCCACCCCGCCCACCTCGTCGCCGCAGTGCTCGTCGCCGTGAGCGCTGCGACCTCCGTCGGCGCGGCCGGTGCGCCGACGCCGGTCGCCGACCAGCACGTGAGCCGGTTCGTCGCGTACCAGACGTGCCAGGCCCGGATGTGGGAGTGGACGGCGGAGAACGCGAGCGAGGGCACCGCCGTCGGCTCCTTCCGCCACCACTACCGGGCGAAGGACGTGTGGCGCGTGAAGGGCGGCTGGCACGTGCAGGTCGGCGGCACGCGCGGCGAGCGCGCCACGGCGACCAACGGCGTCGCGGACTGCGTGATCGGCGGCACGAACGCCCAGCCGAAGCTCGTGTCGTACACCTTCCCGCGCTGATCCGCCGGGGAGTCGGTCCGGGTGCCTCGCGGACGCAGCCGCCCGGAGAGCCGCCGGCGCACGTCAGGCGTCCAGCCCGCTCCCCGGGGGAGTTCCCCGCGCGGTCCCGCCCAGGTCGATTCCTGTTCATGTAAACCGCATGTGCTTCTCCAGGCCGTTCCACTGCGGGGCGGACCAGGCGCCCACCGGCGCGATGGAACGAAGGAGCTCTCATGAAGACCCGACCCCGACGCCTGCTCGTCGCCGGTCTCGCCGGCGCGACCGCCCTGGGCGTCACGCTCGCGGCCGCCCCGCTCGCGACCGCCGCCGACGCCTCCCGCCACCACGCCGCCGCGAAGAGCGTCATCTTCGTCAACGGCGACGGCATGAGCGCCGCCCACCGCGAGGCCGCGCGCCTCGCCCTGAAGGGCCGCTTCGGGCAGCTCGAGATGAACAAGCTCCCCGCGACCGGCCTCGAGGCGACGACGCCCGACGACCCGAAGACCGTCATCACCGACTCCGCCGCCGCCGCCACCGCGTGGGCGACGGGGAAGAAGACCTACAACGGCGCGATCAGCGTCGACACCGCCGGCAAGGCGCTCTCCTACCTCGGTCGGGAGGCGAAGAAGGCCGGCAAGGCGACCGGCATCGTCACCACCGCGCAGGTCACCGACGCGTCCCCGGCCGCGTTCTTCTCGAGCACCGCGCAGCGCGGCCAGCAGAGCGAGATCGCCCGCCAGTACCTCGAGGTCAGCAAGCCCGACGTGATCCTGGGCGGCGGCGAGGACTGGTGGTACCCCGCCGGGAACCCGGGCGCGTACGCCGACAACCCGCCGAAGGACCCCTCCGAGCAGAGCAAGAGCGACAAGGGCGACCTGATCGCGGAGGCGAAGACGAAGGGGTACCAGTACGTCTCCAGCGCGAGCGGGCTGCAGAAGGCGAACGGCAAGAAGCTGCTCGGCCTGTTCTCGAACGAGGAGATGTTCGAGCAGCGCCCCGAGGGCGAGGGCGACGTCTACGACCCGAAGCCGACGCTGCAGACGATGACGGAGAAGGCGCTGAAGACCGTCTCGAAGAACAAGAAGGGCTTCTTCCTCTTCGTCGAGGAGGAGGGCGTCGACGAGTTCTCGCACGAGAACAACGGCGAGAAGATGCTGAAGGCGATGGCGGCCCTCGACCGCACGGTCGGCATGCTGCGCAAGTACGTCGCGAAGCACCCGAACACGCTGCTCGTCGTCACCGGCGACCACGACTGCGGCGGGCTCACTGTCGAGGACACCGCGACGACCGACGAGTCCGGCGACGGCATCTCGGCCGAGGACGGACCCTTCACGGTCGCGGGCACGAAGTACACGTTCGACCTGGACTGGACGACGAGCGGTCACACCGGCGTCCCCACCCCGGTCACGGCCGTCGGCCCCGGCAGCAGCGACCTGACGGGCGTCTACCAGAACACGCACGTGCACTCGGTGCTCAAGCGGGTCCTGCTCGGCGAGTAGTCGGTCCAGCCCGGTCGATCCGAAGCGAGGGCCCCGCACCCGGAGGTGCGGGGCCCTCGTGCTGCCCGGGGTCAGTCCACGACCGCGGCGACCGCCTCGATCTCCACGAGCTGATCGGGCCACCCGAGTGCCGCGACGCCCAGCAGGGTGCCCGGCGGGGTGCGGTCGCCGAACAGCGCGTGCACGACGGCCCAGACGGCGGCGAGCTGCGCACGATCCGCCGACGCGACGAGCGCCCGCACGAACACCACGTCCTCGATCCCGGCGCCCGCGGCCGCGAGCGCGACCCGCATGTTCTCGATGCAGGCCGTCGTCTGCGCCACGACGTCGCCCGGCGCCACGACCCGCCCGTCCGCGTCGAGCGGGCACGCGCCGGCGAGGTGCACCGTCTTCGCGCCCGGCGGCGTGCTCGCGGCGTAGGCGTAGGGCACGCCCGGGTGGAGCCCGTCGGGGTGGAGGAAGGTCGCAGCTGCGGTCACGGCACGATCCTGCCGCCGTCGCTGCGCTCGGTCCTCTCGCCGCCGCACCGCTGCAGCTGCACGCGGACGAGCGCTGTCACGGTCGCGGCGCCGGCCACGGCGAGCAGCAGCCCGAGGACGAGCGCCGCGGTGAGCGGTCCGCGGGCGTCGACCTCCTGCCCGAGATCCCCGCCTCGCCAGCGCGGCCGGTGCAGCGCGACGAGTGCGCTGACGGCGATCGCGGAACCTGCGATCGCGGTCAGGGCGGCGACGACCAGCACGACGGCGCGGCGGTCGCTCATCGGCTGCACGACCCGCGCCGTTCCGGACTCGCGATGCATGAGGCGATCACCGCGTCCAGAAGTCCTCGGGCCGGCGGCCGGGACGGAACCCGAAGTGCTCGGCCATCGCCATCGCCTCCGGGAAGTTCCGCGCGATCGTCTCGGGCGCGAGCGCGTCGTGCGCATCGCTGCCGAAGGTGATCGCCCGGCCTCCCTCCTCCGCCCACCACTGCGGCAGCCAGGGCCAGAGGCGTCTCGTGTTCATCTCGAGCGCGCGCCCCGAGGCCGCGACGGCGCGCATGGCCGCCCGGAAGAGCTCCTCGTACCGGCGGGGGTCGAAGGGGCCGGCGGTGTCCGCGGGCCAGGACCGAGCCGCGTAGTCGAGGTGCGTGACGACCGCGATCGTCTCCGATCCGTCGACCATCCTCGGCACCTCGAGCAGGTACGCGGTGATGACGTCGTCCGGAGCCCACGTGCGGAAGAGCGTCCCGGGCTCCGCCCGGTCGTCGCCGTCGCGCAGGGTGTGCAGCGAACCGTTCACGCGGTCGAGCGCGCCGAGGTCGAGCAGCCGGCGCGCCTCCTCCTCGAACAGGTGCGGCTGTCCGAACTCCACGCCGGTGAGGATCCGGAGGTCGGGGAAGCGGTGCCGGCAGCGGTCGATCGAATCCAGGTAGCCGTCCACGTCGAACGGCGGCAGGATCAGGTGTCCGTCGTCGTCGAGGTACTTCTGCTGCTGCGGCAGCAGGTCCTGCGGGTCGAACCGGACGCGTCCGTCGAAGTCGAGATGCTCGGTGAACGCGATGGCCGGCAGCCCGATGCGCTGCGCCTGCAGGCACATCGCCGCCATGCGGCCCGCGTTCTCGGGGACGGGACCGCCCGTGTCCCAGGACCACTCGCTGTGGACGTGCGCATCCGCGGGGAGGTCCATCGCCCGAGGTTGCCAGCCGCTGAGGCGGAGGGCAACGCTTCGCCCCGCCTCGGGCTACGCGGCGTCGTCCGCCTGCGCGCCGCGAGCGCAGTCGGCTCCTCGATCACCGACGGCACGACCTCCGGCTCCTCGGCCGAGTGCGAACCCGTGGGCCAGGTACTCGGTGCCGAGTCGGCATGCCGATGCGGTGCAGTCCGGATCGGCCGGAGGCTCGCTCGGCACGTGCGCGCAGCGCCGCGGCCGCGTGCACGTTCTCGCCATGCGCCACTTTCGCAAGGAGGGCGCGCGACCATGGAACGGTGAGTGGCCAGGACCTTCTGCAGGCCGTGCAGACCCTCATCGACCTGGACGAGCGCGACCGGGCCGAGCAGGGCGCTGCGCAGCTGCCGGACGAGCTGCCCGTCGCCGACCTGCTGCGGGCCGCCGACGGCGCCCAGCGGCTCGCCCGTGCGCTCGCGCGACGCCGGCGCGACGGCGTCCCGATGAGCAGCGGAGCGCCCGGGCACGACCCGCACGACGTGCAGTCGCTCTACTCCTGAACCGCGGGTGGGGCGGAAGCCGCCTCAGACCCAGTGCGGCTGCGCGAACACCCCCTGCGGGTCCGCGCTCGCCGCGATGCGGCGCAGCCGAGCGGTGTTCTCCCCGAAGTACGCCGACGGGTCGGTGATCGCCGCGTCGCAGTAGTTCGCGTACGCGGCGTCGCCCCAGGCCGGTCGCAGCGCGGCGCGGAAGCCGCGCACATACGCGTCGAACGGCGCCGCATCGCGGCCGTCGGCGAAGCTCGCCGTGTACTGCGCGGTCCAGAGCGCCGACCGCCACGGGAAGGCGGTGTCGTCCGCGCCGAGGTCGCCGACGGCCCCGCCGAGCGCGTCGAGCGCGACCCCGCCCTCCGTGAGGCCCGGCACGGTCGACGCCTTCCCGACCTGGTCGAGCAGCGTGCGGATGTCCCCGGCGGCGAGCGGTCGGGTGCCGATCGACGACGTCGCCGCCTCCGAGACGCGGGCGCCGTTCCCGGCGTACCGCCGCATCGCGTCGCCGTAGGTCGTCGCGGTCGCGGTGTGGGCGAGCGGCCGGGCGCCGGTGTCGTGGAGAAAGGCGTCGACAGAGGCGTCGGCGCCGGACTTCGGCCCGGTCCACGTGCCCGACACGGTGACGGAGGGGCCGGACGGGTGTCGTGCGCCGCCGAGCAGCTTGAGGGACGACCACAGGCGTCGGTCGGCGGCGGGCGCCCACCGCTGCCAGGCGGCGACGACGTCGGCTGCAGCCGACCACGGGAAGCTGACGAAGAACATGAGCACGTCGGGTGCGGGGCGCGTGCGGAAGGTCAGCGAGGTCACGACGCCGAGCGTGCCGCCGCCTCCGCCCCGGCAGGCCCAGAACAGCTCGGGCTCGGCGCCCGCGGAGACCTCGTGCACCCGGCCGTCGGCGGTGACCAGCGTCGCGCCGGTGAGCTGGTCGCACGTGAGGCCGAACGAGCGCACGAGCACGCCCAGCCCGCCGCCCAGCGTGAGCCCGCCGATGCCGACGGTGGCGCAGGAGCCCGCGCCGATTGCGCGACCCGCTGCCGCCAGGCGCTCGTAGACGTCCAGCAGCCGTGCGCCCGGACCGATCGTCACCTCGGAGCCGTCGTCGGCGAGGCGGACGTCGCGGAGGTCGGCGGTGCTGAGCACGAGCGAGGGCGGCACGTCCGTGCCCGGGGCGCCGCCGGCCGACCAGCCGGTGTAGGAGTGGCCGCCGGCGCGCAGGGCCACCGGGGTGCCGGTGCGCTGCGCGAACGCCAGCCCGGCCTGCACGTCGGCGTTCCCGGCGACCCGCAGGACGGCCAGCGGGTCCGCGCCGTCATAGCGCGGGTTGCGCAGCACCCGCGCCGCATCCCATCCGGCTGAACCGGGCCGCAGCAGGGCGCCGGTCGTCGCGGCGGCGAGGCCGCTCCAGGTCCGTGGACCCGCCGCGACCGTGGGACCGGCCGTCGGACTGCGCGGTGCGCTGCTCGAGGCGGTCGGCAGCGGGGCGGGCGCCGCCGCATCGGTGCAGGCGGCGAGCAGCCCCGCGGCGCCGAGTCCCACCCCTGCGGTCAGCAGCGCACGCCGTGACAGCCGACCGCTCGGTCCCGCCATGCGCTCCCGCCTCCTCCGACCGATCGGACGCTACGCCCGCGAACGGTGCACCGGCGGCGCGACACCGGCTCGACCCGTCAGACGCCGAAGGTGTTCCAGTCGACGACCCGCACGCGGGCGAACGCGCGAGCGTGCTCGACATCGGGATAGGGGCGTCCGTCGTAGTGCTGGGAGAGGCGGTCGATGACCGCGCGATCGGGGTCGTCGCCGAGCTCGACCGCCTCCCCGTGCAGCGTGACCTGGCGGTACCAGCCGTCCTCGTCGAGCACCGTCAGCGTCAGTCGGGGATCCCGCTCGAGCTGCCGCCGGCGCGGACTCGCCGCGCCCATGCTCAGCAGCACCTCGCCGCCGCTCCACAGGTACCAGACGGCCGCGCTGACCGGTGCGCCGTCGCGGCGCACGGTGGCGACGACGGCCGGGTTCGGGCGCAGCAGCAGGTCGATGACGTGCGCGGGCAGCGCTTCCATGCCGGGATCCTGCGGGCCCCCTCCGACAGCGGTCCGTCGTCCCCGCCGGGCGGCACCGCTCGGTACGGTCGCCGCATGAGGATCGGGAGGCGTCGCCGCCTCGCCTGGACGCTCGGCGCGGCCGCTGCAGCCGTGCTCGCCGCCGTCGCTCTTGCGCTGCTGGTGCCGGTGCGCGGACCGACGCGGGGTGTGCAGCCCTACGCGGTCAGCCGCGTGCTGCGGTCCGCGGCGCTCGAGCGCTGCATCACGGTCTCCGTCCGGGGGGAGCTCGTCGGCACCCGGTCCGAGCGCTTCGCCGCCGTGCGCTGGTCGGGCGTGCGCGTCGTGGGCCCCACCGTCATCGCGGAGGGGTCGCTGCTCGACCACGGCAGGTGCGACCGCTCGCGGACGTGGCGGATGCGGGCCGTCCTCGCCCAGACCTGGACCGCCGACGGCGCCGCGGTCGGCACCCGGAGCACCGATCAGGGACCGGCGACCGGCCCCCTGCGCCAGTTCAACAGCGGCACGCCGATCGTCGTGCCGGACGTGCTGCGGCTCCGGTCGCCGGGAGCGGCTCCGGCGCTCGAGCTGCGGGCCCTCGTCTCCGTGACGGCGCGCACGGCCGCTGCGGAGGACGCGGTGCGCCTCCCGGTCGAGGTCGTGCTGCGCTGACGGCGGCAGGCGTCCGGGACTAGGAGGCGGAGCGGTCGGGCTCCGGGGTCCGCAGGGTGATGCCGAGGTGGCTCTGCGCGACCGCGTGCAGCAGCAGCAGCCGGTTCACGTCGCTGTCGTAGCCGACCAGCGAGTAGGCGTTCACACCGTCGGTGACGGCGAGCAGGTGCGTGGCGACCTCGTCCGGGTCGTCCGCGAGGAAGTCGCCCGACTCGATGCCCGATCGCACGACGGCGGCGACGAGCGTGTGCCAGGCGAGCTCCTCCGTGCGCACCGCGGCCCCGAGCGCGCGGTTCCGGCGGCCGAGGCTCCACGACTCCACCCACAGCGCGTCGAGGTGCGGCACCGGTTCGGCGAGCGACGCGAGCAGCTCCGTCAGCCGGTCGATCGGGGAGTCGTGCCCGAGCACGTCCTGCTGCACCTCCGCCAGCTCCGCGCCGACGACGCGGGAGAAGGCCATGGCGACCAGGGCCTCGCTGCTCGGCCACAGGCGCTCCACGAGCTTCCGGTGCACCTCGAGGCGATCGGCGACCGCCTGGATCGTCAGCGCGTGGAGGCCCAGCTCGACGGCGACCTCCGCCGCGGCGGCGAGGACCTCGTCCTGCTCGACGTGCCGGCGCTTCGGGTTGCGCATGGTGCTCCGCTCGTGATGGTCCGGCGGCCGCGGGGGAGCCCGGGTCGACGGACCGATGATGCGGCGTCGGGAGTGCGCATCCGGTCCCCGCCACGCGGGCGGCGGCCCCGATCTGGGGTCGTCAGGCGGCGTCGCGGCGCATACGCGCGGAGCGCACCGAGAGCCAGACGGCGAGCCCCATCACGATCGCGGCGACGACCACGTGCACGGGCGTCAGCGCATCGATGCCGAGCGTGGAGATCGCGTGGCCGAGCAGCCACTGCACCACGGTCGCGACGAAGTAGCCGGCCGCCGCGATCGGCAGCCCGCGGACGCCGCGGAAGCGCGTGAAGGCGACCACCGCGGCGACGAGCGCGAAGACCATGACCGGGTAGGCGCCGAAGCCGTGGACGTCGGTCCACACCTCGCGCGTGTGCTCCGGCATCCCGTCGGTGATGAACTCGCCGGAGGTGAAGTACTGGAAGACCACGAACAGCGCGCTGAGGCCGATCGAGATCGCGAAGACCCGGCGCGGGCCGGCGGCGGCGTGCGCGGTGGTGGTGCGGGCGGTGGTCGTCATCGGGAGCTGCTCCTCGTCGTCGTCGTCGCGGCCGCTGCGGACGCCGCGCAGCGACCCTCCTGCCGGGGGACCAAGGAATCGCCAAGACGGGACCGCCTCCCAGCAGCAGGGGGCGCGGAGGGCGCGCACCTCGAACGGCCGATCGGCGAGCGGCGCGGACGGTGCCGCCATGGCGGAGGACTCGAGCACGGACGTGAAGCGGCGCGCGGGCGGAGGCGCGGGACGAGGACGCGCCGCTCCATCCCGTGATCGCGGAGTCGCAGGAGCTGATCGACACCGATCCCGTGGTCCGCATGGACGTGACGCGGATGATCGAGCAGGGGCCGGCAGGCGAGCGGTACAGCGAGCGGCACGTGCAGGACGTGCCCAGCTGCTGCGCCTGATCGACGAGGTGCTCACGATCGCGCCCGAGTTCAGCGAGGGCTGCACGGTCAGCACACCGCCCGCCGCGGTCCTCGAATGGACGATGGCGACCCCTGCGGGGTTCGCGGCCCACCGGGACCCGCGGATCGACGCGATGCCGAAGAGGATCCTGAATGCATGGGGCGAGTTCCTGAGCAGCCCGGCGTCGCTGTCGCCGCCTCGCGGAGGGGGCTCGCCCGGTCGCAGCGCCGGACGACGACGAGGGACCGGACGCCGCGGAGCCCGAGGACTCGCGGGGCTGCATCGCGCGCCTCGCGACGCGGGCGTTCGTGCTGATCCGCGCGGCCGATCCCGTGATGGGACTCGTGGCGTTCGTCGCGATCGGCATGGTCGACGTCTCCTCCTGCCTCATCGGCGACCACGTGCGGCCCGGGTACCGCCTGACGAAGGGGGAGGAGCTCGGCTGCTTCCAGTCCGGCGGCTCCAGCGAGTGCCTGATCTTCCGTCCCGGCGTGATCGGCGGGTCCACGCTCGCCGCGATCCCGCAGCCGGGCGACGCCGACGCCTCCCCGGTCCGCGTGCGCTCACGGCTCGCCGTCGCGGGCTGACGCCCTACGGTGAGCGCGTGAACAGCCGTCCCGCGCGCATCGTCCTCCTCGTCGTCGGGGTCATCGCCCTCGTCACCGGCCTCGTCTGGGTCGGTCAGGGGGCGAACCTGATCCGGCAGCTTCATGACGGGCAGCCGCACCTGGTTCGCCATCGGCCTGGTCACCGCCGTGGTCGGCGTCGTCCTCCTCGCGGCGGGAGCCCGCCGGAGGTCCCGGCCGCGTCGCTGAACCCCCGCGGACGGGCGATCCGCACCGGCCTCAGACGCCGGTCGCACGGCGCGCGTACGATCCGGGAGGACCGGCACCACCGACCCCTGGAGGACCACCCATGGCCATCGACGACGACGACATCACCACCGGCCCCACGAGCAGCGGCGAGGGTCCTGCCGACGGCGGTGCGAACCCGAACGGACACGACGGCGGGGCCGACGGCTCGGCCGACGCGGGCGAGGGCACCGCGGACGGCGGCGCGAACCCGGGCGGCCACGACGGCGGTGCGGACGGCTCCGCGGACTCCGGTGAGGGTCCTGCGGACGGCGGTGCGAACCCGAACGGGCACGACGGCGGTGCGGACGGCTCCGCGGGCGAGGGTCCGGCCGACGGCGGCGCGAACCCCGGCGGCCACGACGGCGGGGCCGACGGCAGCGCTTGAGCACGACCGACATGCCCGTCTCCGACGGCATCGTGACGACCGAGGGCGAGCCGGGCGACCGGCCCGCCCTCGGGCGGTGCATCGCCGTCCCCGCCGACCGCTTCGCCGCGGAGTTCTGGGGACGTCGCGCCCTGCTGAGCCCGGCCGCCGATCTGCAGCGGGGCTTCGACGACCTGCTCACCGCCGACGCGGTCGACGAGCTGCTCGCCGACCGCGCCCTCCGCACCCCCTTCATCCGCATGGCGAAGGAGGGCTCGGTCCTGCCGCCGTCGCGCTACACGGCGCCCGGCGGGTTCGGCGCGGAGGTGTCCGACCAGGTCAGCACGGACCGGGTGCTCGCGGAGTTCGCGGCCGGCGCCACCATCGTGCTGCAGGGCCTGCACCGAACCTGGCGCCCGCTGCAGGACTTCAGCCGCCAGCTGATCCTCGACCTCGGCCACCCCGTGCAGATCAACGCGTACATCACGCCCGCGCAGTCCCGCGGGTTCGATCCGCACTACGACGTGCACGACGTGTTCGTGCTGCAGATCAGCGGCGAGAAGCGCTGGGTCGTGCACGAGCCGGTGCGCGAGCACCCCTTCGCCGACGAGCCCTGGTCGCAGCACGCGGCGGCCGTGCAGGCGCGTGCGGCCGAGCCGCCCGCGATCGAGACGGTGCTGCGGCCCGGCGACTCCCTCTACCTCCCGAGCGGCTGGATCCACTCCGCCGTCGCGCAGGGCGGCACCACCGTGCACGTCACGGTGGGCATGCCGGCGTTCACGCTCGCGGACATCGGCCGCGACCTCGTCGCCTCCGCCCTCCGCGCCGACGCCCTGCGCGAGCCGCTGCCGATCGGCGCCGACGTCGGCGACCCGCAGGCTCTGGCCGCCGCGGTGCAGGCCGCGTCCGCCGCACTGGTGGCGGCCCTGTCGGGCGGCGCCGACCCGACGGGCGTCGCCGACGTGCTCGGTCGGCGGCTCACCCGCATGACACGGCCCGAGCCCGTGCGGCCCTTGGCGACCGTCGACGCGCTCGCCGCACTCACGCCCGCGGCGTCCGTGCACTGGCGCCACGGGCTGCGCGCGGAGGTGCGGGCGACCGATGCGGAGGTGTCGATCCGGCTCGCGGACCGCACCGTGACCCTGCCGCCGCAGACGGCGGAGGCGATCACCGCGCTGCAGGCGGGGGCGACCCCGTCCGCAGGCGCGCTGCCGGCGCTCGACGAGCACGACTCCCTGGTGGTGGCACGGCGGCTGGTCCGCGAGGGCGTGCTGGTCCTCGCTCCGTGACGCGGTCGTGAGCGGCATCCGCTCGACCGTGCCGCGGGACGGCCTGCTGCCGCATCCGGCGGGCGGGCCGGCCTGCAGCGCCGCGTCCCGCCTCGCCGAGGAGTCGCTCGGCGCCACGGCGTCCCCCGGCGCCCGCTGGCTGCTCGTCGAGGTCGCCGGAGCGTGGGGCTGGAACGCCTTCACCGAGTCGCCGGTGCTCGACCCGGCGATCGGTCGTGCGCTCGCCCTCCGCGCGCACCGCGCCGGGATCCGGCTCATCGCGATCCGGCGACCGGGTCGCGCCCGCGGGCAGGGCCGGTGGCGGTGGGCCGTGGTCGACGCCCGCGCCGGCGTCGAGTCGGTGCGCTGGGGGGAGGCGGCCGCGCCGGAGGAGCTGCTCGAGCTGCCGCTCGACGGCTCCACGGGCGTCCCCTCCGCCGAGCCCGTGCTCGCCGTCTGCACGCAGGGGCGGCACGACGAGTGCTGCGCGGTGCGCGGGCGGCCCGTCGCCGCGCTGCTCGCGGAGCGCTGGCCCGAGGCGACCTGGGAGTGCTCACACATCGGCGGCGACCGGTTCGCGGCGACGATGATCCTCTTCCCGCACGCGCTCACCTTCGGGCGGATGGACGACCACGACCCGGTCCGCGTCGTCGAGGAGTACCTGGCGGGTCGCGTGGCGACGGAGGGGTTCCGCGGCCGGGCGACGCTGCCCCGCGTCGTGCAGGCGGCGCAGGCCGCGGCGTACGAGGCGACCGGCGACCGCCGACTGGCCGCGCACGCGCCGCTCGGGCTGCACGAGGGCGACGGGGCTTGGCTCGTCGACCTCGCGGGCGACCCGGACCTGCAGGTGATGGTGGAGGGGGTGCAGGAGGATCCGCTCTTCACCACCTGCCTCGCCACGGTCCCCGTCACCGCCGCCGGCTTCCGCGCGACGGTCGAAGGGGTGCGCCGCCGCATCGAGGACGTGCACGGCCTCGCGCGGCCGCTGCCCGCGGATTCCGGCCTCAGGAACACGACCGGCGCCTCGGACTGACTCGTCGATCCGTCGTTCCGTGCGCCTCCGACCTCCGCACCCGCACGATTCGTAGACTCGCGCGCATGCCGAGCCTGCCTCAGACCACGTGGCTCGCGATCGCGGGCGGGCTGCTCGTGCTCGCCGCGGTCCTGCTCGTGCTCTGGATCGCCGCCCTGCGCCGACTGCGCGCCGAGCGCCGCGCGGCGGGGGAGCGGTCGCAGCACGCCGCCCGCCTGCAGGTCGCCGTCGCGGATCAGGGCGGCCGCCTGCGCATCATCCGCGAGCTGCACGACGTGGCCGTGCACCGGGTCTCCGCGATGATCGCGCAGGCGGACGGCGCCCGCTACGCGGGCGCCACCGATCCGACCGCCGCCGTGCGGGCCGCGCAGGCGATCGCCGAGACCGGCCGCACCACCCTCGCGGACATGCGCCGCGTGATGACGCTGGTGCGCGAGACGGAGGCGGAGGCCGGCCCGCAACCGCGGCTGAAGACCACGCGCGAGCTGTTCAAGACGATGCGCGACGCCGGCCTGAACGTGGTCGTCGAGGAGCACGGCGAGCCCTACGACCTCGACTCGAGCGCCGAGCTCGCGATCTACCGGATCCTGCAGGAGGCCCTGTCGAACTCGCTGAAGTACGGCGGGGACGGCACGGAGGTGCGGGTCGGCTTCACCTGGACCGCCTCCGGCATCGCGGTGAAGGTCGACGACGACGGGTTCCGCAACGCGGTGCTGCAGCGCGGGCTGTCCGGGGACGAGGCGGCCGCGGAGCTCGCCTACGGCGTGGAGGAGGACCTGCGGTCGCTCACGCAGCAGCTCGCGGGCCCCGGCATCCAGGAGATGCGCGCCCGGGCCGAGCTGTTCGGCGGCACCCTGACCGCCTCGGAGACGCCTGGCGTCGGCTTCTCGATCAGCGCGACGTTCCCCTCCATCCGGTTCCACAACGGGGTCCACGGCGTCGACCTGTCGCGTCGGTGAGCCCCGAGCCGATCCGCGTGCTCCTCGCGGACGCCGATGCGCTGCAGCGGGAGGGCTGGCGCCGCATCGTCGACGCGCAGCCCGACCTCGAGGTCGTGGCGGAGGTGCCCGACGGGGTGCAGGCGCTCGCGGTGCTGCGGCGGGTCCCGGTCGACGTGGCCGTGGTCGACGCCCGCATGCCGCGGCTCGGCGGCGTGCAGGTGACCGCGACCGTCGCCACCGACGCGCGGATCCGGCTGACGCAGCACGCCCCGGTCACCCGCGTGGTGCTCGTGACCGCGACGGACCTCGACCGGTTCGCGACCAGCGGCCGCGAGGCGGGCGCCGACCGGGTGCTCTACAAGGACGCCGAGCCGGAGGTGCTGCTCCGCGCGATCCGCGACGCGGGCGCCCTCCGCAGGGTCCCGCCCGCCTGACGTCCGCGGAGGTCGTGCGGAACCCGGAGCGGGGTCAGGCGAGCAGGTGGGCGCGGTCGGGGTGCTCGTCGAACCACTGGGCGACGTACCAGCACATCGGGCGGACGCGCCTGCCGGCCGCCTCCGCCTGCTGCACGGCGTGCTCGGTGATCTCGCCCGCGTGGCCGCGTCCGCGGAACGGCGGGTTCGTGAAGGTGCGGGTCATGGAGACGACCTCGCCGTCGTCGGCGTAGTCCAGGGCGCAGACCACCTCGCCGTCGATGCGGCCCAGGTAGCGCCGTCGCGCCTCGTCGTGCTCGAACTCCACGGTCACGCCTCCAGGTCGTCGACCCCCGGCGTCCAGCTGTTGCCGGGCCGCCCCCACTTGTTGCCCTTGATCGCCTTCGTCGCGCGGCGCTGGTTGAGGAAGTCCAGCCGGTCGACGTACAGCACCCCGTCGAGGTGGTCGGTCTCGTGCTGCAGGACCCGGGCGAACCAGCCCCGCGCGTCCAGCGTGAAGGGCTTGCCCTCCAGGTCGACGGCGTCCAGGCGGGCCCTCGGCGCGCGGCGGAGGGGGAAGCGCTCGCCGGGCACGGAGAGGCAGCCCTCGCTCTCGGCGTCCTCGTCCGCCTCGCCGGTCGGCGTCGGCGTGATCCAGAGGGTCGGGTTGATGGCGACGCCGCGCTGGGGGCCGTCGGGGTCGTGCTCGTAGCTGTAGACGAACAGCCGCAGCGGCACGCCGACCTGCGGGCCCGCGAGGCCGACGCCCGGCGCCGCGTCCATCGTCTCGAACATGTCCGCGACGAGCGTGCGCAGCTCGTCGTCGAAGGTCACGACCGGCGCCGCCGGCTCATGCAGCACGGGGTCTCCGGTGATCCGGATCGGCAACACGGTCACCCTGCAGAACCTCCGGTACCACTTGCGAAACAGGCGTCTCATCAGCGTAGTGCCGTCCCTCTGAGCGATGCGTTCGCTAGGGTTCGGCCGTGCCGACCCTCCTCGAACTGCACCTCGGCCCGGAGGTGCTCAACACGGCGCAGGCCGTCGGCATCCCCATCGCCCTGGTCGGAGCCGTGTTCCTCAGCTTCGGCGCGCAGTTCCAGTCGCGCGGGGTGAAGCAGGTCGAGGCGCGGCGCCTGACGGCGGGCACGGAGCTCGGCGGGTCGGAGCTGCTGCGGCTCGTTCGCACCCGCTCGTGGCTGATCGGCACCGTGATGCTCGGCCTCGCGATCGTGCTGCAGCTGACGAGCCTCCGCTTCGCCGCCCTGATCGTGGTGCAGCCGATCGGCGCGATCGCCCTCGTCGTCACGGCGATCCTCAACGCCCGGATGAACCACGTGCACATCAGCCGCAAGGTGGTGCGCGCGATCGTCCTGTGCGTCGGCGGCGTCGGGATCTTCGTCGCGATCGCTGCGCCGAACGCGACCGACACCGCGATCAGCGACGACGACCTGCGCACGATCCTCGTGCTGCTCGCCGTGGTGCTGGTCGTGCTCGGCACGCTCTACGCGATCTACCGGGCGCGCATGACCCCCGTCGCCTACATCGCGGGCGCGGGCATCCTCTACGGCTTCGTCGCGACGATGGCCAAGACGGTCATCAACCGGCTGATCGCGGGCCAGTTCGACTGGTTCACCGTGCTCTGCGGCGTCGGGCTGCTCGCCGCGGGGGCCGGCGGCCTCTACCTCGTGCAGACCGCCTACGCCGTCGGCCCGCCCGACCTGGTGATCGCGGGCCTGACCGTCGTCGACCCGATCGTCGCCGTCGGCATCGGCGTGCTCGTGCTGGGGGAGGCGCAGACGGCGCCGTGGTGGGCCGGACCCGCCTTCCTCGCCTCCGGCGCCATCGCCGTGTTCGGGGTGTTCCAGCTCGCTCGGCACCACCCCGAGGTGGGCGAGCGGGAGGCGCCCCGAGCGGGCTGAGGCGCGCCGCGGCGCGAACGCTGCCCGTTCCCGGGCATGCGCTACCGTCGAAACGCCCAGGCCCCCGTGCGGGGGTACGAAGACGCCCGAGGAGACCGCCATCAGCGACCCGACGGACGAAGCGGTGCCGAGCGCCGGCGCGGAGCCGATCGACGAGGCCGCCCTGCCGCGCATGACCGTGCTGATGGGCGGCGACACGTTCGCCCCCGATGTGAACGGCGCGGCCAGCTTCTCGGTGCGCCTCGCGGCGGGCATCGCCTCCCGCGGGCACGACGTGCACATCATCGCCCAGAGCCACGGGCAGAAGCAGGGCGCGTACCGGGAGGAGCACCTCGGCGAGGTCCTCACGGTGCACCGCCTCAAGAGCTTCCGTTGGCCGCTGCACGACTGGCTGCGGGCCGTGTACCCGTGGGCCATCCACCGCAACGCGGCGCGCATCATCGACCAGGTGCGGCCCGACGTGTCGCACATGCAGTCCCACATGCTGATCGGCCGGGGCCTGACGAACGAGTCGGCCAAGCGCGGCATCCGCGTCGTGGCGACGAACCACTTCATGCCCGAGAACCTCATCGAGCACACGCCCTTCCCGAAGGCGACGTGGCCCCTCATCACCTGGCTGGCGTGGAAGGACTGCACGCGTCTGTACCGCAAGGCGGCGGCGCTCACCACGCCGACCAGGCGGGCGGCGGCGTACCTCGAGTCGCGCACCGGGCTGCGGCACGTGCACGCCATCTCGTGCGGCATCCGGATGAGCGACTACACGCCCGACTTCGGCCCGAAGCCCGACAACCGGATCGTGTTCGTCGGCCGGATCACGGGCGAGAAGATGCTGCCCGACCTGGTGGAGGCGGTCGCCCGCCTGCCGAAGGAGCTGGACGCGCAGCTCGACCTCGTCGGCGAGGGCGACCAGCGCAAGGCGCTCGAGCAGCTCGCGCAGCGCCTCGGCGTGAGCGACCGGGTGCACTTCCCGGGCCGCGTCAGCGACGCCGAGCTGCGGTCGATCCTGACGCGCGCCACCGTGTTCGCGATGCCGTCGACCGCCGAGCTGCAGTCGATCGCGACGATGGAGGCAATGGCGAGCGGGCTGCCGGTCGTCGCCGCCGACGCCATGGCGCTGCCGCACCTGGTCAAGGACGGCGAGAACGGGCACCTGTTCCCGCCTCGGGACGTGGCCGCCCTGGCGGATCGCCTCGAGCGGGTGCTGCGCATGCCGCACGACGAGTACGAGGTGATGCAGCGCGCCTCCCTGCGCCTGCTCGAGCCGCACGACATCGACACGACCATCACGATCTTCGAGCGCCTCTACCGGGGCGAGGAGGTCACCGACCCGGTGACCGAGGTGCCGCCGCTGTCCGCCAAGGTGCGCGAGCAGTTCCGGTCGATCGCGAGGCGCGCGCGCAGCGCGATGACGGATTGACCCGGCGTCCCCGCCGCGTCCATCAGCTCCTCCCCGCGCTCCTCGTCGTCGGCCTGCTGACCGGCTGCACGAGCGGCGCGACCGCGCCCGGGCGCGAGCAGTCGAGCGCGCCCGCCGCAGCGGCGTCCACCCGCCCGCCGGTGACGCCGACGCCCTCCCCGACCCCCGCGATCGACGCGCGGGCGACCGCGCTCGTCGCCGCGATGAGCACGAGCGAGCGCGCCGGCCAGCTGCTGATGACCGCCGGCACCGTCGCCGAGCTGCCGGGCCTCGCAGCGACCGTCCGCCGCTACCACCTCGGCGGCGTCATGGTGCGGGGCCGCAGCAGCGCGGGCACCGCCGCGGTCGCGAAGGCGCTCGCACCGCTGAAGGCCGCCGCGCCGCCGGACCTGCCGCTGCTCACCGCCACGGATCAGGAGGGCGGCACCGTGCAGGTGCTGAGCGGCCCCGGCTTCTCCGCGATCCCGAGCGCCGTGCAGCAGGGCCGCGGCTCGGCCGCCTCGACGCGGCGCGACGCCGAGCGCTGGGGGACCGAGCTCGCGAAGGCGGGCGTGCGCCTCGACCTCGCGCCCGTCGCCGACGTGCCGTGCGCCGCCACCGTGTCCGACAACCCGCCGATCGCGGACCTGCGCCGCCAGTACTCCTCCGACCCGGCGACCGCGGGCGCCCACGTCGCGGCGTTCGTGCAGGGCATGCGCGCCGCCGGCGTCGCGACGACGGTGAAGCACTTCCCGGGCCTCGGCTGCGTGCGCGAGAACACGGACACCGTCACCCACGTCGTGGACGCGGTGACCACGGCCGACTCCGCTCGGCTGCGCGCGTTCTCCGCCGGCATCGAAGCCGGTCCCGGGTTCGTGATGATGTCGAGCGCGGAGTACTCGCGCATCGACCCCGGCGTGCCCGCCCTGTTCTCCTCCCGCATCGTGCACGACCTGCTGCGCGAGCGCCTCGGCTTCACGGGCGTCGTCATGTCCGACGACCTCGGGGGCGCGGCCGCGGTGAAGCGCTGGTCGCCCGGGCAGCGCGCGGTGAAGTTCGTGCGCGCCGGCGGCGACCTGATGCTCGACATCGTGCCGGCGGACCTCGCGCCGATGCAGCGCGCGATGGTGCAGGAGGCGTCGAAGGACCCGCGGTTCGCGGAGGCGCTCAGCACCGCGGCGGCGCGCGTCGTCGCCGCCCGCCTCCGCCTCGCGGACTGATCCGCGCCGACTCCTGGGCGGCCCGACCAGCCCGCCTCGGTCCGGACGCGCCCGGGCCAGCGTCTCAGTCGGTGAAGAAGGCGGCGATCCGCCCGCCGAGCGCCCGCAGCTCGTCGGGGGTGTCGAGCAGCGCGAGCGTCGAGTCGGGCAGCAGGTCGTGCAGCAGCTCCGCCGTCGAGACGGGGTGACCCGGGTCGCCGACCCACGGCGCGAGCAGCACCGGCTGCCGGATCTCGGCGACGACCTCCGGCGCGGGGAAGTCGGTGCCGGCGGCGCCCCGGAAGACCGCGGGGAGGATCGCGGGGTCGATGTCGGGCGGCGGCGCGACCGTCCAGCCGCCCTCCTCGAGCAGCGGCAGCGGAGCGAAGGCGCCCATGGCGCGCACCAGCGCGTCGTAGCCGCGCTCCTCGGCCATCCGCGCCATCTGCCGGTAGCCGTCGCCCTGCCCGGCCCGGGTCGCCCACGCGGTCGGCGGGATCACGAGCGCCAGGCGGCGGAACCGCTCGGGCCGGCGCGACACGGCGTGCAGCAGCGTGCCGACGCCCATGGAGACGCCGATGGCGTCGACCGGCTCGTCGGGGGAGACGACGTCGAGCAGCGCGAACAGGTCCTCGGCGAGCGCGGGCCAGGCGTAGTCGTCGGGCTCCGCCCGTCCCGTCGAGCGGCCGTGCCCGCGCGCGTCGTACCGGACGAGCACGCGGCCGGCGCGGGCGACGGGGGACCAGTCGAAGAACCCGGCCGCGTCCTCGCTGCCGCGGGAGGAGGACAGGCCGTGCAGGGCCACGACGATCGGCCCGGCCCCCTCCTGCACCTCGTACGCGATCCGGGCGCCGTCGACGTCGAGCTGCAGGTCCGTCACGCCGCCCAGGCTAGAACGGCCGACCGACCGCGCAGCCGGGAGGGGCGCGGTGGTCGCCGGGTGCGGAGGGGAACCAGGGCACCGGTCATTCCGCTGGTCAGGGACCCCTTAACGTGTGCACGTGTTCGTCGTGGGTCTCCTGCTGCTGGTCGCCGCCGTCCTCGTCTTCGTCGTGCTCGCCGCCCGTTCCCGTCGGCGCAAGGGCGCCGAGTCCGCACCGCAGCGCCGCAACCGCCTGATCGGGCTGGCGAGCGCAGCGGCCGCCGCCGTGCTCGGGGTCGTGCTGCTCGGCGGCTCGAGCGTGTACGCGCAGGACACCGGCGACGCGAGCGTGATCGTCTCCTGGACCGGCGACATCCTCGGCCAGGAGATCACGCCCGGACTGCACGTGAAGGCGCCGTGGAGCGAGGTGAAGACCTTCAGCGTCCGCAACCAGCAGGTCGTCTTCGCGGGCAGCCGTGCGGAGACCGACTTCACCGGTGGCTCCGCCACCGGCCCCGACATCACGGTGCAGGACTCCGACGGCGTGACGAGCAACATCGACATCGCCGTCCGCTACTCGATCCGCCCGGACCAGGTCACCACCATCTACAAGCAGTTCCGCGACGAGACGAACTTCGTGTCGCAGTTCGTGACGCAGGACATCCGCTCCACGGTGCGCGACGCACCGAACGGCTTCTCGACGCTCGACCTGATCACGAAGCGGGCGGAGCTGAACACCGCGATCCAGAAGTCGCTGGAGCAGCGCTGGCAGGGCACGGGCGTCACCGTCGATTCGGTGAGCCTGCAGCAGATCACACCGCCCGCGAGCGTCACCGCGGCCTACGCCGCGGCGCAGAACGCGCAGATCAAGGTGTCGACGGAGAAGAACCTGCTGCAGGCCGCTCAGGTGTCCGCGCAGCAGCAGGTCGTGCAGGCGCAGGCGAAGGCCAAGGCGAACGACACCTTGAACAAGTCGCTGACCTCGAACGTGCTCAAGCAGAACTACATCGACACGCTCTCGAAGCTCGCCGCGTCGGGCAACGTGGTCGTCGTGCCGGAGGGCTTCGGCGGCATCGTCAACGTCAAGTAGCTGCCGCGGACGCGGGCTAGGGTCTGTGGCGGGGCGGTAGCTCAGCCGGTTAGAGCAGCGGACTCATAATCCGTCGGTCACGGGTTCAAGTCCCGTCCGCCCTACGGGATCCGGCGCCGTGCGACTCGCGCGGACCCATCACTGCGACGCCCTTCGCATCCTCGGCGTGTCGGCCGTTGTCGGGGTGCCGCTGCTGGTCATGGTCCTGCTCGGCGTCGACCTCGGGTCGTCCTGGGACCAGCTGCTATCCGGCTTGCTGGGCCTCACCGCGGTCGCAGCGGTGCTGCATCTGCATCGGAACCGTCGCCGCTGCTCGCAGGTGTTCCGGGTGGATCACCACCACTGGCGGGTCCTGGTCGACCGGGGCTGCGCCGACCCGCGGGTCACCGCTCGTCCTCGTGCCGGTCAGGCGAGCGTGCGACCGCGACGTCGCGGTGCACCGCGCCGCAGGACAGGCACACGACCGCCTCCACGTCCTCGTGACCGGGGATCAGCACCGCCACCAGGCGCCGCTCGCCGCACGACCCGCACGGTGAGCTCATCGGTCCACCCGCTCGACGGCGCCGGCCCACAGCCACGCCTCCTGCTGCCGGTCGTGCGAGTCCGTCCAGATCACCCGCACGCAGCGGCGGGTCCACGCGACCGCGGAGCCGAGCACCTGCGCCGAGGCGTTGCCGTAGTCGACCCACGCCCGGACCGCGACGGGCTCGCCCTGCTGCACCGGATCACCGCCCCGCTCCACGTCGGACAGGGTGCGCGGCACGAGCGCGTGCGACTCGGCCTCCCGGTTGAAGCGGCGCCGGGCGTTCCCGTCCGCGTAGCGCTTGCTCGTGCCCACGAGGGCCAGGCTAGAACGCACGTTCGACATCGCCTGCGGCGCCGCGGACAGCGTGCCGGTGGCCGTCCAGACGACTGCGCCAGAGTGGCCGGCCGAGGAGGCCCGGATGCGCGCGCGATCGACGACCCGAGGGCCCGAGTGGTCGACCACGGTGCTCGTCGACGGGTACCGGGTCGGCGTCACCGTCGCAGGCGAGGGCCCGCCGCTCCTGCTGCTGCACGGCATCGGCCGCGACCGGCGAGACTGGTCGGAGGTGCTGCCCCGCCTCGCCGAGCACCGGCAGGTCGTCGCCGTCGATCTCGAGGGCTCCGGCGACTCCGAGCCCTGGGCGGATCGGGTCACGCTGGCCTCGATGACGGCGGTGGTGCGCCGCACGCTCGTCGCGATCGGCGTCGTCGAACCGGCCGTCGTGATCGCCAGCTCGATGGGCGGCGCCGTCGCGCTGCGGCTGCACGAGGACGCGCCAGAGGCGGTGGCCGCTCTGGTGCTGGTGTCCTCCGCGGGCTTCGCGGCCGGCGCCGCCCTCGGGTTGCGGCTCATGGCCGTGCGCGGCTTCGGCCCCGCGCTGCTGTGGTTCCGGCCGATCGCCGCCCGGGTGCAGGTGCGCACGCTGTTCGCCGACAAGGCCTTCGCCACGAAGCGCCTCGTCGCCGAGGGCGTGGCCCGCCTCCGCCCGCGGCTGACGCGACGCACCTACTTCCAGATCGTGCACGACCTCGGCCGGTTCCGCGGCGTGCGGCCGGAGTGGCGGGCGAGGTCCCTGCACGCGCTCGCGATGGCGCGCACGCCGACGCTCGTGCTGTGGGGCGAGCGGGACGCGGTGCTGCCCGTCCGGCAGCTGGCGGCCGCCCGGGCGGCGCTGCCGCATGCCCGCGCCCGGGTGCTGCCCGGCGTCGGGCACATGGCGCAGATCGAGGATCCGGACGGCTTCCTCCGCGAGGTGCACGCGTTCCTCCGCGACGAGGTCGTTCCGCACGCCGCGGCTGCCGAGGTGCCGCCCGCGACCGAGCGCTGAGCCGCGCCGATCGGACGGCGACTGCGATCGCCCTCCACCGATCGGACCGCCCCGGGCGCCTCCACAAAGGAAGCAGGGGCTCGCGCGATACCCGCGACCGCCGGGCATGGAACCATTTCCCCCAGGAACTCCGCAGCCCGCCGGCGGCACGCTGAGCGCCTGACCCTCGGCCCGGACGGTCGTCGAGCGGATCACGCGGCGACGACGCCGCGGGGGAGCGGGGACGGATGAGCATCGAGCGCCGGACGGTCGCCACATCGGACTTCGACGTCGCGGTGGCGACGATGCGCTCGGTGTTCGGCGACGTCGAGCTGCAGCGCCCCGAGGGCCCGACGACGGACCTGGCGGTGCGGACCGCGACCTCGACGGAGCTGGCCGCGACGCGCTGGAGCCTCGCGGGGGTCGGCGGCGGAACGCTCGACCGTCACGAGTCGCCCGCGCCCGCAGTCCTCACCGGCGTGCTCATCGAGGGCGGGCTTCGGATCGACGCGGACGGCACCGAGGTCGACACCGGCAGGCCCTTCCTCTACCCGGAGCGCATCGACTCCGCCCTCGACCGCGTGGACATGGCGAACATGGCCGTCTCCCTCGATGTGCTGCAGAGCCGGGCGAGCGCGATGACCGGCGGCCGGATGCGGGAGGTGCGGTTCACCGGGACCGCGCCGATCAGCCCGGCGCTCGACGTCGTGTGGCGCGACACCGTCGTGTACGCGGCCCGCACGCTGGAGAGCCTCGCGGACCTGCCGGAGGCGACGCTCGCCGCGCGGAGCCTCGCGGATCACGTCGCGCTGATGATGCTGCGCACCTTCCCGAACTCCGCGCTCGAGCACGAGGACGAGCAGCGCATCGGCGGTGCGCGGCTGCCCTCCCTGCGCCGCGCGCTGCAGTACATCGACGACAACCTGGACAAGCCCTTCTCGGCCCCCGAGCTCGCGGAGGCGTCGCGGTTGTCCCTGCGCGGCCTGCACGCCATGTTCCAGCGTGAGCTGCAGGTCACGCCGATGGCGCACGTGCGCCGCGCGCGGCTCGCTGCCGCCCGCGCCGAGCTCGAGGCGGCCGATGCGGCTGCGGTCGACGTCGCCGCTGTGGCGTCCCGGTGGGGATTCGCGCGGGTCGCGCAGTTCACGGCCGCGTACCGCCGTGCCTACGACGAGAGCCCAAAGGAGACGCTCGAGCGCTGAGGTCGAGCCCGACCGTCCATCGGATCGCTCGACGTGTCCCGGGAAGCAGGGGTCGAACGGCGCGGGCAGGCATCGATCCGGATGTCGTGGAGGCAGGGAGGCGGCTCCGCGCGGCATGCTGCCGACATGGCGGCCGGAGACGAGGAACGACGTGGGGCGGCGATCTACGGCCGTGAGCCGGACGCCGCGCTGATCGCCGCGCTCGTCGCCGCCGAACCGGTGCGCTCCGCGCCCGAGACGGGGGAGGAGGCGTCGCACCGGGGCCGGTCCGGCCGCCGACCGCCGGTCCTCACCGCGGTCCTGGTCGCGGCGGCCGCCGTGGTCGCCGCCGGCGTCGCGGTGCACGTCGGGACCTTCGGGCGCCGCGCCGCGCCGGCCTTCCAGGCTCGTCCGAGCGCGACCGCGATCGCCGACGAGCTCACGAGGACGCGGACGATCCCGGTGTCGATCGCCGGCGCCCCCGAGGGCTGCCGGGTGGCCGTCGAGCTGACCCTCCGGGATCCGTCGCTGAGCGGGATCGCGCAGCTCGCCCGGCTCGAGTCCTTCCTCAGGACCCACGAGTGGTCCGCCGCCCCGACCGTCCCACGCGGGACCACGCCGAGTCCGGACCCGAGGACGGCGCAGTCGCTCCTCGTGTTCACGGCCCTGCGGCAGGGGATGACGGAGTTCCAGTCGCGACCGCGGGACGCGCACTGGCCGGACCGCGTGGCGATGCTGACCACCAGCCGATGCGACCGGGACTGACCGCATGACGTCGACCGAGGAGAGGACACGGCGTCCCGGCGGGCGGTCGTTCGTGCGCGACCTGGTCGTGGTGGTGGCGCTCGCGGTGCTCGCGTCCTTCCTCATCAAGACGTTCCTGATCCAGTCCTTCTACATCCCGTCCCAGTCCATGGAGAACACGCTGCTCGGCGACCCGGGGCACCACGACCGCATCCTGGTGGACCGCCTCGTGCCCGGCGCGATCCCGCTGCAGCGCGGCGACGTGGTCGTGTTCGAGGACCCGGGCGGCTGGCTCGCACGCGACGGCGCTCCGGCTCCGGCCCGCGCACCGGATCCGCTGCAGCGCCTCATCGGCGTCGTCAACCCGTTCGGCGCGGACAGCGACGACCACCTCGTTAAGCGGGTGATCGGCCTGCCCGGCGACCGCGTCGCGTGCTGCGACGCCCGCGGGCGCATGAGCGTGAACGGCACCCCGATCGACGAGCCGTACGTCCACCTGCCGCCCGGGGTGACCGCGGTCAGCCAGGACCGCTTCGACGTGGTCGTGCCGCCGGGGCGACTCTGGGTCATGGGTGACAACCGCGACGAGTCCGCGGACTCCCGGTACAACCGGGACACGCCCTCGAAGGGCTTCGTGCCCGTCGGCGACGTGACCGGACGGGCGTTCGTGGTCTCCTGGCCCGTGTCGCGCTGGAGCTGGCTGTCGAGCCACCCGACGACCTTCGCGGAGGTGCCCGCGCCGGTCGCCGCCCGCTGACGGTGCAGGCGGCTCGTCCTGGATCGGAAGCAGATGTGTGCGGTGTGCACATCGGGTCGGCGTCGATCCGGGTGGGAGACAACGTGGACGATCGGCTCCGGACGTCGGTCACGCCGATCCGCGTGGCGGACCTGCTCGCCGGCGACGAACGGCACGACGGTGTGCCGCGTGACCGGCGCACCGCGGGTCGCGTTCGTCGGGCACGGCGACGGCACGCAGCTCGGCTCGCCCGCCGAGTCGTCCGAGCCGACCGCACCGGCCGTCGTGATGCTGCGGCCCGGCGACGCGGCGCGGGCAGCGCTGCAGCACACGAACATCGACGAGGGCGGGGGTCCCCTCGACACCGCGTGCCAGGCGGAGCGGGCCGACGGCTACCGCGTCCGCCCGCCGCACAGCACCCGCTCCGTGTTCGTCCCGTCACCGCAGTGGGCCTGCGGCGCGGAGGAGCACTGGGGCAGCGTCTCCGCCGTCGACACCGTGCCCGTCGGCACGGCGAGGGGTGGTCGGCCGTGCGTGAACACGGCGAAGATGCCCGCCGGTGCCGTGATCGGCAGGACCGAGGACGTCGACCAGGACGGGCTCGCGGACACGCAGTTCTCCGGCGCTCGCGACGGTCGCCACCTCTACGGCATCCGCACCGCGGCCGGCGGCGTCTACACGATCACGGATCCGCTCACGGGCTCGGGAGTGCACGGCGGCTGGACGGTGAACACCGACAGCGTCGGGCGCACGATCACCGTCATCGACGACCAGCGCACGGCGAAGCTCTACGACTTCCGCGACTGCCGGTTCATCGCCGTGCAGCACCGGGGCGGCGGGGCCTACGAGTTCGCGATCGGCAGCACCGCGAAGCCGGGCACCGGCGTCGCGTGCAACGACCTGAACGGCGGCATCATGCCGATGCGGGCCGCCACGAAGCAGCGCAGCGGCGGCCGCTACGACATCGTCTGGACCCTGGTCCGGGTCAGCGCCGACGGCCGGACCGCGGTGCAGGACTCCACGAGCACGATCGTACGGTGGCCGGACCTGAAGGCCACCGATCCCCGTGTCGCCCAGGCGCAGGGGAGCAACTGCTTCGCCGCATTGAAGGTGGAGGCGCGGACGGACTGACCCGACCCGTCCGGCACACCGGCTCGGCGCCCGCACCCGGCGGTCGCCGTGCCGGTCGCCGTGCCGGTCGCCGTGCCGGTCGCCGTGCCGGTCGCCGAGCCGATCGCCGCGCCGGTCAGCCGGCGTCCACGGCGCCGAGCTCGCCCGACCGGGTGAGCCACAGGTTCACCCGGTCGCCGCGCTGCTCGTCGTCGGCCCCGCCGGCGGCGTAGGGGAGGACCCGGGCGCGCAGGCCCGCGCGCTCGACCATGGCGACGACGGCCTCGAGCCGCAGCTCGCCGAAGTCGAGGTCGTGGGCGTCGAGCCACGCCTGGGCTCGAACGGGTGCGCACTCCACCCCGTCAGTATCGGGCGGGGCGGCGACACCGGCCGCTCAGTCCTCCGTGTCGCCCGGCTCCTCGGGCTCGGCCCGCGTCTCGGCCACGCGGTCGCGCAGGTGGTCCGCCATCGCGCCGGCCCCCTCGTCGCCGTGGTCGTGCTCGACCTGCTCGATCAGTCCCGAGAGCTTCTCGTGCTGCGTCGCGTCGTCGCTGCCGTCCATGATCGGCCCGTCCTGCGTGTTCCCACTCATGCACCGGACGCTACGGCCGCCGCCTGGGCGCCGGGCGGGGTCAGAAGTCCGTCGGCCAGTCGAGCGAGAGGAACTGCTCGGAGCCGTCGACGTCGGCGTCCTCGTCGGGGATGTCGATCACCTCGAGGAGGCAGTCCACCGTCGGCGTGATCAGCACCTGGGGCGGTTCGGGCCCGCGCACGGGGATCGTGACCCACGCCGGCGCTCCCGCTGCCGCCGCCGCGATCTCGGCGAGCGTGCGGGCCGCTGCCTCCGGTTCGGTCAGCACGAAGACGCGCCCGTTGATCGTGATCCGTCGAATCCGCACGCCCGCCCCCGACCTCTGCTGCCCGCGACGGTACTTCGGCGCGTCCGCGGACGCGCAGGATCGGGCGAGGGCTTGACGCGGGCGCCGATCAGCGATCACCGGTCGGCGCGGCACGCCGTCGCGGGGGGTGCGGCGGCTGCGGGAGGATCGTCGGGATGGTCGTGCACGTCGGGTCGCTCACGCCGCTGCAGGCGCTCGGCATCCCGGTCGCGCTGATCGGCTCGGTCCTGCTCGCGCTGGGGGCGGAGTTCCAGCACCGGGGCGTGCGGCGCAGCGCCCGCCCGGACGGGACCTCGAGGGTCGGTCGCGTGCTGGCGCTCGTGCGGGAGCGGACGTGGCTGCTCGGCACGCTGCTGCTCGCGGCGGCGATCCCGTTCCAGCTGCTCAGCCTGTTCCTCGCGCCGCTGACGGTGGTGCAGCCGCTCGGCGCCGCGGCACTCGTCGTCTCCGCGCTGCTGAACGCCCGCGCCTCCCCGGGGCGCACGGACGGGCGGCTCGTCCGGGCCGTCGCGCTCTGCGTGCTCGGCGTCGGCCTCTTCGTCGCGGTCGCCGCGCTGACCACCACCTCGCGGCCCGTGCGCGACCCGCAGCTGCTCGCGGTGCTGGGCGTGCTCGCCGTCGTGCTGGTCGTGCTGGCACCCGTCGTCGTGCTCGCCCGTCGCCGGCTGCCGCCGATCGCGCTCGTCGCCGGTGCAGGTGTGCTCTTCGGCTTCGTCGGCTCGCTGACGAAGGTGGTGCTCGACCGCCTCCACACGATCTGGGCGCTCGGCACCGGCTTGACCAGCACCGACTGGCTGACCGCCGTGTGCGTGGTCGGGATGGGCGCCGCCGGCGCCCTCGGCGCGGTCCTGGTGCAGACCGCCTACGCCTCGGGGCCGCCCCACCTGGTCGTCGCGGGTCTGACGGTGATCGACCCGCTGGTCGGCGTCACCCTCGGCGTGGTCGTGCTGGGGGAGGCGGCGCAGGCGCCGGCGTGGGCGCCGGTCGTCTTCCTGGTCACCGGTGCGATCGCGGTGTCCGGCGTCGTGCAGCTGGCGCGCCACCCGATGCAGGCGGCGGCGCTGGAGGAGCGCGCCCGGGAGCAGGCGTCCGCGGGCTGAGGCGGCGGCTCCCGCAGGGGTTCCCGCTACTGTCCGAGCATGAGCGGCTCCGCTGACGACGTCGTCCCGCGCTCGAGCTCGGCCCGTCTCCGGCTGACGGACGAGGAGCGCCGCTCGATCCTCGACCGCGCCGTGACGAGGTACGTGGAGCACGGCTACCGCGTGCGGTCGAACACCGGGCGCCAGGCCGTGGTCGCGAAGCGGCAGTCGGTGAACGTGCCGCTCAACGCGGTGCTCGCGATCCTGACGGGCGGGTTCTGGCTGATCCTGCTGGCGGTCCGGCTGCTGAACTGGCCGACCGACCTCGTCGTGCTGAGCGTCGACGAGACCGGCGAGCTGCAGGGGCGGTTCTCCTAGTCGATCAGCCGACGTCCGACGGGTCGACGTCGGCGAGGTAGGAGATCGCGAGCTCGTCGCCGCCCTGCGCCGCCTTCCAGACCCACTCCTGCGCCTCGGGCCCGCGTCCCGTCTCCCACATCAGGACGGCCAGGTTCCACGCCGAGTAGGCGTCGCCGAGCTCGTACGCCCGTCGGTACAGCGCTTCGGCCGAGTCCTCGTCGCCCTGCTCGCTGAAGATGTTCGCGAGCGGCAGCATGCACTCCACGTGGCCGTCGCGCACGCCGTCCGCGAGGGTCTGCACGCCCTCGTCGCGGCGTCCGGTCGACATCAGCAGCTGGGCCAGGTCGGCCCGGGCGTCCGGGTACGCCTCCATCCCGGCGCGCAGCAGCGGCTCCGCCGTCACCTCGTTGCGGTGGTCCCACCGCCAGTGCCCCGCGACGCCGATCGGGTAGAGGCGGTCCGGGTCGTCCTCCAGCAGGGCGGCGACCTCCTCCATCAGCTCGATCGCGCGGGTCACGTCGCCGCGGTCGTGCTCGAGCCAGGCCCACTCGTACCAGCCGGAGAAGTAGCCGAGCTCGGCGACCTCGCGGCAGACCGCGACCGCGTCGTCGATGCGGCCGGCCGTGCGCAGCGCCTCGGCGTATCGGGTGCCGGTCTCGCCGTCGCGCACGGCATCCCACGCCTCCCGGAAGGGCTGCAGCTCCGACTCCTCCGCCACGCGTCCGACTGTAGGTCGCCCGTCCGGGCGCAGCCGCCGGGCGGCTGGACGGACGCCCCTGGATTCGGAGCCGGATCCCAGGGATCGCGGCGCACCGTGGATCCATGAACGAAGGACCGCGAATCCGGAGCCCGGACGAGTAGAGCGGACTCCATCCGATGAGCGCCCCGTCCTCCGAAAGCGGAGGGCGGGGCGTTCGCCGTCTCAGCGAGGCGCGGGGACCTCGAGGCGCACGCCGGTCAGCCGCTCCGACTCCGCGGTCAGCCGCCGCTGCAGGTCGCGCTTGCGGGACGAGCGGCTGGAGCCGACGACCATCGGCGCACCGCGCACCTCGGCGACGCCGCTCGGACCGACATAGGAGCCGCCGGGCAGGTCGCGCGCCGTCGCCGCGAGCAGCGTGGGCATCGCGCCGGCCGCTGCGCTCTGGCCGAGGACGCGCAGCAGCGCCTCGGACACGCCCGACACGGGCGCGGGCACGTGCAGGTCGCGCGTCAGGTTGGTGCCCGCCATCCCGGGGTGCGCCGCCATCGCCCGCAGGCTCGAGCCCGCTTCCGAGAAGCGGGCCTGCAGGTCGAACGCGAACAGCAGGTCGGCCAGCTTCGAATCCGCGTACGCGGCCCAGCGCGAGTAGCGGCGCCGGGTGCGGTTGAGGTCGTCGAAGACGAGCCGGCCGCCGTAGTGGGCGAGGCTCGACGTCATCACGACCCGGTCGGTGAGGCGGGGCAGCAGCAGGGCGGTGAGGGCGAAGGCGCCGAGGTAGTTCGTCGCGAACTGCAGCTCGAAGCCGTCGACGGTCCGCGTCTCGTCGGCGGCCATGACGCCCGCGTTGTTCACGAGCACGTCGATCCGCTCGGGCGCGTCCGCCGCGAACGCCCGCACCGACTCCAGCGAGCTGGTGTCGAGCAGCCGCACCTCGGTGCTGCCGATGATCTTCTTCGCCGCCGCGTCGCCCCGCTCCCGGTTGCGGACCGCCAGCACGACGTGCGCGCCCGCGGCCGCGAGGCGCTTCGCGGTCTCGAAGCCCAGGCCGCTGTTGCCGCCGGTGACGACGACGGTCCGCCCGGTCTGGTCGGGGACGGGCAGGGAGGAGGGGGAGGCCATCGCCCCTTGCTACCCGACCGACCTGGGGTCGGGCCCCGGCCCGCGGACCGCCGGGTCCGCGTCCAGTGCGGCACGATCGGTCGTCCGGTCACCGGATCGGTGTCGCTCGGCGAGGCGTCGGAGGGCGATCAGTCGGCGCCCCGGCAGTGATCAGGCCCTATCGCTGCCTGCTTCCGACGCTCTTCCGACTCGCGGAAACGTGACCGAATCGTTTTGCGTACCCCCGGAAGTCATGGCACTCTCACACCACTCGCTGAGGAACCGGTGACCAGGAACCATCGGACCCCCTCCTCCGCGGACTACTTGCCCGGTGCGGCCACGCCTTGCGCTACCCCCAGACCGCACCGTCTCGACCGTTCCGTTCTCGTCAGGGTGGGTAGCGGCGTGTCGAATCCCGGGGACGGGGCGAGCGGCGGCGGACCCGTCGGAGCACGTATCCATGGTCCTGTCCTTCCCTCGCGCCCTCGTGTCGGGTCTCGCCGCCGGTGCACTGGTGCTCGGCGGCGTCATCGCCGGCGCCGCACCTGCTGACGCCGCCGCCACCTCCACCTGGGACAAGATCGCCGCCTGCGAGTCGGGCGGCAACTGGCACATCAACACCGGCAACGGCTACTACGGCGGCCTGCAGTTCAGCATGGGCACGTGGCGCGCCCACGGCGGCAGCGGCAACCCCGCCGGTGCGAGCAAGAGCACGCAGATCCGCATCGCGGAGAAGGTCCTGAACAGCCAGGGCTGGGGCGCCTGGCCCGCCTGCTCGAGCCGGCTCGGCCTGCACGGCAAGCCCGCCAAGCACCAGGCGGTGCACCACGCGAAGAACCGCGTCAAGCACGCCCAGACGAAGAAGAAGGCGCACCAAGTCGCCGTGTCGAAGCGCACCGTCGTCGTCCACGCGGGCGACACCCTGTCGCGCATCGCGCAGCGCGCCCACGTGAAGGGCGGTTGGCGCAAGCTCGCCGCCGCGAACCCGCAGCTGAAGAACCCGAACGTGCTGCGCATCGGCCAGCGCCTGCACCTGCCGGCCTGATCGCTTCCGTCGAGCCCCTGCTCAGCCGTCGTTCGGACGGCGGTCGGCGGCCGCTCGGTGCCCGCTGAAGCGGCGCCGAGCGGCCGCCCACGCGGTCGTCGAGGGACGTCGGAGGAGCGCTTCCGCGGTGCGGAAACAACTCACCACCGGTGCGTCGTGCCCCCGGAATCCATGGCAACCTCTTCCCGCCCTCGGGGGAGCCGGCGAGCAGGAACCGCCGCGCAACCCTCCTCCCCGGGCTACTGCACGGTGCGGCCACGCCTCACGCTGTCCCCAGACCGCACCGGAGAATCCTTCTTTCGCTACATCAGGGTGGGCAGCGACGCGTCGAGCCCCAGGGATGGGACGAGCGCAGGCGGACCCGCTGGAGCACGTACCCCATGAAGATCCTGACCAACCCCCGTGCCGTCGTGTCCGGTCTGGCCGTGGCGGGGCTCGCCGCAGCCGGCATCGCGCTGGGAGCCGCGCCCGCCCAGGCCGCGCCCACCAGCGTCTGGGACCGCGTCGCCGCCTGCGAGTCCGGCGGCAACTGGCACATCAACACCGGCAACGGCTACTACGGCGGGCTGCAGTTCAGCCTCGCCACCTGGCACGGCTACGGCGGCTCGGGCAACCCGGCCGACGCGAGCAAGTCCACGCAGATCGCCGTCGCGGAGAAGGTCCTCGCGGGCCAGGGCTGGGGCGCATGGCCCGTCTGCTCCGTGAAGGCGGGCGCCCGCGGCTCCTCCAGCTCGGCCGGCTCGTCCTCCTCGAGCAGCGCCTCGTCCTCGGCGTCGTCGAGCCACTCGTCCTCGAGCAGCTCGTCCTCGTCGCGGTCGTCCGGCTCGTCGCGCAGCTACCACTCGTCCGCGTCGTCGAACTCGGTGCACGTGAACAACGCGCCCGCTCCGGCGGCGCGCCCCGCGGCCGTGAAGACGTCGGGCAAGACCTACACGGTCAAGTCGGGCGACTCGCTGTCGAAGATCGCGAAGAAGCTGAAGATCGAGGCGGGCTGGCACCGCCTGTGGGCCGCGAACACGAAGCTCGCGGACCCGGACCTGATCTACGTCGGCCAGAAGCTGCAGCTCCCGGCCTGACCCCGGCCGTCATGTGGAGGACCGCCACCGGAAGGGCTCCTAGGCTCGTCCGGTGGCGGATCCCATGACCGAGACCTTCGACGAGGCGACGTTCCGGCAGGTGCTCGCCCGATTCGCGACCGGGGTGGTCGTCGTCACCGGCGCGACGGAGTCCGGTCCCGCCGGGCTCACCTGCCAGTCCTTCTCCTCCCTCTCGCTCGATCCGCCCCTCGTGCTGCTGAGCACGGCCCGGTCCTCCACGACCTGGCCGCGCATCGCCGCGACGGGCCGGTTCGCCGTCAACGTGCTCGGCGCGGACCAGCAGGAGGTCAGCAACCGGTTCGCGGTCAGCGGCGGCGACAAGTTCGCCGAGCAGGGCTGGCGCCCGGGTGCGCTCGGCAACCCGCTGCTCGACGGCGCGATCGCCCACGTGGAGTGCGACATCGAGGCGACGCACGACGGCGGCGACCACGTGATCATCGTCGGGCGCGTGCGGGCCCTCGAGGCGCCCGGGCTGGAGTCGCGCTCGCCGCTCGTCTACTACCGCAGCGCGTACCGGACCCTCGTCGACTGAGCCCGGCGGGCGCGCCGGGGCCGGTGACGGTCAGTACCAGTAGGGGACGTGGCTCGTCTCGAAGGCGAGCGCTCCGCACGGCGTGGAGTACCGGGCCTGGATGTAGCCGAGGCCCCACTCGATCTGCGTGCGCGAGCTCGTGGTCCAGTCACCACCGGCGGTCGCCATCTTCGAGCCGGGCAGCGACTGCGGGATCCCGTACGCGCCCGACGACGCGTTGTAGGCGTTCCAGCGCCAGCCCGACTCGATCGTCCAGAGCCGGGTGAGGCACGGCATCTGACCGCCGCCCCATCCGTAGGCGCCGAGCCGCGACGCCGCGTACGCCTGCGCGGCCGCGGGGGAGAGGGAGGCCGGGCCGCCCGAGATGCCGCCGAGGCCCGTGCCGCCGCTGGTCGCGCCCGCCGCCGCTGCCGCGGCCTTCGCGCGCTGCGCCGCGGCGTAGGACGCCTGGAGGGAGGAGGACTTCGCCTGCAGGCTCGCGAGCTGCGCCTGCAGCGTCTTCCGCCGAGCCGCGGTCTGCGCCACCTGCCGGTCCGCCGCCTGCTCCGCGGCCTTCGCCGCGTCCGCCGCGGCCTGCGCCTGCTTCGCCAGGCCGTCGCGGATCGCGGCCTGCGCCGCGGCCTGGTCGCCGAGCGCCTTCGCCTGCCGCTGCTCCACCTCCGCCTGCGCGAGCAGGGCGTCGGAGGCGTCGCCGATCTGCGACAGCGCGCCGAGGCGGTAGAGGAGGGAGCCGGAGTCGCGGCCGGACAGCCAGACGGCGATCTCCGGGTCCCCGCCGCGGTACATCTGCGTGGCGACGGACGCGGCGGTGCGCCGCGCCGTCCGCGCCTTGCCGGCCGCGGTCGTCGTCTGCCGGTGCAACCGGTCGTAGACCTGCTGCGCGGACTGGAGCCGGCGCTCGGCCGCCGTCGCGCTCGCCGCCTTCTCGAGCGCGATCGTGCCGAGGCGCGCCGCCTCCTGCTCGAGGCCGTCCAGCGCTTCCTGGATCACCGAGACCTCGGCGGCCTTCTTCCTCACGTCCTTCTTCGCGGCCTGCACCTGCGCCCAGGAGGGGTCGTCGGCGTGCGCGGCCGTCGGCGCGAGACCGACCCCGATCGTGGCGAGGCCGAGGACGAGTGCGACGGCCGACACCGTCCGCAGGCCCGACCGCATCGCGCCAGGCTAGGTCCGCGTCCGCCCGCGAGCGGGAGGCACGCCCTACGCGTAGGTCTTGAGCACGTGCCAGCCGCCGCCGAAGGCGACCACGTCGAACACGAGCGTCTCGCCGTCGTGCACGCACGTGCCCTGGAAGCGCCAGCCGCGCACGGGCAGCGGGTGCGTCAGCACCGGGGCGAGCGCGTCCTCGAGCGGCGTCGGCGCGTCGGTCACCCGGTAGGTGCGGGCGCGCCAGTGCAGCATCCTGGGCCTGCCGCGGCTGCCGGTCACGACGTCCGCGTCCTGCTCCAGCCCGGCCGTGATCCCCGACATGCGCACCTCCTCGACTCGAACACGCGTTCGATGCGAGCACCGTACGCGTCGCCGCTGCGAGGAGCAAGATCCGCACGCCCTAGCGTGTCGGCATGGTCACCACCGCGCCCTACGGACAGTGGCGCTCGCCGCTCTCGGCCGACTCCGTCGCCGTCGGCAGCCACGCGCCCGACTCCGCCCGCTTCGTCGGCGACGAGGTGTGGTGGGCCGAGCCGATCGCCGCGGAGCGCCGCACGGCGCTGCTGCGCAGCGTCGACGGCGGCGCCGCCGAGGTGGTGCTGCCCGCGCCCTGGAACGTGCGCACGTCGGTGCACGAGTACGGCGGCGGGGCCTGGACGTCGGTCGACGGCGCGGTCGTGTTCGCGCACGCCGTGGACGGGCGCCTCCGCCGCCTCGACGGCGTCGGCGCGGCGCCGGTCCCGCTGACCCCGGAGGCGCCCGGCGTGGCGTTCGGCGGCCTCGTGCCGGCTGCCGGGGCGGTGCTGGCGATCCGGGAGGCGCACACGGGCGACGACCCCGGCGACGTCGAGCGCGACCTCGTGCTCGTGCCGCTCGACGGCTCCGCGGCGGACGACGCCGACGCGATCGTCCGCGTCGTCGGCGGCTCCCGCTTCCTCGCCCAGCCGAGCATCAGCCCGGACGGGACCCGGCTCGCCTGGATCGCGTGGGAGCACCCCGACATGCCGTGGGACGCGACGGAGCTGCGCGTCGGCGAGCTGGTCGAGGGTCGCGTGCCCGCCTGGCGGACGGTGCTCGGCGGTCCGGGCGAGTCGGTGCTGCAGCCCGAGTGGCTGCCCGACGGCGGGCTCGCGGCGATCTCCGACCGCAGCGGCTGGTGGAACCTCGTCCGCATCGACCTCGACGGCGGCGCCCCGACCCCGCTGCTGCCCGCGGAGCGGGAGACGGGCGGGCCGCTCTGGGTGCTCGGCCCGCGGTGGTACCGACCGCTGCCCGACGGCCGCATCCTGCTCGCCTCCACGCTCGGCAGCGACGAGCAGCTGCTGCTCGACCCCGCGGACGGCAGCACCACCACCCTCCGGTCCGACCGGTCCGGCACGTCGTGGGAGGACCTGCGCGCCGGGCGGGCGCTGCTCGTCGACGGGTCCGCCGCCGACCCCGCCTCCCTCTGGTCGCTCGACGTCGCCTCCGGCGCCTTCACGCTGGTGCGCAGCGGCGCGGACGCCCTGCCGCCCGAGCTGCTGCCGCAGGCCGAGCTGATCGAGGTCGACGGGGTGCACGCGATCGTGCACCGCCCGCGCAACACGGGGTTCGCCGCGCCGGAGGGGGAGCTGCCGCCGTTCGTCGTGCTCGTGCACGGCGGCCCCACCGCCCAGGCCGGGCTGCGCGTCAGCCCGGCGATCGCGTTCTACACGAGCCGGGGGATCGGCGTGGTCGACGTGGAGTACGGCGGGTCCACCGGCTACGGCCGCGCGTACCGCGAGCGGCTGAAGGGGCAGTGGGGCGTCGTCGACGTGCAGGACGTCGTGACCGTCGCCCGGGGCCTCGCCGAGCGGGGGATCGCCGACGGCGCCCGTCTGGCCATCGAGGGCGGCTCCGCGGGCGGCTGGACGGTGCTGAACGCGCTCACGAGGACCGACGTCTTCGCCGCCGGCGTCTCCCGGTACGGCGTCGCCGACCTCGTCGCCCTCGCCACCGACACCCACGACTTCGAGGCGCGCTACCTCGACGGGCTCGTCGGCCCGTACCCGGAGGCGGCCGAGCTCTACCGCGAGCGCGCGCCGATCAACCACGTCAACGGGCTGTCGGTGCCGGTCCTGCTCCTGCAGGGTCTCGAGGACCGGGTGGTGCCGCCGTCGCAGTCGCGCCTGTTCCGCGACGCGCTCGCGGCGCGGCGCATCCCGCACGCGCTGATCGAGTACCCGGGGGAGGGGCACGGGTTCCGCGGGCGGGACGCGCAGGTGTCGTCGCGCGAGGCCGCGCTCTCCTTCTACGGCCAGGTGCTGGGCTTCACGCCGCCCGACGTGCCGGTGCTGCCCCTCGACCGCTGACCTGCTCCGGCGTCCCGGGAAGGTCCGGGGCGCCCGCTACGTTGCTCCGACGACCGACCCCGGAAGGACCCCTTCGTGACCGACACCGCCACCGCACCCGCCCCCTCCGCAGCAGAGCGGCTCGACCGGTTCCACGCCGCCCGCGAGCAGTCCGTGCGGACCGCGAACGGCTTCCTCGCGCTCGTGAACACGCAGTGGATCGGCGAGGAGCAGACGATCTGGGGCGTCCCCGGCACCTGGGCGCCGCGCGCCGAGGGCGAGTCGGGCCTCACGGTGACCGCGACGGCGGCCGACGGCGTCGTGGTCGACGGCGAGCCCGTCGACGGCACCGTCGTGGTCCGCGGCAAGGACGACCCGGCCCCGTCCGGCATCGTGTTCGACGACCACACGACGGGCACGGTGATCCGCGGCGAGGACGGCCAGTACGCGCTGCGGGTCTGGGACGCGCAGTCGGAGGCGATCCAGGAGTTCGGGTCGATCAGCACCTTCGCCTACGACCCCGAGTGGGTCGTCAGGGGCACGTTCACCCCGAACCCCGAGGGCACGACCGTCGGGTTCTCCCACGTCAAGGACGACGGCGCCACGCGCGAGCTGCCCGTGCCCGGCGACATCGCGGTGACGATCCGGGGCGAGGAGTACCGGATCGCGGCCTTCAAGGACGGTCGGCGCCTGCAGCTCGTCTTCGCGGACGCGACGAGCGGCGACGACACCTACGGCGTCGGGCGGTTCCTCTTCATCGCCCCGAACGCCGACGGGTCGATCACGCTGGACTTCAACACCGCGGTCCTGCCGCCGTGCGCGTTCAGCTACAACTTCAACTGCCCGATGCCGCCGAAGCAGAACCGCTTCCCGTTCCGCATCGAGGCGGGCGAGAAGCAGGTCCTGAACAAGGACGGCGCGCTCCTGCACGAGTGACGCGCGGGGTGCGGGCCGAGCGCGGCCTGCACCCGACCTGCCGTGTCGGAGGTGCGGCCTACCGTCCGCGTGTGAGCGATCCAGCGGCTGCGGCGACGCGGGACCAGGCGGTCGTCGTGCACCGGTCCGGCGACGGCTACCGCCTCACCGCCGACGGCGTCGAGCGCGCCGTGCCCTTCACGGCGCTCGCGGCCGAGGCGGGCCGACTGGAGGCGTCCGGCGCGCGCTGGGTCTGGGACACCGCCGAGGTCTATCCGGCCCTGCTCGCGGCCGGGGTGCGCGTGGCGCGCGCCTGGGACCTGCGGCTCGGACGGGCGCTCCTCCGCCGCGCCGCGGGCGCGCCGGGCGGCATCGGCGCGCTGCCCGCCGACGGCTGGGACGACGCCTCCACCGCCGACGAGGGCGCGCTGCCGATCGACCTGGGCGGCGACCTCGACCCCGTCGCCGAGTTCGCCCGGCAGACGGCGGAGGTCGCCGGGTCAACCCGCCCGGGTGCGCTGCGCCTGCTGATCACCGCCGAGTCGGCCGGTGCCCTCGCGGCCGTCGAGATGCGGTACGGCGGGCTGCCGTGGCGCCGCGACGTCCACGAGCGGATCCTCGCCGACCTGCTCGGTCCCCGTGTCCCGGCGGACCGCCGCCCGGCGACGCTCGAGCGGCTCGCCGACGCCGTCCGCTCCGCGCTCGCCGCGCCGACGCTCAACCCCGACTCGCCCGGCGAGCTCGCGCGCGCCCTCCGGCTCGCGGGCATCGAGGTGGACAGCACCCGGGCGGCCGAGCTGCGCCGCGTCGACCACCCCGCCGTCGAGCCGCTGCTCGAGTACAAGAAGCTCGCGCGGCTGCATCAGGCGAACGGCTGGACGTGGCTCGACACCTGGGTCGCCGACGGCCGCTTCCGGCCCGACTACATCGTCGGCGGCGTCGTCACCGGCCGGTGGGCGGCGCGGGGCGGCGGCGCGCAGCAGCTGCCGAAGCAGATCCGCGGCGCCGTGGTCGCGGACCCGGGCTGGACCCTCGTCGTGGCCGACGCCGCGCAGCTCGAGCCGCGCGTGCTCGCCGGGCTCGCGCACGACCGGGCGATGGCGGAGGCGGGGCGCGGCCGGGACCTCTACGCGGGCATCGTCGCGAGCGGCGCGGTCGCGACCCGGGCGAGCGCGAAGGTCGGGATGCTGGCGGCGCTCTACGGCGCCACGAGCGGCGAGAGCGGACGACTCGTGCCGCGGCTGGCGCAGCGCTTCCCGCGGGCGCTCGCCCTCGTCGAGCAGGCCGCGCGCCAGGGGGAGCGGGGCGGCGCGGTCTCGACGCTGCTCGGTCGGTCGACGCCGCCGGTCTCCGCCCGGCACCGCGCCGTCGACCGCGACGCGGCCGTGCTCGACGCGGACGAGCGGGTGCTGCGGCAGGCGCGGTCGATGGCCAGGGACCGGGGCCGCTTCACCCGCAACTTCGTCGTGCAGGGCACGGCGGCCGAGTGGGCGCTCTGCTGGCTGGCGGACCTGCGCCACCGGCTGTGGGAGCTGGGGGAGGGGCCGTTCGCCGCGCGGCCGCACCTGGTCTACTTCCTCCACGACGAGGTCATCGTGCACGCGCCCGCCGAGCTCGCGGACCGGGTGGCGGAGGCCGTCGAGGCCGCCGCCGGCGCCGCCGGACGGCTGCTGTTCGCGGACTTCCCGATCGACTTCCCCCTCGACGTCTCGGTCGTCGACCGCTATTCGGACGCCGGCTGAGTGCCGCCCTCAGCGGCACGGCGTTTCCTCGCCTCCATGACGAACGGAACCGCGCGACGGATGATCGCGCCGCGCTACGGCGGACCAGAGGTGCTCGAGGTCGTGGAGGAGGAGGTGACGCAGGCCGGACCGGGTCAGGTGACCGTCGAGGTCCGCGCGGCCGGGCTGAACCCCGCGGACTACAAGATGGTCGAGGGCGCCTACTCGAAGGACCCGGACGGCCTGCCGGTGCGCCCCGGCTACGAGGTCGCCGGCGTGATCGCCGCCCTCGGCGCGGACACGGAGATCGCCTCCGGCGGGGGAGCGGTCGGCGACGAGGTACTCGCCTTCCGCGTGCAGGGCGGCTACGCCTCCGCGATCACGGTGCCGGCGAAGGACGTCTTCGCGAAGCCCGCGGCGCTGGACTTCCCCGAGGCGGCGAACCTGCTGCTCGCCGGCACCACCGCGGAGGACATGCTGCGGGTCGTCGAGGCGCGGGAGGGCGACACGCTGCTGGTGCACGGCGCCTCCGGTGCCGTCGGCGTGATGGTGCTGCAGCTCGCCCGCGCCCGCGGGATGCGCGCGATCGGCACCGCGAGCGAGCGCCGTTTCGACGAGGTGCGCCGGTTCGGCGGCGAGCCGGTCGCCTACGGCGACGGGCTGGAGGAGCGGGTCCGAGCCCTCGCGCCCGGCGGCGTCGACGCGGCGCTCGACTGCGTCGGCACCGACGAGGCCGTCGACGTGTCGCTCGCCGTCGCGCCCACGGAGCGGATCGTCACCATCGCGGCGCCGGCCCGCGCGCAGCAGGAGGGGTTCCGTGCGGTCGTCGGCCGCGACCCCGAGAGCGCGGCCTTCCGCGACAGCGTCCGCGCCGGCCTGATCGCCCTCGCCGCTCGAGGGGAGCTCGTCGTCCCGATGGCCCGCACCTACCCGCTCGAGGAGGCCGGAGCGGCGCTCGCCTTCCTGTCCGACGGGCACCCGGGCGGCAAGCTGGCGCTCCTTCCGTGACCTCCGCGGGGCGTCCCGAGAACTGGGGGCGCCCCGCGGCACGCCGAGCGGAGAACGATTCGGTTGAGTTCCCGGCGTGTCGTCCGGCATACTTCCCGGGAGCCGAATAGGCCCGCGCTAATTTCATAGAGGTGGCATCGGGGTTCCCGTTCACCACAGATCGTTGGGGAAGACGCATCTGTTCGAACGGAGGACGAATCCATGGTCACCTCAGTCGCCCGTGGCGTGCTGTACGTGCACTCGTCACCGCGAGCACTCTGCCCCCATGTCGAATGGGCGGCCGGTCATGCGATCGGTCGACCCGTGAACTTCGAGTGGACGGACCAGCCTGTGCTGCGCGGTGCGCAGCGCGCCGATTTCTACTGGGAGGGAGCACCGGGCACCGGTGCTGCCATCGCCTCGAAGCTGCGCGGGTGGGAGCACCTGCGCTTCGAGGTCACCGAGGACCCTCGGGACGGCGTCGACGGCAGCCGCTGGCTGCACACGCCCGACCTCGGGATCTTCCACGCGCAGACCGACGCGGCCGGCAACATCGTGGTCCCTGAGGACCGCATCCGCGCCGCGATGGACGCCGCGGGCACCAGCGCGATCGAGCTGCACCGCGAGTTGCGGCTCGCCCTGGGGCAGGCGTGGGACGACGAGCTCGAGCCGTTCCGGCACGCGATCGGCACCGCCTCGGTCACCTGGCTCCACCGCTCCGCGGTCTGAACCGGCCCGACACGCCCGGCGCGAACACGCGCATGACAAAGATGTAATTCATCGGCGTGTCATCCCTCGTGAACGGGTCCGGATTCAGTACCTTCATGACGTCCGCAGGTGCGATTTCTAGTGTTCGGGCTGTATGGGTAGCGGCCCTCGAACCTCAGCATCGCGCGGCAGAAGAGCCCCCGTCCGGATGGGTACCGGTCGGGGGCTCTTCCCTTTGTCGATGGACCTCGGATCCGCGGGCGGATCCGAGGTCTGTGCGCCTTCGGGGCCCTGAACGGGCCCCGGTACGGCGCGTCGGTCGGGGTCTCGAGGTCGGCGCAGTCCGTCGGCACGTCGGCGGAGAACCGCGGCGCCGGCGCAGGACACGCCGAGCTCCTGGTACCTGCGGCGGGTTCTCGGTCCTCCGGCTGCCACTGCCCGACGAGCCGGCGGAGGTGATCGGCCCGCCTGCGAACGCGTGGCACGGGGCGGACCGCAGCCGCACCGAGGCGCTGCGCCGTGGTCAGGACACGGGATGGACCTCAGGAACGAACGGGCTGCGTCGTCCTGATCGCGGAGCGGATTCCTGAGGTCGGCGCGGTTCCCACCCGACGTGCGGATCAGCCCGCCGCGCGGACGGACGTCGCCGCACGGCGGTCCGTAGCCGGCGCCCGTCCTGGGCGTTCTCGAGTCCGCCCCCCGAGACGACGCTCCTGATGGCGTGCAGCGGGCGAGCCCGTCAGTCGAAGGCGCCTTCCGCGTCCCAGCGGGACAGGTCGGCCAGCCAGGCCGCCGCGGTGCCGTCGGACGGCGCGCGCCAGTCGCCGCGCGGCGACAGGGAGCCGCCGGCGAGCACCTTCGGGCCGTTCGGCATCGCCGAGCGCTTGAACTGCGCGAACGCGAAGAAGCGGCGTACGAACACCTCGAGCCACCTCCGGATCTCCGGCAGGTCGTACTCGGCGCGCTTCGCGTCCGGGAAGTTCGGCGGCCACGTGCCCGCCTCCGCGTCCCGCCAGGCGTGCCAGGCGAGGAACGCGATGCGACCCGGGCGGAACCCGTAGCGCAGCACGTGGAAGAGCGCGAAGTCCTGCAGCGCGTACGGGCCGACCTTCGACTCCGTGGACTGCAGCTGCTCGCCCGGCACCAGCTCGGGGCTGATCTCGGTGTCGAGGATGCGGCCGAGCGTCGCCTCGACCTCCGCGTCGAACTGATCGGTGCTGATCACCCAGCGGATCAGGTGCTGGATGAACGTCTTGGGGATGCCGCCGTTGACGTTGTAGTGGCTCATCTGGTCGCCGACGCCGTAGGTCGACCAGCCGAGCGCCAGCTCGGACAGGTCGCCGGTGCCGAGCACGATCCCGCCGCGCTGGTTCGCGATGCGGAACAGGTAGTCGGTGCGGAGGCCCGCCTGCACGTTCTCGAACGTCACGTCGTAGACCGGCTCGCCCGAGCCGAACGGGTGCCCCATCTCGCGCAGCATCGTGGTCGCGGTCGGCCGGATGTCGATCTCGGCCGCGGTGACCCCGAGCGAGCGCATCAGCGACCGGGCGTTGCCGCTCGTCTCGTCGCCTGTCGCGAAGCCCGGCAGGGCGAACGCGAGGACGTCGGTGCGCGGTCGGCCGGTGCGGTCCATCGCCTGCGCGGCGACGAGCAGGGCCTGCGTGGAGTCGAGTCCGCCCGAGACGCCGATGACGACCTTGGGCCGTCCGATCGCCTCCAGCCGCTGCACCAGGCCGGCGACCTGGATGTTGTAGGCCTCGTAGCAGTCCTGCGCGAGTCGGGCCGCGTCGGAGGGCACGAAGGGGAACCGCTCGACGCGGCGTCGGAACCCGATGTCGGTCCGCGCGGGCTCGAGGGCGAAGCGGATGCGGCGGAACCCGCCCACGCGCTCGGCGTGCGTGCGCCGGTTGTCGTCGAACGTCCCCATCCGCATGCGCTCCTGGCGCAGCAGGTCGAGGTCGACGTCCGCGATCGCCGCGCGCTGGTCGTCGGGGAAGCGGTCCGTCTCGGCGAGCAGGACACCGTTCTCGTAGACGAGCGTCTGGCCGTCCCACGACAGGTCCGTGGTCGATTCGCCGAGGCCCGCAGCGGCGTAGACGTAGGCGGCGAGGCACCGGGACGACGCGGACCGCGCGAGCAGCTCGCGGTCCTCCGCGCGGCCCACGGTGATCGGGCTGCCCGACAGGTTCGCGAGCACCGTCGCGCCGGCGAGGGCCGCCTCCGCGCTCGGGGGGATCGGCACCCAGAGGTCCTCGCAGATCTCCGCGTGCAGCACGAGCCCGGGCAGGTCGACCGCTTCGAACAGCAGGTCGGGCCCGAACGGCACCTCGCCGCCGAGCACGTGCATCGAGCCGCCCCGGCGGTCGTCCGCCGCGGTCAGCTGGCGGCGCTCGTAGAACTCGCGGTAGTTCGGGAGGTAGGACTTCGCGGCGACGCCGAGCAGCCGGCCGCGGTGCACGACGGCGGCGCAGTTGAAGACGCGGCCGTCGCGCCGCAGCGGCGCGCCGACGACGAGCACCGGCTGCAGCGTCCGGCTCCCGTCGACGATCCGGGCGAGCGCCTGCTCGACCCCGTCGAGCAGGGCGTCCTGCAGCAGCAGGTCCTCGATCGAGTAGCCGCTGAGGCACAGCTCGGGGAAGACCGCGACGTCGACGCCCTCGTCGGAGACGGAGCGGGCGAGCCGCAGCACGTCCTCGGCGTTGGCGAGCGGGTCGCCGATGGTGACGCGCGTGGTGCAGGCCGCGACGCGGGCGAACCCGTGCTCGTGGATCGACCGGAAGTCCATCGCCGTGCTCCTCCGTCGCGCTGCCGCGAGGTCAGGCGGTGGCGAAGACCGTCACCGCGTTGTGGCCGCCGAAGCCGAACGAGTTGCTCAGCGCGACGACGTCCCCGGCAGGCAGCGGCCGCGGGGCGGTCGCGACGTCGAGCACGATGTCGGGGTCCGGGTCGGTCAGGTTGATCGTCGGGGGAGCCGTGCGCTCGAGCAGCGCCTTGACCGTGAACACGGCCTCGATGGCGCCTGCAGCACCGAGCAGGTGACCGGTGGCGGCCTTCGTGGCGCTGACGACGACCTCGTCGAGCCGGTCGCCGAACACGGCGCGCATCGACTTGTACTCGGCGATGTCGCCCACCGGCGTGCTGGTGGCGTGCGCGTTGATGTGCGCCACGTCGGTCGCCGAGATCCCGGCGTCCTCGAGCGCGAGCCGCATCGTGCGCGGCACCGAGCCGTCGGGGTTGGGGTCCGGCGCGCTGATGTGGAAGGCGTCGCTCGTGACGGCGCCGCCCAGCACGCGGGCGTAGATCTTCGCGCCGCGGGCGCGCGCGTGGTCCTCGCGCTCGAGGATCAGCGCCGCAGCGCCCTCGCCGAGCACGAACCCGTCACGACCGCTGTCGTACGGGCGGGAGGCGAGCTCGGGGGCGTCGTTGCGCTTCGACAGCGCCTGCATCTGCGCGAACGCGGCGATCGGCAGGCCGTGCACCGACGCCTCGGTGCCGCCCGTGATGATGACGTCCGCGTAGCCGAGCCGCAGGTGGTCGAGCGCGTTGCCGATCGCCTCGTTGCTCGAGGCGCACGCCGACACGACCGTGCGGGCGCCGGCGCGCGCCTTGAACTCCATCTCGATCGCCGCTGCTGCGGCGTTCGGCATGAGCATCGGCACCGTCATCGGCGGCACCCGGCGCGGACCCTTCTCCTTCAGCGTGTCCCACGCCGAGAGCAGGGTCCAGACGCCGCCGATGCCGGTCGCCCAGTCGACGCCGAGCCGCGTCGGGTCGACCTCGGGCGCACCGGCGTCGGCCCACGCGTCGCGCGCGGCGAGCAGCGCGTGCTGCGCGCCGCGGTCGAGCCGCTTCGCCTCGATGCGGTCGAGCACCTCGGAGGGGTCGACCTTCGTGGTGGCCGCGAACGTCACCGGGAGCTGCAGCTCCTCCACCCACGGGTACGGCAGCGTGCGCGCGCCGGACTCGCCGGCGAGCAGCGCCGTCCAGGTGTCCTGCGCGTTCCCGCCGAGGGGCGAGAACGCACCGATACCGGTGACGACGACGTCTGGAGCTGCCATGGAGCGGGGAGTGCCTTCCGGTGACGGGTTCGGCTCAGGACCTGGGTCTGGTCAGGCCTGAGCGGCGGTGATGAAGTTGACGGCGTCGCCGACCGTCTTGAGGTTCTTGACCTCTTCGTCCGGGATCTTCACGTCGAACTTCTCCTCGGCGTTGACCACGATGGTCATCATCGAGATGGAGTCGATGTCGAGGTCGTCGGTGAAGGACTTGTCCATCTCGACGGTGTCGGTGGCGATGCCCGTCTCGTCGCTGACGAGCTCGGCGAGGCCGGCGAGGACTTCTTCGGTGGACTGAGCCATGTCGGCGTTCTCCTTGGTCTTGTCGGTCCGCGGCTCCCGCGGAACCGGTCGGTGGTCAGTGTATTGGGGCGCGCGTCGCGCGCCCCATCGACGGTGCTCGGGCGGGGCCTCAGGGGAGGCGGACCACCTGGGCGCCGAAGACGAGGCCGGCGCCGAAGCCGATCTGCAGCGCGAGGCCGCCGGACAGCTCGGGGTGCTCGGCGAGCAGCGCGTGCGCCGCGAGCGGGATGGACGCGGCGGACGTGTTGCCGGTGCGCACGATGTCCCGCGCGATCGCGACGTGCTCGGGCAGCTTCAGCTGCTTCGCGAGCTCGTCGATGATCCGGATGTTCGCCTGGTGCGGGATGAAGGCGGCGAGGTCGTCGGCCGAGATACCGGCCGCGTCGATCGCCTGCTGCGCGACCTTCGCCATCTCCCACACGGCCCAGCGGAAGACCGTCGGGCCCTCCTGGCGCAGCGTCGGCCAGTCGATCTCGCCGTTGCCGTCGCGGTAGGCGGACAACGGGTTGTCCATGCCCACGACGTCCCACTTGGAGCCGTCGGAGCCCCACACGGTGGGGGAGACGCCGGGCTCGTCGGCCGGGCCGAGCACCGCGGCGCCCGCGCCGTCGCCGAGCAGGAAGGAGATGGTGCGGTCGGTCGGCTTCGCGAACTGCGACAGCTTCTCGGCGCCCACCACGAGCACGTACTGGGCGAGGCCGGAGCGGATGAACGAGTCGGCCTGGGCGATGCCGTAGGTGAACCCGGCGCACGCGGCGGAGATGTCGTAGGCGGGCGCGGGCGTCGCACCGACGCGGTCGGCGAGCAGCGCGGCCAGCGACGGCGTCTGCACCGTGTTCGAGATCGTCGACACGAGGACCGCGCCGATCTGGTCGGGCCGGATGCCGGCCGCGGCGATCGCGTCCTTCGCGGCCTCCTCGGCCAGGTCGACGGCCTCGACGCCGGGCGTCGCCCGCCGGCGCTCGATGACGCCGGTGCGCTGGCGGATCCACTCGTCGGAGGAGTTGATGGGGCCGGCGATGTCGTCGTTCGTGACGACCGCCCCGCCGCGCGCGGCACCGTAGGCGAGGATGCGCGAGCCGGCGGAGCCGGTCGACTGGTTCAGGGCGCTCATGCGATCCGATCGAGCAGGTCTCGCGCCGCGGCGAGGTCCGACGGCGTCTTCACCGCGACGGTCGGCACGCCCTTGAGCCCGCGCTTCGCGAGCCCGGTCAGCGTGCCGGCCGGAGCCAGCTCCACGAGCCCGGTGATCCCGGCGCCCGCGAACGACTCCATGCAGCGGTCCCACCGTACCGGCGAGGCCACCTGGCCCACGAGCAGGTCGAGGAACGCGCTTCCCGCGGTCACCTCGCTGCCGTCGCGGTTCGTCCAGAGGCGCACGGCGGGGTCGGCGGGGGAGAGGGAGCCGGCGAACGCGCGCAGCGTCTCGACCGCCGGCGCCATGTACTCGGTGTGGAAGGCGCCGGCGACCTGCAGCGGGATGACCCGCGCGCCCTTCGGCGGCTCGGTCCGCAGCGCGTCGAGGGCCGGCAGCTCGCCGGCCGCGACGATCTGACCGCCGCCGTTGCGGTTCGCGGGAGTGAGTCCCAGCTCGGCGAGCCGGTCCACCACGACCTGCTCGTCCCCGCCCACGACGGCGCTCATGCCGGTCGGGACGGCGGCGGCAGCTTCGGCCATCGCCCGGCCCCGGGTGGCGACGAGGCGCATGCCGTCGACGTCGGAGAGCACGCCGCCGACGACGGCGGCGGTGACCTCGCCCACGGAGTGGCCCGCGATGGCCTCCACCGGGCGCTCGAGCGCGGCGGCCGTCACGATGCCCGCGGCCACGATCAGCGGCTGGGCGATCTCGGTCCGGCGGATCGTCTCCGCATCGGCCGTGGTGCCGAGCGCGACGAGGTCCAGTCCGGCCGCCCGGCCCAGCGCCTCCAGCCGCTCCCGGACGCCGTCGAGCTCGAGCCATGGTTCGAGGAAGCCGGGGGACTGGGAGCCCTGACCGGGCGCGACGACGACGATCACGATCCCCAAGTCTGCCCGACGGGCGGTGCGCCGGGCTGAGGACGTCGCCCACGATCGGCGCAGATCGTTGGAGGTCTCCTCCAACACCCCTCGCCGCGGATCGCTCTACTTGCGGCGCCGCACCTGCACGGGTTCGCTGATCGCACCGACGATCAGCGCGGCGTGCAGGACGAACGCGTCCCGGGGCGACGTCGGGTCCCAGCCGAGCAGCTCGGTGATGCGCTTCAGGCGGTAGCGCACCGTGTTCGGGTGCACGTACAGCTCGCGCGCCGTGCCCTCCAGCGAGCGGCCGTTGTGGAGGTAGGCCCACAGGGTGCCGAGCAGCTCGGGGCTGTGGTGGTCCTTCAGCGGCGTGTGGATGCGCGACACCAGCGTCGCCCGGGCGAGCGGGTCGCCCGCGAGCGCCCGTTCGGGCAGCAGGTCGTCGGCCGCGACGGGCCGCGGCGCGGAACGCACCGCCCGGGCCGCGGCGAACCCGGCGAGGGCCGCGCGGGCGCTGCGGGACGCCGCCACCAGGTCGGGCACCGTCGGGCCGAGCACGACCGGTCCGACGCCGAAGCCGGACTCGAGGCTCTCGGCGATGTCGAGGAACGAGGGCGGCGTCGTCTCCGACCCGCCCTCCGGCGCGGTCTCCTCAGCCGGAGCGGGCTGCTCCTCCGACCGGAACGCGGGGCCGGCGGCCTCGTCGGACCGGCCGATGACGAGCACGAGCCGGGCGCCCTGCACCCCGATCAGCACGTCCGACCCCAGGTGCCGGGCGGTGCGGCGCAGCTGGTCGACGTCCAGCAGCCTCGGGGTGGTGCCGACGAGCACGGACACCTCGCCGTGGCCGTGCCAGCCGAGCGCGGCGATGCGGCTCGGCAGGGCGTCGTCGGCCTCGCCGGACAGGATCGAGTCGACCACCAGGGCCTCGAGCCGCGCGTCCCACAGGCCCCGTGCCTCCGCCGCCCGGGCGTAGACGTCGGCGGCGGCGAACGCGACCTCCCGGGAGTACAGCAGGATCGGCTCGCGCAGCGTCTGATCCGTGTTGCTCGAGATGCGCTCCTCGACCACCTCGACGGTCGCGCGGATCAGCTGCAGCGTCTGGGTCAGGCTGACCGACCGCAGCAGCTCACGCGGCGCTGTGCCGAACACGTCGGCGGCGATCCACGGCGTGGAGGACGGGTCCTCGTACCAGCTGATGAACGACCGGATGCCGGCCTGCGCCACCAGCCCGACCGAGCTCCGCCGCCCCGGCGGCATCTCTCGGTACCAGGGGAGCGTGTCCTCGAGCCGCTTCAGGGTGGCGGTGGCGAGCTCGCCCGCGATCTGACGGAGCCACGAGAGGGTCTCCGCCTTCGAACGAGCCGCCACCGCCTGCCTTGGTCTAGCTCTCGCCGCCGGCGGACCCGGAGGTGCCCGCGGTCACGTCGTGCAGCTCGTACCGGTCGATCGCCTGGGCCGCCGCGTACGGGTCGACCTTGCCCTCCTCGGCCAGCGCCTCCAGCGCCCGCACCACAACCGACGGTCCGTCGATGTGGAAGAAGCGGCGCGCGGCGGCACGGGTGTCGGAGAAGCCGAAGTCGTCCGCACCGAGCGTGATGTAGGTGCGCGGCACGAACTGGCGGATCGAGTCCGGCACCGAGTGCGCCCAGTCGCCGACCGCGAGCACGGGCCCCTCGGTGCCCTGCAGCTTCTCGGTGACGAACGGCGTGCGCTTGTCGGCGTTCGGGTCGAGGAACGCGTCGTGCTCGGCCTTCAGGCCGTCGCGGCGCAGCTCGCCCCACGAGGTGACGCTCCACACGTCCGCGGCGACGCCCCAGTCCTTCTCGAGCAGCTCCTGTGCCTCGAGGATCCACGGCACCCCGACCCCGGAGGCGAGCAGCTGGACCCGCGGGCCCTGCGCCTCCGAGCGCTTCAGCAGGTAGATGCCCCGCTTCACGCCCTCGACGTCGAGGTCCTCGGGCTCCGCCGGCTGCGGCATGGGCTCGTTGTAGACCGTCAGGTAGTACATGACGTTCGGCTCGGGGTGGGTGCCGCCGTACATGCGGTCCAGGCCGTCGGCGACGATGTGGCCGATCTCGTACCCGTACGCCGGGTCGTAGGCGACGACCGCCGGGTTGGTCTCGGCGAGCGTCAGCGAGTGGCCGTCCGCGTGCTGCAGGCCCTCGCCCGTCAGCGTCGTGCGGCCCGCGGTCGCGCCGATCAGGAAGCCGCGCGTCATCTGGTCGCCCGCCGCCCACAGGGCGTCGCCCGTGCGCTGGAACCCGAACATCGAGTAGAAGACGTAGACCGGGATCAGCGGCTCGCCGTGCGTGGCGTAGGAGGAGCCGATCGCGGTGAAGGCCGCGAGCGCACCCGCCTCGTTGATGCCGACGTGGACGATCTGGCCCTGCGGGCTCTCCTTGTAGGCCAGGAGCAGCTCGCGGTCGACCGACGTGTAGTGCTGGCCGCGCGGGTTGTAGATCTTCGCCGTCGGGAAGAAGGCGTCGATGCCGAACGTGCGCGCCTCGTCGGGGATGATCGGCACCACGCGGGCGCCGAAGTCCTTCGCGCGGACGAGGTCCTTCAGCAGCCGGACGAACGCCATCGTCGTGGCGACGGGCTGCGTGCCGGAGCCCTTCTTCACGACCTGGTACGCCTTCGCGTCCGGCAGGTTCACCGGCGCGTGGTTCGTGCGGCGCTGCGGCACGTAGCCGCCGAGCGCGCGGCGGCGCTCCTGCAGGTACTGCACCGCCTCGTCGTCCTGCCCCGGGTGGTAGTACGGCGGCAGGTACGGGTTCTCCTCGAGCTGCCCGTCGGTGATCGGGATGCGCAGCTCGTCGCGGAACTGCTTCAGGTTGTCGAGCGTCAGCTTCTTCATCTGGTGCGTCGCGTTGCGCCCGGCGAAGTTGGGGCCGAGGCCGTAGCCCTTGATCGTCTTCGCGAGGATGACGGTCGGCTGGCCCTTGTGCTCGAGCGCGGCCTGATAGGCGGCGAACACCTTGCGGTAGTCGTGGCCGCCGCGCTTGAGGTTCCAGATCTGCTCGTCGGTGTAGTCCTCGACGAGCTTCGCGGCGCGCGGGTCGCGGCCGAAGAAGTTCTCGCGGACGTACGCGCCGCTCTCCGCCTTGAACGTCTGGAAGTCGCCGTCGGGCGTGCTGTTCATGAGGCGCAGCAGCGCGCCCTCGGTGTCGCGGGCGAGCAGATCGTCCCACTCGCGGCCCCAGACGACCTTGATGACGTTCCAGCCGGCGCCGCGGAAGTAGCTCTCCAGCTCCTGGATGATCTTGCCGTTGCCGCGGACCGGGCCGTCGAGGCGCTGCAGGTTGCAGTTGATGACGAACGTCAGGTTGTCGAGGCCCTCGTTCGCCGCGACCTGCAGCTGGCCGCGGCTCTCGACCTCGTCCATCTCGCCGTCGCCGAGGAAGGCCCAGACGTGGCTCTCGGACGCGTCCTTCAGGCCGCGGTTCGTCAGGTACTTGGCGACCTGCGCCTGGTAGATCGCGTTGATCGGGCCGATGCCCATCGACACGGTCGGGAACTGCCAGAACTCCGGCATCAGGCGCGGGTGCGGGTAGGAGGGGATGCCGTGCGGTGCGCGCGACTTCTCCTGGCGGAACCCGTCGAGGTCCTGCTCCGTCAGCCGGCCCTCGAGGAAGGCGCGGGCGTACATGCCGGGGGAGGCGTGCCCCTGGAAGAAGACCTGGTCGCCGCCGCCCGGGAAGTCGGGGCCGCGGAAGAAGTGGTTGTAGCCCACCTCGTACAGCGCCGCCGACGAGGCGTACGTGGAGATGTGGCCGCCCACCGCGATGCCGGGCCGCTGCGCCCGGTGCACCGTGATGGCCGCGTTCCAGCGGATCCACGCGCGGTACCGGCGCTCGACGTCCTCGTCGCCGGGGAACGCGGGCTCGTCCTCCGGGGCGATCGTGTTCACGTAGTCCGTGGTGGGCACCATCGGGATCCCGAGGTGCAGCTCCTGGGAGCGGCTCAGCAGGCTGAGCATGATCTCCCTCGCGCGCTCGTGGCCGAGCCGGCTCACGAGGGTGTCGAGGGACTCCACCCACTCCGCGGTCTCGGCCGGGTCGCGGTCGAGGGTGCCTGAGACGTAGGGATTCTGGTCGTTGACCGTCACGCGCGTTTCCCACTTCCTGGTCGAGGAACGAGCGCGCCGATCCTAGTCGCGCACCCCTCCGCTCCGGCCCCCGGAACGGTTCCCGGCAGGGATCGCGGCGGGTGCGCGCCGGATACGCTGATCCCGCTTCGAGGGCCTTTAGCTCAGCTGGTAGAGCGCCACGTTTACACCGTGGATGTCGTCGGTTCGATCCCGGCAGGGCCCACGGTGCGGCCTCCCCGGCCGCGGACGGCCGCGCCCGATCAGAGGCGGTCGATGGCTCAGTGCGCCTGGGACGGCGTGAACCGGGCGCCGTACTCGCTCGTCAGCTGGTCGTACAGCTCGTCGTCCGACATGTGGAAGAGCTTCTCGTAGGACCTGGCGGCGCCGAGGGCCTCCTTCCGGTAGTCCGCCTTCACGTGCTTCAGGGCGTAGGCCGCCTGCCGCTTCGTGTACTGGGACCCGTACCGGCTCGTCAGCTGCGTGAACAGCGCCGCCTCGCTGATGTCGAGCGTCCGGACGTACGACTTCGCGGAGCCGAGGGCCTCCCGGTTCCAGTCCGCCTCGACGTGGTTCGCCCCGTACTGAGCGGCCTTCGCCGAGAACCTGCCGCCGTACCGGCTGTGGAGCTGGTCGTACAGGCCCTTCTTGCTGAAGTCGAGGACCCGGACGTAGGACCTGGCCTGCGCGAGGGCGTTGCGGTAGGAGCGGGGCACCGAGGCCTCGGCGGGAGCCGCTGCCCCGACGACGAGGGCGATGCTCGAGGCTGCGGCTGCGGCGATGCCGCCGAGGGATTTCTTCACGGATGGCGCCTTCGGGTCTGTGCGGACGGGGAGCGGGTCTCCCGGCCCGCCGAGTGTGAAGAACGGTCTGGTCTGGGGGAACGCCCTCGACGGGGGAGGCGTCGCGGCCGTTCCCGGGCCCGGGGATCGGGGCGACACCCCGCTCGGCGGGGATCGGGTGCCGAGCCCGTCGGTAGCATCGGAGGCATGGCGGACGACCGGTCGATCACCGGCTCCGCGGCGACCGGGGACGACGTCCACGACGACGACGAGCTCGCCGAGGTGCTCGCCGCGGAGCTCGAGCGCTATGCCACCGGCGCGGTGCCCGTGCTGCCGCGGGCGACCGGCGAGGCGCCGGTCCCGCCCGCCGCGTCCGCCGCCGCACCCGCACCGATCCAGCCCCTCGCCGTGCCCCGCGCCACCGACGAGCCGGCTCCCGCCGTCCGGGCTCCTGAAGCCCCGGCCGCAGCGCCCGATGCGGGCGCCTTCGCGCGTCGCGCGGCCGAGGTGGAGCGCGAGATGCGCCGCCCCGCGACCGCGCCGGTGCCCACCGGCGAGGCGTCCGAGTCGTTCCGGCGCGCCGATCGCCCCGCGGGCCGCCGCAGCGCGACCGGGCCCGTGCTGCAGCCCACGCCCCTCCTCACGGCCGAGGACCTGCCGGTCAAGCGCCGCACCGGCTTCCGGCCGCCGCCGTCCGCCGTCGCGCCGCCCGAGCGCGTCGAACCGCTCGACCGCGTGCTGCCGACCGGACCGATCTCGCTGCCCGAGCCGACCGCGAGCCTGCTGGAGTCGATGATCAGCGACGCCACCGGACCGGTCGCGGTGCAGCCGCCGCAGCCCGAGGAGCAGCACGTCGCCCGCCACGCCGCGGCCGCCGCCGCGCCGCTCGCGCCCGAGCCGCAGACGGGACCCGTGCCCGGCCTCGCCCGGCACACCGGGCCGACCGGCCTGCCCGACCCGCTCTACGAGGACTGGGAGCAGTCCCTGCGCGCCATCGGTCGCCCGCGCGACGCGTGGCAGCCGGACGACGAGCTCGTGCCGACCGGGGGCGACCCGGACATGGCGACCGTCGCGATCCCCGTGCAGTCGCTCGGCCGTGGGCTGCGCGCGCCGCAGCCCGTCGACGAGCAGCCGCCGGTCGAGCCCGCGCCGCCGGTCGAGCCGCTGCCCGCGCTCCACGGCGCCCACGCGGTGCCACCGACCGCGCCGGTCGAACGATCCGTCGAGGAGCCGCCGCTGCGCCGGCCCCGATCCGGTCGCCGTCGGGCGGACGTGCCCGAGGACACCGGTCCGGTGCGCGACGCGCCCTCGGCCGACCCCGCGGGTCGCATGTTCCCCTCCGAGCCCGTCGACCTCGCCCCCGAGCGGGAGGCGCCGACGGAGGAGCCCGTCCCGGCCGTCGACCCCGCGTCGGCCGCCGACCCGAACTTCGCCCGGTGGCTCAGCGAGCCGCTGACGCAGGAGCAGCAGGCCCAGCGCGTCGAACCCGCGCCCTTCTCGACGATCGAGGCGCCGTCCCGTCCCGCGGAGGCGGACGACGAGGGCATCGACGAGACGCCGGTCGAGTACCGGGAGGTGAGCGCCGCGACGACCGGCGCCGTGGACCTGCCGCAGATCGAGCCGCGACCGCGCACCGCTCCGGTCCTCATCGAGCGGGTCCGCACCGCGATCCTCCAGCTGCCCACCGTGCCGCCGTCCCCGACCGGGTCGGGCGCCGCGGCGATCGTCGGCCGCTGGTTCGGCGCCTTCGCCTCGCCGCTCACGCTGGTGCTCGCCTTCGGCCTCGCCGCCGCCGGCGCCGGGTCGGCCGCCGTCGCGGCCGTGCTCCTGGGCGCGCTGCTCGCCGTGCCGGCGGTGCTGCGCACGGCCGTGTGGTCCGCGGGCGCGACCGACGACGGCGCGATGCAGGAGGCGTCGGTGCTCGGCCGGCCGATCGGCCGCATCGCCGCGATCGGGCTGCTCGTCGCCCGCGTCGGCGCCGCCGCCGCGGTGGTGCTCCTCGCGGGCTCGGTCGCCGGAGCGTGGGCGGACCGAACAGGGGCGCTCGGGCTCACCGGCTCGAGCGCGGCGCTGCTCGGCTCGACCGTCGTCGCGCTGCTCGCGATCCTCTGCGCGGCGCTGCCCACCCGGGCGACCGCCGTACTGACGCTGCTCGCGGCCGTCGTCGGCGCCGTGGGCACGCTGCTCGTCGCGCTGGTGCTGGCACCGACCGGCGGCACGGCCGTGACCCCCACCGCGGCGGGTGGCGTCGCCGCGGCCGTCGGCGGCTTCGTCGCCGTGGGGCTGCTGCTCGTGCTGTGCGGCGCGGACGTCGCCCGCTGGCGCACCGACCACGCGAACCCCACCTCGACGGCGGTCGGCGCGGTCGTCGCCGCCGTGCTCGGCGCGGTCGTGCTCGTCGCCGGCACGCTGATCGCCTCCCGGCTCGCGGGCGGCGGCGACGCGGTCGACGAGTTCGCCGGCGCGCTCTCCGACGCATCCGCCAGCCTGCTCGCGGCGCCGATGCTCGTGATCCTGCTGCTCTCCGCCGTGACGCTGCCCGCGCTGCTGCTGCGCTCCTCCGGAGCGGCAGCCGCACGCCTGCTCGGTGCCGGCCGCCCGGTGCGGCTCGGCGCGGTCGCCGCGGGCCTGCTCGCGCTCGCCGCGGCGCTCGGGGTGCTCGCCGCGGGCGCCGACCCGGTGGCGGTCGCCGTCGCCGCGGCCGCGCTGCTCGGCGTGCCGGTCGCGGCGTGGGCGGGGCTGCTCGCCGTCACCTCCGGCGTGGTGCGGCCGCTGTCCGCCGCCGTCGGCCTGGTGCTCGCGGTCGTGCTGGGGTGGCTGCTCAGCGACGGGCTGGTCCCCGGGGTCGCCAGCCCGGTGCTCGGCGCCGTGCTGCCCGCGTCCTCGGCGCTGCGCGGCGGGCCGGCCGTCGGCCTGCTCGTGGCGCTGCTGGTCGGCGCCGGTGCCGGCGCGCTCGGGGGGCGCCGGACGACCGTCGTCCGACCGGCCGCCGGTCGCGCCGATACGGTTGAGGGATGACCGTTCCGGGCATCACCGCGCCCCCCGCCGTCCAGGCGCGCCTGCTCGACCTGCAGCGCATCGACGACGAGCTCACCCGCATCGCCCAGCACCGCCGCCGCCTGCAGCAGGCGTCCGACATCACCGCCGTCGAGGGCGAGCGCTCGGTGCTCCGCCGCACCGCCGCCGACCGACGCGGCGAGCTCGAGGACCTGCGCACCCGCATCGGTCGCGTCGAGGCGGACGTGCGCACCGTCGAGCAGCGGCTCGAGCGCGACCGGAGCAGGCTCGCGACCACCAGCTCGCCGAAGGACGCCGCCGGCCTCGAGCAGGAGATGGCCTCCCTCGGCCGGCGCCGCGCAGCCCTCGAGGACGATCAGCTCGTGCTGATGGAGCAGGTCGAGACCGTCGAGGCGGCCGCCGCGGAGGTCGCCTCGGCCATGACCGGGGTGGAGGAGCGGCTCGCGGTGCTCCGGACGGACCGCGAGGACGCGCTCGGGGGCCTCGACGAGCAGCAGCAGGACGCGGCCGGACGGCGTGCCGCCCTCGTCGCGGAGCTGCCCGAGGACCTCGTGGCCCTCTACGACCTGCAGCGGACCCGCTACGGCGTCGGTGCCGCCCGCCTCGTCGGCGCGGTGTCGGAGGGCAGCAACATGGCGCTCACCGGTGCCGACCTCGCGGCGGTGCGGTCGGCGCCCGCGGACGCGATCGTGCTCGATCCCGAGAGCAACTGCATCCTCGTGCGGGTCGACCCGAAGTCGGCCTGACGAGCCGGATGAGCGCCTCCGGGGCGGTGCACGGCCTCGCCGGGCGGCGTCTGGTCGTCACGGCCGTCCTCGGCGTGGTCGCCGGTGTGGCGGTCGCCATCCCGTTCGGCTTCGCATTCGGCCCGGTCGTGGGGTGGCTCGTCGCCTCGACGGCCTACCTGACGTGGACGTGGCTCGCGATCGGGCGCATGGACGCCGCGACGACGAAGCGCCGGGCGACCCGCGAGGACCCGACCCTCGGCGCGTCCCACCTCATCCTGCTGCTCGCGAGCGTCGCGAGCCTCGTCGGCGTGGCCCTGCTGCTGATCGCCAGCAACCACAGCCAGGACCGCGTCGCGGCGCTGCTCGGCGTGCTGAGCGTCGCGGCGTCGTGGGTGACGATCCACACCGTGTACACGCTCGGCTACGCGGCCGCGTACTACTCGGGGCAGGAGGGCGGCATCGACTTCAACCAGCAGGAGCCGCCCCGCTACGCGGACTTCGCCTACGTCGGCTTCACGCTCGGCATGACCTACCAGGTGTCCGACACGACGATCAGCGACTCCGCCATCCGCGGCATGGTCCTGCGCCAGTCCCTGATCTCCTACCTCCTGGGCGCGATCGTGATCGCGACCACCGTCAACCTGGTCATCGCCACGCTGAACTGACGGCCGCGCCGCCTCTGCGGCTCAGCGGCGACGTGTCGCGGCTGGTGGCTCCGGAGAGGCGGAGTGCTGCTCGCCGGCCGTGGTTCCAGTCGGCCTCGCCCCCGTCCCGCGGCCAAGGCCGTGTCGGTGCCCGTGCACCAGGGAAACCGGCGGCGCGTAGCGCGGCGCGGAGCGTCGCGAAGCGCCACGCTGCGCCGCGAAGCGGCGCAGCCATAGGAAACGGGCCGGCGATACGCCGGGTTCTGTCCCGGCGCCGAAGCGCCGGTGACGGCCATCTATCTCGGGGACGCGTCGCCGCGCCCCTCCAGCGGTCCACCCGGGACCATCGGCGAGCAGCCGAATCGGTCCCTGTTCGACCTTGCTCCGGGCGAGGTTTACCCAGCGAGCCCGCTCACACGGGCCCCTGGTGGTCTCTTACACCACCGTTTCACCCTTACCGCCGTCGACCTCGCGGTCGGCGGAGGCGGTCTGCTCTCTGTTGCACTTGCTCTCGGGTCACCCCGGGTGGGCGTTACCCACCGCCCTGCTCTGCGGAGCCCGGACGTTCCTCGGCGCCGCTCCTCGCGGAGCGACGACGCGACCGTCTGCCGGCCCGTTCCTGCCCCCGAGCGTACCGGGGTTCAGGCGGAGGCGTCGGGAGCGGTCTCGTTCGTGGCGCGGACGAGGTGCTCGGCGCCGGTCGTCGGGCGCTCGCCCGAGCCGTGCGCGGCGAGGGACGCGGCGCCGAGGATGCCCGCGTTGTTGCGCAGCGCGGCCGCGACGACGGGGCTGTCGAGCTGCAGGAAGGGCAGGAACTCGTCGGCGTGCTTGCTCACGCCGCCGCCGACGATGAAGAGGTCGGGGGAGAAGAGCTTTTCGAGCGTGCCGTAGTAGGTCTGGAGGCGGCCGGCCCAGCGCTTCCAGCTGAGCTCCTTCTTCTCCCGGACCGCGTTCGACGCGTACTTCTCGAAGTCGCGGTGCGGGCCGATGTCGATGTGGCCGAGCTCCGCGTTCGGCACGAGCAGGTTGCGGTAGATGATCGCGCTGCCGATGCCGGTGCCGAGGGTGGTCATGATGACGAGGCCGTCGACGTCCTTCGCGGCGCCGTACTCGCTCTCGGCGTAGCCGGCCGCGTCGGCGTCGTTCACGAAGGTGATGTCGTGCCCGAGGGCCTGCTCGAAGAGCTGCTCGGCGGCGAGGCCGATCCACTTCTTCGACACGTTCGCGGCGGACATCGTCCTGCCGTTGCGGACGACGGCCGGGAAGCAGACCCCGATCGGCGCCGTGTCGTCCGCCTGGGACAGCTCCGCGAGGATCGACTTGACCACGCCGACCACGTCGTCGGGCTCGCCGCCCTCCGGCGTCGGGCGCTTCACCCGGTCGCTGATGAGCTCGCCCGTGTCGAGGTCGACCAGGCCGCCCTTGATCCCGGTCCCGCCGATGTCGATGCCGATCGCCTGCGCCACGACGGTCACAGTAGCGCCCGGGCTAGCATCCAGACCTGGGGCGGCCCGACCGCCCGCGAGCGGAGGAGGGGTCGTGGCCGACGACGAGCAGTGGTGGTTCAACACGAAGACCGGTCAGGTCGAGCAGGGCGCGCAGTCGCCGTGGTCCGACCGCGCGGGCCCCTACTCGACCCGCGAGGAGGCCGAGGGCGCGCCCGCGCGCATCGCGGAGAACAGCCGGCGCATCGCCGAGGAGGACGCGGACCGCTGAGCCCGCGTCGGCGTCACGCCTCGGGGTACTCGTGCTCCGGGGCCGGGTAGGCGCCCGCCTCCACGTCCTCCCGGAACGCGGTGACCGCGTCGGTGAGGACGCCGCGCAGGTCGGCGTAGCGCTTGACGAACCGCGGCACCCGGCCGCCGCTGAGGCCCGCGAAGTCGGTCCAGACCATGAGCTGGCCGTCGACGTGCGGACCGGCGCCGACGCCGATCGTCGGGATCGTGAGCCGCTCGGTCACCCGGCGGGCGGCCTCCGACGGCACCATCTCCAGCACGACGGCGAAGGCGCCGGCGTCCTCGACGGCGAGGGCGTCGGCGAGCAGCTCGTCGGCGCCGGCCCCTCGGCCCTGCACCCGGTGGCCGCCGAGCCGGTGCTCGCTCTGCGGCGTGAAGCCGATGTGGGCCATGACCGGGATGCCCGCCTCGACGACGCGCGCGATCTGGGTCGCGCTGCGCCGTCCGCCCTCGAGCTTCACCGCGTGCGCGCCGGTCTCCTTCATGAAGCGGATCGCCGTGCCGAGCGCCTGCTCCGCGCCGATCTCGTACGAGCCGAAGGGCAGGTCGGCGACCACGAAGGCGCGGCGCACGGAGGAGGCGACCGCGCGGGCGAGCGGGATCAGCTCCTCCGTCGTCACGGGCACGGTCGTGTCGTAGCCGAGCACCGTGTTGCCCGCCGAGTCGCCGACGAGCAGGAAGTCGATGCCCGCCGCGTCGAAGATCGCCGCCGTGTTCGTGTCGTAGCTGGTGAGGCCCGTGATGCGGACCCCGTTCCGCTTGGCCTCGAGGAAGTGCCGGGTGCGCACCTTCGCCTTGGGATCCGCCATGCTGCGAGCGTAGACGGGCGTGCCGGTCAGCCGGTCGCCGCCCGCTCGCGGTCCGCGGCGGCCGACCAGCCCTGCACCGCCTCCGCCTCGTCGAGGGCGCCGCGCGCGAACCGGAACCCGACGTCGTCGAGCTGCAGCCGCATCGGCAGGCCGCGCCGGGCGGAGGAGCGCACGTTCGCCGGCTCGTCCGCGAACCCGCCCCCGCGCAGCACGCGGGCGCGGTCGTCGAGCGCGGGGTCGAACGGGTCCCAGCACCACTCCCACACGTTGCCGAGGACGTCGGCCAGCCCGAACGCGTTCGGGCGCTTGCGGCCGACCGGCTGCGGTCCGAGGACGCCGTCGCCGCGGCTCCACGCGACGTCCGCGAGCGCGCCGTAGCGCGGCCCGGTGCTGCCGGCCCGGCAGGCGTACTCCCACTCCGCCTCCGTCGGCAGGCGGTACCCGTCGGCGTCCACGTCCCAGGCGACCTCCTCGCCGTCCACCCGGTAGGCCGGGTCGAGCCCCTCCCACTCCGACGCCGCGTTGCAGGCGCGGATCGCCCGCAGCCAGCTGACCGCCGCCGCAGGGCGGGTGGAGGAGGTCGCCGGGAGGCCGATGAGGTCCGCCAGCTGCGCCTCCGTCACCGGGGTCGCAGCGATCTCGAAGGGCTCGAGGTCGACCGTGCGGCGGCCGAGCCCGCGGGCGTCCTGCAGCAGCACCGCGCCCCCGGGCAGGGCGACCGTCTCGATGTCCGTCACGGGCGTGCGCTCCTCGTCGGCGACGGGCGCGCGCACGCACTGCGCGCGTCGGACGCGGTCGGTAGTTTAGGAACGGCTCCGTCGGGAACGGCCGAGCGCCGTTTCGAGGAGGGGACTGACCGCCGTGGTCGACAAGCAGCGCGATTTCGTGCTCCGCACGATCGAGGAGCGCGGCATCAAGTTCGTCCGCCTCTGGTTCACCGACGTCGTCGGCACCTTGAAGTCGGTGGCGATCGCCCCGGCCGAGGTGGAGGGCGCGTTCGCCGAGGGCATCGGCTTCGACGGCTCCGCGATCGAGGGCTACACGCGCTCGTACGAGGCCGACGTGCTGGCGATGCCGGACCCCGGCACCTTCCAGATCCTGCCCTGGCGCGGGGAGATCGACCCGACCGCCCGCATGTTCTGCGACATCCTCACGCCCGACGGGCAGCCGGCCGCCGCCGATCCGCGCAACGTGCTGAAGCGCGCGCTCGCGAAGGCGAACGATGCGGGCTTCACCTTCTACACGCACCCCGAGATCGAGTTCTACCTGCTGAAGTCGAGCTCCTTCGACTCGGGCGGCCCGGTGCCGGTCGACTCCGCCGGCTACTTCGACAACGTGCCCGGCGGCACCGCGCACGACTTCCGCCGGCGCAGCGTGCGGATGCTCGAGGACCTCGGCATCTCGGTCGAGTTCAGCCACCACGAGGCGGGCCCCGGCCAGAACGAGATCGACCTCCGCTACGCGGACGCGCTCACCACGGCCGACAACATCATGACGTTCCGCACGGTGATCAAGGAGGTGGCGATCGAGCAGGGCGTCTACGCGACCTTCATGCCGAAGCCGCTCTCCGGGCAGCCGGGCAGCGGGATGCACACGCACATGTCGCTGTTCGAGGGCGACTCGAACGCGTTCTTCTCCGCGAGCGGCGAGTACCACCTGTCGACGATCGGCCGCCGCTTCATCGCCGGCCTGCTGCGGCACGCGCCGGAGATCACCGCGGTCACGAACCAGTTCGTCAACTCCTACAAGCGGCTGTGGGGCGGCGACGAGGCGCCGAGCTACGTCTGCTGGGGGCACAACAACCGGTCCGCGCTCGTCCGCGTGCCGCTGTACAAGCCGACCAAGGGCCAGTCGTCCCGCGTCGAGTACCGCGCGATCGACTCCGCCGCGAACCCCTACCTCGCCTACGCCCTGATGCTCGCGGCGGGGCTGAAGGGCATCGAGGAGGGCTACGAGCTGCCCGCCGAGGCGGAGGACGACGTGTGGTCGCTGTCCGACGGCGAGCGGCGCGCGCTGGGCTACGACCCGCTGCCCGCGAACCTCGACAGCGCGATCCGCCTCATGGAGGAGTCGGAGCTCGTCGCCGAGACGCTGGGGGAGCGGGTCTTCCGCCATGTCCTCGCGAACAAGCGGCGCGAGTGGGAGGCGTACCGGGCGCAGGTGACCCCGTATGAGCTCGCCAGCAACCTCGAGCTCCTCTAGGGGCGGCAGGGCGGAGACCCGCCTCACCGACCTCGCCCGCGCCGGGTTCGTCGACCTGACGGCAGCGCGCGCGGACGCGGACGAGCTGGCGGGCCGCCTCGGCATCGCGGGTCCGGCCGTGCTCGACGCGTTCGGGCGCACCGTCGGTGCGCCCGACGAGGCCCTGCACATGCTGTGCCGCCTCGCGGAGAAGGCACCGGAGGAGGTCGGGGCGCTGTTCGCCGACCCGGGCGCCGCCCGTCGGGTCGCGCTCGTGCTCGGCGCCTCCACGGGGCTCGCGGACTTCCTCCTTCGCCGTCCGGACGCGCTCGCGGCGCTGCTCGTGCCCCTCGGGGGCCCGCAGTCGCCGGAGTCGCTGCGCGCCGCGCTGCTGGGCGCCGTGGGCGCCGTCGACGGCGTCGCCGCGGTCGCGGGCGCCGAAGGGCGCCGCGCGCTGCGGGTCGCGTACCGCCGCGAGCTGACGCGACTGGCCGCCTGGGACCTCGAGCAGCCGTCGGGCGCCGCGGTGTTCGAGCGGGTCGCCGCGGCGCTGTCCGATCTCGCCGCGGCGGCGCTGGACGCCGCGCTCGCCGTCGCCCGGGCGGAGGTCGGCGCGACTGGCGGAGCCGAGCGCGTGCGCGCGATCCGCCTCGCGGTGATCGGCATGGGCAAGGCGGGCGCGCGCGAGCTGAACTACGTCAGCGACGTCGACGTGATCTTCGTCGCGGAGCGCGCCGACCCCGACGCGAGCATCGACCCCGTGCCGATCGCGACGCGCCTCGCGGTCGTGCTGATGCGCGTCATCGACGACACGGACGTCGAGCCGTCGCTCTGGCAGGTCGACGCGAACCTCCGGCCCGAGGGCCGCAACGGCGCGCTGGTCCGCACGCTCTCCTCCCACCTCGGCTACTACGAGCGCTGGGCCGCCGGGTGGGAGTTCCAGGCGCTGCTGAAGGCGTGGCCGCTCGCCGGGGACCGCGCCCTCGGCCTGCAGTACGTGGAGGCGCTGCAGCCGCGCGTGTGGCAGGCGTCGGCGCGCGAGGAGTTCGTGCAGGACGTGCAGCGCATGCGCCAGCGGGTGGAGCAGCACATCCCGGCGGGGCAGACCGACCGGCAGCTGAAGCTCGGGCCGGGCGGGCTGCGCGACGTGGAGTTCACCGTGCAGCTGCTGCAGCTCGTGCACGGCCGCACGGACGACCGCGTGCACGCCAGGGCGACCCTCCCGGCCCTCCGGTCCCTGACGGAGCGCGGCTACGTCGGCCGCGTGGAGGCCGCGGAGTTCGGCGAGGACTACCGGATGCTGCGGCTCGTCGAGCACCGCCTGCAGCTGCGCCGCCTGCAGCGCACGCACCTCCTGCCGACCGACGAGGCGGAGCTGCGGGTCATCGCGCGCGCGAGCGGCCTCGCCGCCGACGGCGCCGAGCTGTCGGAGCGGATCGGCCGGGTGCGCTCGCGGGTGCGGGGCCTGCACCAGCGGCTGTTCTACCGGCCCCTGCTGACGGCGGTGAGCAACCTGCCGGAGGACGAGCTGATGCTCACGACCGAGGCGGCGGTCGACCGCCTCGCGGGCATCGGGTTCCTCGACCCCAAGGGCGCGCTGCAGCACATCGCCGCGCTCACCGCGGGCGTCTCCCGCCGCGCCGCGATCCAGCGGACGCTGCTGCCGGTCCTGCTGCAGTGGTTCGCGGAGGGGCCCGCGCCCGACATGGGGCTGCTGGCGTTCCGGCGCCTGTCCGAGCGCCTCGGCGACACCGCGTGGTACCTCCGCATGCTGCGGGACTCGCCGACCGCCGCCCGCCGGCTCGCGACCGTGCTGTCCGAGTCGCGGTTCGTCGTCGGGCTGCTCGAGACGAACCCGGAGGCGGCGGCCTGGCTCGAGCGCGACGCGGACCTGCGCCCGCGGCCTCGTGCGACGCTGCGCGCCGAGACGTCCGCCACCGTGCTGCGGCACGGCACGCGCGACGCCGCCGCGTCCGCGCTCCGCACCGCCCGCCGCCGCGAGGTGCTGCGGCTCGCGCTCGGGGCGCTCCTCGGCACGATCACGGTGCAGGAGCTGGGGCCGGCGCTCGCCGACGTCACCACGGCGCTGCTCGCCGGAAGCGTCCGCAGCGTGCGGCGCGACGAGGGCCCGTGGCCGGAGTTCGCGATCGTCGCCATGGGCCGGTACGGGGGAGCGGAGCTCGGCTTCGGCTCCGATGCCGACGTCGTCGCGGTGTACCGCGCGATCGCCGGCATGCCCGACGACGTCGCGCAGAAGCAGGCGAACGTGCTCGTCGCCGAGGTGAAGCGGCTCACGACCGACCCGCGGCTGCCGCTCGACCTCGACCTCGACCTGCGGCCGGAGGGGCGCAACGGGCCCGTGGTGCGCTCCCTGCGGTCCTACGAGGCCTACTACGCCCGCTGGTCGCTGACGTGGGAGTCCCAGGCGCTCCTGCGCGCCCACGGCGTCGCGGGCGACCGCACGCTCGTCGTCGACTTCGAGGCGCTCGCCGACCGCCTCCGCTACCCCGAGTCGCTCGACGAGGGCGCGGTGCGGGAGATCCGCCGCATCAAGGCGCGGATGGAGACCGAGCGGCTGCCCCGCGGCGCCGACAAGGAGCGCCACCTGAAGCTCGGGCCCGGCGGCCTGTCCGACGTGGAGTGGATCGTGCAGCTGCTGCAGCTGCAGCATGCCGACCGCGTCCCGGCGCTGCGGACCCGGAGCACGCTCGGCGCGCTCGACGCCGCGGTCGCCGCGGGCCTGATCGACCGCGACGACGCCGCGCAGCTGCGGGCCGCGTGGGTGCTCACCTCCCGCCTCCGCAGCGCGATCACGCTCTGGACGAACCGCACCTCCGACCTGCTGCCGACGGACCGCGCAGCGCTCGAGGGCATCGCCCGGATCCTCGAGTACCCGCCGGGCTCCGCCGCGCAGCTCGAGGACGACCTGCTGCGCACCACCCGCCGCGCCCGCACGATCTTCGAGCGCCTCTTCGCCTGACCGCCCGGCCTTCCCGATCCGGTCCGAGCACCTCGGCAGGCCGGATCCTCCTGAGCAGGCTCAGCGGCCGGATCTGGGCCTGCTGAAGGACTTCCAGCCTGCTCGAGCGCTCGGAAGGCTGGAGGCGAACGGGAGGAGGTGGCGGAGGCAGGGGCGGCGATGCGCTCCTCCCCGACCCTCATCTGCACCGATCCGTGCTCTGAGGACGTGCGTGCACCGTACGCGGGGCAGGAGTCGGCGAATGTGCCTCGCCATGGGAGCCTTCTCGTTCTTCACCACGGCCGAGCTGCGTGCCGAGGGCTACACGCTCGAGCGCGTCCGCGCGGAGGTCGGCGCCGGCGCCCTCGAGCGCGTGATCCGCGGCTGGTACTGCAGGCCGGGAGCCGACCGCGGCGCCGTCAGGGCGATGCGACTCGGCGGCCGGATCAGCTGCGTGTCGGCGCTCGCCCTGCTCGGAGGATGGCTCCCGCCGGATGCCGGGCTCCACGTCGGGTTCCCGTCGCACGCGTCCGGCAGGCGGCTCGCACACCGGGGGGCGCCCGACGACGTCGTGGCCCACTGGCACCCGAAGGCGGCGGCCTCCGTTTCAGCCTTCGCGGTGACACCGGTCGACCAGGCCATCGCCGACGTCCTCGTCTGCCAGCCGCCTCGCTTCGTCGTCGCGACGCTCGACTCGTTGCTGCACAAGCGGGTGGTGCAGCGGAACCGCATCGGCGCGCTCGTGCTGCAGGGACCGCTGCGCACCCACTACCTGGCGAGCAGGCTCGATGCCGAATCGGGGTCGGGCATCGAGTCGATCGTGCGGTTCGGGCTGTGGGCCGCCGGGGTCGAGGTCCGGATCCAGGTCGTGGTGCGCGGCGCGTACCGGGTCGACGTCCTCATCGACGACTGGCTCGTGCTGGAGCTGGACGGCAGGGAGACCCACGCGCAGCGACAGGCCTTCACCGCCGACCGGCGCCGCGAAGCCACGATCATGCGCGACGGCCGGATCGTGCTCCGCTTCTCCTACGCCACGGTCGTCTACGAGTGGGACTTCCTCGTCGACAGCGTCCGTGACGTCCTCCGCCACCACGCCCCGGTCCGCTGACCGATCCGGAGCACCTCAGCAGGTTCCAGGCGCTCCAGCAGGCCAGAAGACCGCCCTGCGGCCTGCTGAAGTACGACCGGCCTGCTCAAGTGCTGCGCCCGGGAACGACGGAGGCCGTCGCCCAGAAGGGCGACGGCCTCGCGTGCGGTACGGGTCAGACGCCGTAGTAGAGCTCGTACTCGAAGGGGTGGGGACGAGCCGCGAGCGGCTTGATCTCCTTCTCGCGCTTGTAGTCGATCCACGTCTCGATGACCTCGGGCGTGAACACGTTGCCCGCGGTCAGGTAGTCGTGGTCGGCCTCGAGCGCGTCGAGCACCAGGTCGAGCGAGCCCGGCACCTGCGGGATGAGCTTCGCCTCCTCCGGGGGCAGCTCGTACAGGTCCTTGTCGACCGGCTCGTGCGGCTCGATGCGGTTCTGGATGCCGTCGATGCCGGCCATCAGCTGCGCGGCGAACGCGAGGTACGGGTTGCCGGAGGCGTCGGGCGCGCGGAACTCGATGCGCTTCGCCTTCGGGTTGGTGCCCGTGATCGGGATGCGGATCGCGGCGGAGCGGTTGCCGGCCGAGTAGACCAGGTTCACCGGCGCCTCGTAGCCCGGCACCAGGCGGTGGTAGCTGTTCGTCGTCGGGTTCGTGAAGGCGAGCAGCGACGGGGCGTGCTTCAGGATGCCGCCGATGTACCAGCGCGCGATGTCGGAGAGCCCGCCGTAGCCGGCCTCGTCGTAGAACAGCGGCTGGCCGCCGTTCCAGAGCGACTGGTGGGTGTGCATGCCCGAGCCGTTGTCGCCGAACAGCGGCTTCGGCATGAACGTGGCGGTCTTGCCCCACTGCCGAGCGGTGTTCTTGACGATGTACTTGAACTTCAGGATGTCGTCGGCCGCGTGCACGAGCGTGTCGAAGCGGTAGTTGATCTCGCCCTGACCGGCGGTGCCGACCTCGTGGTGCGCGCGCTCGAGGATCAGGCCGGCCTCGATGAGCTTCAGCGAGATGTCGTCGCGGAGGTCCGCGTGCTGGTCGACGGGGCTCACCGGGAAGTAGCCGCCCTTGTAGGGCGTCTTGTTGGCCAGGTTGCCGCCGATCTCCTCGCGGCCGGAGTTCCACGCCGCCTCGGAGGAGTCGACCTTGTAGAAGCTCGAGCCCTGCGACACCTCGTAGCGGACGTCGTCGAAGATGTAGAACTCGGCCTCGGGGGCGAAGAACGCGGTGTCCGCGAGGCCCGTGGAGGCGAGGTAGTTCTCCGCCTTGTGGGCGATCTGGCGGGGGTCCTTCGCGTAGATCTCGCCGTTGCGCGGGTTGTAGATGTCGAAGACCAGGATCAGGGTGCGCTCGACGCGGAACGGGTCGACGTACGCCGTCGAGATGTCCGGGATGAGCTGCATGTCCGACTCGTGGATGTTCGCGAAGCCGCGGATCGAGGAGCCGTCGAAGAGCTGGCCGACGGAGAAGAACTCCTCGTCGACGGTCGATGCCGGGATGTTGAAGTGCTGCTGCACGCCCGGCAGGTCGGTGAACCGGATGTCGAGGAACTTGACGTCCGTGTCCTTGATGAACTTGATGACCTCGGACGAGTCCGTGAACTTGGGGGTGGGCATGCGGCTGTCGATCTCCTGCGCGTGGTCCGGGGAGGAGCTGCGGTGCCGCAGTCCGAGACCAGGCTAGGCGCCGCCGCGTTTCGATCAGATTTCGGCGGTGTTACGACACCTAGGGCGCGGTGGTCGCGGCGGGCCCCGCGGGCGGTGCCTCGACGCCGAAGCCGAGCCCCTGCTGCAGGCTCACCAGCCCGATGAGCAGGAAGGCGAGCAGCACCAGCACGACCAGGGAGTCGCCGATGCCGCGGCCCTCGACCCGCCGGTACTGCACGCCGTCGGCGCCCGGCGCCCAGGCGGAGGCGGTCGGCGGTGCAGGAGGCGCCGGCTCGAGCAGGACGTCCCGGGCCCGCGTCAGGCGATCGAACGCCTCGGCGGCCGACCGCCGCCCGGCCTCGTCCGAGTCCGGCAGGAGATCCGGGTGGGTGGTCCTCGCCGCGCGGAGGTAGGCGCGCTGGACCTCCGCGGGCGTCGCCGTCGCGGGCACGCCGAGCAGCGCGGCCGCCTCCGGGCGCGGCATCGCAGGACCGCGGGCGGTCACCGACGGACGGGACGCGCCTTGGTGGGGTCGATGCCCTTCGGCACGGGCACGCCGCCGGCGAGCGACTCGAGTCGGTTGCTCACGGCGAGCACCTCGGCACGGGTCAGCTTGGCCTTCAAGCGGGCCAGGCTCCGGTTGATCTGACCGAGCCGGATCTCGCCCTCGTCCGGACCGACGCGGAGCACGGACACGGGCACGTTCGGCGCGACGCGCGTGACCTTGCGGCGCTCCTCGTCGACGAGCCGCTGCGTGCGGCCCTTCGGTCCCTCGGCGATCAGCACGACGCCCGGTCGTCCGACGGCGCGGTACACGGCGTCGCGCGTGCGCGGGTTGACCGCGACGGGGATCTCGCTGCCGCGCCAGCCGCGGCGCAGCGTGGCGCGCAGCACCGCGCCGACCGCGCCCTGCTGACCCTCCATGCGGGCGTAGGCCGCGCGCTCGGCGCGACGGTTCATCACGATGAGCGCCGCGAGGAAGCCGGCGACCACGCCGAGCACGACCCAGAGGATCGCGCCGAGCACGGTGCCCGCGAGCACGGCGAGCACGATGCCGATCGCGAGCGGCACGAGGAACGCCAGCAGCATCCACCAGACGACGGCGGAGTCGACCTTCCTCGTCATGTGGAAGACGTCGACGAGCTGCTTGACGCGGCCCGGCTCCTTGGCCGGGCGAGCGGAACGGGCCATGTGAGCAGCGTATCCGCTCCTCCACAGGCCGGACGGGCCGCCGGGCCGCCCCGAGGGGGCACGCTGCTCCGCCATGAGCGGAACCGAGGTGGACGGCGAGGTCGTGCGCCGCCTGCGACCCGATCGCACCGAGTGCCTCGAGGCCCTGCTGATCGGGGCCGGTCCGCACCTCGTGCCGGTCGTCGACGTCGGCACCGCCGCGAACGGCGACCTGCTGGTTGTGCTGCCGACCCCGGCGGTCCGCCTGCCGCAGCTGCTCGCGGGCGGACCGACCGCGGGGGAGGCGATCACCGTGCTGGTGCCGCTCGCGCAGGCGCTGCAGCGGCTGCACGCCGCGGGCGTGGCCCACGGCTCCATCGCCGCGGACGCCGTGCAGCTCGACGCGGACGGCAGCCCGTCGTGGACCGCGCCCGTCGAGCCGACCCTGCTGCGGCGCGTCGGCCCCGCGGCGTTCGAGGAGCGGGCCGCCGAGGACGTCTCCGCCTTCCGCGCGCTCGGGGCGGTGCTGCTCGGCCCCGTCGGGCTCGCGGTGCCCGAGGGCGTCGACCTCGTCGCCCTCGCCGTGGCCCTCTTCGCGCTGGCGCCGGCGGAGCCGGTACGGCTCCGCCCGGTGATCCCCGTGCCCGGCGCGCCGCTCGGGCCGCCCTCACGGCTGGTGCCGGCCGCGGCGCTCCCCGAGCAGGCGGTCGCGCCGCCTGTCACGGGCGTCGGCGCCCGCGCGCTCGGCGCGATCGGCGGGCTGCGGACGGTGCGCACCCGGGTCTGGGCCGCCCTCGGCGGGGTCGCGGTGCTGCTGGTCGCGGCCGCGGTGCTGCTGCCGGCGGGGGAGGAGGCGCCCGCCGCATCGCTGCCCCGACCCGTCCGCTCCGCCGCGCCGTCAGCGGCACCGCCGTCGGTGCGGCCCCTGCCGCGGACGGCGTCCGGGCGGGAGGCGATCCCGGCGCTGCTCGCGGAGCGCGATCGGTGCCTCGCTGCGGGCAGCGAGGCCTGCCTGCGTCGGGTGGATGCGGCCGGTTCGCCGGTGCTCGAGGCGGACCTCGATGCGGTGCGGGCCGGTTCTCCCGCCGTCCGGATCGACCGGACCCGTCTGCGCCTCCCGAGCGGCGACGGCGCCACGGCGCTGGCGACCGCGGGCGGTGCGACCGTGCTCGCCGTCCGGGAGCAGAACGGCTGGAGGCTCCGCGACGTCGTCGCGGAGCCTCCGAAGGGGTGAGGAGGATGTCCTCAGATGCCGAGCGATCCCCGGAAGTCGCCGCCCTCGAGACGCTGCTTGACCGCGGTCAGGAAGCGTGCCGCGTCGGCGCCGTCCACGATCCGGTGGTCGTAGCTGAGCGCCAGGTACACCGTCGAGCGGATCGCGATCGACTCGCTGCCGTCGGCGGTGGTGACGATGGCGGGCTTCTTGACGACCGCGCCCGTGCCGAGGATCGCGACCTGCGGCAGGAAGACGAGCGGGGTGTCGAACAGGGCGCCGCGCGACCCGGTGTTGGTCAGCGTGAAGGTGCCGCCCGCGAGCTCGTCCGGCTTCAGCTTGTTGTCGCGCGTCCGGCTCGCGAGGTCCGCGATCTGGCCCGCGAGGTCGGCGATCGAGCGGCCGCCCGCGTTCCGGATGACCGGCGTGAGCAGCCCGCGCTCGGTGTCGACGGCGATCGACACGTTCTCCGTGTCCGGGTAGACGATCGAGTCGCCGTCCACGGTCGCGTTGATGATCGGGTACTGCTGCAGCGCCTCGACCGCGGCGAGGGCGAAGAACGGCAGGAACGACAGCTTCTGCCCGCTCTTGGCGAGGAACTCGTCCTTGACCGCGGCGCGCAGCTTGGCGACCGCCGTCACGTCGACCTCGACGACCGTCGTGAGCTGGGCGGTCGACTGCATCGAGACGACGGCGCGCTCCGCGACGACCTTGCGGAGGCGCGACATCTTCACCGTCGTGCCGCGCAGCGGCGACGGCTCGACGGGCTCGGCCGGAGCGGCAGCGGCGGCCGGCGCGGACTCGGCGGCGGCAGGGGCCTTCGCCTCGGCCGCGGCGAGCACGTCCTCCTTGCGGATGCGGCCTCCGACGCCCGAGCCCTGCACGGACGACAGGTCGACGCCGCGGTCGTGCGCGAGCTTGCGGACGATGGGCGTGACGTACGGCGCAGCGGCGTGCGCCCCGCCGGCCTGGTCGGCCGGGGCGGCGGGCTGCGCCGGCGCGGGTGCGGGTGCGGCCGGAGCCGGAGCGGGCGCTGCGGCGGCGGGCGCCGGTGCGGGCGCGGCCGGCGTCGGCGGCGTGCTCGGGGAGGAGGCGTCCCGGGAGGCGTCCTGGCCCGGCTCGGCGTCGACCGAGCTGGTCGCCTCCTGCGCCAGCGGCGGCTGCGAGCCGCCGGCCGACGGCGCGACCTCGTCCTCGGGCTGCGGCGTCGTGTAGGAGGCGCCGGCGGAGGCGTCCTCCTCCGGCAGCTGGTGCGGGGCCGGCTGCGGAGCGGGCGCGGACTGCGCCGGTGCGGGCTGCGCGGGCTCCGGCTCCTGCTCCACCGGGGCCGACTCGGCCTCCTCGGGCTGGGGCGCGGACTCGGACGAGGCGGACCCCGAACCGTCGCCGATGCGGACCAGCTCGGCGCCGACCTCCACCGTCTCGTCCTCCTGGACGAGGATCTCCTCGATCACCCCGGCGACGGGGGAGGGGATCTCGGTGTCGACCTTGTCGGTGGAGACCTCGAGCAGGGGCTCGTCGACCTCGACCGAGTCGCCGACCTGCTTCAGCCAGCGGGTCACCGTGCCCTCGGTGACGCTCTCGCCGAGCGCCGGAAGGGTGACGGACTCACTCATCGGATGGTTCCTTTCGGGCGGCGGCGGTGCCGTCGGACGGGGTGCGGGATCAGAGGGCGTGCAGGGGCTTGCCGGCGAGGGCGAGGAAGGCCTCGCCGAGCGCCTCGTACTGCGTGGGGTGACCGTGGAGGTACGGAGCGATGTCCTCCGGGTAGGCCTCCCAGTTCACGACCAGCTGCGCCTCGCCGATCAGCTCGCCGACGCGGGAGCCGATGCCGTGGACGCCGATGACGGGGCCGTCCTTGACGCGCACGACCTTGATCGAACCGGACGTGCCGATGATCTCGCTGCGCGCGTTGCCCGCGAGGCTGTAGTCGTAGGCGATCACGGCGTCACGGCCGTACTGCTCGACGGCCTTCGCCTCGGTCAGGCCGACGGACGCGACTTCGGGGTCGCTGTACGTGATGCGCGGGACGTTCACGTCGGAGACGATCGCCGGGTTCAGGCCCGCGATCTCCTCGGCCACGAAGATCCCCTGCTGGAAGCTGCGGTGCGCGAGCTGCAGGCCGAAGACGATGTCGCCGACGGCGTAGACGCCGGGCAGCGAGGTCTCGAGCCGGTCGTTCACCGTGACGAAGCCGCGGTCGATCGCGACGCCGGCCTCCTCGAAGCCCATGCCGGCCGTCGACGGCCCGCGGCCGACGGCGACGAGCAGCAGCTCGGCCTCGATCGTCTTGCCGTCCTCGAGCGTGATGACGACGCCGGACTCGTTCTGCGTGACCGACTGGAAGCGGATGCCGAGCGAGTACTGGATGCCGCGCTTGCGGTACGCGCGCTCCAGCGCCTTCGACAGCACCTCCTCCTCGTTCGGGATGAGGTGGGGCAGCGCCTCGATGATCGTGACGTCGGCGCCGAAGGACTTCCAGGCGCTCGCGAACTCGACCCCGATGACGCCGCCGCCGAGCACGGCGACCTTCTTCGGCACGAAGTCGAGGTCGAGCGCCTTCTCCGAGTCGATGACGCGGCCGCCCAGCTCGAGGCCGGGCAGCGAGCGGGAGTAGGAGCCGGTCGCCAGCACGATCTTCTTGCCGGTGATCGTGGAGTCCCCGACGTGCACCTGGGTCGCGGACGCGAGGTGCCCGAACCCGTCGATCGTCGTCACGCCGCGCGCCTTGAGCAGCGACTGCAGGCCCTTGAACTTCTTGGCCACGATGCCGGTGCGGTAGGAGGTGACGCCCGCGATGTCGACCGAGTCGAAGGAGGCGCGGATGCCGTAGTGCTCGGCGTCCCGGGCGGCGTCCGCGACCTCGGCCGCGTGGAGGAGGGCCTTGGTGGGGATGCAGCCGCGGTGCAGACAGGTCCCGCCGACCTTGTCCTTCTCGATCACCGCGACCGACATGCCGAGCTCCGCTGCACGCAGGGCCGCGGCGTAGCCGCCGCTGCCGCCGCCGAGGATCACGAGGTCGAAGGACTGGTCTGGCACGTCGTCGGTACTCCCGTTCTCGTCGCTGGGCGCGACCGAGAGCGACCGCCCCGCCGGTCGTCCGCCGACTGCGATGCCCCGCCCCGGAGCGCCGCTGGAACCCTACTCCTTGCCGGGTGCGGAGAGGCTCGCAGCGACCCCGGTGGAGGCCAGGTCCTCGAGCAGGGCCACCAGCGTGCGCAGCATGACGCCGGTCGGGCCCGAGCCCGTCGCGCCGTACGCGCCGCCCTTGTTCTCCGCCGCGCCGGCGATGTCGAGGTGCACCCACGGCACGGGGGAACCGTCCTCCCGCTCGGGGACGAACTCGCGCAGGAACTGCCCGGCGACGAGCGCGCCGCCGGCCGTGTTGCCGATCTTCACGTTCGCGATGTCGGCGACGTCGGAGGCGAGGATCGCGCGCAGCTCCTCCGGCAGCGGCAGGTGCCAGACGAGCTCGCCGGCGCGCTTCGCGGCGGCCTGCGTGCGCGCGACGAGGGCGCCGTCGCCCATGGCGCCGACGTAGCGGGTGCCGAGCGCGGTGATGATCGCGCCGGTCAGGGTGGCGACGTCGACGAGCACGTCGGGGTGCTCCTCGCCGGCGGCGACCATGCCGTCGGCGAGCACGAGGCGGCCCTCGGCGTCGGTGTTCAGCACCTCGACGGTGCGGCCGCCGCGGATGCGCAGCACGTCGTTCGGGCGGATCGCGCTGCCGGACGGCATGTTCTCCGCGATGCACAGCCATGCGGTCACCGCGATCGGCAGCTCGAGCCGGGCGGCGGCGGTGACGGCGGCGAGCACGGTCGCGGCGCCGGTCATGTCGTACTTCATGCCGACCATGGAGGCGCCGGGCTTCAGCGAGAGCCCGCCGGAGTCGAAGGTGATGCCCTTGCCCACGAGGGCGACCGACTCGGTCGCGCCGTCGGGCGCCCAGCCGACCCGGACCAGCCGCGGCGGGCGCACGGAGCCCTGCCCGACGCCGAGGATGCCGCCGAAGCCGTCGGCCTCGAGCGCCTGCTCGTCCCAGACCTTCACCGTCGCGCCCGCGGCCTCCGCCGCCTCCACGGCCCGGTGCGCGAGCACGGCGGGCGGCTGGTCGTTCGGCGGCGCGTTGACCAGGTCCTTCACCAGGGCGACGGCGTCCGCGAGCACGGCGGCGCGGTGCAGCGCGGCCCGGGACTCCGCCTCGTCGTGGCCGAGCACGGTGATGCGGGCGACGGGCGCCTTCTGCGCCGCGAGGGTGCGGTCGCGGTAGGCGGTGTAGGCGTACGCGCCGAGCGCCGCGCCCTCGAGCACCGCGTCGAGCGCCTCGGCGTCCTCCACGGGCAGGGCGAGCGCGACGTGCTCGGAGCCGGCGAGGCGGCGGACCGCGTTCGCGGCGGCGGCGCGCAGCGAGTCGGCGTCGACGGCGCGGCCGACGCCGACGAGCAGCACGGAGCGGGCCGCCGTGCCGGTGCCCGGCAGTCGAGCGACGTCGCCGGCGGCGCCGGTCGCCCCGATCGCGGCGGGGTCGAGGTCGGGCAGCTCGGCGCCCTCCGGCAGCACCAGCGCGGGGCCCTCCTCGGCGGAGCGGACGGCGACGACGAGGACGTCGGCCTCGATGCGCGCGGGGGCGGTCAGGGCGACGGCGAGCTGAGGAGCGACCATGCCGGAAGCCTAGGGAGGACGGCCTGACGCCCTGCCCCGCGGGTTCAGGCTCCCGGGAACCGCAGCTCGTCGTGCCGCGCGACGAGTAGATCGCCCTCGTCGCGGAAGCCGAGCACCCGGAGCCCGTCGAGCGCGCGATCGGCGATGAGCCGGACGCGTCCCGCGTCGACCGCGGCCCGGCACGCGGCCCAGGCCAGCTCCGCGAGCGCACGCCGGTCCGGGGTGCGCAGCTCCAGCACGGCGATGCGCGCCGCCTCGGCGCCGTCCATGACGACCACCGCCTGGCCGGCTCTGAGGGAGTCCGCCGCGCCCCGATCGATCTGCAGCCACGCGATCAGCGAGCCGTCCGCGACCGCGCGGCGTCCGGCGTCCCCGTCGAGGCCCGCCGCGTCGAGGAACCGTCCGGGATCGGCGATCGGCTCGAGGTCGTCCTCGTGCGAGGCCACGACCGCGAACCGCTCGCCGGACGCCGCCATGGCGGCCCGGGCCGTACGGAGGGCGCCGGGAGAGGCCTCGAGCGGCACCTCGCCCACGAACCAGCCGCTCGACGACTGACGCGCGGGCTGCAGCAGCACGCCGTCGGCGGTGCTCGTCCGGCCCGCCCACGAGACGAGTCCCGTGTCGAGGTCCTCCATCAGCAGCAGCGCCAGCTCGCCGATCGCGTCGTCGAGCTCGAAGTCCTCCCCGAGGACCTCCTGCGGCAGGTCGGGACAGGGGAAGCGGACGAGGTAGCGGGCCGGGTCCGATCGCCAGTGGAAGGCCACCTCGACGGCGCCGTCCACCGCGCTCGCGCTGAGGAGGGCGAACCCGTCGGTGACCGCGCCCGGGCGCCGCCAGGACCCGGCGAGCCGATCGACGAGCTCCGCGAGGTCGGGGACGCGTGCCATGGAGGCGACGCCAGGCCGCCCCCGCAGCGCCGGGCGACGTCGGCGGCCTCGGTAGAATCGGGGGATGCGCGAGCCGGAGGGACTGTACGAGCTCACGCCGGAGGCGGACGAGGTGCCCCGCGGGCTGCCGCTGGTCGCCGGGCTGACGGGCTTCGCCGACGCCGGTGCCGCGGTGCAGCAGCTCACCGACTACTTCACGGACACCAGCTCGCCGGTGCCGGTGGCGGTGTTCGACGACGACGAGCTGCTCGACTACCGCGCCCGGCGCCCGGTCATCGAGTTCGACGAGGACCACCTCGCGTCCTACACGCCCGCGCAGCTCGTGCTGAGCCTGGCGCGCGACGAGATCGGTCGGCCCTTCCTGCTGCTGACCGGCTACGAGCCCGACTTCCAGTGGAACCGCTTCGCGGCCGCGGTACTGGGGCTGATCGACCGGTTCGAGGTCTCGTCGACGACGTGGGTGCAGGCGATCCCCATGCCCGTGCCGCACACGCGGCCGCTGCAGGTGACGGTGGGCGGCACGCGCCAGGACCTGATCGACTCGATGAGCGCCTGGCGTCCGACGACCCGCGCGCCCTCGAACGTGCTGCACCTCGTCGAGTTCCGTCTCGCCGAGCTCGGCCGCGACGTCGCCGAGTTCGTGCTCCTGGTGCCGCACTACCTCGCCGACACCGAGCTGCCGGCCACGGTCTCCAAGGGCCTGGAGTCCGTGTCGGCCGCGACCGGCCTGCTGTTCCCGATCGACGCCGTCCGCGACCGGTCGCGCGACTTCCTCGCCCGGGTCGACGAGCAGGTCGGCGCGAACGAGGAGCTCGCCTCCCTCGTGCGCACGCTCGAGCAGCGCCACGACGCCTACATGGCCGGCAACCCGGTGCGCTCGCCGCTGACCGACGACGAGGGCGAGGTGCCGAGCGCCGACGAGCTCGCCGCGGAGCTCGAGAAGTTCCTCGCGATCCGGCGCTTCAACGACGACGAGGCGTGACCGCCTCCCGACGGGAGGTGCGCGCCTGGCTCGTCTTCGGCGGCGCGACCGTCGCCTACCTCTGCGCGGTGATGCAGCGCAGCACCCTCGGCGTCGCCGGGGTGGCCGCAGCGCAGCGGTTCGAGACGTCCGCCGCCGCGCTGTCGACGCTCGGCGTGGTGCAGCTGCTCGTCTACGCGATGCTGCAGATCCCCGTCGGCGTGCTCGTCGACCGGTTCGGCCCGAAGGCGGTCATCGCCGTCGGCGCCGCGCTGATGGCGGCCGGCCAGGTGACGGTCGGGCTCGCGGAGACGCTGCCCGTCGCGGTGCTCGGCCGGATGCTCGTCGGCGCGGGCGACGCGACGACCTTCATCGCGGCCCTGCGGCTCGTCAACGCGTGGTTCCCGGCGCCGCGGGTGCCCGTGCTGAGCCAGTGGCTCGGGAACCTCGGCCAGCTCGGCCAGGTGCTCTCCGCGGTGCCGTTCGCAGCCATCCTCGGCCTCGCCGGCTGGACCACCGCCTTCTTCGGCGTCGCCGGGGTGTCCGGCGTCGCGCTCGTGGTGGTGCTCGCCCTCGTCGTGGACGCGCCCGCGGGGGTGCGCACCGGGTCCGCCGACCTGCGCACCGCCCTCCGCGCCCTCCGCGCCGCGCTCGGCCGGAGGGGGACGAGGCTCGGCTTCTGGGCGCACTTCGTCACGCAGTCGAGCGGCGTCGTCTTCGCGCTGCTCTGGGGCTACCCGTTCCTCGTCTCCGCGGTCGGCATGCCGCGGCCGGAGGCGTCCGCCCTGCTGACCGTGCAGGTCCTGGCGGGCTTCCTGATCGGCCCGCTGATCGGCGGCCTCACCGGTCGCTTCCCGCTGCGCCGCTCCAACCTCGTCCTCGGCATCGTGCTGCTGCTCGGCTCCGCGTGGACGCTGGTCCTGCTCTGGCCCGGGCGGCCGCCGCTCGTCGTGCTGGTGCTGCTGGTCCTCGCGATGGGCATCGGGGGCCCGGGCTCGCAGATCGGCTTCGACTACGCGCGCACCTACAACCCGCCCGAGGGGCTCGGGGGAGCGAGCGGCTTCGTGAACGTCGGCGGCTTCACCGCGAGCTTCACGATGATGTTCCTGATCGGCGTGCTGCTCGACGCCCAGCACGCGGCGACCGGCGCGCCCCTGTACTCGCTCGGCGCCTTCAAGGTCGCGCTGTCGGTGCAGTACCTGATCGTCGGCGCAGGCGCCGTCGCGTTCCTCGTCACCCGCCGTCTGGCGCGGCGCGACCTGCTCCGGGACGAGGGCGTGGACGCCGGTCCGCTCTGGCGTGCGGTCCGCTACAGGGCCGTCGCCCGCAGGTCCCGGAGGGGTTGACCCGACACGCCGCGGCGCGTGTACAATTGTAGGACTGCCGGGGACCGCGCCACGGGGGCACGGGAACACGCACGCTCCCGTGGCCGTTGTCGCAGGTGTCGCCCGGTTGGGGAGGGCGGCCCGAACCCGTTCCGTCCACCCCGGCGTCGCTTCCGACGCATCGTCCTGAGGGGGCACCATGAGCACACCGACCGCAACCGTCGCGGACGAGGAGACCGAGCAGGCCGCCGCGCCCGCCGCGAAGAAGACCACCGCCCGCAAGCCGGCGGCGAAGACCGCGGCCAAGCCGGCCGCGAAGCCCGCTGCGAAGAAGGCGGCGACGAAGACCACGAGGACGACCAAGGCCGCCTCCGCCGAGGGCGCCGAGGACGGCGACGAGGACGAGCCCGAGGTCCCGGTCGACGGCGCGGACGTCGAGACCGAGGACGACGACACCGCGGTCGTCCCCGACGAGGCGTCCGACGACGCCGACGAGACCCCGGAGGCCGTGACCGAAGAGGCCTCCGCCGAGGACGCCCCCGTCGTCGTCAAGGACGAGCCCCTGCCGACCGGGGCGCTCGTGCTGTCGATGACGGACGAGGACGAGGTCCCCGTCTACTCGACCGCCATCACCGGCGCCACGGCCGACCCCGTCAAGGACTACCTGAAGCAGATCGGCAAGGTCGCGCTGCTGAACGCCGCTGAGGAGGTCGAGCTCGCGATGCGCATCGAGGCCGGCCTGTTCGCGGAGGAGAAGCTCTCCACCGAGGCGGACAAGCTCGGCAAGGAGCTCGTGCGCGAGCTGAAGTGGGTCGCCCGCGACGGGCAGCGCGCCAAGAGCCACCTGCTCGGTGCGAACCTCCGCCTCGTCGTGTCGCTCGCGAAGCGCTACACGGGCCGCGGCATGCAGTTCCTGGACCTGATCCAGGAGGGCAACCTCGGTCTGATCCGCGCGGTCGAGAAGTTCGACTACACGAAGGGCTTCAAGTTCTCCACCTACGCGACGTGGTGGATCCGACAGGCGATCACCCGCGCGATGGCGGACCAGGCCCGCACCATCCGCATCCCGGTGCACATGGTCGAGGTCATCAACAAGCTCGCCCGCGTCCAGCGGCAGATGCTGCAGGACCTGGGCCGCGAGCCCACGCCGGAGGAGCTGAGCCGCGAGCTCGACATGACCCCGGAGAAGGTCATCGAGGTGCAGAAGTACGGTCGCGAGCCGATCTCCCTCCACACCCCGCTGGGCGAGGACGGCGACAGCGAGTTCGGTGACCTGATCGAGGACACCGAGGCCGTCGTGCCGGCGGACGCCGTCGGGTTCACGATGCTGCAGAAGCAGCTCGAGAGTCTGCTCGACAGCCTGTCCGAGCGCGAGGCCGGCGTGATCCGGATGCGCTTCGGCCTCGGCGACGGCATGCCGAAGACGCTCGACCAGATCGGCGACACGTTCGGCGTGACCCGCGAGCGGATCCGGCAGATCGAGTCGAAGACGATGGCGAAGCTGCGTCACCCGTCCCGCTCGCAGTCGCTGCGCGACTACCTCGAGTGAGCTCCCTCCGATACGCCCCTGCCGTCCTTCTCGGCAGGGGCGTTCGGCTTGCCGCCCGGCTGCGCAGCCGTGGCGGCGGGTCGGCCGTGCCCGGCCTCGTCGTCAACCGCGTGGCTCCCGGCTTCCTCGGCGACGTGCTCTCCTCCTTCCCGGAGGGGCTCGTCGTCGTGTCCGGCTCGGCCGGCAAGTCGACGACCACGAAGATGCTGGTCGCCGTGCTCACCGCGCACGGCAAGCGGGTGTTCACCAACCCCTCGACCGCGAACATCACGCAGGGGCTGACCTCGGCGCTGCTCGAACGCGCCTCCCTCACCGGCCGGATCGACGCCGATCTCGCGGTGCTGGAGATGGACGAGGGGCACGGCGCGCGCCTCGCCGACCGGTTCCGCGCGCGCCTCGTGCTGCTCACCAACGTCATGACCGACCAGATCGACCGCTTCCACGACGCGCAGAAGGTGCAGGCCATGCTCGGCCGCATCGCGTCCCGCGCGTCCGACGCGGTGGTCCTGAACGGCGACGACGCGCTGCTCGCCCGCCTCGCCCCGCCCGCGGCGGTCGTGCCCTACGGGGTGACCGAGGGGGTGCTGACGGCCGCGCCGCGCGGGCTCGGCTACGCCGAGACCACGCCGACCCGCGTGCAGGACGGCACCCGCGTCACCGCCGTCACCGGCCGGAAGGCCGAGCTGCTGGTGCGCGGGGAGCCGATGACCGTGCGCCTGCCCGCGCGCGGCGTCCACTACGCCGTCGACGCGGCGGGAGCGGTCGCGGCCGCCGAGCAGCTGCTCGGCGACGCCTTCGACGCCCGCGTGGCGGCCGACGCCCTCGCGGTCATGAGCCCGGTCTTCGGTCGCGGCGAGGTCACGACGGTCCGCGGGCAGGAGGTGGAGTTCGTGCTCGTGCAGAACCCCGCGAGCTTCCAGCTCAACGTGGACGAGCTCGACGAGGGGCTCGACCAGGTGATGGTGGCGATGGGGTCCGACGTGCGCGACCCCTCCTACTTCTGGCCCGTCGACGCCTCGCGGATCGGCCGCGCCCTGATCGTGTCCGGCTCGAAGGCGGACGAGATCGCGCTGCAGCTGCTGTACCAGGGCGTCGAGGTCGAGCGCATCGAGCCCGACCTCGGTGCGGCGCTCGACGCGTTCCTCGCCCTGCCCGCGCCTGCGCGCGGCATCAAGACCATCGTGTTCACCGCGGACAGCATGCGCCGCACCCGCAGCCACCTGGGACTCGCCACATGAGCAGCGTGCTCGCCCTCCTGCCCGAGCTGACCGACGTGAACGGGGACGCGCAGAACGCCCTCGTGCTGGCCCGGCGGGCGCGGTGGGCGGGGCTCGACGCGGCTGTGGAGCGGCTGCACGTCGGCGAGTCGCCCTCCGGCACGCCGCTCGCCGTCGTGCTCGGCTCGACCACGGATCCGGTGCTGCCGCAGCTGCTCGCAGCGCTCGCCGACCTCCGTTCGCCGCTCGTCGACTGGCTGGCCGCCGGCGTGCCGGTGCTCGCGGTCGGGACGGGCCTCGAGGCGCTGACCCGCGCGATCCGCATGCCCGACGGCCTGCTCGACGGGCTCGGCATCGTGCCCGCCGACGCGGAGCCGCTCGCGGCGCGCGTCGCCGGCGACCTCGTGGTCTCCGCTCCGGAGGGGCAGCTCGTCGGCTACGAGAACCACTCGCGCGGGCTGCGCCTCGAGCCCGGCGCCGAGGCGCTCGGCACCGTCGTGCGCGGCGTCTCGGACGGGCGCGGCGTCGACGGCGTGCGGCACGGATCGCTCGTCGGCACCCGTCTGCACGGCCCGGTGCTCGCCAAGAACCCGGCGCTCGCGGACGCCCTGCTCAGCGCGGCGTTCGGTCGTCCGGTCGCGCCGACGGGGGAGCGGGCCGCTGCGGCGGATGCGGCCGCCGCGCGCATCCGGACGGCGCTGCTCGCCTCCTGACCCGTTTTCCTCCGAAACCGGGGCGGTCCGCTGCCGACGGAGCCGCGCCGGGCGATCAGCAGCGGGGAGCCCCGTCCGCGGAGCACCGGCCGGGCATGACGGAGGCCCGGGCGCGCGAACGCTGCCCGGGCCTCCGGTCGGTCTGGGGAAGGATCAGGCCTTCGACTCCTGGAGGAGTCGGCTCGACTCGTCGTGCCAGCTCTGGGCGATGCCGGAGAGCTTCTCCTGGTACTTCTTGCCGTGGTGGGCGCAGAACAGCAACTCACCGCTGTCGAGCTGCACTCGGATGTACGCCTGAGCGCCGCAGCTGTCGCAGCGGTCGAGCGCGGTGAGCGAGAACTGCGACTCGAGGGAGTCGAGGCTGCTGGGGTCGTTCGCGCGGGTCATGATGACCTCTCTCTTGGCTTGCCGTGCCGGTGTCCAATCGTCGCACGGGGATGTTTCAACAGTGCGTCGCTGCACCGGTCAGTTCGCTGTGCGCGTACCCCCGCTCCGAGGGTGCGCCTCCGCGCGGCACGCCTGCGGGCGCTGTCCCCCGTGGCGATTAGCGTGGGGACGACATGGCTGCCAACGACACGAGCACGTACTCCGCCCGGCACCTCTCGGTGCTCGAAGGCCTCGAGGCGGTGCGGAAGCGTCCCGGCATGTACATCGGCTCGACCGATTCCCGCGGCCTGATGCACTGCCTGTGGGAGATCATCGACAACTCGGTCGACGAGGCCCTCGCCGGCCACGGCGACTCGATCGAGGTCGTGCTGCACCCCGACTCGAGCGTCGAGGTCCGCGACCGCGCCCGCGGCATCCCGGTCGACATCGAGCCGAAGACCGGGCTCTCGGGCGTGGAGGTCGTGTTCACGAAGCTGCACGCCGGCGGCAAGTTCGGCTCGGGCTCGTACGCCGCCTCCGGCGGTCTGCACGGCGTCGGCGCCTCGGTCGTGAACGCGCTGTCCGAGCGCCTCGACGTCGAGGTGGACCGCGGCGGCAAGACCTGGGCGATGTCCTTCCACCGGGGCGAGCCCGGCACGTTCGCCGACGCGGACCCGAAGCACCCGTCGCCCGACGCGCCCTTCGAGCCGTTCGTCTCCGGCAGCACGCTGCGCGCCGTCGGCCGCGCCGCGAAGGGCAGCACCGGCACCCGGGTGCGGTACTGGGCGGACCGGCAGATCTTCGTGCGCGATGCCGCCTTCTCCCTCGGCGACCTGACCGGTCGCGCCCGGCAGACCGCCTTCCTGGTGCCCGGACTCGGCATCACCGTCGAGGACCTGCGCGGCGAGCAGCCGGTGGTCGAGACGTTCCGCTACCAGGGCGGCATCTCCGAGTTCGTGGACTTCCTCGCCGCCGACGCACCGCTCACCGACACGTGGCGGATCCAGGGCACCGGCGCCTTCACCGAGACCGTGCCGGTGCTGCAGGCGAACGGCCACATGGAGGCCGCCGAGGTCGAGCGCACCTGCGAGGTCGACGTCGCCCTGCGCTGGGGGACCGGCTACGAGACGAACGTCCGCAGCTTCGTGAACATCATCACGACGCCGAAGGGCGGCACCCACACGCAGGGCTTCGAGGCGGGCCTGTTCGCCTTCCTGAAGTCGCAGGTGGAGGCGGCGGCGCGACGGCTCAAGGTCGGCGCGAACGAGAAGCTCGAGAAGGACGACGTGCTCGCCGGCCTCACCGCCGTGCTGACCGTCCGCCTGCCCGAGCCGCAGTTCGAGGGCCAGACGAAGGAGGTGCTCGGCACCCCCGCCGTGCGGGCCATCGTGCGCCAGGTGGTCGCGAAGGCGCTCGCGGAGCGGTTCGAGTCCCCGAAGCGTGAGGACAAGGCCCAGACGGGCGTGCTCCTCGAGAAGGTCGTCGGCGAGATGAAGACCCGCATCTCGGCTCGGGCGCACAAGGAGACCCAGCGGCGCAAGAACGCGCTCGAGTCGTCGTCGCTGCCCGCGAAGCTCAAGGACTGCCGGTCGACCGTCGTCTCGGACACGGAGCTGTTCATCGTGGAGGGGGACTCCGCGCTGGGCACGGCCAAGCTCGCGCGCAACTCCGAGTACCAGGCGCTCATGCCGATCCGCGGCAAGATCCTCAACGTCCAGAAGGCGTCGATCAGCGACATGCTCGGCAACGCGGAGTGCGCCGCGATCATCACCGCTCTCGGCGGGGGATCGGGCCGCACGTTCGACATCGACGCGACGCGCTACGGCAAGGTCATCCTGATGAGCGACGCCGACGTCGACGGGGCGCACATCCGGACCCTGCTGCTCACCCTGTTCTTCCGCTACATGCGGCCGATGGTCGAGCAGGGGCGCGTCTTCGCGGCCGTGCCGCCGCTGCACCGCGTGATCGTGACCGGCAACCGCAAGAACGAGCCGATCTACACCTACAGCGAGCAGGAGCTCACGGGCGTCCTCGCGCAGCTGAAGAAGGAGCGCAAGCGCTGGCAGGAGCCGATCCAGCGCTACAAGGGCCTGGGCGAGATGGACGCCGACCAGCTGTCCAGCACCACGATGGATCGCCGGCACCGCACCCTTCGCCGGGTGCGCGTGACCGACGCGGTTGCCGCGGAGCGCACCTTCGAGCTGCTGATGGGCAACGACGTCGCGCCGCGCAAGGACTTCATCACGCAGAACTCGAGCCTGCTGAACCGCGACCGCATCGACGCGTAGGGCGGCACGACAGGAGGGGCCGGGTGCGCTGCACCCGGCCCCTCCTGTCGTGCGGTGACGACGGCGGCCCGCCCCGGGAGGGGAGGACCGCCGCCGCGGTCAGATGCGCTGGATCAGCGCACGACCCGGGTCAGCTGCGACACGGTCGGCGAGCCGAGGCCCGTGACGGTGTCGTAACCGGAGCGCGTCCGGAGGGACGAGTCCGTGTCGTTCGTGACCAGGAAGGTGTGCTTCGACACCGACGACGTGTACGCGAACGCGGAACCGGAGACCGGCTTCACGTCGCGGATCACCGACGGGTGCGCGCGGTACTTCGCGTACAGCGTCGGGTTCAGGAACCCGACCCGGTGGCCGCTCGCCTGCTGGGCGAGCGCGACCGTGGCCGCGAAGAGCGGCGACGCGAGGGACGTGCCGCCGTAGGTCTCCTCCGTGTAGGAGCCGACCGCCGGGTACTTCGCGTCGTCGACCGGCGAGATGCCGATGACCTCGCCCGTGTAGGGGTCCGCGTCGGCGGAGACGTCCGGAGCCGTCCGCTGCCCGCCCGCGATGCTCGCGGGCACGACCCCGCGCTGGTACCAGGGCTGGCCGAAGAGCGCGCTGGCGCCGCCGCCCGCCCCGAACTGGAACGCGCCGGGGAGCGGGGCGCTGTAGCCGAGCGCACCGGTCGTCGAGTCCGTCACCACGGGGTCGATGGAGGTGCCCCAGCCGGTCTGCAGCGCGACGGAGCCGTTCTTCGCGACGCCGAGCGTGGTGCCGCCGACGCCGGTGACCCAGGGCGAGGTGGCGAAGTAGTCGGGCTGCGCCGGGAGGCCGTTCACCGTCTCGTCGCCGCTGTCACCGCTGCTGTAGTAGAGGCCGATGCCCTCGGCGGCGGCCTGGAGGTGCTGGTTCTCCTCCGCCTTGACCGCGTACAGGGGCGGCTCGCCCGCGTCGCCGTAGCTGTTCGTGACGATGTCCGCCCGCTGGTTGTCGAGCACGTCGGACAGGGCCACGTCGATGCCGCCGCCGCAGTTGAAGCCGCCCTCGTAGAACACGCCGGCCCGCTGCGCGATGTTGTGCACGGCCTGCACGTCGAGCGTCTGCTCGCCCTGCCAGCCGCTCGGGCCGCCGCACAGCGCCTCGTCGTAGAAGGTCGAGGGGACCTTCTGGGAGTAGGTCGTGAGCGGCCGGTCGCCGCGGCTGGTGGACAGCCGGTTCACGTCGGAGACGATCGACGGCGACGCGTAGGCGTCGATGATGGCGACGGTCTGCCCGTGGCCGTCCGCGCCCTGGGGCACGCCGGTGGCCTCGCGCAGCTGCGCGCCGTTGTAGCCGCAGATGGACGTCGGGAAGACGGTCCTGCCGTACGCCGCCGGCAGCTTCGCGGTGTTCTGCCCGTAGTAGTCGGAGCAGGGCGCGGGGATGCTCGCGGGGGAGGAGGCCTTGGGAGCGTTCTCGGCACCCGTCTCCGGCTTCGTCGCGCCGGCGACCTGCGGACGGGTCAGCGTCCGGCCCTGGTCGAGCACGATGCCGCTCACACGCGTGCCGAAGCGGGCGGGCACGTTCGGCGTGCGCGAGGGCGCGACGAGCACGTGGCCGCGGTAGTGGTAGCGGTGCAGCGCCGCCTGGAAGGCCGCGTCCATCGCGGTCGCCGGTCCGCGGAACACCACGAACAGTCGGCTCTTCGGGGTGCCGACCACCGTGATGCCGGACGACTTCAGGGCGGACACGACCTGCGCGTAGTCGGACTTCGTCGGCGAGTACTTCGCGATCCAGGCGCCGGCCGACACGTACTTGCGGTACGAGGCGCTCGTCGGGTCGGAGACCCGCTTCGCGAGCGCCGCAGCGCCCGCGGGGTCGCGCAGGTCGAGCATGATCTCGCCCTCGACCGTGGTGTCGGCGGGAGCGGCGCCGGCGTCGGCCGAGGACTTGGCCCAGGACGGCTTCGCACCCGGGAACGACTGCGACGTCGCGGCACCGGCAGCGGATGCTCCGCCGATCGAGAGCGCCGCGGCCGTGACGAGGCCGAGGGAGACGGACAGGAGGCGACGGCTGGGAGACCGTCTGCGTGTGGGTGAGAGCAAGTGTCGTCCTGACTGCTATTCGGCGTCGAACGTGGCGCCGATCGCGAACGTAGATTCGATTCGCAGCAGCACGCCAGGTTCGCGCAGCCAGGCCGGAGGTTCCGACCATGTTGTGTGCACGTTGACGGCGTGTCCCACCGGTCGCCGCAGAGTCCGCGCATGCGCCTCCCCGCCGGCTCTCCGGGAGCGTCCAGCCCGGCTGGACGGCCGGGCGGGGTCGGATCAGCGCGGTGCGGTGCCGAACGCCTCGATGCGGCCCTCGAGCGGCAGCCCGGGCGCGTCCCGGCGCGCCGGCTCCAGGGGGAACGGGCGGGCGGCGCCGTCCTGGCCGGCCGCGAGCACCGGCGACGGGCCGATCCACGCCACGCGCAGCCCCGTCTCGCCGCGACCGAGCGTCTGCGCCCGCACGCCGCCGGTGGCCCGGCCCTTGGCGGGGAAGTCCAGCAGCGCGGTGACCTTGCCGCGGCCGGACTCGAGGCCCTCGACGGTGCCGTCGGAGGCGGACACCGTCGCGACGACGTCGGTGACCGCGTCCGCGACCGCGAACGCGATGACCTTCGCGTCGCCGCTCAGCGCGATGCCGGCCATGCCGCCCGCACCGGCGCCCTGCGGCCGGACCGCGCCGGCGGGGAAGCGCAGCAGCGACGTGTCGGACGAGACGAACACGAGGCTCGCCTCCTCCGACGCGTGCGCGGCGCCGACGACCTCGTCGCCCGGCTTGAGCGCGATGATCTCGAAGGCCGGCTTGTTCGGCCAGGGGCCCGTCGCGACCCGCTTGACGACGCCGGCCGCGGTGCCGAGCGCGACGGGCTCGCCGTCCAGGCGCACCAGCGCGAGCACGCGCTCCTTCGGGTCGAGCCCGAGGTAGGCGCCGATCGGGGTGCCGGCGGCGGGCTGGGCCGACGCCGCGGGGACCACCGGCAGGTCGACGGGGGTGAAGCGGACGAGGCGCCCGCGGTTCGTCACGGCCCCGAGCTCGCCGCGGCTGGTCCCGTCCACCTCCGAGACGATCGCGTCGTGGCGAGACCGGCGGCGCGGCCGCTCGACGGTGCCGCCGTCCGGCAGGTCCACCCGCACCGCGCGGCCGCTGGCCGACAGCAGGACGCGGCAGGCGACGTCCTGGATCTGCAGGTCGGGGGCGGTCTTCGACGACTTGGGCGGCAGGGCGGCCGCCTCGGTCAGCAGGGTGCGGCGGGGCGTGCCGAACAGGTCGGAGGCCTGGCCGAGCTCGTCGGACACGGTCCTGCGCAGCAGGGCGGGGTCGGCGAGGAGGGCCCGCAGCGCCTCGATCTCGTCGCGCAGCTGCTGCGCCTCGGTCTCGAGCTCGATCGTCGAGAAGCGGGTCAGCCGCCGCAGCCGCAGCTCGAGGATGTAGTCGGCCTGCGCCTGGCTGAGGCGGAAGGCGTCCATCAGCCCGGTGCGTGCCGCGTCGGTGTCGTCGCTGCCCCGGATGATCGCGATGACGCGGTCGATGTCGAGGATCGCGATCAGCAGGCCCTCGACCAGGTGGAGGCGCTCCTCCCGGCGCGCGAGGCGGTAGCGCGTGCGCCGCGTCACGACCTCGATCCGGTGGGCGATGTAGACCCGCAGCAGGTCGAGCAGGCCCAGCGTGCGGGGCCCGCCGTCGACGAGCGCCACGTTGTTGATGCTGAACGACTCCTCGAGCGGCGTGTAGCGGTACAGCTGCTCGAGCACGGCCATCGGGTCGAACCCGGTCTTGATCTCGATCACGAGCCGCAGCAGGTTGTGCTGGTCGGAGAGGTCGGTGACGTTCGCGATGCCGGCGAGCTTCTTCGCCTGCACGCCGTCCTTGATCTTCTCGATGACCCGCTCCGGGCCGACGAGGTACGGCAGCTCGGTCACCACCAGGCCGGACTTGCGGGCCGTGACGGGCTCCACCTGCACCTTGGCCCGCGTCTTGAACGCGCCGCGGCCGGTGGCGTACGCGTCCCGCACGCCGGCGAGTCCGACGATCGTGCCGCCCGACGGCAGGTCGGGGCCCGGGATGAACCGCATGATGTCGTCGAGCGTGGCGTCGGGGTGGTCGAGCAGGTGGCGGACGCCGGCCACCACCTCGACCAGGTTGTGCGGCGCCATGTTCGTCGCCATGCCCACGGCGATGCCGGAGGCGCCGTTCACGAGCAGGTTCGGGAAGCTCGCGGGCAGCACGTCGGGCTGGTCGAGCTGCGCGTCGAAGTTCGGCACGAAGTCGACGACGTCCTCGTCGAGGTCCGCGACCATCGCCATCGCGGCGGGGGCGAGGCGCACCTCGGTGTAGCGGTAGGCGGCGGGGCCGTCGTCGAGCGAGCCGAAGTTGCCGTGGCCGTCGAGCAGCGGCAGGCGCATCGCGAACGGCTGCGCCATCCGTACGAGCGCGTCGTAGATCGCGCTGTCGCCGTGCGGGTGCAGCTTGCCCATGACGTCACCGACGACGCGGGCGCACTTCACGTGACCGCGGTCGGGGCGGAGGCCCATGTCGGCCATCTGGTACAGGATCCGGCGCTGCACGGGCTTCAGCCCGTCGCGGGCGTCGGGCAGGGCGCGGGAGTAGATGACCGAGTAGGCGTACTCGAGGAAGGACCCCTGCATCTCGTTCGAGACGTCGACGTCCTCGATGCGCTCGCCTGCGAGGTTGGGCTCGGTCGTGCTCATCCGGAAAGTCCCTTCCGCGGGTGCGTCCTGGGCAGGGCGGTGCCGGCAGGGGCCCCGTCGACCCGGAGCGGCGCGACGCCGGACACGGGCCGTCGAGGCCGGGAACCGGAGCCCGCCACGGGCGTGGAGCAGTCGGCCGCCCCCGCGTGCGGCTCGCGTGCGCCCGGATGGCACACTGCCTGATCGTGGCCCCCATGGTACTCAGCGGTGCGCCCGTCCTCCGCGACGTGCTGTCCTCCGCGCTCGACGCGGTGCTCGGTCGGGGCAACGCCCTCGGCCTGCCCCCGCGGCGCCGGGTCGTGGTGCTGCTCGTCGACGGGCTGGGCCACGAGGCGCTCTCGGCCCGCGCCGGCCACGCGCGCACCCTGACCGGTGCGGGCCGCCGGCGCATCGCCACCGGCGCGCCCACGACCACGGCGGCCGCGCTGACGACGCTGTCGACCGGCGTCGACCCGGGCACGCACGGCGTCGTCGGCTTCGCCGCGCTCGACCCGGCCGCCGACCGCGTGGTGAACCAGCTGCGCGGCTTCGACGCGGATCTGCCGGACGGCTGGCAGCGCGCGGGCACCGTCTTCGAGCGCGCGACGGCGGAGGGGGTCGCGGCGCTCGCCGTCGGGCCGCGGCACTACGCGACGTCGGGCTTCACCCGCGAGGTGCTGCGCGGCGCGCGCTACGTCGGCGCGCGCACCATCGAGGAGCGGCTCGACGCCGCCCTCGAGGGCCTGCGCACGGCGGGCAGGGGGATCGCCTACTGCTACGTGCCCGAGCTCGACTCCTTCGCCCACCGGGACGGCTGGGGCGCACCGGGCTGGACGGACCTGCTGGAGCGGCTCGACGGCGCCGTGCGCGACGCGGCCCGCGGCCTGCGGTCGGGGGAGACCCTCCTCGTCACCGCGGACCACGGCATGGTCGACGTGCCGGAGTCGGCGCACGTCGTCCTGGACGAGCTGGGGCTGCTGCCCTGCGTGCGGCACCTCGCCGGCGAGCCGCGGCTCGTGCACGTCCACCTCGATCCGGGGACGACGGCGGAGGAGGTGCTGCCGCGCTGGTCCGAGGCGCTCGGCGACGTCGCGGACGTGCTCGACCGGCAGCAGGCGGTCGACGCCGGCTGGTTCGGGGTGACGGCGCCCGAGGTCCTGCCGCGCATCGGCGACCTGCTGGTCGCGGCGCGGGGCAGGGCGGCGGTCTACGCCACCGCAGACGCGCACGGACGCGGGATGGTGGGCCAGCACGGGGCGTGGACCCCGGCGGAGCGGTTCGTCCCGCTCGTGCGGCTCGACGCCTGACCCGCGGGGGTCAGGACTCGTCGCGCCCGAAGACGATCTCGTCCCAGCTCGGCATCGACGTGCGCCCGCGGCGGGGCCGGGCGGGCGCGGGGGTCTCGGCCTGCGGGTCGGGCTCGACCGCCTCCGGTGCCTGCGGCTCGACGGGCTCGAGGCCCGGCGCCCCGCTGCGACCCCGGTCGCGGCGCCGACGGAGCGGCTCGGTCGGACGGTCCTCGGCCGGCGTGCTCGGCTCGACCGCAGGGCTCCGGACGGGCAGGCGGTGCACCGACGCCGACGAGCGGCGCTCGGTCGGCGCGGTCTTCGGAGCGGCGTCGCGGCGCTCGGCGGCGGGCCGGGGCGCGAAGACGTCCCCGGGCTCGACGACGTCCATCGCCCGCGTCGGGGGCAGCGCGTCGTCGATCTCCGGCTCGGCCTTCGGCGCCGGGGTGCGCTCGCCGCGGCGGCGCTGCAGCTGGTCCAGCTGACCGGTCGTCGGCTGCGCGTGCGACGCGGCGGGGCGCTGCTGCTCCGCGGGCTTCGCGCCCTCGAGCGTCGGGAAGCGGAACACGGCGCTGTCGAAGCGGCTCTGGTCGGGCTGCACGGTCGGGACCGGTGCGACGCGGGCGCCGTGCGGGGCGGTTCGGGCCGCGACCGCGGTCTCGCCGGTCGCCGGCGGCACGATCGTCACCGGGGCGGTGGGCTCGATGGCTCGCAGCCGCGGGGTGAGGGCCGCGGGCACGCCCTGCTGCGAGAGCGTGGACGCCTCGACGTTGTCGGCGTCGAGCCGCATGTGCTTCGGGTCGAAGCGCCACCGCGCGGCGTGCTGCACGTCGTCCGCGGTGAACGCGACGGTCAGCACCCAGCCGGAGGGCTCCTTCGCGCTGGACCACCGCACCTCCTTCGCCGCGAGGGCGTCGAGGCGCTCGCCCATGACGGCGCCGAAGGTGCGGGAGCGGGCGCCGTCCGTCTCGGGCGGCAGCCGCACGGCGAGGGCGGACTCCACGATGTAGGAGCGCTCGGCGAGCACCGGACCGACGAAGCGCTCGACGTAGGCGACGGGCGCGCCGGTCATGGCCGCGACCTGCTCGGCGGTGAGGCCGGAGCGCACGTGCGACTGGATCTCGCGGGGCGACAGCCGCTTCTCGTCCGTCGAGACCGCGGGGTTCGCGATGCGATCGCGCAGGGCCGCGTCGACGGGCAGGCGGAAGCGCTCACCGGTCGGCGAGGCGACGAGGATCGCCCCGTCCTCGACCGCCAGCACGCTCAACGTCTGCATGCGGATCCCACTTCTCTGCTGCTGGTGAGACCGGACGCGGTCCGGTCCCGCAGAGGATCGCACGCCCTGCGGCGCCTGCCGGGGAAATACGGGGCGAGTCCCGCATGTTGCACGCCCTGCGACCGCCGATCAGCGGCCACCGCGAGGCGTTTGCATCCGCATGCCGCCTCGTGCATACTGTCGCCGCTTTCCGCCCGAGACCCCTGGGCGAGAGGCCCGCGCGACGCTTCAGAGAGGCACGGATCCACCAATGGCGACCGACTACGACGCCCCACGCAAGACGGACGACGACTCCGACTCGATCGAGGCCCTGAAGGAGCGCGTGCCGGACAAGATGTCCGGCGTCGTGGACGTGGAGGACGCGGACAACCCCGGTGGCTTCGAGCTGCCCGGCGCGGACCTCTCCGACCTCGACCTCGACGTCGTGGTGCTGCCCCCGCAGGCGGACGAGTTCACCTGCGTCAGCTGCTTCCTGGTGAAGCACCGCTCGCAGCTCGACCACGAGACGAAGCTCGGCCCGATCTGCCGCGAGTGCGAGGCCTGAGCCCCGCACCCGCATGACGCACGGCGAGGCGCAGCACCTCGACCGGACCTGGACGGGCCCGCCGGTGATCCACCGGCGGGCCCGTCCTCGTACTCGGCAGGACGCGTGTCAGACCTCGCGGTCGCCCCGCTCGGCGGCGATCGCCGCGCGCAGCTCGTCGGGTCGACGGGTCGACACGAGCCAGTAGGGGGTCGGGTCGTCCGGATCGGTGAGGTCGATGCGCAGCACGGGATCGACCCAGCCGCGGAACAGCGTGAAGGCCCGCGCGTCGAGGCCGGGGCCCCGCGCCTGCCTGGCGTCCGTCTTCCGCGAGGACTCCATCGCACCGGTCAGCGCGACCGGGATGCGCGCCTTGCCGGCGGTCAGCACGCCGTCCGACACCGCGACGACGGGGGCCACGACGATCATCAGCACCTCGACGACGACCGTGATCACGATCGCGCCGATCAGTCCGACCCCGGGGGACAGGGGCAGCAGGACCAGCCAGATCGCGGGCAGCAGCAGCAGGATCGCGATCAGGGTGCCGGGGCCGGGGATCAGGCGTTCGCGGAAGCGCTGCACGCGCCCATTCCACCAGAGGCCGTGGTCGGGTCCGCTCCGTTAGCCTCGGCGCTCGTGATCGAGGTGCTCGTCGACGGGCCGGTCCCGGAGCGCGCGGTCCCCGGCGACGCCGCCGCGGACCTGCGGGCGGCCGAGGCCGTCTCGCTCCCGCCGCTCGGGCGGGCGACCGTCGGCACCGGGCTGCGCATCGCGCTGCCGGCCGGCACCGCGGCGCTCGTGCTGCCCCGCAGCGGGCTGGCCGCGAAGCACGGCATCACCATCGTCAACGCGCCGGGGCTGATCGACGCCGGCTACCGGGGCGAGATCCGGGTCACGCTCCTGAACACCGACGCCGCCACCTCGTACGATGTCGCGGTCGGCGACCGGATCGCCCAGCTGCTGGTGCTGCCGCTGCCCGAGGTGCGGTTCGTGCCGGTCGTCGACCTGCCGGGCAGCCACCGCGCGGAGCGGGGGTTCGGCTCGACCGGCACCGGTGGCTCGCCGCCGGCGTGACGCACGAGGGCAGGACACGCGGGCGCAGCGCCGGCGTGAGGGAAGTGGACCGGAGGGAGGCGCCGTGACCGACGAGGACGACGCGCAGGAGACCAGGCCGAAGTCGGCTCCCGCCGACCGGGCGAGCAACGGGCCGCTGGACGTCCAGGAGGCGAACGCGGTCCGCCCGTACGTCGACCTCGGCGGGGTGAAGATCCCGCCGCGCGAGGGGCTCGGCCTGCGCCTGGAGGTGGAGGAGGGCACCGGCCGCGTCGTGGCGGTCGGCCTCGACTTCGCGAACTCGAGCCTGCAGGTGCAGCCGTTCGCGGCGCCGCGGTCGAGCGGGCTCTGGCACGAGATCCGGGAGCAGATCGAGCAGCAGATCCTGTCGCAGGGCGGCACCACCCGCGTGGCCGACGGCGGGCTCGGCCCCGAGCTGCTCGCGCAGATCCCCGCGCAGTCGGCGCCCGGTCAGCCGCCCGTGACGCGCATCGCGCGCTTCGTCGGCGTCGACGGGCCGCGCTGGTTCCTGCGCGGCGTGATCTCCGGCGACGGCGCGCTCGACCCGCAGATCGGCGCGGCGATGGAGGAGCTCTTCCGCAGCGTCGTCGTGGTGCGCGGTTCCGCCCCGATGCCGCCGCGCGACCTGATCCCGCTGCACATGCCGCAGGGCGCGGAGCCCGACGCGGCGCCGGAGCGGCCGCGGCTCGGCGCGTGACCGACGACCGCCGGCCCGAACCGCAGGACGCCCGGTCCGGGCTCGCGCGCGCCGCAGACGACCGGCCGCTGACCGCGAAAGGGCTCGTCGACGCGATCGGCGGGCCCCTCGGCATCGTCGAGAGCGTGCTGCCGCCGCTGGTGTTCGTCGTCTACTACCAGGTGGTGGCGATCCGGTCGGCGCCGACGCCCGTCGACCGCCCGGCGCTGATCCCCATCGTGGTCGCGCCGCTCGTGCTGTCCGCCCTGTTCGTGCTGTACCGCCTCCTCCGCCGTCAGCGCCCGGGCGGCGCGATCAGCGGGGCGGTGCTCGTCGGCGTCTCCGCGGCGCTCGTGCTCGTCACCGGCGACGCGAACGCGAACTACCTGCCGGGCTTCTTCATCAACGGCGCCTACGGCGTGGCGTTCCTCGTGTCCGTGCTCGTGGGCCGGCCGCTGGTCGGCGTGGTGACCGGGCTGCTCACCTCCGACGCGGGCTGGCGCGGCGACCGTGCGCTGCGCCGGGCGGCGACCTGGCTCAGCCTGCTCTGGGTCCTCCTGTTCGCGGTGCGGCTCGCGGTCGAGGTGCCGCTGTTCCTCGCGGGTGACAAGGTCGTGGAGCTCGGCATCGCCCGCATCGTGCTCGGGCTGCCGCTGTATTCGATCGTGCTCGTCGTGACGGTGCTCGTGGTGCAGGCCCTGCGCCGCCGCCGCGCGGCCTGAAGCCGTCCTCCGCCCGCCGACGCGGGGGACCGGCCCGTCGCCGGGCGGTATCGTGCTGTGGGCGTCGCGGCCGGATCGCTGCGGCCCGTCAGTGGTGAGGAGTGACATGGCCGCGGTGAACAGCTTCGGGGCGAGGACCGACCTGACGGTGGGCGGGAAGACCTTCCAGATCTTCGCCGTCGACACGGTCGACGGGTACGAGAGGCTGCCCTTCAGCCTCAAGGTGCTGCTGGAGAACCTGCTCCGCACCGAGGACGGCAAGAACGTCACCGCGGAGCAGATCCGCGCGCTCGGCTCGTGGGTGCCCGAGGCCGACCCCGACACCGAGATCCAGTTCACGCCCGCGCGCGTCGTGATGCAGGACTTCACCGGCGTGCCCTGCATCGTCGACCTCGCCACCATGCGCGAGGCCGTCGCCGACCTCGGCGGCGACCCGAAGCGCGTCAACCCGCTCGCACCGGCCGAGCTCGTCATCGACCACTCGGTCATCGCCGACCTGTTCGGCACCGAGAACGCCTTCGAGCGCAACGTCGAGATCGAGTACGAGCGCAACGGCGAGCGCTACCAGTTCCTCCGCTGGGGCCAGACCGCGTTCGACGACTTCAAGGTCGTGCCGCCCGGCACCGGCATCGTCCACCAGGTGAACATCGAGCACCTCGCCCGCGTCACCTACACCCGTTCCGTGGTGGACGCCGAGACGGGTGAGCGCAGTGAGCAGGCGTACCCGGACACGCTCGTCGGCACCGACTCGCACACCACGATGGTCAACGGCCTCGGCGTGCTCGGCTGGGGCGTCGGCGGCATCGAGGCCGAGGCCGCGATGCTCGGTCAGCCCGTGTCGATGCTCATCCCGCGCGTCGTCGGCTTCAGGTTGACCGGCGCGATCCCCACCGGCGTCACCGCGACCGACGTCGTGCTCACGATCACGCAGATCCTGCGCAAGCACGGCGTGGTCGGCAAGTTCGTCGAGTTCTACGGCGAGGGCGTCGGCCAGGTGCCGCTCGCCAACCGCGCGACCATCGGCAACATGAGCCCGGAGTTCGGCTCCACCGCGGCGATGTTCCCGATCGACGACGTCACCCTCGACTACCTCCGCCTCACCGGACGGTCCGACGAGCAGGTCGCGCTCGTGGAGGCGTACGCCAAGCGCCAGTCGCTCTGGCACGACGCCGCGAAGGAGCCCGCGTACTCCGAGTACATCGAGCTCGACCTGTCGACGGTCGTGCCGTCGATCGCCGGGCCGCGCCGCCCGCAGGACCGCATCGAGCTGAGCCGGGCCAAGGGCCAGTTCGAGCACGACCTCGCCGAGTACGCCGAGAAGCCGACGCTGCTCGACGCGACCGTCGAGGGCACGTTCCCCGCCTCCGACCCGGCCACCGCCGCGCCGGGCGACGAGGACCGGTCCGAGGACCGCGAGCTGCAGCCGGCGGGCGCGAGCTTCCCGGGGGAGCTCCAGGCGGCGCACGTCAGCCACGCGCCGCAGCACGCGTCCAACCCGGTGAAGGTGAAGGGGTCGGCCGGCGAGTTCACGCTCGACCACGGCGCCGTCGCGATCGCCGCCATCACCTCCTGCACGAACACGTCGAACCCCTCCGTGATGCTCGCCGCCGGCCTGCTCGCGAAGAAGGCGAGCGAGAAGGGCCTGAAGGCGAAGCCGTGGGTCAAGACCACGCTCGCGCCGGGTTCGAAGGTCGTCACCGACTACTACGAGAAGGCCGGCCTGATGGGGCCCCTCGAGGACCTCGGCTTCTACCTCGTGGGCTACGGCTGCACGACGTGCATCGGCAACTCGGGCCCCCTCGAGGACGAGATCTCGGAGGCGGTGCAGCAGAACGACCTCGCCGTCACCGCGGTGCTGTCGGGCAACCGCAACTTCGAGGGCCGCATCAACCCCGACGTGAAGATGAACTACCTCGCGAGCCCGCCGCTCGTGATCGCCTACGCGCTCGCCGGCAGCATGAACTTCGACTTCGAGAACGACCCGCTGGGGCAGGACGGCAGCGGCGCGGACGTGTACCTGAAGGACATCTGGCCCGAGGCGTCCGAGGTGCAGGCGACGATCGACTCCTCCATCTCCACCGAGATGTTCGAGCACGAGTACGCGAGCGTCTTCGACGGCGACGAGCGCTGGCGCAACCTGCCGACGCCCACCGGTGCGACCTTCGAGTGGGACGGCGCGTCGACGTACGTGCGGAAGCCCCCGTACTTCGACGGCATGACGCTCGAGACCAGCCCGGTCGTCGACGTCACCGGCGCGCGGGTCCTCGCGAAGCTCGGCGACTCGGTCACCACCGACCACATCAGCCCCGCGGGCTCGATCAAGGCGGACAGCCCCGCCGGCCGGTACCTCACGGAGCACGGGGTGGACCGGAAGGACTTCAACTCCTACGGCTCCCGCCGCGGCAACCACGAGGTGATGATCCGCGGCACCTTCGCGAACATCCGCTTGAAGAACCGCCTCCTCGACGGCGTGGAGGGCGGCTACACCCGCGACTTCACCGAGGCCGACGGCCCGCAGGCGTTCATCTACGACGCGAGCGAGCGCTACCAGGCCGCGGGCACCCCGCTCGTGATCCTGGCGGGCAAGGAGTACGGCTCCGGCTCGAGCCGCGACTGGGCCGCGAAGGGCACCAACCTGCTCGGCGTGAAGGTCGTCGTCGCGGAGAGCTTCGAGCGCATCCACCGGTCGAACCTGATCGGCATGGGCGTGCTGCCGCTGCAGTTCCCCGCGGGGGAGACGGCGGACTCGCTCGGGCTCGACGGCACGGAGTCGTTCGACGTCACCGGCGTCACCGCGCTGAACGACGGCTCGACGCCGAAGACGGTGCACGTGGTGGCGACGCCGACGGCGCACTCCGCGGAAGGCCGGAAGCCCGTCGAGTTCGACGCCGTCGTGCGCATCGACACCCCGGGCGAGGCCGACTACTACCGCAACGGGGGCATCCTGCAGTACGTGCTCCGCAGCCTGGTCGCCTGATCGCGCGAGCCCGGATCGAGGGAGGAGGGGTGCGGCGCCGAGCGGCGTCGCACCCCTCGCCCACTACGGCTGAGATGCATCCGACCTGCAGGCGATCGCGCCCGGGACTCCTTAGGCTGATCGGATGAGCCTGCTCGAGACCATCCGGGAGCCGAGGGATCTCGATCGGCTGGACCCCGATGAGCTGACGCGGCTGGCGGCGGAGATCCGCACGTTCCTCATCGAGAACGTCTCCCGCACCGGCGGTCACCTCGGCCCGAACCTCGGCGTCGTGGAGCTCACGATCGCCCTGCACCGGGTCTTCGACTCGCCCCGCGACGCCATCGTCTGGGACACGGGCCACCAGACCTACGTGCACAAGCTGCTGACCGGCCGTCAGGACTTCTCCCGCCTCCGCAAGCGCGGCGGTCTGTCCGGCTACCCGGATCGGGCGGAGAGCGAGCACGACATCGTGGAGAGCTCCCACGCCTCCAGCTCGCTGTCCTGGGCGGACGGCATCTCCCGCGCGTTCCAGATGGCCGGGGAGAGCGACCGGCACGTCGTCGCGGTGGTCGGCGACGGAGCGCTGACCGGCGGCATGACGTGGGAGGCGCTGAACAACATCAGCGACGACAACAACCGCCGGCTGGTCATCGTCGTGAACGACAACGGCCGCTCCTACGCGCCGACCATCGGCGGCATGGCGCGGTACCTCAACGAGGTCCGCACGCGCCGCACGTACCGCGACATGCAGCAGGGGTCGCAGCGGCTCTTCAGCCATCTCGGTGCGCCCGGCCGCGCGGTCTACCGCGGCACGCGCGGCGCCCTGCACGGGTTCCTCGCCCGCTTCGTCAACAACGAGCGGATGTACTCGAACCTCGACATCAAGTACCTGGGGCCGGTCGACGGCCACGACGAGGCCGCGCTCGAGAACGCGCTGCAGCAGGCGAAGCACTACGAGCTGCCGGTGCTCGTGCACGTCATCACGCAGAAGGGCCGCGGCTACGCGCCCGCCCGCGCCGACGAGGCGGACCGCTTCCACGCCGTCGGCGTCATCGACCCCGAGACGGGCGCACCGCTCGCGCCCGCCACTCCCGCGCGCGACTGGGCGGACGCGTTCGGCGGCGACCTCGTCGCGATCGCCGAGCGCGATCCGAGGATCGTCGGCGTCACCGCGGCGATGCTGCGGCCGGTGGGGCTCGGACCGCTCGCGGAGCGGTTCCCGAAGCGCGTGCTCGACGTCGGCATCGCGGAGCAGCACGCCGTCACGTCCGCCGCCGGTCTCGCCTTCGGCGGCCTGCACCCGGTGTTCGCGGTGTACGCCACGTTCCTCGGCCGCGCGCTCGACCAGGTGCTGATGGACGTCGCCCTGCACCGCGCCGGCGTGACGTTCGTGCTGCACCGGGCCGGTATCACCGGGCCGGACGGTCCGAGCCACCACGGCATGTGGGACCTGGCGATGCTGCAGATCGTGCCGGGCATGCGCATCGCGTCCCCGCGCGACGGCGCCACCCTGGCGGAGGAGCTCGCGGAGGCCGTCGCCGTGCAGGACGCGCCGACCGTGCTCCGGCTGCCCAAGGGCACCGTGCCGGCGGACATCCCGGCGCTCGAGCGGCTCGACGACGGCGTGGACGTGCTCGTGCGCGGGGAGCGCCCCGACGTGCTGGTCGTCGCCATCGGCGTGATGGTCGCCCAGGGCCTCGAGGTCGCGCGCCTGCTGGCCGACGAGGGCATCGGCGTCACCGTGGTGGACCCGCGGTGGGCCGTCCCGATCGCCCCGAGCCTCATCGACCTCGCGGCGGGTCACCGCCTCGTCGTGACGATCGAGGACGGCGTCCGCGTCGGCGGCGTCGGCACCCGCCTCCGCCAGGACATGCGCGCGGCGGGCGTCGACACGGCCCTCAACGAGGTCGGGCTGCCCGACGCCTTCCTCCCGCACGCGGAGCGCGGCGAGATCCTCGCGGAGAGCGGCCTCTCGGCCCCGACGATCGCGGCCGACATCGTCGGCCAGCTCGCGGGCACGAAGCAGCCGGCCGCCAAGCCGGCTCCGACGCGCACCCGCACCTCCCACTGACCCGCGTCGGCCACCGCCCCGTCGGGCGGTCGGCCGCGCGCCGGGTCGTGTTCACGGATACGGGGATCCGGCCGCCAGATCCCCGTATCCGTGGAGGCTTTGCACCCGGCCGCCGTGGCGGACCGGTCCTCCCCAGGCGCGTCCGAACGGGAACTCGGCCCCGGGCGTTCCGGCCGGGCCCTGGGCGCCGGTCGGTCGGCGATCCTGCGACGATGCCGCACCACGCCGACCGGTCAGAGCTCGACGCCCGTGCCCGCACCGTCCTGGCGGCCGGCGGAGGGATCGCTCACGTGAGCGCCTTCGACGCCGCGGACATCACGCGTCGACAGCTCGGCCTGCTGCACGGCCGCCGGGTGGTCGAGCGGGTCCGCATCGGCTGGTTCGTCGATCCGGGTCTCCCGTGGCAGGTCAAGCGCGCCGTGGGGGTCGGCGGTCCCGCGGCGTGCGTCACGGCGGCGGAGCTCTGGGGCCTGCCCGTGCCGCCCGACTCGCATCGGACGCTGCACGTCGCGGTGGAGGAGCACCGCAGCCATCTGCGACACAGCCGCGACCACCGGTGGGTGCTCGGGTCCGTGCACGACGACGAGGCCCTCGAGCTGCACTGGGGCCACCTGGAGGAGGAACCGATCGCGGGACGGGCGAGCCTGGTCGACACCCTGCTGCTCCTGCGCGACTGCGTCCCCTTCGAGTGGTTCGTCGCGGCGCTCGACGCCGCGGTCCACGAGCCGCGCGACGGCGCGAGGATCCTGACCGACGCCGATCGCGACCGGCTGTCGGCACTGCTTCCCCGACGTTCGAGGGCCGCGCTCGAGCACGTCGACGGGTCGGCCGAGAGCTGCCTCGAGACGCTGCTGCGGCTCGGCATGGTCCGGCGCGGCATCGGCCCGGTCGTCGCCCAGGCCCAGCTGCATCCTGCCCACCGGGTGGACTTCCTGATCCGGGGAGTGCTGGTGATCGAGGCCGATGGCGAGGCGTTCCACGACCCGGAGCGCGACGGGATCCGCGACGCCGAGCTGCGGGCGCTCGGCTTCGTGGTGCTGCGCTTCAGCTACCGCGCCATCGTGTTCGACATCGAGCGCGTGCTCGACGAGATCGAGGCCGTGCTCGCGGCGCTGTGACCACCGGTGTTCACGGATACGGGGATCTGGCAGGCCGGATCCCCGTATCCGCGAACAGGAGGGTCAGCGGTGGGCGGCGCCCCGGATGGGCGGGGTGTGGAAGGTGCCGCCGAAGGCGCGCTCGCTGGCGCCCACGCGGTCGAGGTAGGGCGTGATGCCGCCCGCCTGGAACGGGTAGCCGGCGCCCAGGACGAGGCAGAGGTCGATGTCCTCGGGCGCCGCGACGACGCCGTCCTCGAGCATCCGGTGGATCTCGTCCGCCAGGCCGTCCTCGACCCGGAGGCGGAACGCCTCCGCCGTCATCGGCGTCGTGTCCTTCGGCAGCGACCGCTTCACGATGGCGAGGGCCCGCTTGTCGAAGCCCTTCACCTCGCCCTTGTCGTCCTTGTCCAGCAGCACGCCCGCGTCGGCGAGCGCGTGCAGGTTCGCGGAGTCGAAGAAGCGGTCCGGGAAGGCGGCGTGGTGCGTGTCGAGCACGTGCGCGCCGACCTGCAGCCCGACCAGGTCGAGCAGCTCGAACGGCGACATCGGCAGCCCGAACGGGTCGAGCGCATGATCGACGACCTCGAACGGCGTGCCCGTGTCGACGGCGTGCATCGCCTCGCCGAGCACCTTCGCGAGCACCCGGTTCAGGACGAAGCCCGGGGCGTCCTTCGTGATGACCGCGTTCTTCTTCAGGTTCTTCGCGACGACCATCGCGGTGGAGAGGGCGGCGTCGTCCGTCTTCGCCGCCTTCACGACCTCGACCAGCGGCATCACCGCGACCGGGTTGAAGAAGTGGAAGCCGACCAGCCGCTCCGGGTGCGCCAGGTCGGCCCCGATCGCGTCGACCGACAGGGACGAGGTGTTCGTCGCGAGCACGGCCTCGGGGGAGAGGTGCGGCTCGACGTTCGCGAACACCTGCTGCTTCACGCCGAGGTCCTCGAACACCGCCTCGATCACCCAGTCGCAGTCCGCGAAGTCCGCGATCGCGGTGGTGCCCGTGATGGTCGCCCGCAGCCGGTTCGCCTCGTCGGGGTTCACGCGGCCGCGCTCGGCGAGCTTCGCGATCTCGCCGTGGATGCGGGCGACGCCCGCGTCCACCCGCGCCTGGTCGAGGTCGGTGATCAGCACCGGCACCTTGAGGCGGCGGGCGAACAGCAGCGCGAACTGCCCGGCCATCAGGCCCGCGCCGATGACGCCGACCTTCGTGACCTTCTTCGCCAGCGCCTTGTCGGGCGCGCCCGCCGGCCGCTTGGCCCGACGCTGCACGAGGTCGAACGCGTACAGCGACGCGGCCGCCTGATCGCCGGCGAGCAGGTCGGCCAGCGCCTCGTCCTCGGCGCGGAACCCGGCGAGCACGGCGGCCCGGTTCGTCGCCTTCTTCGCGCCGGCGAGCAGGTCGAGCGCGGCGTACGGCGACTTCGGCACCGTGCCGATCTTCGACTCGAGGCTCTTGCGGGCGACGCGGATCGCGATGTCCCACTTCACCGTGCGCTCGAGGCGGCCCGGCGCGTGCGGGCGCTCGACCTTCGTCCGGCCGGCGATGACGCCGGACGCCCAGGCCACCGACCGCTCGAGGTAGGAGGCGGAGGGGAGGATCGCGTCGGCGATGCCGAGGTCGAACGCCTGCTGCGCCGTGAGGGTGCGGTTCTGCTTCAGCGGGTTCTCGACGATCACCCGCAGCGCGGCCTCGATGCCGATGAGGTTCGGCAGCAGCGTCGACCCGCCCCAGCCGGGGATGATCCCGAGGAACACCTCGGGGAACGCGACGGCGGGCGCCGAGGCGTCGATCGTGCGGTAGTCGGCGTTCACCGCGATCTCGAGGCCCCCGCCGAGCGCCAGCCCGTTGATGAAGCAGAACGTGGGGACGCCGAGCTCGCCGAGGTGCCCGAGCACCCGGTGGCCGAGCTGCGCGAGCTGCAGCGCCGTGGCCCGGTCGGGGATCGAGCCGACCTGGCTGAGGTCCGCGCCCGCGGCGAGGATGAACGGCTTGCCGGTGACGGCGAGACCCGCGATCTCGCCGCGCGCCGCGCGCTCCTTCTGCGCGAGCAGCACGGTCTCGAGCGCGAGCAGGCTGCGCGGGCCGAGCGTGTTCGGCCGCGTGTGGTCCCGGCCGTTGTCGAGCGTGACGAGCGCCAGCACGCCGCCGTCCGGCAGCGGCACGTCCTTCGCGTACGCCTCCGTCACGACCTCGTCGACGCTGAGCGCGACGAGGTCGGCGACCTTCTCCTGCAGATCCGTCACTTGCCCGAGCCCTTCCGTGCCTTCACTGCGCCCGCCTTCTTGGCGGCCTTCCGGTCGAAGTGCGGGTTCTCCCACACGACGCTGCCGCCCTGACCGAGCCCGACGCACATCGCGGTCAGGCCGTACCGGACCTCGGGGTGCTGCTCGAACTGGCGGGCGAGCTGGATCATCAGGCGGACGCCGGAGGAGGCGAGCGGGTGCCCGAAGGCGATCGCGCCGCCCCACGGGTTCACCCGGGGGTCGTCGTCGTCGATGCCGAAGTGGTCGAGCAGGCTGATGACCTGCACGGCGTAGGCCTCGTTCAGCTCGAACAGGCCGATGTCGTCGATCGACAGCCCGGCCTTGCGCAGCGCCTTCTCGGTGCTCGGGATCGGCCCGATGCCCATGATCTCGGGCTCGACGCCCGCGAAGGCGAAGCTGACGAGCTTCATCTTGACGGGCAGCCCCAGCTCCTTCGCGGCGTCCTCGCTCGCGATCAGGGAGGCGGTCGCCCCGTCGTTCAGCCCGGAGGCGTTGCCCGCGGTCACGTACCCGTGCGGGCGGAAGGGGGTGCGCAGCTGCGCGAGCCCCTCCATCGTCGTCTCGGGCCGCATGAGCTCGTCGCGCACGGCGAGGCCCCAGCCGTCCGCGCCGCGCGTGGCAACCGGTACGAGGTCGGGCTGGATGTCGCCGGAGGCGTACGCCGCAGCGGCCTTGTGCTGCGAGCGCATCGCGAAGCGGTCGGAGCGCTCCTTGGTGAGGTGCGGGAAGCGGTCGTGGATGCGCTCCGCGGTGCGGCCCATCACGAGCGCGTCGGAGCCGACGAGCCGCTCGCTGACGAAGCGGGGGTTGGGGTCGGCGTCGAAGCCCATGGGGTGGTGGCCCATGTGCTCCACGCCGCCGGCGATGGCGACGTCGTACGCGCCGAAGGCGATCGCACCGGCGACCGTCGTGACGCTCGTCATCGCGCCGGCGCACATGCGGTCGATCGCGTACCCGGGCACCGTCTGCGGCAGCCCGGCGAGGATCGCGCTGGTGCGGCCCAGGGTCAGGCCCTGGTCGCCCTGCTGGGTCGTCGCGGCGATCGCCACGTCGTCCACGCGGTCCTTCGGCAGCTGCGGGTTCCGCTCGAGCAGCTCGACCATCGTCTTCACGACGAGGTCGTCGGCCCGCGTCCCCCAGTACATGCCCTTCTCGCCGGCTCGTCCGAACGGGGTCCGCACCCCGTCGACGAACACGACCTCACTGCGCTCGGTCACCTGCTCGACTCCTTCGATCGGACCCGGGAAACGGGCCTCCGGGATCATTCCCGCACGGCGCGCGGCGACCGAATCGGCTGCAGGAGACCTACGAGGGCGATCCGGCCGGGTCCACGACCTCTTGTCCAGCACGTACAAAGGCATCGGCGATCGCTTGTGCCGTGGCCACGATCTGCCAGGTCGCGCGCCGTGCGCGGCGAGGCCGTCGGCGATCGTCGCCTCGGACAGCTCGGCCGGCGGCTCCCACGCGACGCGGCGCAGGGCCTCGGGCGGCAGGAGGTTCTCGGCCGGCAGCGACATCGACTCCGCGATCTCGGCGACCACCGGGCGGGCGGCCTTCAGCCGGCGATCCGCCTCCGGGTTGCGGTCGGCCCAGGAGCGGGGCGGCGGCAGCGTCTCGGACGGCACGCGGGTCGCGGGCAGGTCCGCCGCGGCGAGTCCCGCCTCGACCGCGGACCACCATCGGTCGATCTCGGAGCGGCTGGCCCGCCCGCTGAAGCTGCGCATGCCGGCCAGCTCGCGCTTGCTGGCGGGAGGCGTCCGGGCGACGGCGACGAGGGAGGCGTCGGGTACCAGCCGGCCGGGCGCGGAGTCGATCTCCCGCGCGTAGGCGTCGCGGGCCTGCCACAGCGCACGGGCGACGGCGAGGTTGCGGGCGCCGCGCACCGAGTGCACCCCGGACAGTCGGCGCCACGGCTCGGCAGGGGCGGGGCGCGCCTCCTTGGTGCGGACCGACTCGAACTCCTGGTCCGCGATCTCCGTCTTGCCCTGCTCGACCAGGAGCTCCGCCTCGCGGTCCCGCACGTCGAGCAGCAGCTCCACGTCGAGCGCCGCGTAGACGAGCCACGGCGCGGGCAGAGGCCGGGTCGACCAGTCGGCGGCCGAGTGCTCCTTCGCGAGGTGCAGCCCCAGCAGCTTCTCGACGACGGCGCCGAGTCCGACGCGCTCGAAGCCGAGCAGCCGGGCGCCGAGCTCGGTGTCGAAGACGCGGTCGGGCACGAGCCCGACCTCGAGCAGGCAGGGGAGGTCCTGGCTGGCGGCGTGCAGCACCCACTCGGCGCCGCGCATCGCCTCCGCGAGCTCGGAGAGGTCGTCGAACGCGATCGGGTCGAGCACCACCGTGCCCGAGCCGCGGCGGTAGAGCTGGATCAGGTAGGCGCGCTGCGAGTACCGGAAGCCGCTCGCGCGCTCGGCGTCGACGGCGATGGGGCCGGATCCCGCGGCGATGCGGCGGACGGCGTCCTGGTAGGCCTCGAGGTCGTCGACGACCTCGACCGGCTGGGACGGCGTCGCGTCCGGCAGCGGGCGCCCTTCACCCGGGTCAGTCACGCCCTGCTCGTCGTGCGGACAACACGCTCACTCCCTCTGCCGCCGGCGGGAGGCCGGCGAGCATGCACAGCAACTCGCTCCAGCCTTCCACATGCTTGCCGAGGTCCAGGTCGGTCGGCGTCCAGGAGGCGCGCAGCTCGACCTTGGCGCCCGTGCCCTGGTTCGCGAGCTCGCCGAAGCCGGAGGAGACGATCGTGGTGGCGGTGCCGGACGCGGCCGTGTACTCGGCGCCCCGCACCTCGAGCGCGTCCGTCAGCCACGACCACGTGACCTCCGCGAGGAACGGGTCGGTGCCGATGTCGGTCTCGAGCGGCGCCTGCGCGAAGCAGACCACGCGGAAGTCGCCGTCCCACGCGTCCTGGCCCGCCGGGTCGTGCAGCAGGATGAAGCGGCCGGTGCCGAGCTCCGAGTCCTCGCCGTGCACCTTCTGGCGCACGTCGCCGGCGAGGGCGAGCGAGTAGGGGGCGACCTGCGTGGGGGAGGTGATCTCCGACACGATCAGGTCGTTGCGCACCCGGGCGGCCGCGATCGACTCCCGCGCCTGCTCGAAGGGCGCCGACGTTCCGATGGGTCCGCTCGGCACGGGCACAGCCTAGGGCGGCGGCACCGGGAACCCCCTCGGCGCGCGGCGGACGGGGGAGACCGCGGACCTCTACGATGCGCAGACGTCCGGCGGCGGGAGGGGTGGCGATGGCAGCGCGAGTCGACCCCGCCCGCGGCGCCGTCGCGGCCGGCGTGGTCGCCGCGGGGGCGCTGCTGACCGGTGCGCTGACAGCGAGGACCGCCCGGCGCATGACCTCGCCGCGGCCGCAGCGCGCCACGGCGGTGCAGGGCGTCGACCTGGCGGGCGGCACGATCCGGTTCGGCCCGACGCCGGAGGCGCTGCTGCCCGGCCGCTACAGCTTCTGGTTCGCGGAGGGCCGCGGGCACGCGCGGGTCGGCGCGGTGATCGGGCAGGACGGCGACGGGGTGCTCCGCGAGCTGCTCGGCGTCGACACCGGCGACCTCACCGCCGCGCGGGAGGGCCGCTTCAACGGCTGGATGTACCTGACGCCCGACGCCTTCGGGGTGCCGTACCGCGCCGAGCGCATGCAGACGACCCAGGGCGCCGTGCCCGCGTGGGCGGTCCCGGGCGGCGACGGCACCCGCTGGGCCGTGCTCGTGCACGGCCGGTCCAGCGTGCGGCAGGAGGCGCTGCGCGCGGTCCCGGCGTTCCTCGCGGCCGGCTGGTCGGTGCTGCTGCCCGCCTACCGCGGGGACGGCGAGGCGCCGGCCGGCGACCCGACGCCCTACGCGGTGACCGACGGCGAGTGGGTCGACGTGGAGTCCGCGATCCTGCACGCGCTCGACGAGGGCGCGACGGAGGTCGTGCTGTGCGGCTGGTCCTCGGGGGCCTCCATCGTGCTCGCGACCGCGCAGCGCTCGCGGGTGCGGGAGGTCATCCGGGGCGTCGTGCTCGACTCGCCCGTGCTCGACGGGGCGTCCGCGCTGCTCGCCCGCGGGGAGGGCGTGCCCGAGCCCGTGCGGCGCGGCGCGCTGTCGCTGCTCTCCAGCCGATGGGGCGGACTGGTCGGGGCGGGCGGCCTCGACGTGCACCCGGCGGAGCGCGCCGATCCGGCGGCGCTCGAGGTGCCGGTGCTGGTGCTGCAGAGCGAGGACGACGGCGTCGCCCCGCCGGAGGTGGCGCGCCGGTTCGCCGCCGCCCGTCCCGACCTGGTGCGGCTCGTGCCCTTCGTCGGCGCGCGGCACACGCGGCTGTGGAACCTCGACCCGAAGCGGTGGGAGGGCGCGGTCACGGCGTGGCTCGACGACGACCGTGCCGCGCTCGAGCGGTTCAGCGCCGGTGAGGCCGCCACCGCGCGTACAGCCGGTCCGTCTCGTCGTGGAGCAGTCCGGCGAGGGACCAGGGCTCGCCCAGCGCTCTGAGCGACGGGCCGCCGCCGGCGAGCAGGGGAGCGGTGGTGAGGTCGAGCTCGTCGACGACGCCCGCCGTCACGAGCCGGCCGGCCAGCTCCGCGCCGCCCTCGCAGACGATGCGCGGCAGCCCCTCCGCGGCCAGCGCGTCGATCAGCAGCGTCGGCTCCGCGCTGAGGTCGCCGGAGACGGCGACGACGCGCGCGCGGTCGCCGACGCGGTCGCGGAGCGCGTGGACCACCCGGTCCGGACAGAGCACGATCGCCCGGCGGCCGTCCTCCGTCGGCTCCGGCAGCACGTCGACCGCGAGGTCGCCGCGGCGCGTCGCGACGGCGAGCGCGGCGGTGCGGGGCATGCCGAGCCGTTCGGCGCGCAGGGTGCCCGCGCCGACCAGCACGACGTCGGCCGAGCGCCGCAGCACGGCCAGCAGCAGCCGGTCGATCCCGCCCGTCAGCCCGTCGGACGTGCCGTCCGACGCGGTCGTCTGCCCGCCCAGCGCGGCGACGAGGTTCACGCGGACCCACGCGTCGCCCTCGAGCGCGTACCGCTCCCCGAGCCAGGCGCGCATCGCGTCCCGGTCGAGGTCGACCGGGTCGGCGGGCGTCGGGAGGAGGGGCTGGACGACCGGCACGCCTACGCCTCCCGCAGCTGCCGCTTGATGCGGGCGAGCAGCCCGCTCATGCCGCGCAGGCGCAGGGGCGACACCGCGGCGGTGAGGCCGAGCGTGTCCGGGAAGTCGTCGGGCACGGCGAGCGCCTCGTCGCGGCTGAGGCCCTCGAGCCCGTGGGCGAGCACGGAGGCGAACCCGCGGGTCGTCGGCGCCTCCGCCGGTGCGCTGGCGTGCACGTGCACCACGCCGGCGGCGAGCTCCGCCTTCACGAACACGGGCGCCTGGCACTCCGGCACCCGCTCGAGCAGGTCGGTGGAGTCGCCGAAGCGCTCGGGCAGCGGAGGCAGGTCGTCGGAGTACTCGAGGAGGAGCAGCAGGCGCTCCCGCGGCTCGACCGCCAGGAACTCCTCGCGGATCGCCTCCAGCGCGGCAGGGGTGCTCACCGGACCGCCGGGACCTCGCCGGGCTGCTCGCCCTGCACGATGGGGACGCGGACCGCGCTGCCCCACTCGGTCCACGAGCCGTCGTAGTTGCGCACCTTGTCGTAGCCGAGCAGGTGGGTCAGCACGAACCAGGTGTGGCTGGAGCGCTCGCCGATGCGGCAGTAGGCGATCACGTCGTCGCCGGGGCGCAGGCCGGCGCCGTCCTGGTAGATCGCCTCCAGGTCCGCGCGGCCCTTGAAGGTGCCGTCCTCGGCCGCCGCCTTCGCCCAGGGCACGTTCTGCGCCGTGGGGATGTGGCCGCCGCGCAGCGCGGACTCCTCGGGGTACTCGGGCGCCGTCGTGCGGGCGCCGGAGTACTCGAGCGGGCTGCGCACGTCGATGAGGGGCGCGCCGAAGTGGTCGAGCACGTCCTCGCGGAACGCGCGCACCTGCGAGTCGTCGCGCTCGACGACCGGGTACTCGGTCGGGGTGCGCACCGTGGCGTCGCGCGTGACCGGGCGCTCCTCCGCGATCCACTTCGCGCGGCCGCCGTCGAGCAGGCGCACGTCCTCGTGGCCGAACAGCGTGAAGACCCAGAGGGCGTACGCGGCCCACCAGTTGCTCTTGTCGCCGTAGACGACGAGCGTCGCGCCGCGGTCGATGCCGAGGCGGCCGAACAGCGCGGCGAACGCCTCGCCGTCGATGTAGTCGCGGGTGACGGGGTCGTTCAGGTCCGTGTGCCAGTCGACCTTCACGGCGCCCGGGATGTGGCCGGTCTCGTAGAGCAGGACGTCCTCGTCGGACTCGATCACCACGAGGCCCTCGTCGCCGAGGTGCTCCGCGAGCCACTCGGTCGAGACGAGCCGTTCCGGGTGGGCGTACCCCGCGAACCGCGTGCTGTCGTCCTGCTCGGCCATGCCGTCCTCCTCGATCGCGCGTCCACTGGCGCCGGAGGACGTCGGCAGTACGCTGCCACCGCCGTCCTGGCGGCCCCGACGACCCTACGCATCAGGAGTGACCACCCGTGGCGCGAGACCGCTTCTGTGACGTCCGGCGGCGCCCGTGACGGCCCCTCGCCGCCTGGCCGACGTCGTGCCGCAGGTCGACCCCGCGCGGATGGCCGCGTCGCTCGTGCCGCCGCGCCAGTTCGCCGACGCCCGCCTCGAGAACTACCGGCCGGACCCCGACCACCCGTCGCAGGCGGAGGCGGTGGAGGCGGTCCGCACGTTCGCCGCGGGCTGGGGCCCGCGCACCGGCGGCCTGTTCCGCCGCGGTCCGAAGGCGCCCGAGCGTCCCGGCCTCTACCTCGACGGCGGCTTCGGCGTCGGCAAGACGCACCTGCTCGCCGCGCTGTGGCACCTGGCTCCGGGCCGCAAGTACTTCGGCACGTTCATCGAGTACACGGCGCTCGTCGGCGCCCTCGGGTACGCGGACGCGGTGCGGCTGCTGTCCGGCGCCTCCCTGATCGCGATCGACGAGTTCGAGCTCGACGACCCGGGCGACACGATGCTGATGTCGCGGCTGCTCGGCGAGCTGGTGCAGGGCGGCACCCGGATCGGCGCGACGTCGAACACCCCGCCGAACGCGCTGGGGGAGGGCCGCTTCGCCGCCGCCGACTTCCTCCGCGAGATCCAGGGCCTGTCCGACCGGTTCACCACCGTGCGGATCGGCGGCCTGGACTACCGGCGGCGCGACGCCGCCGAGGCCGCGGTCGTCGCGGGGGAGTCGGCCGTGGCCGCGCTGCCCGACGCCGCCGGCACGACCGTCGACGACTTCGGCGCGCTGATCGACCACCTCGCGACCGTGCACCCCGCGCGCTACGTCGGCCTCGTCGACGGGCTGCGCACGGCAGGCCTGCGGGACGTGCGGCCCCTGCCCGGGCAGACGGAGGCGCTGCGCTTCGTCGCGCTCGTCGACCGCCTCTACGACGCGCAGGTCGCGCTCGTCGCCAGCGGCGAACCGCTCGACCGGGTGTTCGGCGAGGACATGCTCGCGGGCGGCTACCGGAAGAAGTATCTCCGGGCGATCTCCCGCCTCGTCGCGATGACGAACGCGGGCGCCAGGGCGTCCTGAGGCCGGACCGATCGGGCGCTCGGAGCGTCGTGTAACACGACGTTCACATCGAGCGCCGTTTCGTAACGCCCGGGAAACACGGGACGTCGGGCGGCGAAACGTGCCTCCTCCACACTCGTCGCGGGTTCCTGTGCTCCCCGTTCCGATGCGGGGGTGCGCCAGCACGCCGGTGCACGGGAAGCCTCCCTCCCGCACGAACAAGAGAGGTCCCCGGTCCCCATGGCCCCGATCCTGCACGCCGCTGCTCCGGCGGCGACCGCGACTGACCTGAACTCGCTGTGGCTGATGGTCGCAGCGGCCCTCGTCCTGCTCATGACGCCCGGTGTGGCGTTCTTCTACGGCGGCATGGTCAAGGCGAAGAGCGTCATCAGCATGATGATGATGAGCTTCGGCGCGATCGCCCTCGTCGCCGTCCTGTTCGTCCTCTACGGCTACTCGATGGCGTTCAGCCAGGGCTCCAGCTGGGCGATCCCCGGCATCGTGGGCAACCCCTTCGCCAGCTTCGCGCTCATCCCGCAGCTGACGTCGGGCGCCGATGGCGCGCCCGACCTCAACGCGCTCGCGTTCGCCGGGTTCCAGGCGACCTTCGCGATCATCACCGTCGCCCTGATCTCCGGCGCGATCGCCGACCGCGCGAAGTTCGGCGCGTGGATGGTCTTCGCCGGCGTGTGGGTGACGCTCGTCTACTTCCCCGTCGCCGCGTGGGTCTTCAACCTCGGCGACGACGGCGGCTGGATCCAGGGCTTCGGCGTGAACGACTTCGCCGGCGGCACCGCGGTGCACATCAACGCCGGTGCGGCGGGCCTGGCGCTCGCGATCGTGCTCGGCCGCCGCGTCGGCTTCGCCAAGGGCATGGTCAAGCCGCACAACGTGCCGCTGACGCTGCTCGGCGCCTCCCTGCTGTGGTTCGGCTGGTTCGGCTTCAACGCCGGCTCCGAGGCCGCGGTCGACGGCGTCGCCGCGCTCGCCTGGATCAACACGCTCGCCGCCCCGGCCGCCGCCACGCTCGGCTGGCTGATCGTCGAGAAGCTCAAGGACGGCAAGGCGACCTCGATCGGCGCCGCCTCCGGTGCGGTCTCCGGCCTCGTCGCCATCACCCCCGCCTGCAACATCCTGACGCCGTTCTGGGGCATGGTCCTCGGCATCATCACCGGTGCCGTCTGCGCCCTCGCGGTGGACCTGAAGTGGCGCCTCGGCTTCGACGACTCGCTCGACGTGGTGGGCATCCACTTCGTCGGCGGCTGGATCGGCACGCTGTTCATCGGCCTCTTCGGCACCGGCCGCGGCCTGTTCTTCGGCTTCGGCCCCGCGTCGCTCGGCCAGCAGTTCGTCGGTGCGGCCGCCGTCACCGTCTTCTCCTTCTTCAGCGCGGCGCTGCTCGGCTGGATCATCCAGAAGACGATCGGCTTCCGCGTCACGAGCGAGGACGAGGTCGCCGGCGTCGACAACACGGTCCACGGCGAGGAGGGCTACCTGCTCGACGACCGCGAGGACGCCTCCGCGATCCGCGTCTGACCCGTTCGCAGCACGAAGGCCCGTCCCGGTACGCCGGGGCGGGCCTTCGGTGCTCATCGCTGCGCCGCCGCCGCTGCGGCGCAGCTGTGCGCTTCGCGGCCCTGAACGGGCCGCGTTCCGCGCGGGCTCGGATCGGGTCGTGCAGGCAGGCGGCAGGCGGCGGTACATCGCCGACGCACTCGGCGCTCCGCGGCGCTGGACGGGCTCAGGAGGGCTGCTCGAGGTGCTGTGCGCTCTCCGGCAGCATCGGTCGTTGCGGCAGCCTCCTGCGGCGGATTCCCCTGCCGCAGGGCGCGGACGCTGCCGGAGGCGGCGGCGCTTCCTGCGCCTGAGAACGGCTAAGGCCCTGCTCCCGTAGGGGAGCAGGGCCTTCTCGCGGTGGGCGATGCCGGACTCGAACCGACGACCTCTTCGGTGTGAACGAAGCGCGCTACCAACTGCGCCAATCGCCCGCGGCTGACCATGATGCCACAGCCGCGGAGTCCCCTCCGATGGCAGCAGGTCACCAGGACGGGGCGTGTCGCTCGGTTCGCGCGGCGTCCCGGGATCGGCTACAGTCATGGACGCCCCGCGAGGGGCGATGCGGATGTGGCGCAGTGGTAGCGCATCACCTTGCCAAGGTGAGGGTCGCGAGTTCGAATCTCGTCATCCGCTCGGTGGGACCAGTCGGATTCCGACAGGCCGCACGGTCCACCCACGTTGGTCTTCACAACACCGGTGGGGTGGCCGAGAGGCGAGGCAACGGCCTGCAAAGCCGTGTACGCGGGTTCGAATCCCGTCCCCACCTCGAACGGAACGCGCTCCTCGCGAGCGCAGGCCGGCTCGGGCGATTGGCGCAGTGGTAGCGCGCTTCCCTGACACGGAAGAGGTCACTGGTTCGAACCCGGTATCGCCCACCAGGACCCCCGCCTCGGCGGGGGTTTCGTCGTCTCCGGGCTCAGGAGGCGACCGCGCTGCCGGTATGACGGTCGCTCCGGTCGCGCAGCCCATGCGCTCGTCCGACCGACTCCCTCTTCGCAGGAGCGTCCTGTCGGCCCACGACTGGATCCATCGACGTCGACCGTGCCCTCGTCCGCCGCACGGACGAGCTGCAGCGCGACCGACGCGCCCGGCGCCCGCGCGATCGGGCGGGCTCGCCGCGCGATCGGTCATCCTGGAGCGGGGGCGACGGGCGGGAGGGACGATGGCGGATCGGACGGCGCCGGAGGACTGGACCGCGCCGGTGCACATCCGGCGCGCGGTCGAGGAGGAGGCCGAGGAGGGCCTGCTGCTCGCGGAGTACGCGACCCGCATGCGCCTGAAGAACCGGATCATCGTCGACACCGTCACCGCCGAGGGCTCGATCGACCCGGAGGCGTGGGCGGACGAGGTGCGGCTCGTGCTGGGCCGGCTGCGCCTCGAGGCGGAGGGCTCCGCGCGCCGGATGGAGCAGGAGCTGCGCATCGCCCCGCTGGCCGACGGCAGCGCCACCCACGAGCACGACTACCGCGCATCCGACGCCGACAACCTCGACCGGCGCCGCCGGGTCTACCGGCTCGTCGCGCGACGGCTGCTGTCCTGGGAGAACGACGCCGGGCAGGTCGCGGCGCTGCTCGAGGCCGCGCGGCGGGACGCGCAGGAGGAGGTCGACGCCGCGCTCACCCGCGCGGTCAGCGGCGACCCCGTCGGCCGGGTCGACGACGAGGCGCACCTGCGCGAACGGCTGCGCCTCATCGCGACCGTGGACCTGCCGGCGCTCGAAGCCGCGGTGCACGGCGGCTCGGCGCCCATCCGCGTGCCGCCGCCCAGTCCGCTGCGTCGCCGGGTCGACCACCTGCTCGCCCGCCTCCGCCGGCGCTGATCGGCGGGTGGCCGCGGGGAGGGCCGCCATCACCGCCGGCGCATACAGTTGAGGGCCTGCGACCGAAAGGGAACCCGCTGTTGAGCGACCTCACTCCGCCTGCCGACTCCGCCGAGCACGGACCGGCGGTGACGACGGGGCGAACCCTCTTCGGCGCGGACCGCGAGGTCGTCGCCGTCCGCGTCGACGGCGCCCTCTGGGACCTCGACCGTCCGCTGCCGGACGGCGTGCACGCCGAGCCGGTGCCGATCGGGTCGCCGGACGGCCTGTCGATCCTGCGCCACTCGACGGCGCACGTGCTCGCCCAGGCGGTGCAGCGCATCAACCCGGAGGCGCGGCTCGGCATCGGCCCGCCCGTCACCGACGGCTTCTACTACGACTTCGACGTGGCGCAGGCCTTCACCCCCGAGGACCTCAAGGCGCTGACGAAGGAGATGGAGCGCATCCAGCGCGCCGGCCAGCGCTTCGAGCGCCGGGTCGTCACGGAGGCGGAGGCGCGCGAGCTGTTCGCCGCCGAGCCGTACAAGCTCGAGCTCATCGGCCTGAAGGGCTCGGTGCAGGAGGGCGGCGCCGCGGAGTCCGACGAGGCCGTCGAGGTCGGCGCCGGCGAGCTGACCGTGTACGCGAACGTCGACCGGCAGACCGGCGAGGTCGTCTGGCAGGACCTCTGCCGCGGCCCGCACGTGCCGAGCACGGGCGTGATCCGGAACGGGTGGGCGCTCACCCGCGTCGCCGCCGCGTACTGGCGCGGCTCGGAGAAGAACCCGCAGCTGCAGCGCATCTACGGCACCGCCTGGCCGTCCAAGGACGAGCTGCGCGCGCACCAGCACCGCCTCGAGGAGGCCGCCAAGCGCGACCACCGCAAGCTCGGCGCGGAGCTCGACCTGTTCAGCTTCCCCGACGAGATCGGCTCCGGCCTCGCGGTCTTCCACCCCAAGGGCGGCGTCATCCGCCGGCAGATGGAGGACTACTCGCGCGAGCGCCACGAGGCGGGCGGGTACTCCTTCGTGTGGTCGCCGCACATCACCAAGGAGAACCTCTTCCAGACCTCCGGCCACCTCCAGTGGTTCTCGGACGGGATGTTCCCGCCGATGCACCTCGACGAGGAGGTCGACGCCGAGGGCAACGTCACCCGGCAGGGCCAGGACTACTACCTGAAGCCCATGAACTGCCCGATGCACAACCTGATCTTCCGGTCGCGCGGGCGCAGCTACCGCGAGCTGCCGCTGCGGCTCTTCGAGTTCGGGTCCGTGTACCGCTACGAGAAGTCCGGAGCGCTCGCGGGCCTCACCCGCGTGCGCGGCATGACGCAGGACGACGCGCACCTGTACGTGGCGCAGCACCAGGTGAAGGAGGAGCTGACCCGCACCCTCAACTTCGTCTTCGACCTGCTGCGCGACTACGGGCTCGACGACTTCTACCTCGAGCTGTCCACCCGCGACGACAGCCCCAAGTTCTCGGGCAACGACGAGATGTGGGACACCGCCACGGCGACCCTCGCGGAGGTCGCCGCGGAGACCGGGCTCGAGCTCGTGCCCGACCCGGGCGGCGCCGCGTTCTACGGCCCGAAGATCAGCGTGCAGGCGCGCGATGCGATCGGCCGCACCTGGCAGCTGTCCACCGTGCAGCTCGACTTCGACCAGCCCAACCGGTTCGACCTCGAGTACACGGCGCCCGACGGCACGAAGCAGCGGCCGGTGATGATCCACCGCGCACTGTTCGGCTCCGTCGAGCGGTTCTTCGCGATCCTGCTCGAGCACTACGCGGGGGCGTTCCCGGTCTGGCTGTCGCCGGTGCAGGCCGTCGGGATCCCCGTCGCCGACGAGTACGCGGACCACCTGCAGGGGGTGCTCGACCGCCTGCGGGCGGCGGGCGTGCGCGTCGAGCTCGACGCCTCCGACGACCGGATGCAGAAGAAGATCCGCAACCACACGCTCGAGCACGTGCCGTTCCTGCTGATCGCGGGGGAGAAGGACCGCGACGCGGACGCGGTCAGCTTCCGGTTCCGCGACGGCACGATGCGCAACGGCGTGCCCGTGGAGGAGGCGGTCGCGCTGATCACGGGCGCGATCCGCTCCCGCCTCCAGGTGTCGACCGCCGACGACCTCGAGCCGGCGAACGGCGCCGGTGCCGCCGCGGTCGGAGCGGTGTGAGCGACGCACCGGAGGTCGTGGACGGCGCGGTCGGGATCCCGGACGCGTACCAGCGCCTGTGGGTCCCGCACCGCATGGCCTACATCTCGTCGAACCACACGGGGCCCAACGCCGGCGGCGGCGAGGGGGAGTGCCCCTTCTGCGAGGCGCCGAAGCGGAGCGACGAGGAGGCGCTGATCGTGCACCGGGGCGAGCACGCCTACGTGCTGCTCAACCTGTTCCCGTACAACTCCGGCCACCTCCTCGTCTGCCCGTACCGGCACGTGCCGCTGTACGACGAGGCGACGACGGAGGAGGCGGCCGAGATCGCGGCGCTGACGCAGACGGCGATGCGGGTGCTCCGCGAGGACGCCCGCTGCGACGGCTTCAACATCGGCATGAACCAGGGCGTGATCGCCGGCGCGGGCGTCGCGGCGCACCTGCACCAGCACGTCGTGCCCCGGTGGGCGGCGGACGCGAACTTCTTCCCCATCATCGGCGCGACGAAGGCCCTGCCCGTGCTGCTCGGGGACACCTGGGCGTCGCTGAAGTCCGCCTGGCCCGCCTGATCGCGGATCCGCAGATCCTCCGCGGAGCCGCGGTTCCCGCCCGACACGCCGCCCGACGCCGCCGCGCCCCCGCGCGTCGCGAAGGAATTGCGGATCCGCGAACCCCGTTGTCCCCACGAGTAGCCTTGCCGTTCGACTTCCACCCCTGATCAGGAACCTGAGATGACCGACACGCTCAACCCCACGACCGCCTCCGCAGCGAACGAGCCCGGCACCGGCACCGCCCGCGTCAAGCGCGGCCTCGCCGAGATGCTGAAGGGCGGCGTGATCATGGACGTCGTCACCGTCGAGCAGGCGAAGATCGCCGAGGACGCCGGGGCCGTCGCCGTGATGGCGCTCGAGCGGGTCCCCGCGGACATCCGCGCGCAGGGCGGCGTCGCCCGCATGAGCGACCCCGACCTGATCGCCGGCATCGTCGAGGCCGTCTCGATCCCGGTCATGGCGAAGGCGCGCATCGGCCACTTCGTCGAGGCGCAGGTGCTGCAGCACCTCGGCGTGGACTACATCGACGAGTCCGAGGTCCTGTCGCCCGCCGACTACGTGAACCACATCGACAAGTGGAAGTTCACGTCGCCGTTCGTCTGCGGCGCCACCAACCTGGGCGAGGCGCTCCGGCGCATCACCGAGGGCGCGGCGATGATCCGCTCGAAGGGCGAGGCCGGCACCGGCGACGTCTCCGAGGCGACCAAGCACATCCGCACCATCAAGGGCGAGATCGCGGCGCTGAAGGCGAAGTCGCCCGACGAGCTCTACGTCGCGGCCAAGGAGCTGCAGGCGCCGTACGACCTCGTGGTCGAGGTGGCGCGCCTCGGTACGCTGCCCGTCGTGCTGTTCACCGCGGGCGGCGTCGCCACCCCGGCCGACGCCGCGATGATGATGCAGCTCGGCGCGGACGGCGTGTTCGTCGGCTCCGGCATCTTCAAGTCGGGCGACCCGGCGCTGCGCGCCAAGGCGATCGTGAAGGCCACGACCTTCTACGACGATCCGGAGGAGATCGCGAACGCCTCCCGCGGGCTCGGCGAGGCACTGGTCGGCATCAACGTCGCCGACGTGCCCGCGCCGCACCGCCTCGCCTCGCGCGGTTGGTGACCGGTCCCCGCGTCGGCGTCCTCGCCCTGCAGGGCGACTTCCGCGAGCACCTCGCCGTCCTGACGGAGCTGGGCGCGGACGCGGTGCCGGTGCGCCGCGCCCGCGAGCTCGAGCAGGTCGCCGGCCTCGTGATCCCCGGCGGCGAGTCGACGGTGATGGACAAGCTGTCGCGCGCCTTCGGCCTGCGCGAGCCGCTGCAGGAGCGGATCGCTGCGGGCATGCCGGTCTACGGCACCTGCGCCGGCCTGATCATGCTGAGCGACCGCGTGCGGGACGCGCTGCCCGACCAGCAGACGCTCGGCGGGCTCGACGTCACGGTCCGCCGAAACGCGTTCGGCACCCAGGTGGACTCCTTCGAGACCGACCTCGACGTGGAGCTGCTCGACGGGCCGCCGGTGCACGCGGCGTTCATCCGGGCGCCGATCGTCGAGGAGGTGGGCCCCTCGGCGGAGGCGGTCGCCACGCTCGACGACGGACGCGTGGTCGCCGTGCGGCAGGGCACCCTGCTCGGCACCTCCTTCCACCCGGAGATCACCGGCGAGACCCGCTTCCACCGCCACTTCCTCGGCCTGCTCTGACCCTTCGGCGGATCCGACCCTTCGGCGGAGCACGACAGCAGGAGAGGACGACGTCAGCAGGACGATTCGGCCGGTCTCCTCCTGCTGAAGCTCCTTCTTCCTGCTGTCGTGCTCGATTCCTCCTGCTGTCGTGCTCGACTTGCCTCGTGAAGCTGTACTCGGACTTCGGCGGGCGCCGGACCTACCAGATCCTCGGCGACCTCGCGGCGGTGGCCGTGATCATCGTCGGCGTGGTGGTCGCGGTGGCCATCCACGACGCGATCGCGGCGTTCAGGAGCATCGGGGCGGACGTGACGAGGTCGGGGAACGACTTCTCGTCGACCATGCAGGACATCGGCCGGCGGCTGAGCGGTGTGCCGCTGATCGGCGGCGGGATCAGCGCGCCCTTCTCGAGCGCGAGCGACGCGGGCGGCACCCTCGCCGACGCCGGCACGAGCTGGCAGGCGGGCGTCGAGCACCTCGCGACCCTCGTCGGCTGGACCGTCGCCGCGCTGGTCGTGCTCGTCGTGCTCGTCGGCTGGGTCCGCCCGCGGCTCGTCGGCGGCGTGCGCCGGGCCGCCGTCGCGCGGCTCGCGACGGCCTCCGCCTCCCTCGACCTGCTCGCCCTGCGCGCGCTCGCGACCCGGCCCGCCCGCGCGGTCACGAAGCTCGACGACGACGTGGTCGCGGCCTGGCGGCGGGGTGACCCGGAGGTGATCCGGCGGCTCGCGGCGCTCGAGCTGCGGTCCTCCGGGGTCCGGCTGCCGGAAGCATGACGCGCGCCCGGTAGCATCGGTCCGGCATTTCGGCAGGAGGCGCACGTGTCCGGACACTCCAAGTGGGCGACCACCAAGCACCAGAAGGCGATCAAGGACCAGCGACGGGCGAAGTCCTTCGCCAAGCTGATCAAGAACATCGAGGTGGCCGCCAAGATGGGCGGCGCCGACCTCTCGGGCAACCCGACCCTGGTCGACGCCGTGCAGAAGGCGAAGAAGACCTCGGTCCCCAACGAGAACATCGACCGCGCGATCAAGCGCGGCGCCGGGCTCACGGGCGAGACCATCAGCTACGACACGATCATGTACGAGGGGTACGGCCCGAACGGCGTCGCCCTCCTCATCGAGTGCCTGACGGACAACCGCAACCGTGCGGCCGCCGAGGTCCGCACGGCCATGAGCCGCAACGGCGGCCAGATGGGCGACCCGGGCAGCGTCGCCTACAACTTCAGCCGCAAGGGCGTCATCCGCGTCGCGAAGACCGACGGCCTGTCCGAGGACGACGTGCTGGGCGCGGTCCTCGACGCGGGCGTCGAGGACGTGGCGGACCACGGCGAGGAGTTCGAGGTCGTCACGGAGCCCGCCGACCTCGTGACCGCGCGCACCGCGCTGCAGAGCGCAGGCATCGACTACGAGTCCGCCGACAGCGAGTTCGTGCCGGGCGTCAGCATCGAGATCGACGACGTCGAGGTCGCGCGGAAGATCCTGCGGCTCGTCGACGCGCTCGAGGAGAGCGACGACGTGCAGAACGTCTTCGCGAACTTCGACCTGTCCGACCAGGTCTCGGCCGCCCTCGACGAGGAGGACTGACCTCCTCGTGCGGGTCCTCGGTGTCGACCCGGGTCTGACCCGCTGCGGCGTCGCCGTCGTCGACGTCGCGCCGAACCGCACCGCGCAGCTCGTGCACGTGGAGGTGCTGCGCACGCCGCCCGACATGGCGCTCGAGCTGCGCCTCCTCGGCATCGCACGGGGCCTCACGGCGGCGTTCGAGCAGCACCTGCCGGAGGCGTTCGCGATCGAGCGCGTGTTCGCGCAGCAGAACGTGCAGAGCGTGATGGGCGTCGCGCAGATCAGCGGGATCGCGCTGCACCTCGCCGCCGAGCGCGGGCTGCCGGTCGGGCTGCACACGCCCAGCGAGGTGAAGGCGGCGGTGACGGGCTACGGCAACGCCGACAAGCGCCAGGTCACGACGATGGTGACGCGCCTGCTCGGGCTCGCGGAGGCGCCGAAGCCCGCGGACGCCGCGGATGCGATCGCCATCGCCGTGTGCCACGCCTGGCGGCAGCCGGCGCCGGCCGCCGCCGCAGGGGCGATGACGCCGGCCCAGCGGGCGTGGCGGGACGCGGAGGCGTCCGCCCGCCGCCGCTGACCCGGGGGAGGACGGGCCCCGGGGTCAGCCCTCGGTGGTCGTGGTCCGCTCGGGCGTCGGTGCCGCGGGGGCGCTGGGCGCCGCCGGAGCGCTCGGTGCGACCTGCGTGGGTGCGGGCGCCGGCTCGGCGGGCTCGCTCGGCGCCGGAGCGGGCGGCGCCGACGGCGTGCCGGTCGGGGGCGTCGACGACGGCGCGGACGGCGCGGGCGCGCTCGTCGGCGTCGCGCTGCCGCCCGACGCGGAGGGCGTGGGCGCCGGCGACGCGGTGCGCCTCGGCGGCGCGGGACGCGCGGCCTGCACCTGCGGCCGGGCCGCGGGCGCGACGGCCTGCACCCGGCGCGGCGCGGGCAGGACGGGTGCGGCGGTGCGGGCCGCGCGCAGCAGCGCGTCGACGGTCGACGGCTCGGCGCCGACCGGCGCGTCCTGCAGCGGGGCGGGGGAGCCGGCGGCCGCCTCCGGTGCGGCGACGATCCGGCCCGCGTCCCGCGGCGCGAGCCCGGTGCTGGCCGGCGCGCCGACCAGCAGCAGCGCGCCGCCGACCAGGGCGATGCCCGCGACGAGCCCCGCCGCGACGCCCGTCGTGCGCCGGGCGCCCGTCGGCACGAGCCGAGCGAGAGGGCGGGCGTCCCACCGGGGTCGCGCGGGGACGGCCGGGGCGATGGGCGGCAGCAGCGACGCGACCAGCGCCGGGTCGCGCTGCAGGCGGCGCAGCGCGAGGGCCAGGGCGGTGGAGGGGGTGCCCGCCGCCTCCGCCCGCGCGAGCAGGTCCTCGACCGGCACGGGCAGGCGGCGGTCCGGCACCGTCCAGCCGAGTCCGAGGGCGAGGATGCGGCCGACGGCCCGGAGGTCCGCGAACACGAGCTCGGGCGGTGCGGCCGGGCCGATGCGGTGCGCGCCCGCGCCGCCCAGCACGACGTCGCCCCGGTCGTCGACGAGGACGGTGTCGGGGTCGAGGTGACCGTGCACCCGTCCGGCGGCGTGCAGCGACGCGACCTCGGCGGCGGTCGCCGCAGCCAGGCCCACCGCCTCCGCGGCGGTCGGCCGGTCGTCGTGCAGCACCTGCGCCACGGACCGCAGTCCCGTCGTCCCGATCCGGTCGGTCCCGTTCTCGTCGCCGCTCATGTCGGACCCCCTCCGCACAGCACGTCCATTGTGCGGTCGCAGAATGGGAGTGCGGCGCGCGGGGCGTCGCAGGGGGAGCGCAGCCATGCCGTCCTATCGGGTCGTCCTCACCGTCGGGCGCGTGCACCCCGGCGGCAACGCGCAGGCCGTGCTGCCCGCGGCGGCGAGCGCGGTCGGCGAGCTCACCGCCGTCGAGGCGAAGTCGGTCGGCGTCCGGCAGGGCAAGGCGGAGGCGACCGTGCGCTTCGAGGCGCCGGACGACGAGATCGCGAAGCAGATCGCGCCCGCCGCCGCGCAAGGTGCGGGGACGCACGCCGAGATCCTCGGCATCGCGCTGCGCCGGCAGAGCGGCACCCGCTGGCCGCTCGTCTGAGGGCCGGAGTCGAACCGGCGTTCGAAGGAGCCGCGTGGGAGCGCGCCGGCGTCGGTGCGCTCGCCTAGCCTCGTCGGCATGATCGCCTCGCTGCGTGGGACCGTGCTCGAGGCCCTCGGCACGACCCTCGTGGTCGACGTGCACGGCGTCGGCTACGCCGTCACCGTCACCCCGGACCACGCGCTGTCGGTGCGCTCGGGCGAGGAGGTGCTCGTGCACACCGCGATGGTGGTGCGCGAGGACGACATGTCGCTCTTCGGCTTCCCCGACCGGGAGCGGCTCGAGGTGTTCGACCTCCTCCGCGGGGTGACCGGCGTCGGACCGAAGTCGGCGATGGGCGTCCTGGCCGCGCTTGCGCCGGAGGAGATCGCCGCCGCCGTCTCGAACGACGACGACGCCGTGTTCCGCCGCGTCTCCGGCATCGGCCCGAAGACGGCGAAGCTCATCGTCGTGTCGCTCACCGGCAAGCTCATCGCCGTCCGCACGAGCGCGCCCCGGCCGACCGCGCGGGGCGCCGACGTGCTGGTCGCCCTCGTCGGGCTCGGCTACCAGGAGCGGGCGGCGCAGGCGGTGCTCGACGACGTGCTCGCCGCGCGGCCGGACGAGCGGCAGACCGCGGTCCTCCTCCGCGCCGCGCTGGCGGCCCTCGGCCCGCAGACCGTCCGATGAGCGCCATCGACCCGGTGCCCCAGTCGGAGGCGGAGCTCGCCTTCGAGGGCGCGCTGCGCCCCAAGAACCTCACCGAGTTCGTCGGGCAGAAGAACGTTCGCAAGCAGCTCGAGGTGCTCCTGAAGGCCGCGGCGATGCAGAACCGGACGCCGGACCACATCCTGCTCGCGGGCCCTCCGGGCCTCGGCAAGACGACGCTCGCGATGATCGTGGCGGAGGAGTCGAACCGGCCGCTGCGCATGTCGAGCGGCCCGGCGATCCAGCACGCGGGCGACCTCGCCGCCGTGCTCTCCTCGCTGACCCCCGGCGAGGTGCTCTTCATCGACGAGATCCACCGCATGGCGCGCTCCGCGGAGGAGATGCTCTACCTCGCGATGGAGGACTTCCGCATCGACATCATGGTCGGCAAGGGCGCCGGTGCGACCTCGATCCCGCTCGACCTCGCGCCCTTCACCCTCGTCGGCGCGACGACGCGCTCGGGGCTGCTGCCGAACCCGCTGCGCGACCGCTTCGGCTTCACCGCGAACCTCGAGTTCTACGAGACCCACGAGCTCGAGCAGGTGCTGCTGCGCGCCGCGACCATGCTCGACCTGCCGGTGCAGCCGCCGGCGCTGCGCGAGATCGCGAGCCGCAGCCGGGGCACGCCGCGCATCGCGAACCGCCTGCTGCGACGGGTGCGCGACTGGGCGCTGGTGCACGGCGGGATCGCCGACGACGCGGCCGTGCAGGCTGCGCTGTCGCTGTACGACGTCGATGAGGACGGCCTGGATCGCCTCGACCGCGCCGTGCTCGACGCGATCCTCGAGCGGTTCGAGGGCGGCCCCGTCGGGCTCAGCACCCTCGCGGCGAGCGTGGGGGAGGAGCAGGACACGATCGCCTCGGTCGTGGAGCCCTTCCTGGTCCGGATGGGGCTGCTGACGCGCACCCCGCGGGGTCGCGTCGCGACCGCCGCGGCCTGGCGTCGCACGGGCCGCACGCCGACCGCGCCGGGGGCCACCGGTCCGCAGGCGCTGTTCGACGAGCCGGTATGATGCGGCGCTGAGCACCGGGCGGGAGAACCCCGTCGCGGCGCCGAGCAGGACCGCCTCGGACGGCGGCGCCACGCCGGACCGCGCACCGCCGGCCGCCCCCTCCCGAAAGGCTTCCGCATGGATCCGAACACCGCTCAGCTGCTCTTCTTCGGCGTCATCATCGTCGTGATCATCGGCCTGATGTTCCGCAACGGCCGCAAGCGCCAGCGCACCGCGCAGGAGATGACGACCGGCCTGCAGCCCGGCGCGGAGATCATGACCTCGTCCGGCATCTTCGGCACGATCACCGCGGTCGACGACGCCGAGAACAAGATCACGCTGCAGACCGGCCCGAACTCCGAGCTGACCGTGCACCGCCAGGCGGTCGGCCGCATCGTGACGCCCGTCGCGCAGGACGGCACGCAGCTGAACGGCGATCCGGTCGTGCTCGATGACGCCGCGGCCGACCCGACCTTCGGGGAGCGGGCGACCGCCGTCGACCCGACGACCGAGGACCCGACCCGACGCTCCGGCGGCGCCGCCTCGTAGGCGGCGGGCGCGAAGCCCGTACCATGGCTCGGCCCGCTTCTTCTGGGAAGCGGCGCCGGCCACCGCGGCCGTGAGCCTGCGGAGCCTCCGAACGACCTGACCCGAAAGGCCTTCGTGCCGAGTCCTGTGACCCCGAAGCACCGCGCCCGGCGGGCGCTGGTCGGCCTCGTCGTCGTGATCCTCGCGACCCTGGCGCTGAACTTCGTCGGCGTCCTGACCGCGCCGGGCAGCACGTTCGCCGACAAGGCGACGTCGCTGCTGCCGAAGCTCGGCCTCGACCTCGAGGGCGGGACGCAGATCATCCTGCACGCGACCACCGAGAACGGGTCGAACCCGACGGCGGACCAGCTGAACCAGTCCGTCGCGATCATCCGCCAGCGCGCGGCCGCCGGCGGCAGCCCCGACGCGCAGGTCGGCACCTCCTCCGGCAACAACATCGTCGTCTCGCTGCCGGGCACGCCGTCGCAGTCGACGATCAACAGCGTGCGCGAGAGCGCCCGGATGGACTTCCGGCCGGTCCTCGTCACCTCGGCGGCCGCGACCGCGTCGGCCGGGGACGGGACCAAGCCCTACACGCCGCCCGCCTCCCTCGCGAACACCCCGAGCGCGAAGCCGACGAACGGCAGCGACCTCGCCCAGGTGACGCCGTACCTGCAGGACCTGTACGAGAACTACAACTGCGCGGCCGAGAACGACCCGGGCAAGGCGCCGTCGAGCAAGCCGCTCGTCACGTGCTCCGACGACGGCAGCGCGAAGTACCTGCTCGGCCCCGTCGAGGTGCCCGGCACCAACATCTCCGACGCGACCGCGGGTCTCGCCACCACCAGCCAGGGCGCGACGACGGGCGAGTGGGTCGTCAACCTGACGTTCAACAGCCGCGGCACCGCCCAGTTCGCGAACATCTCGCAGCGCCTCGTCGGGTTCACCGCGGGAACCGCGCAGAACCAGTTCGCGATCGTCCTCGACGGCAGGGTCATCTCGGCGCCGACGATGAACGCGGCGATCACCAACGGCAAGGCGCAGATCTCGGGCTCCTTCACGGAGGACAGCTCGAAGCAGCTCGCCGACCAGCTGAAGTTCGGCGCGCTGCCCGTCAACTTCGCGGTGCAGAGCCAGCAGACCATCTCCGCCACGCTCGGCTCCTCGCAGCTGATCGCGGGCCTCATCGCCGGCCTGATCGGCCTGATCCTCGTGTTCGTCTACGCGCTGTTCCAGTACCGCGCGCTGGCGTCCGTGGTGCTGGCGAGCCTCGGCGTCTCCGCTGTGCTCACCTTCCTGGTCCTCGACTTCCTGTCCTGGCGCGAGGGCTACCGCCTGTCGCTCGCGGGCGTCACCGGCATCATCGTGTCGATCGGCATCACGGCCGACTCGTTCATCGTCTACTTCGAGCGCATCCGGGACGAGCTGCGGGAGGGGCGGACGCTCGAGGGCGCAGTCGAGACCGGCTGGCGCCGCGCACGGCGCACGGTCCTCGCGTCCGATGCGGTGAACCTGCTCGCCGCCGGCGTGCTGTTCGCGCTCGCGGTCGGCGACGTGCAGGGCTTCGCCCTCACCCTCGGCCTCTCGACGCTCATCGACGTGCTGGTCGTGACCCTGTTCACGCACCCGATCCTGCAGCTGCTCGCCCGCCGGCCGTTCTTCGCCGAGGGCCACGCGTTCTCCGGGCTCGACCCGCGCGCGCTCGGCGCGGTCTACCGCGGTCGCGGTCAGTTCCGCACCCCGGCCGTCGCCGGTCGCGGTGCGCGGGCGACGGGGGAGGCGCAGCGTCGACAGACGATCGCCGAACGGAAAGCGGCCCAGCTCGGGGCCGACGGGAAGGGACGCGACTGATGGCCGGCGGACTCACGCGGTTCGGCAACGACCTGTACACCGGGGCGCGGTCGATCGACTTCATCAAGCGCCGGCGGCTCTGGTACGTCGTGTCCGCCGTCGCGGTGCTCGTCTCGCTGGCGCTGCCGCTGCTCGTGCTTCCCGCCGTCGGGCGCGGATTCCACTTCGGCATCGAGTTCACCGGCGGGTCGCAGTTCGTCGTCAGCGGTTCGACGAAGGACGTGCAGAACACGAACCTCGCCAAGGAGGCCGTGCAGTCCGTGACGGGCAACGACGTCGAGCCGCTGGTGGCCGTCGTCGGCGGCACCGACGTGCGCGTCCAGACGACGCAGCTCGACCCGAAGGGCGGGACCGCGCGCACCGACCGGGTGCAGGCGGCGCTCGCACAGGCCTACGGCGTGCCGAACCCCGCGACCGGGAACGCCGGCGTCTCCTCGTCCTTCATCGGCCCGACCTGGGGCGCCGACATCTCCTCCGGCGCGATCCGGGCGCTCGTCATCTTCCTGGTGCTCGTCGCCGTCGTGATGGCGGTGTACTTCCGGACCTGGAAGATGTCGGTCGCTGGCCTCGTGTCGCTGCTCCACGACCTGATCATCACCGCGGGCATCTACGGCATCGTCGGCTTCGAGATCACGCCCGCGGCGGTGATCGGGTTCCTGACGATCCTCGGCTACTCGCTCTACGACACGGTCGTGGTGTTCGACAAGATCCGTGAGAACACCGCGCGGCTGACCGACGGCTCGGGCCGCACGTTCGCGGAGACGGTGAACCTCGCGGTGAACCAGACCCTGGTGCGGTCGATCAACACCTCGATCGTCGGCCTGCTGCCGATCGCCTCGATCCTCTTCATCGGCACCACGCTGCTCGGGGCGGGCACGCTGCGCGACATCTCGCTGGCGCTGTTCATCGGCATCATCGTCGGCACCTACTCGACGATCTTCGTCGCGGCGCCGCTCTACACCGACCTGCGGGCGAACGAGCCGGCGATCAAGCTGCAGTCCCGTCGTGCGCTGGACGCGAGGGCCCGCGCCTGAGCCGCGGGAACTCCGCCGAGCGGTCGGGTGTTAGCCTCCACGGACCGGGAGGTGGTGCGTGACCGAGACGCGTGACGCTGCGCCGAACACCGCCTCGCTGCGGCGTCGGGTGCCCCGCCTCTTCTCGCGGGCGCAGCCGGTCGACGCGGTCGACACGCTCATCCGCACCGTGCGCGTGCACCACCCGAAGGCCGACACCGCCGTCATCGAGCGGGCGTACGCGGCCGCCGAGAAGGCGCATCGCGGGCAGAAGCGGAAGAGCGGCGAGCCCTACATCACGCATCCGGTGGCGGTCTCGCAGATCCTCGCGGAGCTGGGCATCGGCCCGCGCGGCGTCGCAGCGGCGCTGCTGCACGACACCGTCGAGGACACGGACTACACGCTCGACGAGCTGCGCGCGGACTTCGGCGACGAGGTCGCGCTGCTCGTGGACGGCGTCACCAAGCTCGACAAGCTGAAGTACGGCGACTCGGCGCAGGCCGAGACCGTGCGGAAGATGGTCATCGCGATGTCGAAGGACCTCCGGGTCCTGATCATCAAGCTGGCCGACCGCCTCCACAACGCCCGCACCTGGGGCTTCGTGCCCGCCGAGAGCGCGCAGCGGAAGGCGAAGGAGACCCTCGAGATCTACGCGCCGCTCGCGCACCGCCTGGGCATCCAGACGATCAAGCTCGAGCTCGAGGACCTGTCGTTCGCGGTGCTCTACCCGAAGCTCTACCTCGAGATCGAGTCGCTCGTGCGGCGCCGCACGCCCCAGCGCGAGGAGTTCGTCGCGCAGGTGATCGACCAGGTGACGGACGACCTCAAGTCCTCCCGCATCAAGGGACGGGTCGTCGGCCGGCCGAAGCAGTACTACTCGATCTACCAGAAGATGATCGTGCGCGGTCGCGAGTTCGACGAGATCTACGACCTCACGGGCATCCGCATCCTGGTCGACTCGGTGCGGACTGCTACGCCGTGCTGGGTTCGATCCACGCGCGCTGGACGCCGGTGCCGGGTCGCTTCAAGGACTACATCGCGACGCCGAAGTTCAACCTGTACCAGTCGCTGCACACGACCGTGCTGGGCCCCGAGGGGCGCCCGGTCGAGATCCAGATCCGCACGCACGAGATGCACCAGCGGGCGGAGTTCGGCGTCGCCGCGCACTGGAAGTACAAGGAGCAGGTCGCCGGCCGGTCCACCGGCCCGATGACGACCGGCGACGAGGACATGGCGTGGCTCGCCCACCTGTCCGACTGGGAGAGCGAGACCGCCGACCCGCAGGAGTTCCTCGAGGGCCTGCGGTTCGAGATCGGGGCGAAGGAGGTCTACGTCTTCACCCCGAAGGGGAAGGTCATCGGCCTGCCCTCCGGCGCGACCCCGGTCGACTTCGCGTACGCGGTGCACACCGACGTCGGCCACCGCACGATGGGCGCGAAGGTGAACGGCCGGCTCGTGCCGCTCGAGTCGCAGCTCGCCTCCGGCGACGTCGTCGAGGTCTTCACCTCGAAGAACCCCGACTCCGGCCCCTCCAAGGACTGGCTGCAGTTCGTCCGCAGCCCCCGCGCCCGCACGAAGATCCGCCAGTGGTTCACCAAGGAGCGGCGCGACGAGGCGGTCGAGCAGGGCAAGGACGCCATCGCGCGGGCCATGCGCAAGCAGAACCTGCCGCTCACGAAGCTGATGAGCCAGGACGTGCTCGTGGGCATCGCGACGTCGATGCGGTACGAGGACGTGTCCGCCCTCTACGCCGCGATCGGCGAGGGCCACGTCTCGACGCAGTCCGTGATCGAGCGCGTCCTCGCGCAGGTGCAGGACACGCAGGAGGCGGACGAGCCCGAGTTCGAGGCGCCGACCACCGGTCGGCAGCGGGCGATCCGGTCGAGCGACTCCGGCGTGCTCGTGCGCGGCGCGCCCGACATCCTCGTCAAGCTCGCGAAGTGCTGCACGCCGGTGCCGGGCGACGAGATCCTGGGCTTCGTCACGCGCGGCTCCGGCGTCTCGGTGCACCGCTCCGACTGCAACAACATCGTCGCGCTGAAGCGCGAGCCCGAGCGCATGGTCGAGGTCGAGTGGGCCCCGACCTCGAAGAGCGTGTTCCTGGTGCAGATCCAGGTCGAGGCGCTCGACCGCTCCGGTCTGCTGTCGGACGTCACTCGGGTGCTGTCCGAGCACCACGTGAACATCCTGTCGGCGACGGTCTCCACCTCCTCCGACCGGTTGGCGCTCAGCCGCTTCGTCTTCGAGATGGGCGACACGACGCACCTGGACCGCGTGCTGAACGCGGTGCGGCGCATCGAGGGCGTCTACGACGTCTACCGGGTCAGCGCGGGCTGAGCACCGGCTTCACGGCAGTGCGGCCAGGCGGTCGATGCCCCGCTGCTTGTGCGGGCAGCCCGGCTGAAGGTGCGCCAGCGCGGCGGCGACGGCGGCGGTGAGGCCCGCCTCCCGCAGGAGCGCGGCGGCGAGGGCGTCCAGCGCCGGGTCTGCGTCGTCGTCGAGGCGCAGCAGGTCGAACGCGGTCTTCAGCGGCGTCGTCACGAGCACGCCGCCGAGCCGCAGGAGGTCGTCGTGCCGGAACCGCGCCTCCCGCGGCGGCGGGACGACGAGCTTCGTGCGCCGGGACCGCGACACGTCGACGGCCAGGGTGAGCGGCCGGGGGAGCGCCGGCACCGCGCCGTGCACCCACGCCGCGGTGCGCAGGTCGACGACGAGGTCGAAGCGGGCCACCGCTGCGGCCAGGGACGCGGCGCGCACGGCCGGCCCGACGGGCACGTCGACCGGGATGACGGTCAGGCCGAGCGGCACCGCCTCCCCGTCGAGCAGCAGGACGGAGCGCTCCGCCTCGGGGAACGAGCCGGGGTCGAGCGCAGGGGCGAGTCGCACCGCTCGAGTGTCGTGCAGCCGCGGGCGACGTCGATCGACATCGCCCGCGGCTGTGGAGAACGCGGGGTGGGGAGGAGCGGTCAGCCGATCGCGTCGAGCCAGATGCGGCGGGCGTTCAGCGCGTCCTCCGCGTCCTTGATGCGCTTCCGGTCGCCCGACGCCTGCGCGTCCGCGAGCTCGGTCTCGAGCTTCGCGATCGCGGCGGTGAGCTGCGACGCGAGGCCCTCGGACCGCGCCTTCGTCTCCGGGTTGGTGCGGCGCCAGTGGTCCTGCTCGAGCGAGGCGACGTGCTGCTCGACCTTGCGGATCCGATCCTCGACGTGGCGCACCTGGTCGCGCGGCACCTTGCCCGCGGCGTCCCAGCGGCGCTGGATGGAGGTGAGGCGGCTGCGGGCCGACTGCGCGTCGGTCGCCTGCAGCAGCGGCTCCGCCTCCTCGAGCAGCGCGAGCTTGGCGGTGAGGTTGTCGCCGAACTCGGCGTCCTGCACGGCCTGCTCCTCCGCCTTCGCGGAGTAGATCGCGTCGCCGGCGGCGCGGAACCGGGCCCACAGGGCGTCGTCGACGCGCTTGCCGGCACGGCCGGCCTGCTTCCACTCGTCGAGCAGGCCCCGGTAGGCGCCGATGGCGTCGTTCGAGCCGGACAGCGCCTCGGCGCGGGCGACGATGCGCTCCTTCTGCTCGCGCGCGGCGCCCTGCGTGGCGTCGAGCTCGGCGAAGTACGCGCGGCGCTGGCCGTCGATGGTCGAGCGCGCGTCGCGGAAGCGCTTCCACAGGTCGTTCGCCTCGCCCTTGGGCAGGCGCGCACCGGTGCGCTGCGCCTCCTGCCAGCGGGAGAAGAGGGCATCGACGGCCTGGCCGGTGGCCTTCCACTGCACGGTCGAGGGGTCGCGGCGGGCGAGCACCTCGATCTCCTCGACGATGGCGACGCGATCGGCGCGGGCCTTCTCGACCTCGGCCTTGTGCTCCTCGGAGCGCTGCGCCGTCAGGTCCTCGACGGCACCGCTCAGGGCGCCGACGCGGTCGCGCAGCGCCTGCAGGTCGCCGACCGCGGCCGGGGCCCGCAGCGCCTCCGTCAGCCGCTGCACCGCCCGCGCGACGTCGGCGGGCGGGGCGCCGCGCCGCGCGCGCTGCTCGAGCAGCGCGACCTGGCTCGCCAGGTCCAGGTACTTCCGCTCGTAGTACGCGAGCGCCTCGGCCGGGCTCGCGTCGGGGTACTCCCCGACCTGCCGCTCGGCGTCGCCGTCGCGGACGAACACGGCTCCGTGCTCGTCGACGCGGCCCCAGGCGCTCGTCGGTCCGCTCGTCGTCGACGGTGCGGCCTCGGCGGGCGCGTCGTCGGTCGTCGGCGCGGCCTCGGACGTCGGAGCGTCGTCGGTCGGTGCGTCCTCGTGGTTCGGGACGTCAGGGTTCGTCGGAGCCTCGGCCACCTCGGCGGCCGGTCCGGTCTCGGGCGTGGTCACAGCGCTCACCTCGGTGCCCGAGGGTAGTGCACGCGGTCGAACGGTGAGGGCCGCCTACTGCACCGCGATCGTGCCGAGGGTCGTCGCGACCTTCGGGGCGCCGTCGCCGGAGCCGTCGGCCGTCCCCTTGCTCGTGATCGCCGACTTCAGCCCGGAGAGACCGCCGGTCACCTTCCCGAACACGGTGTAGCCGGGAGCGGGCAGCTTCGAGGCCTTGTAGACGATGAAGAACTGGCTGCCCTGGCTGTCCTCCGCGGCGCCGCGGGCCATCGCGATGGTGCCGGCCGGGTAGACGCCGTCCTCCGGCACGTTCTCCAGCGGGCCGAACGTGTAGCCCGGGCCGCCCGAGCCGTCGCCCGCGGGGTCGCCGCACTGCAGCACGAAGATGCCGGAGGTGGTGAGGCGGTGGCAGGTGAGCCCGGAGTAGAAGCCGGTGCCGGCCAGGTCGACGAAGTTCGCGACGGCCTGCGGGGCCTTCTTCCCGTTCAGCGAGATCGACAGCTTCGTCGTGTTGATCGCCATCGTCCCCTTCCACGTGCGGTCCTCCGACAGCGACTTCGGGGCGACGGTGCGCGCCGTGCTCGGCGTGGGGGAGGCGCTCGCGCTCGCGGACGCCGACGGCTTCGCGGCGCCGGGGCCGGCGGTGAAGAAGCCGACCTGCGAGGCGGTGGCGGCGACGAGCACGACCGCGAGCACGATCCCGGCGGTGACGTCGTCGCGGCGACGGCGGCGACCCCGCTCGAGGTGCACCTCCTGCCGGATCGAGTACGAGCGGGCGCGTTTGCGCGCATCGCGCTCCGCGCGCTCCCTGGGGCTCCGATTCGCCACGCCGCTCCCTCTCCCGCCCGGTCCGGCCGGGCGACACCGATCGTAGGAGAGCCCGGGCAGCCGCTCCGATCCCACCCGCGGTGTCTGTGCCGGTGCATAGGGTGACGCGCATGGAGGCACGGACGGCGCTGCGGCAGGGACCCGTCCCGCTCGCCGTGCGCATGCGGCCCACCTCCCTCGACGACGTCGCGGGGCAGGCCCACCTCCTCCGCCCCGGATCGCCCCTGCGCCGCCTGGCGTCGCCCGACGGCACGAGCGGGGCCGTGTCGGTGATCCTCTGGGGCCCGCCCGGCACGGGCAAGACGACGCTCGCGCAAGCCGTGGCCGGCAGCTCGGGCCGCCGGTTCGTCGAGCTGTCCGCGGTGACGGCGGGCGTGCGCGACGTGCGGAGCGTCATGGAGAAGGCGCGCGAGCAGGCCGACCTCTACGGCGTCTCCACCGTGCTGTTCCTCGACGAGATCCACCGCTTCTCGAAGGCGCAGCAGGACGCCCTGCTGCCCGGCGTCGAGAACGGCTGGGTGACCCTGATCGCGGCCACCACCGAGAACCCGTCGTTCTCCGTCATCGCGCCGCTGCTGTCCCGCTCCCTGCTCCTCACGCTCCAGCCGCTGACGGAGGAGGACCTGGGCCTGCTCGTCGACCGCGCGCTCGAGGACCCGCGCGGGCTCGCCGGCCGGTTCCGGCTCGCCCCCGAGGCCCGCGCCGCCCTCGTGCGGCTCGCGTCGGGCGACGCGCGCCGGGCGCTGACCGCGCTCGAGGCGTCGTCCACGCTCGCGGAGGACGACGGGGCCGGCGAGGAGGCGCCCGAGATCACGGAGGAGCTCGTCGCGACTGCGGTCGACCGCGCGCTGCTGCGCTACGACCGCGACGGCGACGAGCACTACGACGTCATCAGCGCGTTCATCAAGTCGGTGCGCGGCAGCGACGTCGACGCGGCCGTGCACTACCTGGCGCGCATGATCGAGGCGGGGGAGGACCCCCGGTTCATCGCGCGGCGGATCATCGTGCTCGCGTCCGAGGACATCGGCATGGCCGATCCGCAGGCCCTGCCGCTCGCGATCGCCGCGGCCGACGCGGTGCAGTTCATCGGCATGCCCGAGGGGCGGATCCCGCTCGCGGAGGCCGTCGTCTACCTCGCGCTCGCGCCGAAGTCGAACGCCTCGTACCTGGCGATCGACGCGGCCCTGGCGGACGTGCGGGCGGGGCGCATCGGCCGCGTGCCGATGCACCTGCGGGACGCGCACTACCCCGGCGCGAAGCGGCTCGGGCACGGCAAGGGCTACCGGTACGCGCACGACGGCGAGCACGGCGTCGTGGAGCAGCAGTACCCGCCCGACGAGCTGGTCGGCCGCGACTACTACCTGCCGACCGGCAACGGCTTCGAGCGCGACACCGCGGCCCGCGTGGAGCGCCTCCGCACCCGCGTCCGCGGCACCGCGCCCGACGCCTCCTGATCCCGCGGCACCGGCCGCACCTTCCGGCACGCCGGTCGGCTGCGGCAGCCCGATCGGCCGGTGCCCGCTGCCGGAGGCGGCGCGGTGCGCCGGAACCTGCGGGTCCGGGAGGGGGAGCCGAGGGGCGCGCCTCCTGCTATCCTTGTCGGCGGCCCGGAGCGGGTCCGGATCGTCGTGCGGCTGCGACACCGGATGCGCGAGAGGACCTGAGCCTGTAGCCGGCCGGTCCCCGCACGCCGAATCCCTCGAGATGACTTCCGTCCGTGCTGCACGAGCCCGGTCGGCTCCCATTCCGAACTCCTGAAGGAACCGCATGTCCACGAAGGCCCGCACCCGCGGCAAGGTCAAGCTCTCGCGCGCCCTCGGCGTCGCGCTCACCCCGAAGGCCGCCCGCTACCTGGAGAAGCGTCCCTACGCGCCGGGCGAGCACGGCCGCTCCAAGCGCAAGGCCGACAGCGACTACGCCGTCCGCCTGCGCGAGAAGCAGCGTCTGCGCGCCCAGTACGGCCTGCGCGAGAAGCAGCTCCGCATCGTCTTCAACGAGGCGCGCCGCGCCCAGGGCCTGACCGGTGAGAACCTGGTCGAGCTGCTCGAGATGCGCCTCGACGCGCTCGTGCTCCGCGCCGGCTTCGCCCGCACCACGGCCCAGGCCCGCCAGGCCGTCGTGCACCGCCACATCCTCGTCGACGGCAAGCTCGTCGACCGCCCCTCCTTCCGCGTGAAGCCGGGCCAGACCATCCACGTGAAGAGCAAGAGCGAGCAGCTCGAGCCCTTCCAGGTCGCGGCCGCCGGCGGTCACGCCGAGGTCCTGCCGAAGCTGCCCGGCTACGTCGAGGTCCAGCTCGACAAGCTGCAGGCGACGCTGGTCCGCCGCCCGAAGCGCGCCGAGGTGCCGGTCCAGGCCGACGTCCAGCTCGTCGTCGAGTACTACGCGGCCCGCTAGTCCTCCTGCATCGCCCGAGAGGGCCGTCCCGATCCGTCGGGGCGGCCCTTTCCGCGTCCCCGGGCGCGGGCACGCGGGGGAGGGCGCGCCGGAGGCGGCCGGTAGGGTTGTGCGCTGATCTTGGAGGAGCCATGGGCAAGGTGCTCGTCTTTCTCGTCGGCCTGCTCGCAGGCGCGGCGCTCGCTCACGTCGCATCGCGGACGCCGGCGGGCGCCCGCGTGTTCGCCGTGGTGAACGGCGCGGCGGACGAGTTCGCCTCCGCCGTGTCCGACTCGTACCGCGCGCGCCTGGCGGAGGGGAACTGATGGAGACCGCAGAGATCCGACGCCGCTACCTGCAGTTCTTCGCGGACCGCGGCCACACCGTCGTGCCGAGCGCCTCGCTCGTGTCGCCCGACCCCTCGCTGCTGTTCACGGTCGCGGGCATGGTCCCCTTCATCCCGTACCTGAACGGCACCGTCCCCGCGCCGTACCCGCGCGCGGTCGACAGCCAGAAGTGCATCCGCACCCTCGACATCGAGGAGGTCGGCCGCACGCCGCGCCACGGCACGTTCTTCCAGATGATGGGGAACTGGTCGTTCGGCGACTACTTCAAGCAGGACGCCATCACGTGGGCCTGGGAGCTGCTGACGACGTCGGAGGCGGACGGCGGCTTCGGCTTCGACCCGAAGGACCTCTGGGTCACCGTCTTCCAGGACGACGACGAGGCGGAGGCGATCTGGCGGGACGAGATCGGGCTGCCGGCCGATCGCATCCAGCGCCTCGGCTACGCGGACAACTACTGGATGACCGGCCAGCCCGGTCCCGCCGGCCCCGACTCCGAGATCTTCTTCGACCGCGGTCCCGCGTACGGCGCCGACGGCGGCCCGGCGACCGGTGACGACCGGTACGTCGAGATCTGGAACCTCGTGTTCATGCAGTACGAGATCGCGAACATCCGGTCGAAGGAGGACTTCGACGTCGTCCGCGAGCTGCCGAACAAGAACGTCGACACCGGGATGGGCCTCGAGCGCGTCGCCTTCATCAAGCAGGGCGTCGAGAACATCTACGAGATCGACCAGATCCGGCCGGTGATCGACGCCGCGTCCCGCTTGACGGGCAAGGCCTACGGCGCCGACGCCGAGGACGACGTGCGCATGCGCGTCGTCAGCGACCACATCCGGTCGGCGATGATGCTCATGCTCGACGGCGTCACCCCGTCGAACGAGGGTCGCGGCTACGTGCTGCGCCGCCTCCTCCGCCGCTCGGTCCGCGCGATGCGGCTGCTCGGCGTCGAGGGCGCGACCTTCGGCGAGCTGTTCCCGGTGTCCCGCGACGCGATGAGCTCGGCCTACCCCGAGCTGCTGCCCGAGTTCGGCCGCATCCAGCGCCTCGCGAACGCGGAGGAGGAGAGCTTCCTCAAGACGCTGGTCGGCGGCACGAACATCCTCGACACCGCGATCGAGCGCACCCGCGCGGCGGGCGCGGAGCAGGTCGCGGGCGACACCGCGTTCCTGCTGCACGACACGTACGGCTTCCCGATCGACCTCACGCTCGAGGTCGCGGAGGAGGCGGGGCTCACCGTCGACCGCGCGGCGTTCGACCGGCTGATGCAGGAGCAGCGCTCCCGCGCGAAGGCGGACGCGAAGGCGAAGAAGACCGCGCTCGCGGACCTCTCCGTCTACACCGACTTCCGCGCGAAGGGCGAGACCGCGTTCCTCGGCTACTCCGAGCTCGTGGCGGACAGCCGCGTGCTCGGCCTGATCCGCGACGGGGTCGCCGTGTCGTCGATCGCGCTCGGGGACATCGCCGAGGTGATCCTGGCGGAGACGACGCTCTACGCCGAGTCGGGCGGTCAGGACGCGGACCAGGGCGAGATCGTGGGCCCGGGCTACCGGCTCGAGGTGCTCGACGTGCAGCGGCCCGTCGCAGGGCTCGTCAGCCACCGCGTGCAGGTGGTCGAGGGCGAGGCGGCCGTCGGCGACGCGGCGCGCACGGTCGTCGACCCGCTGTACCGCCGCGGCGCGACGCAGGCGCACTCCGCCACCCACCTCGTCCACGCGGCGCTGCGCCAGGTGCTCGGCTCCGACGCGCACCAGGCCGGCTCGTACAACAAGGCCGGCTACATGCGGCTCGACTTCAGCTGGAACGCGCCGCTGAGCCCCGACACCCGCAGCGAGGTCGAGGACATCGCGAACCTGCGGGTGAACGAGGACCTCGAGGTCGTGACGCGGGTGCTGCCGATCGACGAGGCGAAGGCCGCGGGCGCGATGGCGCTGTTCGGCGAGAAGTACGGCGACGTCGTGCGCATGGTCGACATCGGCGGCCCGTGGTCCCGCGAGCTCTGCGGGGGCACGCACGTCGCCCACTCCTCCGAGATCGGTCTGATCAACGTGGTGGGGGAGTCGAGCGTCGGCGCGACGAGCCGTCGCATCGAGTCGCTGGTCGGCCCGGAGGCGTTCCGCCAGTTCGCGGCCGAGCGGGCGCTCGTCACCGAGCTCGGCACGAACCTCAAGGTGCCGCCGACGCAGATCGTGTCCCGCGTGCAGGACCTGGCCGCGAGCCTGAAGGCGGCGGAGAAGCGGATCGCGGAGTTCGAGCGCAAGGCGCTCGGGCAGCGGGTGCCCGCGCTCGCCGAGCAGGCGCGGTCCGTCGGCGGCGTCACCGCAGTGCTGGAGCAGGTCGGCGCCCTCGCGGCGGCCGACGACCTGCGCGCGCTGGTGATCGACGTGCGCGACCGCCTCGGCGCCGTGCCCGCCGTGGTGGCCCTCGCCGCGACCGTGGGCGGGCGGCCCGTCGTGATCGTGGCGACGAACGCCGCGGCGCGCGACGCCGGCGCGAAGGCGGGCGCGCTCGCGAAGCGCGCCGCCGGGGTGCTGGGCGGCGGCGGCGGCGGCCGGGACGACGTCGCGCAGGGCGGCGGCAGCGATGCCGCCCGCACCGGCGACGCGCTCGCCGCGGTGGCCGAGGGGCTCGCCTCCTGACCGAGGCGATGCGGCGCGGCGTCCGGCTGGGCGTCGACGTCGGGAAGGTGCGGGTGGGGCTGGCGCGGTGCGACCGCGACGGCCTGCTCGCGACCCCGTTGGAGACCGTGCAGCGCCGGGGCGACCAGCTCGAACCGGTGCTCGACCGCATCCTCGAGCTGGCGGCGGAGCTGGAGGCGATCGAGCTGGTCGTCGGCCTGCCGATCGCCATGTCCGGGCGCGACACGCCCTCCACCGCAGACGCCCGGGCGGTCGCGCAGCGGCTCGCCGAGGGGCCGGTGCCGGTCCGCATGTTCGACGAGCGGCTGACCACCGTCAGCGCCCAGGCGGCGCTGCACGCGTCGGGCCGGAACACGCGGGGATCGCGGCCCGTGATCGACCAGGTGGCCGCGGTGATACTTTTGCAGCACGCCCTCGACGCCGAGCGTGCTCGGGGCGTGGCGCCCGGCGCCCTCCTCGACCCCGAGCGGAAGTAGCCAGGTGGCCCGAATCCCAGGACCGCAGCCCGATCGGGGCTCCACCGTCGACGAGTTCGAGCGGCTGCTCGGCATGCCGGCGGACGACGACGGCGGCGAGCCCTCCCGGCACGGCCGCGAGCGGCGCAAGCGGCACCGCATCTGGCCGTGGGTGCTCGGCGTGCTCCTCGTGCTGGTCCTCGCGATCGGCGGCGCGGGCTGGTGGGCCTACCAGACGTACCCGGAGCAGGTGAAGACGCTGTTCGGCTGGAGCAACGACTACACCGGGCAGGGCACGGGCAGCGTGCAGGTGCAGATCAAGCCCGGCGCGATCGGGTCCGAGGTCGCCGCGACGCTCGTGGCGGACGACGTGACGAAGACCGAGTCCGCGTTCTACGACCTGCTCGTGAAGACGCAGCCGGAGCCGTCGCTGCTGCCCGGCACGTACCGGCTGAAGCAGCACATGAGCGCGAAGGCGGCGCTCGCGGCGCTGCAGGACCCGGCGAACCGGGTGGAGTCGACCGTCGCGATCCCGGAGGGGTCGACGGCGAAGCAGATCCTGGCGATCACGAGCGAGGCGACCGGCAAGGACCTGTCGGAGCTGAAGGCGCTCGCGAAGGACTGGTCCTCGCTCGGGGTGCCGAAGTCGGCGCCGAACATCGAGGGCTGGCTGTTCCCCGCGACGTACACGTTCCAGCCCGGCGTGACCTCGAAGCAGATGCTGCAGGAGATGGTGAAGCGCACGAAGACCGCGCTCGACGACGCGGGCGTGGCCCCGGCGAAGCGCGAGAAGGTGCTCACCCTCGCCGGCCTCGTGCAGAAGGAGGGGAACGGGAAGGACGACCCGAGGGTGGCCCGCGTCTTCCTGAACCGCATCGCCCAGGGCATGCGCCTGCAGTCCGACGCGACCGTGAGCTACGGCGCGGGCGGCACCACCGTGGTGCCCACGGCCGAGGAGAAGGCCCAGAAGAACGGGTACAACACCTACCTCCGCGACGGGCTGCCCGCCGGCCCGATCTCGAGCCCGGGCGACGTCGCCATCAAGGCCGCGGTCTCGCCCGCGAAGGGCAAGTGGCTGTACTTCGTGACCGTGAACCTGGCGACGGGCGAGACGAAGTTCGCGAACACGTACGCCGAGCACCAGAAGAACGCGGACCAGTTCCTCCGCTGGCTCAAGGCGCACCCCGACTACGCGAAGTGACGACGCGAGCGTGACCTCCCGGCTGGCGGTGCTCGGTTCGCCGATCGCGCACTCCCGGTCGCCGCTGCTGCACGCGGCGGCGGCCGGCGTGCTCGGGCTCGACTGGCGCTACGACCGCGTCGAGGCGACGGAGGAGACCCTGCCGGGGCTGCTCGCGGGACTGGGCGACGAGTGGGTCGGGCTGTCGCTCACCATGCCGCTGAAGCGGTCGGTGCTGCCGCTCGTCGCCGCGCACGATCCGCTGGTCGACCGGCTCGGCCTCGCGAACACGCTGCGGCTCGGCGCCGAGCCGCACCTGGCGAACACCGACGTCGGGGGTGTCGAGGCCGTGCTGCGATCGGAGGCGGGCGCCGCGCGGGCGGTCGTGCTCGGCGGCGGGGCCACGGCGGCGAGCGCCCTCGAAGCGCTCGGGCGGCTCGGCGTGGGGGAGCGGATCGTCGCCGCGCGCCGACCCGAGGTCGCCGCGCAGGACCTGGCCGGCCTCGCGGACGCCGTCGTGCCGCTCGCGGAGGCGGACCTCGCCGGTGCGGACCTGGTGGTCTCCACCTTGCCGGGTCACGCGGACGTCGACGTCGCCCTGCCGGCCGCGGTGCGCGGCACCCCGCTGCTCGACGTCGCCTACTCGCCGTGGCCGACGGCGATCGGCGCCCGGTGGCTCGCCGCCGGCGGCCGGCTGCTGCACGGGCTCGACATGCTGATCGAGCAGGCGGTGCTGCAGGTGCGCGTCTTCACCGACGCCGACCCGGACGCGCCGCTGCCCCGCGAGGACGAGGTGCGCGCCGCCATGCGGGCCGCCGTCGGCCGCTGAGCCCGGCGCGGTGCTCCCGCCGAAGTGCGGGCAGCTCTCCCCGCCGCGCGAGGGTCACGACCACCGCGCCACGTGGAGGTGCCCTTGCAGGACGAGTGGGCGGGAGCGGACGCGGGCCGTGGGAGGCTGGGCCCATGTTGCGTTGGCTGACCGCCGGTGAGTCGCACGGCCCGAGCCTCACCGCCATCATCGAGGGCATGCCCGCCGGCGTGCCCGTGACCGGGGACGCGATCCGTCGCGACCTCGCCCGGCGTCGCCTCGGCGCGGGCCGCGGCTCCCGGCAGAAGTTCGAGCAGGACGAGCTCGGCGTCGTCGGCGGCGTCGTGCACGGGCGCACGATCGGCGCCCCCATCGCGCTCACCATCGGCAACACGGAGTGGCCGAAGTGGAGCGAGGTGATGAACGCGGAGGACGTGCCGCTCACCGACGCGTCCCGCGGCCGCAGCGCGCCGCTGACGCGCCCGCGTCCCGGTCACGCCGACCTGACCGGCATGCAGAAGTACGGGTTCGACGAGGCCCGCCCGGTGCTCGAGCGCGCCAGCGCGCGCGAGACCGCCGCCCGCGTCGCGCTCGGCGCCGTCGCCCGCGCCTTCCTCGCCGAGCTCGGCATCGGCGTCGTGAGCCACGTCGTCGCCATCGGCCCGATCGCCGTGCCGGAGGAGGCGGTCGTGCCGCGGCCCGCCGACGTCGAGACCATCGACGACGACCCGGTGCGCTGCTTCGACCCGGCGACCAGCGCCCTGATGCTCGCCGAGATCGACGACGCGCACCACGCCGGCGACACCCTCGGCGGCGTCGTCGAGGTCGTCGCCGAGGGGCTGCCGCCCGGGCTCGGCTCCTACGTGCACTGGGACCGCCGGCTCGACGCGCGCCTCTCCGCGGCGCTGATGGGCATCCAGGCGATCAAGGGCGTGGAGGTCGGCGACGGCTTCCGCACCGCAGCCCGCCGCGGTTCCGCCGCCCACGACGAGCTGGTGCGCACCGACGGGACCATCGAGCGGCTCACCGACCGCGCGGGCGGCATCGAGGGCGGCATGACCACCGGCGGCACGCTGCGGATCCGCGCCGCGATGAAGCCGATCTCGACGGTGCCGCGCGCGCTGCGCACGATCGACGTGTCGACCGGCGAGGCCGCGTCCGCCCATCACCAGCGCTCCGACGTCTGCGCCGTACCGGCGGCGGGCGTCGTCGCCGAGGCGATGGTGGCGCTCGTGCTCGCCGACGCGGTCGTCGAGAAGTTCGGCGGCGACTCGCTGCCCGAGACCCGCCGGAACCTCGAGGCGTACCTCGCCGCGATGCCCGAGGGCCTGCGCACGGGCACGGGCACGGGCGCCGCGCCCGTCCGGTGACCTCGGGGACCGTCGCGCTCATCGGACCGATGGGCGCCGGCAAGACCTCGGTCGGCCGCCGCGTCGCCAAGCACCTCGGCACCCGCTTCGTCGACACCGACGCCGTGATCGCGGCCGAGCACGGTCCCGTCCCGCACCTGTTCGAGACCGTGGGCGAGGGCGCGTTCCGCACGATCGAGCGGGACGTCGTGCAGCGGGAGCTGCGTGCGGGCGGCGTCGTCGCCCTCGGCGGCGGCGCCGTGCTCGACGCGTCGACGCGGGCCGCGCTCGCGGACTGCACCGTCGTGCTGCTCACGGTGTCGGAGGAGGCGGTGGCCGCGCGGCTCGCGGGCGGCTCACGGCCCCTGCTGACGGAGGGGCTCGACTCCTGGCGCCGCATCGCCGCGGCGCGGGAGGCCGTGTACGCGGCGCTCGCGGACGTGACCGTCGACACCTCCCGCCGCCCGATGACGAAGATCGCCGCCGAGCTCGCGGAGCTGCTGCAGGGCGGCGACGCGCAGCCGGGCACGGACCAGCAGGAAGAATCGACGCCATGACGCAGCCGGTCCGCATCCCCGTCCGCAACGCGGGGGAGTACGAGGTCGTCATCGGCCGCGACCTCGGCGCCGAGATCGAGGCCGCGATCCCGGCCGGTGCCCGCAAGGCGCTGCTCGTGCACCAGCCGGTGCAGACCCGGCGGGCGGAGGCGATCCGCGAGCGGCTCAGAGGCCGCGTCGAGGTGCTGCTCGCCGAGGTGCCCGACGCGGAGGACGCGAAGCGCATCGAGGTCGCCGCGTTCCTGTGGGGGATCCTCGGGCAGGCGTCGTTCACCCGGACCGACGCGGTGATCGGCCTCGGCGGCGGCGCGGTGACCGACCTCGCGGGCTTCGTCGCGGCGACCTGGCTGCGCGGCGTCCCCTTCGTCTGCCTGCCCACGAGCGTGCTCGGGATGGTCGACGCGGCCGTCGGCGGCAAGACCGGCATCAACACGACGGAGGGGAAGAACCTCGTCGGCGCGTTCGCCGCGCCCGTCGCCGTGATCGCGGACCTCGACGTGCTGAGCACGCTGCCGCGCAACGACGTGCTCGCCGGCTTCGCGGAGATCGCGAAGTGCGGCTTCATCACCGACACGGTGATCCTCGACCGGCTCACCGCCGACGTCGACGCCGCGACCGACCCGACGACGCCCGTCTTCGCCGAGCTCGTCGAGCGCGCGGTCCGCGTGAAGGCGGAGGTCGTCAGCGAGGACTTCCGCGAGTCCGGCCGCCGCGAGATTCTGAACTACGGGCACACGCTCGGCCACGCCATCGAGTACGCCGAGCGCTACCGGTGGCGGCACGGCGGCGCGATCGCGGTCGGCATGGTCTTCGCGGCCGAGCTCGCGCGCCTCGTCGGCCGGCTCGACGACGAGGGCGTGCAGCTGCACCGCGACGTGCTCGGCTCGCTGTCGCTGCCCCTCACCTATCCGAGCGGGCGCTGGGAGACGCTCACCGCCGCCATGCGCCGGGACAAGAAGTCCCGGGCCGGGCTGCTGCGCTTCGTGCTGCTCGACGGCATCGGGCGCACGAGCATCCTGAACGGCCCGGAGGACCACCTCCTGTTCACCGCGTACGGCGAGATCGCGGAGTAGCCGCTCGGCCCCCTGTCGGCCGCCGCGCGGCTGCCTGACGGCAGGATGAGCGCATGGCGCAGGGGGAGCAGAAGGGCGGCGAGTCCTTCCTGACGGTGCTCATCGCCTTCGCGGCGAACGTGGCGATCGCGATCGCGAAGTCGGTGGCGGCGCTGCTCACGGGGTCGGCGTCGATGACCGCGGAGGCGGCCCACTCGTGGGCGGACGCCGGCAACGAGGTCTTCCTGCTGATCGCCGACAAGCGCTCGCGGCGGAGCCGCGACGCGACCCATCCGTACGGCTACGGCCGCGACGTCTACGTCTGGTCGCTGTTCGCGGCGTTCGGCCTGTTCACCGTCGGTGCGGTCGTCTCGATCATGCACGGCATCAGCGAGCTCGGCTCCGACGAGCCGAGCAGCGACAACCTGGTCGCCTACCTCGTGATCGGGATCTCGTTCATCCTGGAGGGGGTGTCCTTCCTCCGGTCGATCCAGCAGCTGCGCGGCTCGGCGGCGGAGGCGGACCAGGACGTGCTCGAGCACGTCCTCGCCACGTCCGACCCGACCGTGCGGGCCGTGTTCTTCGAGGACGCCGCGGCGCTGATCGGGCTGGTGCTGGCGGCGCTCGGCATCTTCCTGCACCAGGTCACCGGCTCCGCGGTTTGGGACGCGCTCGGCTCGATCGCGATCGGCGTGCTGCTCGGCGTCGTCGCGGTGATCCTGATCCAGCTGAACCGCCGCTTCCTGATCGGCCAGTCGCCGTCGCCCCGGGTCGTGTCGGCGGTGCTGCAGCTGCTGCTGGAGCACGAGGAGATCGCGTCGGTCTCCTACCTGCACCTCGAGTACGTCGGACCGGCCCGCGTGTACGTCGTCGCCGCCGTCGACCTCACGGGCGACGCCCCGGAGCACGAGATCGCCGGCCGGCTGATCACCGTCGGACGGGCGGTGGAGGAGGACGAGCACGTCGTCGAGGCGGTCCTGACGCTCAGCGCCCCGGGCGCGACGCCGCTGGCCGTGCTGCCCGAGCGGGTGTCGACGCAGCTGCCCCGCTAGCGTCGAGCACCGTGACGCGAGTGCTGGTGCTGAACGGACCGAACCTGCAGCGCCTCGGCACGCCGGAGCCCGACGTCTACGGCGTCGTCGACCCGGCGGAGGTCGCCGCTGCACTCGGCGCGGCGACGGCCGACGGCGTCGAGGTCGACCTGCGGTGGACCGACGACGAGGCGGAGCTGATCGGGTGGCTGCGCGAGGCCGTCGACACCGACTCGCCCGTGATCCTGAACCCGGCCGCCTTCGCGCACTACTCCTACGCCCTGCACGAGGCGGTCCGGCTCGTCACCGCAGGCGGCCTGCCGGTCGTCGAGGTGCACGTCACGAACCCCGCGGCCCGCGAGGCGTTCCGCGGCGAGTCGGTGATCGCCCCCGTCGCGACCGGCGTCGTGGCCGGGCTCGGCGTCGACGGCTACCGGCTCGCGCTCGACTGGGTGGGCCGCCGAGTCCGTGCCGAGGGCGTCGGGGAGCATCCGCGCGCCGCCGGGTAGACTGCCCGGTCGGCTCGGCCGCTGCTCCGCAGCGCCCGGGCCCCGAGACTCCTGGAGGCAGCTCATGGCGAGCACCGCGGACATCCGCAACGGCGTCGTGCTCTCGATCGACGGTCAGCTCTGGAACGTCGTCGAGTTCCAGCACGTGAAGCCCGGCAAGGGCGGTGCGTTCGTGCGCACCAAGCTGAAGAACGTCGTCAGCGGCAAGGTCGTCGACCGCACCTACAACGCGGGCGCGAAGATCGACATCGAGAACGTCGACCGCCGCGACTACCAGTTCCTGTACAAGGACGGCGACGACTTCGTCTTCATGGACGGCGAGACGTACGAGCAGCTGCCGATCCCGGCCGCCACGGTCGGCGGCGCCGCCGACTACCTGCTCGAGAACCAGACGGCCACGGTCGCGATCAACAACGGCAACCCGCTCTACGTCGAGCTGCCCGCCTCCGTCGTGCTGCTCGTCACCTACACGGAGCCCGGCCTGCAGGGCGACCGCTCGAGCGCGGGCACGAAGCCGGCGACGCTCGAGACGGGTGCCGAGATCCAGGTGCCGCTGTTCCTCGAGACCGGCACGAAGGTCAAGGTCGACACCCGCACCGGCGACTACCTCGGCCGGGTGTCCTGAGCGATGTCCGCCCGTACCAAGGCGCGCAAGCGCGCTCTCGACGTGCTGTTCGCGGCCGACGTGCGCGGTGAGACGGCCGAGCAGTCGCTCGAGGCCGAGTCGCTGCGCGCTGCCGCCCGTCCGGAGCGCGCGTCGAGCTGGCCGTACGCCCGCGAGATCGTGCAGGGCGTGATCGACCACGCCACCGAGATCGACTCGGCGATCGCGTCGCACTCCACCTCCTGGCCGATCGACCGGATGCCCGCGGTGGACCGCGGCATCCTGCGGATCGCCGTCTGGGAGGCGCGCTACAACCCCGAGGTGCCGGTCGGCGTCGCCGTCGACGAGGCGGTCGAGCTCGCGAAGGAGCTGTCCACCGACGACAGCCCCAAGTTCGTGAACGGCCTGCTCATGGCCATCGTGCGCGACGAGGACGCCCCGGTCTCCTGACCGTCGCCGCACGACGCGGGCGCAGCGTACGCGAGCGCCCGCTTCCGCGGAACGGGTGGTGCGGACGCGGAGGAGGGCCTACCTTCGGTCGCACCCGCGTCCTGCGAAGGACGCGGCGGCGGCGCTCATCGCCGCCGCGTGCCGGTGCGCGGGTCGGGCGACAACGGCGTCGCCTCGACCCGCACGCCGGCGTCCGCGGCGCTCGGCCGTCAGCGCGACTGCGCCTGGAGCGGCTGCGCCTGCAGCGCCTGAGCGACGGATCGGCGCACCGCGAGCGTCAGGTCCGGGTGGTCGGTGAAGACGCCGTCGACGCCCGCCTCCATGAGGAACGCCCAGTGCGCCTCCCAGAGGCCGAACCCGGCGCGGGGGCCGGTGTCGCGGAAGCGGGTCGGCAGGAAGCGGTTCTCCGGCCGGAGGGTCCACGTCCAGACGGCGAGGCCGAGCTCGTGCAGCTGCGCGACGCGGCGGGGCGTGATGCGGCTGCTCGGCAGGCTGAGGCCGGCGAAGCCCGCGAGCGCGCGAGGGTCCGCCAGCTCCTGCCGGTAGGAGCGGGCGAGCGGCCCCTCCCGCACCTCGTCCGGCGCGGTGCCGGCCCCCTCGAGCAGGTACACCAGCGGGAAGGGCAGGTCGGCGAGGCCGAGCAGCGCGGTCTTCTGGAAGCTCTCGAAGACGATGCGCGGCAGCCGCGGCGCCCGCGCGAGGTCGGCGCGCACCATCGGCACCGGGTCGAGGCCCTTCGCGGCCAGCTCGACGGCGTCCTTGATCTCGATGACGAGCACGACGTCGGCCTCGGCCGCGATCTCGAGGGCCTCGGGCAGCCGCAGCACGCCCTCCTCGCCGTCGTGCGCGGCGCTGCCGGGACGCACCCGCGGCATGCGCTCGCGGGCGCGGAGGGCCGCGACCTCCGCCCAGTCGAGGTCGTCGGCGAACCACGCGCGGCGGCCGTCCGCCCGCTGCCGGTGCCGGTTCCGCAGCGCGGGGCGCCGGGCGACGTCGGTCGTGTCGGCGAGGTCGCGGTCGTGCCGCAGGATCAGGACGCCGTCGCGCGTCGGCACGACGTCGATCTCCAGCGCGTCGGCGCCCTGCGCGATCGCGAGCAGCAGGGAGGCGCGGGTGAGCTCGGGCCGGTAGCCGGGAGCACCGCGGTGCCCGAGGACCAGCGGCCCTCCGGCGGCGGTGCGCAGCGAGGAGGCCGGGCGGGCGGTCGAGCGGGCGGGAGCAGCCACGGTCCGAGGCTCGATCACGCGCGTGACCGCGTCGGGATCGTGGAGTGACGGCCGGGTGAACGGGAGCGCACGACCGGGACGGTAGTTCGGACACGGACGCGTGCAGCGGCGACACCCCGCGGTGCACGCCTCGCCTCACGGGATCAGGACGTGCGGGCCGGAGGCCGCCTCAGCGCGCCCACGGCGAGCGTCCAGCGCGCGCCGGGCTGGGGCCGCACCGCGACCGGGAACCGGTCGAGCGGCGTCGTGCTCTGCAGCATCGCGTAGGCCGGATCGTCGGTGTCGCAGGTCAGGACCGTGGGCTCCTCCCCGGCGATCCGGATCGTGAGGGTGCCCCGGCCCGCGCAGAGCACGCCGATCACGACGACGTGCCCGCCCGCGGCGAAGCGGGAGGTGACCGCCGGGCCACCGGCCATCGTGCCGAGCGGCACGCCCACGGCCGGCGGCACGGGGACCGTCTCGACGACCGCCGGCGCGGGACCGGCCACCGCTGCGACGGTCGAGAGCAGGCGGATCCCGGAGGGCAGCGCCGCCGCGACGGCGACCACGCCGACGATCGCGGCGGTCGCGAGGAGGAGCGTCCGCACGGGGAGTGGCCGGCGCACGCGGCGGCGCCTGCGCAGCCGGGGCACCGCGGGAGCGGGGACGGGCCGCGGCATCGCGGCGACGCGGGCGACCGCGGCGAGGTAGGCCTCCACCGCCCCGACCGGCGGATCCCGGCGGTACAGCCGGCGGCGCAGCTCGGCGAGGTCGCCCCTCCGCCCGCGGTCGTCGTCGTCCACCGCTCGATGCTGCTCCTGCAGGCTGACGGTCGCACGAGCGCCGACGCGCAGGAGCAGCATCGGGTCACCGCAGCGGCGCCACCGCCACGGGCCGGCCCGAGAACGCGACGTGCACGAGGTCGCCGGGCTGCGGGCGCTCGGACGCGGCGTGCTGCACGACGAGCGCGGAGCCCGCCTCCAGCTGCACGACCGTGCGGCGCTGGGCGCCGAGGAAGCTCGTCGAGAGCACGATCGCCGGCAGTCCCTCCTCGGCGAGCAGCACGTCCTCCGGGCGCACGAACGCCGCGACCGGGCCGTCCTGCACGGCGTTCGGCAGCGCGACGAGGTCCTGCCCGGCCACCGCGACGCGGCCGTGCTCCAGGACGCCCTCGAGCCGGTTGCTCAGCCCGACGAAGCCGGCGACGAACTCGGTGGCCGGCCGCAGGTACAGGTCCTCGGGCGTGCCGATCTGCTCGATGACCCCCGCGTTCATGACGGCGACCCGGTCGGCGACGGCGAGCGCCTCCTCCTGGTCGTGCGTGACGAACACGGTGGTGATGCCGGTCTCCTGCTGGATCCTGCGGATCTCGTCGCGCAGCTGCACGCGCACCTTCGCGTCGAGCGCCGACAGCGGCTCGTCGAGCAGCAGCACCCGGGGGCGTGTGACGAGCGCCCGGGCGAGTGCGACGCGCTGCTGCTGACCGCCCGAGAGCTGGTGCGCGAAGCGCTCGCCGAGGGAGCCGAGGCCGACCAGGTCGAGCGCCTCCTGCACGCGCCGCGTGCGGTCCGCGGAGGCGACCCTGCGCATCCGCAGGCCGAACGCGACGTTCTGGGCGACCGTCATGTGCGGGAACAGCGAGTAGGACTGGAAGACCATGCCGATGTCGCGCTTGTGCACGGCGACGGCCTCCACGTCCTGATCGCCGATCCGCACGTGGCCGGAGTCGATCGTCTCGAGTCCGCTGATCGCCCGCAGCGCGGTGGTCTTGCCGCAGCCGGACGGTCCGAGCAGCGCGACGAACTCGCCCGGGTGGACGTCGAGGCTGATCGCGTCGAGCGCCCGCTGGCCGCTGCCGTAGTCCTTGACGACGTCGACGAGGGAGACGGGCGTGCCGCGGACGACGAGCGACTCGGCGGGCGAGGGGGCGGTGGAGGTCATGACTTCTTCCTTCGGGGCCGGCGGATCGAACCGGCCGTGGAGATCAGCACGAGCAGCGCGAAGACGAAGAGCAGCGCGACGACCGCGCAGATGGTCGCGACGTACGGGTCCGTCTGCTGCAGCAGCAGCAGCGCGGTCTGGAAGGTGTTCTGCCCGAGGAAGTTGGCGATCGTGAACTCGCCGAGCACCACGGAGACGGTGAGGAGGCAGGACGACAGCAGCCCGCGGCGGAGGTTCGGCAGCACGACGCGCCACACGGCGACGGGCCAGGAGGCGCCGAGCGAGCGCGCCGCCTCGGTGAGCGTCGTCAGGTTGGTGACGCCGATGTTCGCCTGGATCGGCCGGTACGCGTACGGCAGCACGATGACGCCGATCGCGAAGGCGAGCGTCCACGGGTCGCTGCCGAGCACGCTCTGGACCACCTGGTAGACGGGCACGAACCCGACCACGAGCACGATCGTCGGGACCGTGATCGGGATCAGGCAGACGAACTCCAGCACCCGGTGCACCCGCGGGTAGCGCAGCTCCGCGAGCAGCATCGCCGGCAGGAGCAGCGCCACGATGATCACGACGACGATCACGGCGAGGATCAGGGAGTTGCCGATGCCCGCGAACAGGTCGCTGTAGGTCGAGGCCTGCGCCGGGTCGAGGATCGCCGCCCAGTGCGCGAGCGTGAACGCGCCGGTGCCGACGGTCTGGAACGTGAACCAGGTCATGGCGATCAGCGGGATCGCGAAGAGCACGCCGATCACGACGAGCACGATCGCGCCGGTCGCCTTCGACGGCACGGCGCCGACGCGCGAGCGGCGGGAGCCCCCGCTGCGGCGGGGCCGGACGACGTCGGCGACGGGCGCCGCGGCCGCGGTGGTCATCGCTGCCACCTCCTGGTCCGGCGCTCGAGCGCGGAGTAGAGCGTCATGAGCACGGCCATGACCACGACCATGCCGAGGGCGAGCACGCCGGCGGTGTTGGCGACGCCGACGATGGTCTCGCTGGTGAGCTGCTGCTTGATGGCGAGCGGGATGATGCCGCCCTGCGAGATCAGCGCCGCCGCGGTCGCGTAGGACGAGAACGCGTTCGCGAACAGCAGGATCAGGCTGCCGAAGAAGGCCGGGGCCAGCACGGGCACGCCCACGCGGAGCCAGTAGTGCAGGCGGGTGCCGCCGAGGGTGGCGACCGCCTCGCCCCACTGCGGCCGCAGCCCGTCCATCGCCGGCATGAACGACAGGACCATCAGCGGCAGGCCGAAGTAGACGTAGGGGAACAGCAGCCCGGTGACCGAGTAGAGGATCGAGCCGGAGGCGTTGATGTCGACCCCGGTGAGGGCCTTGATGATCACGGGGACGAGCTGGCCGGTGCCGAGCGTCGCGATCCAGGCGAAGGCGAGCATGACGCCGCCGAACTGCGCGAAGACGCTGCTCGCGGAATCGACGACCGCCCGCACGAACCCGTCCGGCTTCGCGGCGGTCAGCGCCCAGCAGACCAGCACGCCGAGCACGGCGCTGATCAGGGCCGAGACGGCGGAGAGCCAGAGCGAGTTCGCGAAGTTGCTGAGGATCGTCGCGTCGCCGAGCGTCGCGAAGTTCGCCAGCGTGAAGGCGCCGTCGGCGGAGAAGAACCCGCTCGCGATCGCCACGAGCCCGGGGATCGCGAGGAACAGCAGGACGTAGACGCCGAAGGGCGCGAACCCGAGCCAGCCGACGCTGCGGCGCCGGAGGGGGGACCCTCCGGCGCCGCGCGGAACGGCCCGCTCCGACCCGGCGCGCACGGTGGTCGTGCGCGCCGGGGACTTGCGGACGGTGGTCGTCATCGGGTCAGCCGATGGCCTTGGACCAGCCGGACTTCAGGGCGGCGGCGGCCTTCGTGGCCTGGTCCGCGGTGAGCTGCACGAGCTCGGCGGGCGGCTCGCCGACCGACCTGAGCGTGGCCTCGTCGACCGTCTTCGCGTCCGTCATCGCCTTCAGCGTCGCGGGGTAGGCGCCGGCGGCGAGGTACAGGTTCTGCACCTCGGGGGAGTAGATGTACTCCTCCCACAGCCGCGCCGCGGCCGGGTGAGGGGCGTTCTTGTTGATCGACTGGTTGTAGTAGCTGCCGATGGCGGTGCCGGGCAGGACGACGGTCTTCCAGTTCGGGTTGCCGGTGGAGCCGCCCGCGGCGCCCCACGCGACGTTGTTGAACGACCACTGGACGACGACCGGCGTCTGGCCCGAGTTCACCGTGGCCTGCGTCGGCAGGACGGAGATCATGTTGCCGGCCTTCTTCAGCTTGCCGAAGAAGTCGATGCCGGGCTGCACGTCGTCGGCGCTGCCGCCGGACTGCGCCGCCGCGAGGTAGACGGCGCTGGCGGCCTCGTTCGCCTGCGTCGGGTCGCCCTTGATCGCGACCTTGCCCTTGTACTCGGAACCGAGCAGGTCGTTGAGCGACGTGGGGGCCTTGACCTTGGAGGAGTCGTAGCCGATCGACATCAGGCCCGTGTAGTCGTAGTACCAGAGGCCGTCCGCGTCCTTGTAGTCGGCGGGGACGTCGGCCCAGTTCGCGACCTTGTAGGGCGTGAACAGGTCCTTGTTCGCGTCGAGGACGGCGGTGCCGATGTCGACCACGTCGGGCGCGTTCGCGCCGGTGCCCTGCGACTTGATCGCCGCGACCTCATCGGCGGACGAGCCGTTCGGGTTCTGCGAGGTGATCGTGATCTTCGGGTACTTCTTCTTGAACCCGTCGATGATCTTCCCGTAGTTCGCCCACGACGGCGGCAGGGTGATGACGTTCAGCTTGCCCTCCGCGTTCGCGGCGGCGACGAGGCCGTCCATGCCGCCGAAGTCCTTCGCAGAGGTGGCGACGGCCGCGGAAGCCTTCGGCACGGAGCTCGCGCCGGCGGCGCCCGCGGATCCGGAGCAGGCCGCGAGGGACGCGGCGGTGAGGCCGGCCAGCGCGAGGGCCGACGCGGCGCGCACGACGCCGCGCCGGGTGATGGTGAGATGCATGTGGGGAGTTCCTCCTGGTGGGGGACGGTGCCGGCGGGATGCCGGCCCCGGGCTTGCGGGGCGGGCGTCAGGTGGTGACGAGCGCCTGGTCGAGGACGCGCCGGGCGAGCCCGAGCGCGGTCGTCATGCCGATGCCCGTGGTCACGGACGCGACCGTGACGCCGGGGATCGGCTCGGTGACGAGGAAGGGCGCCTTCGCGCTGGAGGCGTAGACGCCCCGCCACCGGCGCCGCACCGTGAGGGGTGCGCCGAGCAGGCGGCCGACGCCGTCGAGCACGACCTGGTCGGACACCTCCTCCTCGAACGGGTCCTCGGTCACGCCGTAGTGGTGGGTGTCGCCGATCACCAGACGGCCGTCCGGCCGCTGCGTGAGCATGAGGTTCGCGCCCTGCTCGAGCAGGAGCGGTTCGTCGGCGGCGATCTCGGCGCGCACCGCGGCCGCCGACGGCTGCTGGGCGAGCCCGTCGTAGCGCAGCATCGAGCTGCCGGTCAGCACCGCGGGCGGCACGGCGCCGCTCGGGCTGTCGACCTCGAGCATGCGGAGGCGGCACCGCACGAGCCCGTGCTCGTCCGCAGCCTCCGGGAAGAAGCGGTCGACGTCGTGGCCGACGGCGAGCACCGTGCGGCCGGCGCGGAGGTCGCCCCGCGTGGTGCGGACGAGGCCGGGCTCGAGGTCCAGCACGTTCGTGCGCCACAGGAACTCGACGCCGAGGCCCTCCAGGTGGGCGGCGATCGCGGCGGCCGCGGTCGTCGGGTCGATGCGCAGGTCGGCGGGCAGGTGCGCGGCGGCGAGGATCCCGGGCGGCGCGAAGCCGAGGAGGGACGCCGCGGCGCCCGCCGTCAGCGGACGGACGGCGTCGCCGCGCTCGGCGGCGAACTCGTCGAGCACCTGCGCCTGCGCCGGCGTGCGGGCGACGACGACGGTGCCGTGCTCGAGCACGGGCAGGCCCGCGTCCCTCCCGAGGCGCAGCCACTCCTCCCGCGCCACGAGCGCGAGCTCGAGCACGTCGCCGGCCTGGGCGGTGGTGCAGACGTGGCCGAAGTTGCGGACGCTGGCGCCGACCGCGCGCTCGTCCCGCTCGACGACGACGACCCGCAGCCCGGCGCGGACGGCGTGCAGGGCGTGCGACAGCCCGACGATCCCGGCGCCCACGACGGCGAGGTCGGCGCTGCGCTCCCCGGTTCCGCGTTCCATCACGAGCCGTGAGTGTGCTGTGCCCGGGTCCTTCTCCGAGGGGATTCCGAGCAGTGCTCACACACCGTTCGCCTGCCGGTCACGGAGAGGGCGTCCAACGAACTCCGGGTGAACAGCGGCCGACTCCGGCCTCCCGGCGGCGGCCCGAACGCCAGGCTTCCCGGTCGTGACGATCCGCCTCGCCTCGCTGGACATGGCCGGTACGACCATCGACGAGGGCGGTGCCGTCTACGCCGTGCTCCGCGACGCCGTCGAGCGCGCCACGGGTGCGACGGTGCCGGACGCGCTGCTCTCCCGGTGGAGCGGCACCGACAAGCGCGAGGCGATCGTCGGGCTGCTCACGGCGCTGCAGGCCGACACCGGCCGCGCGGACGAGGTCTTCGCGGCGTTCTCGGTCGACCTCGCCGCCGCGTACGCCGCCGAGCCGCCCGTGCTGCTGCCCGGGATCGGCGAGGCCGTCGCGCAGCTGCGCGCGGACGGCGTGCGGGTCGCGCTGCAGACCGGTTACGTGCGGGAGGTCGCGGAGGGGTTGCTCGACGCCGTCGGCTGGAAGGTCGGCCGCGAGGTGGACGCGCTCGTCACGGCGGAGGACGTGCCCGCCTCCCGCCCCGCCCCGTACCTGGTCTTCCGCACCATGGAGGCGACGGGCGTCGTCGACGTGCGGGAGGTGCTCGTCGCCGGCGACACGGTGAACGACGTCACCGCGGGCGCCCGGGCGGGGGCGCGCTTCGTGGTCGGCGTGCTGTCCGGCGCGCACACGGTCGCGGAGCTCGGCGCCGCCCGGCACACCCACCTGCTGGCGAGCGTCGCGGACGTGCCGGAGCTGCTCGCCGCCGAGGGCTGACCGCCGCTCCCGGGGCCCTCCGCTGCTATCGGGGCGGTGCGCACCTCCGGTTCTGCAGCGGAAGGCCCCGCCAGCGGAACGTCAGGACTCCTCGACGTCCGTGAACAGCCCGGTCACCTTGCCGTTCGCCGCGCCGAAGAAGGCGGGGAAGAACGCGCCGCCCGCCTCGGACGAGGTCGCGGCCGACGCCTCGTCGTAGCCGTCGAACCAGAGGGTGAGGGAGCGGAACGCCGGCGTCGGCGTGCCGTCCTCCTTCGGCCAGACCTTGCCGGACTCGAGGCGCTGCAGCCCCGGCAGGGCGCGGGCCTTCTGCAGGAGGTCCGGCAGCCGGGCGTCGAACGCCGCGTTGTCGTCCAGGTCGTCGACGATGAGCTCGATTTTCGTGGTCATGCAGGCAGCACAGCACTCTCAGCGCGCGAGCGCATCTCCGACGTCGCACCATGACGCCGCCGCCGCCGCCTCCTGCTGTGCCATGGTCGGACCGTGATCGCTCTGCTGTCCGCGCCGTCGAACCTGGGGCTGCGCCCGCCGCAGCCCGGTTCGGTGCCGGGCACGGCGAAGGCTCCGGAGGCGCTGCGCGAGGCGGGCCTGCACGAGCGCTTCGGGCGCCTCGGCGTGCTCGACGCCGGGGCGGTGCTGCCCGGCCGGTACGTGGACGACGACGCCACCCGGCCCCCGGGGTTCGTGCGGAACGAGGTCGCGCTGGTCGACCACGCCCGGCGCCTCGCCGTCCGGCTCGAGGCGGTGCGCGCCGCCGGGCACGCCCCGCTCGTGCTCGGCGGGGACTGCAGCCTGCTGGTCGGCGTCGGGATCGCGAACGCGCGCTCGTGGCGGGCGGGGCTCGTGCACGTCGACGGGCACACCGACTTCCGGCACCCGGGCGGCGCCGAGCCGGTCGCGAGCGTCGCGGGGGAGGACCTCGCCGCCGCCATCGGTCTGCACACCGCTGCCGTGTCGGACGTCGACGGCCTCGCCCCCTACTTCGACCACCGCCGCACCGTGCACCTCGGCTGCCGCGACGACGACGAGGAGCGGGAGGAGGTCGCGGGTGCGATCGCGGACCTGCTGCCGGTGACCGAGGTGCGCCGGGTGGGACTCGACGCCGCGGTCGCGCGGGTCCGGGCTGGGACGGCGAACCGGCCGTACTGGCTGCAGCTCGACGTGGACGTGCTCGACACGAGCGTGCTGCCGGCGGTCGACAGCCCCGCCCCGGGCGGCCTCGTGCCGGACGAGCTCGTGGCGCTGCTGCAGGCGCTCGCGCCCGGCGCGGTCGGCGCCTCCGTGACCGTGTTCGACCCCGATCTCGGCCTGGACGGGCGATACGCGGCACTGCTCACGAAGGTGCTCGTCGAGGGGTTCGGCGCACTCGGCGCGGTGGTCTGAAAGCTCCCGCCGCGCGGTTCCGCTGAGCGGAAAAAGCCTGGTCAAAGACAGGACTGTGTGTCGGTGGCTCGTACTCGAATACGAGTATGAACCGGAACGCGGCGGCGGTCGTCGAGCAGGCGGAGGCGTACGCCTCGCTGTTCGACCGCGTCTCGGCGAGCGGCCGGTTCGACGACGCCTCGTCCGACGGACCCGTCCGGCTCGCTACCGATCAGGAGCTGCTCGAGGCGACCGCGTCGGTGACCCGGTTGATCCGGCTCGCCGAGGCGGAGCGGGTGAAGCTGGCGGGGGAGATCGCCCGGCGGAGCGAGCTCCCGGACGACGCGTCGTTCGCGAAGCGGATGGGTGCGACGAGTGCGACCGATCTCGTGGCGCAGGTCGCCGGGGTGCCGCGAGAGGAAGCGGGCTCGGTCGTCCGGCTCGCCACCGCGGTGCGGTCGCAGGAGGGGTTGAGCGGCGAGGCGTTGCCGGCGAAGCGGCCCTGCATCGCCGCCGCGCTCGCGGCAGGTCGACTCGATCTGACGGTCGCCTCCGCGATGGTGCGGGTGCTGCACAAGGTGCAGCCGGGCCTCGCTCCGTTCGAGGTCGACGAGCTCGAACGACAGCTCGTGGCGCGCATTCAGGAGGGGTACAGCGCCGACGAGCTGCTGGCCTTCCTGCGACAGGTGCCGTCGTACGCGCACCCGGAGGGGCAGGACTCGCGCGATGAGGACCTCGCCGCAGCGGCGTCCGTGTCGAAGCGGAGGCTGGAGAACGGGCTGACCCGCTGGACCCTCGACCTGGACCCGCTGACGAACGGGTTCTTCGAGTCCGCACTCGACGCGAACACCTCCATCAGGCGGTTCGCGATCGTCGACTCCGACGAAGCGCCCGACCCGACTGACAACGACCGGCGCCCGCTGAACCGCCGTCGAGTCGACGGTGTGCATCTGGTCGCGAAGCGCGCGCTGAGGAGCGACGACGGGTAGCAGGCCGGTACCGGCGTGACGCTCGTGGTGACGATGACCGAGGAGGCGTTGAAGACCGGGCTCGGCGTTGCGACCCTGCCCGGCTGCATGGACACCATCAGCGCCTCGACCGCGCGGATGCTCGCGGCGGAGGCCGAGATCGTCCCGGTCGTGCTGGGCAGCAAGTCGCAGCCCCTGGACCTCGGTACGAGCCGCCGGTTCTTCTCGGAAGCCCAGCGCCGCGCGATGACCGTCCGCAGCGGGGGAGGGTGCGAGGGTCCCTGCTGCAACGCCCCGCTCGCGTGGTGCGACGCCGCCCACCTCCGCCCCGCCGGCTACGGACCGACCTCGGTCGACAACGGACTCCTGCTCTACTGGCGCTGCCACCTCCTGCTCGACAAGCACGGCTGGCAGGTCCGGAGAGAGGACGACCGGTGGTGGTGGACGCCACCGCCGTGGGTCGACCCGGCCGGCCGTGAACGCCCGGGTGGCCGCATCCCTCCGCTCGATCTGACCGCGTGATCGCCTGATCGCGTGATCGCGTGATCGCGTGATCGCGTGACGGCGTGACGGCCTGACCAGAAGTCCGTATCCGCGATGGCGCGCCCGGAGTCGACGCACGCTCCTCGAAGCGCCCGGACGCCGCAGGTGTCCTCGAGCGCTCTGGAGGCGGGCGGTGGCGAGCGAGCAAACGAGCGAGCGGCACGTGGTGATCAACGGCTCGCGCCCATCCCTTCGCTCGACCTGACCGCGCGACCGTGGACGATGGAGGCGTGCCCGCCATCCGCTTCGCGACGGAGGCCGACCTCGAGGTCCTCGCGGCGATCGAGGACGACGCCGACGGGCTGTTCCTCGAGCGCTTCCGCCCGGAGACGTGGTCGCCCGCGCCCTCCGGCCGCTTCCGCGCCGCGCAGCCAGGCTTTCTCCTCGTGGCGGCCGAGCACGAGGACGGGGAGGCCGAGGGCTTCGCGCACGTGCTCGAGGTCGACGGCGGCGCCCACCTCGAGCAGCTCGCGGTCCGTCGCGCCTCCGCCCGCCGCGGGCTCGGGCGCGCGCTCGTGCAGGCGGCGCTCGCCGAGGCGTGCCGTCGCGGGCACGACCGGGTCACCCTCCGCACGTACGCGGACGTGCCCTGGAACGCGCCGTTCTACGCGCGGCTCGGGTTCGTCGAGACCGAGCCGGACACGGACCGCCTCCGCGCGCTGATCGCCGAGGAGGCGCGGTTCGACCTCGAGCGGTACGGCCGCAGGGTGCAGATGGCGGCGAGGACGACCGCGCAGAACGGTGTCCGCCGGCCGCGCTAGTGTCCTTCCCGATCACCTTTAACGGACCGTCCAGAGAGGCGGGGAAGGAGGTCGGAACGCGGTGCGCACTCTCCTGGAGGCGGACGACGTCCGGCGCGCGATCACGCGCATGGCCCACGAGCTCGTCGAGCACGACCCCGATGCCGAACGGCTCGTCCTGCTCGGCATCCCGAGGCACGGTCCTCGCGCAGCGACTCGCCGCGCAGATGACGCGCATCGCCGGCCGCGAGATCCCCGCCGGCGTGCTCGACACCACGCTGTACCGCGACGACCTCGCCGGGCAGCCCACGCGGGCGACCCGGCGCACCGAGATCCCCGTCGACCTCGACGGCGCGACCGTCGTGCTCGTCGACGACGTGCTCTACTCCGGCCGCACCGTCCGCGCGGCGCTCGACGCGCTGACCGCGTTCGGGCGGCCCGCCGTCGTGCGCCTCGCCGTCCTGGTGGACCGCGGGCACCGCGAGCTGCCGATCCGCCCCGACGCCGTCGGCCGCAACCTGCCGTCCGCGAAGACCGAGCGGGTGCGCGTCACGCTCACCGAGGTCGACGGCGCCGACGCCGTCACGATCGAGGGGGAGCCCCGTTGAGCGACCACCTGCTGTCCACCCGCGGCTTCACCCGCGACCGCGCCGTCACGCTGCTCGACGTCGCCGAGGACATGGCCGACACGCAGCGTCGCCAGGTGAAGAAGCTGCCGACCCTGCGCGGGACCACGATCGTCAACCTGTTCTTCGAGGACTCGACGCGCACGCGCATCTCCTTCGAGGCCGCCGCGCAGCGCCTGTCCGCCGACGTCATCACCTTCAGCGCCAAGGGCTCCTCGGTGTCGAAGGGCGAGAGCCTCCAGGACACCGCCCAGACGCTGCAGGCGATGGGCGCGGACGGCATCGTCATCCGGCACCCCTCCTCCGGCGCCGCGCACACGCTCGCGACGAGCGGCTGGACCCGGGCGGGCGTCGTGAACGCCGGAGACGGCACGCACGAGCACCCCACGCAGGCCCTGCTCGACGCGTTCACGATCCGCAAGCGCCGCCACGGCGACGACTCCCGCGGCCGCGACCTCGCGGGGCTGCGCGTCGTGATCGTCGGCGACATCCTGCACAGCCGGGTGGCGCGCTCGAACATCTGGCTGCTCACCGCGCTCGGCGCCTCCGTGCACCTGGTGGCGCCGCCGACGCTGCTGCCGACGCACACCGAGGGGTGGCCCGTCACGACCGGCATCGACCTCGACGCGGCGATCGACGACGGCCCCGACGCGGTCATGATGCTGCGCGTGCAGCGCGAGCGGATGACGGAGGCGTTCTTCCCCACCGCGAAGGAGTACGCCTCCCTGTACGGGCTGTCGGTCGCCCGAGCCGACCGGTTGCCCGGGTCGAGCCTCGTGATGCACCCGGGGCCGATGAACCGCGGGCTGGAGATCGCCGGAGCGGTCGCGGACTCGCCGCGCTCCACGGTGCTCGAGCAGGTGCAGAACGGGATCGGGGTGCGCATGGCGGTCCTGTACGACGTGATGACGGGGGAGCGCGCGGCATGAGCACGGTCATCACGGGAGCGCAGCTCGCCGACGGCACCCGCTCCGACGTCCGCATCGACGGCGGCGTGATCACGGAGATCGGCTCGCTGCCGGCCGCGGCGGGCGAGCGCACGGTCGACGCGGACGGCCTGCTGCTGCTGCCCGGCTTCGTGGACCTGCACACCCACCTCCGCCAGCCCGGCGGCGAGGGCGCGGAGACGGTGCTCACCGGCTCCCGCGCCGCCGCGGCCGGCGGGTACACGACGATCCACGCGATGCCGAACACGACCCCGGTGGCCGACACCCCGGGCGTCGTCGAGCAGGTCGCCGCCCTCGGCGAGGAGGCCGGCTACGTCGACGTGCGCCCGATCGGCGCCGTGTCGAAGGGCCGGAAGGGCGAGGAGCTCGCCGAGCTCGTCGCCATGGCCCGGTCCCGCGCTCGCGTGCGCCTCTTCAGCGACGACGGCTCGTGCGTCGCGGACCCGCTGCTCATGCGGCGTGCGCTCGAGTACGCCCGCATCGTCGACGGCGTGGTGGCGCAGCATGCGGAGGAGCCGCGGCTCACCGCGGGCGCGCAGCTGCACGACGGCGCGGTCGCCGCGGACCTCGGCCTGAAGGGCTGGCCGGCGGTGGCGGAGGAGGCGATCATCGCCCGCGACGCCCTGCTCGCGGAGTCCACCGACTCCCGCCTCCACGTCTGCCACGTGTCGACCGCCGGCAGCGTCGAGGTGCTGCGCTGGGCGAAGCGCCGCGGCATCCGCATCACCGCGGAGGTCACGCCGCACCACCTGTGGCTCACCGACGAGTCCGCCCGCGACTACGACGCCCGCTTCAAGGTGAACCCGCCGCTGCGCACGGGCGAGGACGTGGAGGCGCTCCGGGCCGCGCTCGCCGACGGTACGATCGACGCGGTCGCCACCGACCACGCCCCGCACCCGGCGGAGGCGAAGCGCAGCGAGTGGTCCGCCGCCGCCATGGGCATGGTCGGGCTCGAGACCGCGGTGCTCGTGGTGCAGGCGGCCGTCGTCGAGACCGGTCTGCTCGGCTGGCCGGAGGTGGAGCGCGCGATGTCGAGGCGGCCTGCGGAGATCGCCGGCCTCGCCGACGCCGCGCGGCCGATCGCGGTCGGCCGCCCCGCCGACCTCGTGCTGCTCGATCCCTCGGCCCGCCGTCGGCTGAGCGTCGACGACCTCGCGGGGAAGAGCACGAACTCGCCCTACCTGGGGCAGGACCTGCCGGGCCGCGTCGTCGCCACGTTCTTCCGCGGTGCCGCCACCGTGCTCGACGGGCGTGTCCGCGACCAGGCGGAGGTCGCCGCGTGGTGAACCCGGTCTCCGTCGCGATCGTGATCGCGCTGCTCGTGCTGGCCCTCGTGGGCATGGCCGTCAGCTGGCGCCGACGCGGCCGCCGGCAGCGGGCGCTCGCCGTGCCGCCGGTGCCCGCCGACCTCGGCCCCGCGGACCTCACGGTCTCCGGGCTGCTCGTGGCGACGACCTTCGCCGGCCGCCCGCTGGACCGCGTCGTCACCGACGGGCTCGGCTTCCGCGCGCAGGCGACGCTCGCCGTCACCCCGGCCGGCGTGCTCGTCGAGCGCGACGGCGGCGCCCCGTTCCTCGTGCCCGCCGACGGCCTGCCCGGCTCGGGCACCGCCAGCTGGGCCCTCGACAAGGGCGTCGAGCGCGATGGCCTCACCGTGCTGCCGTGGGCGCTCACCGGCGCCGACGGCGAGCCCGTGCCCGTCGAGTCCGCGTTCCGCCTGCCGCCGCAGGCGCAGAGCGCGCTCCTCACCAAGATCCGCCCCGCCGACCAGGAGGTGCCCCGTGCCGACAGCGCGTGACCAGACCATCGAGCCGGCCGTGCTCGTGCTCGAGGACGGCCGCCGGTTCCCCGGCCGTGCCTGGGGCGCCCGCGGGCGCACCTTCGGCGAGGCCGTCTTCACCACCGGCATGACCGGGTACCAGGAGACGCTGACCGACCCGTCCTACGCGGGCCAGATCGTCGTGATGACCGCACCGCACGTCGGCAACACGGGCATGAACGACGAGGACCCGGAGTCGTCGCGGATCTGGGTCGCCGGCTACGCCGCGCACAGCCCCTCCCGCGTCGCGTCGAACCAGCGCTCGCAGCGCACGCTCGACAGCGACCTCGAGCGCGACGGCATCGTGTCGATCTCCGGCATCGACACCCGCGCCGTCACGCGCCACCTGCGCGACAAGGGCGCGATGCGCTCCGGCATCTTCTCCGGCGAGGACGCGCGCCTCGACGCGGAGGAGCAGCTGACGCTGGTGCGCGAGTCGCCCGAGATGAGCGGCCGCAACCTGTCCGCCGAGGTCTCCACCGCGGAGACGTACACGGTGCCCGCCCGCGGGGAGCGGATCGGCTCCGTCGCGATCGTCGACCTCGGCATCAAGGCCGCGACGATCAACAAGCTCGCCGACCGCGGCTTCGACGTGCACGTCGTGCCCGAGTCGGTGACGATCGACGCGCTCTACGCCCTCGACCCGTCCGCGGTCTTCTACTCGAACGGCCCCGGCGACCCGGAGGCGAACGGGCACCACATCGAGCTGCTGCGGGAGGTGCTCACGCGCCGCACGCCGTTCTTCGGCATCTGCTTCGGCAACCAGCTGCTCGGCCGCGCACTCGGCTTCGGCACCTACAAGCTCCCGTTCGGCCACCGCGGCATCAACCAGCCGGTCGTCGACCTGCGCTCGGGCCGCATCGGGATCACCGCGCACAACCACGGCTTCGCCGTCGACGCCCCGCGCGGCGGCCCCGTCGAGACGCCCGCCGGCTTCGGGCGCGCGGAGGTCACCCACGTCGACCTGAACGACGACGTCGTCGAGGGCATCGCCTGCCTCGACATCCCCGCCTTCTCGGTGCAGTACCACCCCGAGGCCGCCGCCGGTCCCCACGACGCCGACGCCCTCTTCGACCGCTTCCGCGACATGGTGCTCGCGGAGCAGCGCGGCGGCGACGCCGCGGCCATCGCGGTCGAGACCACCCCGACGGACGGAGCCTCCTGATGCCGAAGCGCGACGACATCCGCAGCGTCCTGGTGATCGGGTCCGGCCCGATCGTGATCGGCCAGGCCGCCGAGTTCGACTACTCCGGCACCCAGGCGTGCCGGGTGCTCCGCGAGGAGGGCGTCCGCGTCGTCCTCGTGAACTCGAACCCCGCGACGATCATGACCGACCCCGACTTCGCCGACGCGACCTACATCGAGCCGATCACGACGCCGGTGCTCGAGGCGATCATCGCGAAGGAGCGCCCCGACGCGGTGCTGCCGACGCTCGGCGGCCAGACCGCGCTGAACGCGGCGATCGCGCTGGACGAGGCGGGCATCCTCGCGAAGTACGGCGTCGAGCTGATCGGCGCGAAGGTCGACGCGATCCGCCGCGGCGAGGACCGCCAGATCTTCAAGGACCTCGTGATCGAGGCCGGCGCGGAGGTGGCGCGCAGCGCCATCGCGCGCAGCGTCGAGGAGGCCCTCGAGTACGCGGAGGACCTCGGCTACCCGATGGTCGTGCGGCCCTCCTTCACGATGGGCGGCCTCGGCTCCGGCTTCGCGCACACCCCCGAGGAGCTCGCGCGCTTCGTCGGCCAGGGCGTCGCCGCCTCCACGGTCGGCGAGGTGCTGCTGGAGGAGTCGATCCTCGGCTGGAAGGAGTACGAGCTCGAGCTGATGCGCGACACCGCCGACAACACGGTGGTCGTCTGCTCGATCGAGAACGTCGACCCCGTCGGCGTGCACACGGGCGACTCGATCACCGTCGCCCCGGCGATGACGCTGACCGACCGCGAGTACCAGCACCTGCGCGACATCGGCATCGACATCATCCGGCTGGTCGGCGTCGACACCGGCGGCTGCAACATCCAGTTCGCCGTCGAGCCGACCACGGGCCGCGTCATCGTCATCGAGATGAACCCGCGCGTCTCCCGCTCGAGCGCGCTCGCGTCGAAGGCGACCGGCTTCCCGATCGCGAAGATCGCCGCGAAGCTCGCGATCGGCTACCGCCTCGACGAGATCCCGAACGACATCACGAAGGTCACCCCGGCGAGCTTCGAGCCCACGCTCGACTACGTCGTCGTGAAGGTGCCGCGCTTCGCGTTCGAGAAGTTCCCGGCCGCCGACCCCGAGCTGACGACGACCATGAAGTCGGTCGGCGAGGCGATGGCGATCGGCCGCACCTACGGCGCCGCCCTGCAGAAGGCGCTGCGCTCCCTCGAGAAGCGCGGCAGCTCGTTCCACTGGGCGGGGGAGCCGGGCGTCAAGGCGGCGCTGCTCGAGGAGATCCGCATCCCCACCGACGGCCGCATCGTGCAGGTGCAGCAGGCGTTCCGCGCCGGCGCGACGGTGGAGGAGGTGTTCGCCTCCACCGCGATCGACCCGTGGTTCCTCGACGCGATCGTCGAGATCAACGAGCTGGCCGAGCAGATCCGCACGGCTGACGAGCTGGATCCGTCCCTCCTCCGCCTCGCCAAGGAGGAGGGCTTCTCCGACGCCCAGCTCGCGCAGCTGCGCGGCGTCGACGAGGTCGCGCTGCGCGAGGTCCGGCACGCCGCCGGCATCCGCCCGGTCTACAAGACGGTCGACACGTGCGCGGGGGAGTTCCCCGCGGTCACGCCGTACCACTACTCGACCTACGACAGCGAGACGGAGGTGGCGCCCTCCGACGCGAGGAAGGTGATCATCCTCGGCAGCGGCCCCAACCGCATCGGGCAGGGCATCGAGTTCGACTACTCCTGCGTGCACGCCGCGTTCGCGCTGAAGGACGCCGGGTTCGAGACCGTCATGGTCAACTGCAACCCGGAGACCGTGTCGACGGACTACGACACCTCCGACCGTCTGTACTTCGAGCCGCTGACGCTCGAGGACGTGCTGGAGGTCGTGCACGCCGAGTCCGCGACCGGCGAGATCGTCGGCGTCGTCGTGCAGCTCGGCGGCCAGACCGCGCTCGGCCTCGCGAAGGGGCTCGAGGCGGCGGGCGTGCCGATCCTCGGCACCTCGCCGGCCGCGATCGACCTCGCGGAGGAGCGGGGCCTGTTCGCCTCGATCCTCGAGGACGCCGGCCTCGTCGCGCCGAAGAACGGCACCGCGTTCGACGCGGACAGCGCGATCGCGGTCGCCCGCGGCATCGGCTTCCCCGTCCTCGTCCGCCCGTCCTTCGTGCTCGGCGGCCGCGGCATGGAGATCGTCTACGACGAGCCCAGCCTGGTGTCGTACTTCGACCGCATCGCCGGCCAGGCGATCGTCGGGCCGGACCACCCGCTGCTCGTCGACCGCTTCCTCGACGACGCGATCGAGATCGACGTCGACGCGATCTTCGACGGCGAGCGGATGTGGGTCGGCGGCGTGATGGAGCACATCGAGGAGGCCGGCATCCACTCCGGCGACTCCTCCTGCACCCTCCCGCCGGTGACCCTCGGCCGCCAGGTCGTGGACGAGGTGCGCGACGCGACGCTGGCGATCGCCCGGGGCATCGGCGTGCGCGGCCTGCTCAACGTGCAGTTCGCGGTCGCCGCGGGCGTGCTCTACGTGCTCGAGGCCAACCCCCGCGCCTCCCGCACCGTGCCGTTCGTCTCGAAGGCGCTCGGGGTGCAGGTGGCGAAGGCGGCGGCCCGCGTGATGGCGGGCGCCTCCGTGGCGCAGCTGATCGAGGAGGGCATGCTGCCCGAGCGCGACGGCAGCGACGTGCCCGCCGACGCCCCGGTGGCCGTCAAGGAGGCGGTGCTGCCGTTCAAGCGGTTCCGCACGAAGGACGGCCAGGTCGTCGACAGCCTCCTCGGGCCCGAGATGCGCTCGACCGGCGAGGTGATGGGGATCGACCGCGACTTCCCCCGCGCGTTCGCGAAGAGCCAGGACGCCGCGTACGGCGGGATGCCGCTCGGCGGCACCGCGTTCGTGTCCGTCGCGGACCGCGACAAGCGCTCGGTGGTCCTCTCGGCGCTGCGACTCAGCCAGCTCGGCTTCCACCTGGTGGCGACCGAGGGCACCGCCGAGATGCTGCGCCGCAACGGCATCCCGGCCGACGTGGTGCGCAAGGTGAGCGACGCGGAGCAGGTCGGCGACGACGTCGTCGAGCTGATCCGGCGCGGTGAGATCGACGTCGTGGTCAACACGCCGAGCGGCCGCAGCGCCCGCGCGGACGGCTACGAGATCCGCGCCGCGGCGGTCGCGGCCGACAAACCCCTGTTCACGACGGTGGCTCAGCTCTCCGCCGCGGTGGCGAGCGTCGACGCGATTCGGGCAGGATTCGATGTGACTCCGCTCCAGGAGTACGAACGACGCCGCAGCGGGGCTGCCGGCAGGAAGGCGGTGCGCTGATGGTCGACGGCTTCGGCGACCGGCTCGGGACCGCGTTCGCGGAGCACGGGCACCTCTGCGTCGGCATCGACCCGCACGAGTACCTGCTCGCCGAGTGGGGCCTCCCGGTCTCCGCCGTCGGCGCACACGAGTTCGGGCTCCGCGTCGTGGAGGCGTGCGCGGGCAAGGTCGGCATCGTGAAGCCGCAGGTCGCGTTCTACGAGCGCTTCGGCTCCATCGGGTACAAGGTGCTCGAGGACGTGCTGAAGGAGGCGCGCGACGCGGGCCTGATCGTGATCGGCGACGTGAAGCGCGGCGACCTCGGCTCGACCCTCGAGGCCTACGGCCAGGCCTGGCTCACGCCCGGCTCGCCCCTCGAGGTCGACGCGATGACCATCAGCGCCTACCAGGGCTTCGGCGCCCTGCGCAGCCCGCTGGACCTCGCCGCCCGGTACGGCAAGGGCCTGTTCGTGCTGTCCGCCACCTCGAACCCCGAGGCCCTCGCGGTGCAGACCGCGGAGATCAAGCGGGAGGCGCAGAGCGGCAAGACGCTCGCCGGCGCACTCGCCAGCCGGGCCGTGAACTGGAACCGGACGCACTCGGAGGGGAAGGCGATCGGCTCGATCGGCGTCGTGCTCGGCGCGACCGTGGACTTCCTCGACTACGGCATCGACCTCGCGGCGCTCGCCGAGGGGCCCGCGGTGCCGATCCTCGCGCCCGGCTTCGGCTACCAGGGCGCGCAGTTCGCGGACGTGAAGCGGCTGTTCGGCGTCGCGGCCGGGACGACCATCGTGACGGCGTCGCGCAGCATCCTCGCCACCGGCCCCGCGGGGCTCGGCGAGCAGATCGCGCGGCAGTCCGCCCTGCTCGGAGAGGCGATCGCGTGAGACGGAGGCAGGCGTGGTGAACCCGCCCGAGGTCGACCGGCTCGCGGGCTCGCGCGCGGCGGTCGCCGCGCGTCGCGCGCGCGCCGAGGTGAAGCGCCAGGTGTCGGAGGGGGAGCGCAGCGCCAGCGAGGTGCTCTCCTCCGCCGCCCGCGACGGCGCCCAGCCGGAGTCGACCCTGCGGGTGAGCGAGCTGATCGGGTCGATCCCGTGGCTCGGCCCGACCCGGACGGCGAAGATCATGCAGGAGCTGCGGATCTCGCCGTCGAAGCGGCTCGGCGGCCTGGGGGTGCACCAGTACCAGCGGCTGCACGAGTTCCTGGTCCGCCGGCAGGCGCCGCGCCGCGGCACCGAGCCCGAGCAGTCCGGCAGCCGCCTCGTCGTGCTCGCGGGCCCGACCGCCGTCGGCAAGGGCACCGTCGCGGGCTACATCCGCGAGCACTACCCCGATGTGCAGCTCTCCGTCAGCGCGACGACGCGCGCCCCGCGACCCGGCGAGATCGACGGCGTCACCTACTTCTTCCTCACGGACGACCAGTTCGACCGGATGGTCGAGGCCGGCCAGTTCCTCGAGTGGGCGACCGTGCACAACGCCTACCGCTACGGCACGCCGCGCGCGCCGATCGAGGACGCGCTCGCCTCCGGCCGGAACGTGCTGCTCGAGATCGACATCCAGGGCGCGAGGCAGGTGCGCCAGGCGTTCCCGGAGGCGCGGCTGGTCTTCCTCCTGCCCCCGACCTGGGACGAGCTCGTGCGCCGGCTGACCGGCCGCGGCACCGAGGGCGCCGAGGAGCAGGCCCGCCGCCTGGAGACCGCGAAGGTCGAGCTGGCGGCCCAGGAGGAGTTCGACGCGACGGTCGTGAACACCGAGGTCCCCGAAGCGGCGCGCGAGGTCGTAGACTTGATGACTGCTTGAACGGCGCCCGCCCGCCTGTTCGCATCCGATCTGCAGACCGACATCGTCTTCCGACCACGAGGAGCACCCATGGCTGACAACAAGGGCATCATCGACCCGCCCATCGACGAGCTGCTCACGAAGGTCGACTCCAAGTACGGCCTGGTCATCTTCGCGTCCAAGCGCGCCCGGCAGATCAACGACTACTACGCCGACCTGCACGAGGGGAGCCTGTTCGACAACGTCGGCCCGCTCGTCGAGTCGTCGATCGACGACAAGCCGCTCTCGGTCGCGCTGCGCGAGATCAACGAGGACAAGCTCCGCATCACCGCCGTGGACGAGCTCCCGGCCGCCGAGGACGCGGACGCCGAGTCCTCCGCCGACCTCGACGCCGCCGCAGCCGAGTAGCCCCCGCCGCATGAAGGTCGTCGTCGGGATCACCGGCGGCATCGCGGCCTACAAGGCCGTCGGGGTCGTGCGCGCCCTCGTGCTCGCGGGGCACGACGTCCACGTCGTGCCGACCGAGGCCGCCCTGCGCTTCGTCGGCACGCCGACGCTCGAGGCGATCAGCCGCAACCCGGTCACGTCCGACCTCTACGACGGCGTGGCCGAGGTGCGGCACGTCGCCCTCGGGCAGAGCGCCGACCTGATCGTCATCGCGCCGGCGACGGCCCACACGCTCGCGAAGCTCGCGGCAGGGCTGTCGGACGACCTGCTCGGCACGACCGTGCTGGCGTCGAAGGCGCCGCTGGTCGTCGCGCCCGCGATGCACACGGGCATGTGGGCGAACGCGGCGACGCAGGCGAACGTCCGCACGCTCGAGGACCGCGGCGTCGTGCTCGTCGGCCCGGAGAGCGGGCAGCTGACCGGCGCCGACTCCGGCCCCGGCCGCATGTCGGAGCCCGCGGACATCGTGGCGGCGGCGCTGGCCGCCGCCCTCGCGGCGAACCCCGACCTCGACCGCAGCGAGCCGCCCGTGGTGGACGACCGGCTGGCCGGCCGGAAGGTCGTCGTCTCCGCCGGAGGCACCCGGGAGCCGCTCGATCCGGTGCGGTTCCTCGGCAACGCCTCCACCGGCAGCCAGGGCGTCGCGCTCGCCGAGGCGGCCCGGGACCGCGGCGCCGACGTCGTGCTGCTCGCGGCGAACCTCGAGGTGCCGGTGCCCGTCGGCGTCCGCGTCGTGGCCGCCCCCACCGCGGAGGCGATGCTCGCCGCCGCGGTCGCGGAGGCCGCCGACGCGGACCTCGTGATCATGGCCGCAGCGGTCGCCGACTACCGCCCGGCCGAGGTCGCGCAGGCGAAGCTGAAGAAGGACGACCTCGGCGACGTGCTGACGGTCGAGCTCGTGCGGAACCCCGACGTGCTCGCGCGCCTCGCCGCCGACCGGCCCCGCCACGGCCAGGTCGTCGTCGGCTTCGCGGCGGAGACCGAGCCCGACCCCGACCGGCGCCTCGCGCTCGGCCGGCAGAAGATCGCCCGCAAGGGCGCCGACTACCTGGTGCTGAACGAGGTCGGGTTCGACCGCGGCTTCGGCCCCGGGGAGACCGCCGTCACCGTGATCGACCGCGACGGCCGGGTCGTCGGCGAGGCGAGCGGCGGGAAGCCGTCGGTGGCCGCTGCGATCCTCGACGTCGTCGCCCCCGCCTGACCCAGAACCGCCCGCCGACCGGCACCGTCCGGTCGAACTCCGAGGAGCCCCCATGCCGCTGCGCCTGTTTACGTCCGAGTCGGTGACGCCCGGGCACCCGGACAAGATCTGCGACCAGGTCTCCGACAGCATCCTCGACGCGCTCCTCGCGCAGGACCCGCACGCCCACGTCGCGGTGGAGACCCTGGTCACGACCGGGCTGGTGCAGGTCGCCGGCGAGGTGTCCACCACGGGCTACGTCGACATCCCCGGCATCGTGCGCGACCGCATCCGCCGCATCGGCTACGACTCCTCCGAGCAGAGCTTCGACGGCTCGACGTGCGGCGTCAGCGTCAGCGTGGGGGAGCAGTCGCGCGAGATCGCGGAGGGCGTGGGCGTCGCCGTCGAGGCGCGCGCCGGCTCCGTCGACCCGTACGACCTGCAGGGCGCGGGCGACCAGGGGATCATGTTCGGCTACGCGGTGCGCGAGACGCCCGAGCTGATGCCGATCCCGATCGCGCTGGCCCACCGCCTCGCCGAGCGGCTCACCCGCCTCCGTCAGGACGGCTCGCTGCCCTACCTCCGGCCCGACGGGAAGACGCAGGTCACCATCGGCTACGACGGGCAGAAGCCCGTCAGCGTGGAGGCGGTCGTCGTGTCGACCCAGCACGCGCCGTGGGTCGAGAGCGGCACGATCCGCGAGGACGTCCAGCGCTTCGTGATCGACCCGATCCTGCAGGAGTCGGGCCTCGAGGTGCGGAACCCGCGGGTGTACATCAACCCGTCCGGGCGCTTCGAGGTCGGCGGCCCGAAGGCCGACGCGGGGCTCACGGGCCGCAAGATCATCGTCGACACCTACGGCGGCGCGAGCCGGCACGGCGGCGGCGCGTTCAGCGGCAAGGACCCGTCGAAGGTCGACCGTTCGGCCGCGTACGCGATGCGCTGGGTCGCGAAGAACGCCGTCGCGGCGGGCCTCGCGGACCGGCTCGAGCTGCAGGTCGCCTACGCGATCGGCGCCGCCGAGCCCGTCGGCCTGTACGCCGAGACGTTCGGCACCGCGCACGTGCCGGAGGAGAGGATCGTCGCGGCGATCCGCGACGTGTTCGACCTGCGCCCCGCCGCGGTCATCGATGCGCTCGACCTGCGCCGCCCGATCTACGCCGACACGGCGGCGTTCGGCCACTTCGGTCGCGAGCTGCCGGCGTTCACGTGGGAGCGCACCGACCGCGCCGCCGACCTGGCCGCCGCCGCCGGGCTGTAGGCCGGCGATGACGCCGGGCGACGGCGCCGAGGAGCGCCCGTCGCCGGCGCCGGAGCGGGTGGCGAAGGTCGTGCTCGACTCGCCGCTGCCGCGCCTCGACCACCTGTTCGACTACCGCGTGCCCGCGCGGATGGCGGAGGAGTCGGTGCCCGGCGCGCGCGTGAAGGTGCCGCTGCGCGTCGCCGGCCGCGTCGCGGACGGCTGGATCGTCGGGCTCGCCGACACCAGCGAGGCGCCGGGGGAGCTGTCCGCGCTCGACCGCGTCGTGTCGCCCGCGGCCGTGCTCGCACCGGAGGTGTGGCGCCTGGCCAGGGCGGTGGCGGACCGCAGCGCCGGGGTCGCGAGCGACGTGCTCCGCATCGCGGTGCCGAAGCGGCAGGCGAAGGTGGAGCAGCGCTGGCTCGCCGCCGAGCGGATCCCGCCCGAGCCGGTGGCGGCGGAGCCCGACGAGATCGCCGAGGCGCTCGTCGCGGGCCGGCGCATCGCCACGCTGCCGACCTCGCACCTCGTCGAGGTCGGCGGGCAGTGGGTCGGCGGCTGGGCGGCCGACGTCGCGAGGACCGCCGCAGCCGTGGCCGCCGCGGGTCGCAGCGTCATCGTCGCCGTGCCCGACCGGCGGGACCTCGACCAGCTCGAGGCCGCGCTCTGCGCCGGACCGGCCGCAGGGCTCGTGCTGCGGGTCGACGCCTCCCGGCCCCCCTCCGCCCGGTACCGCGCCCACCTGACCGCGCTCGAGCCGGGGCCGCACGTGATCATCGGCAACCGCTCCGCCGTGTACGCCCCGGCCGCGGAGCTCGGCGCGATCGTGGTGTGGGAGGAGGCGGACGCGTTCCACCAGGAGCCGCTCGCGCCCTACGCGGAGACCCGGGACGTCGCCCTGATCCGCCAGGAGCAGTCCGGGGCCGGCCTGCTGCTGCTCTCGTCCACCCGCTCCTCGACGGTCCAGCGGCTCGTCGAGCTCGGCTGGTGCGAGGCGTGGACGGCGCCGCGCGGCCGGCCCGACGTGGTGCTCACGCCCGACGACGGCCGCGGCGGGCGCATCCCGTCCGCCGCGTACCAGGCGGTGCAGCGCGCGCTGCTCGCGGGGCCCGTGCTCGTGCAGGTCTCGCGTCCCGGCGACGCGGCGCTGCGGGCCCTCCGCGACGGCGAGGCGCCGATCCCGATCGACGCGGGCCGAACCGCCTACGAGCTCGGGCGCGCCTTCCCCGGCGTGCCCGTCGTGGTCGCGGACGGCGACCACGTGCACGACACCGTGGAGGCGGGACCCCGGCTCGTGGTGTCGACCCGCGGCGCCGAGCCGCGCGCGCCCGGCGGGTACCGGGCGGTCCTGCTGCTCGACGGCGCCCGCATGCTGCTGCGCGAGTCGCTCTGGGTGGCCGAGGACTGCCTCCGCTGGTGGGCGTCCGCCGCGATGCTCGCGGCGCCGGACGCGCCCGTGCACCTGGTCGGCGTGAGCGGCGACGTCGCGACCGCGCTCGCGACCTGGCGCTCCGAGGAGTTCGCCGCCCGGCAGCTCGTCGACCGCCGCGAGCTGCGCTTCCCGCCGACCGTGCGCCTCGCGTCGGCGACCGGCCCGGTGCGGGCCGTCGAGGAGCTGCTGCAGGCGTGGGCCGGCGCGGGCGCCGACCTGCTCACCCGGGCGCCGGAGGAGCGCGGCGAGCGCGCCGTCGTCCGGTTCCCCGCGCGTGCCGGCAAGGAGGTGGCGGCCGTCGCGAAGGCGGCGCTGCTGCGCCACGGCAGCGCCCGCCGGCCGAAGCCGCCCGCGCCGCCCCCTCCGGTGCTCCGCGTGCGCTTCGACCCGCACGACCCCCTGTGACCCGGCGTGGGAGACTCGGCGGGATGCGCCTGATCTTCGCGGGGACCCCCGATGCGGCGGTCCCGTCGCTCGACGCGCTCGCCGCCTCCGACCACGAGATCGTCCGCGTGGTGACCCGACCGCCCGCGCCGCTGGGCCGCAAGCGCGTGCTCACGCCGTCGCCGGTCGACGCCCGCGCGCAGGAGCTCGGGCTGCCGGTGCTGCGCGCGAACCGGCTCCGCGCGGACGAGACCGCGGAGCTCGCCGCCCTCGACGCGGACCTCGCGGTGATCGTCGCCTACGGCGCGCTCGTCGCCGAGCCGCTGCTGTCCGCGCCCCGGCTCGGCTGGATCAACCTCCACTTCTCCCTGCTGCCGCGCTGGCGCGGCGCCGCCCCCGTGCAGCGGGCGCTGATCGCGGGGGAGACGACGACGGGCGTCGACGTGTTCCAGCTGGAGGCGGGCCTCGACACGGGCCCGGTCCTCGCCAGCGAGGCGGTGCCGGTCGGCGCGTTCGAAACGGCGGGGAACCTGCTGGCCCGCCTCGCGACGCTCGGCGCCGGGGTGCTCGCCGGCACGGTCGACCGGCTCGCGGACGGCACGGCCGTCGCGGTGCCGCAGGAGGGGGAGCCGACCCTCGCGCCGAAGCTGACGCTCGCGGACGGGCGCCTCGACTGGACCGAGCCCGCCGACCGCGTCTTCGCGCGCCTCCGCGGCTGCACCCCCGAGCCGGGTGCGTGGACGACGACGGGGGAGAAGCGGCTCAAGGTGCTCGAGGCCGCCCCTGCTCGGGAGGCGCCGGCGCTCGACCCCGGCGCGGTCGTGCTCGCCGGCGGCCGGGTGCTCGCCGGGTGCGCCGGCGGCGCGCTCGAGCTGGTGCGGTGCAGCCGGAGGGGCGCGGCGCGATGCCCGCGGACGCCTGGCTGCGCGGCGCCGGCCCCGCGGTGGTGCTCGCGTGAGCGCGTCGAAGGGCGGTGCGCCCAAGGGCGGGGCCAGGACGGTCGCGATCAGCCCGGCGCGGGCGATCGCGCTCGAGGTGCTGACCGGGGTGCGGGAGCGGGACGCGTACGCGAACCTGCTGCTGCCCGTCCTGCTCGAGCGCCGCCGGCCGAGCCGCGAGGACGCGGCGTTCGCCACCGAGCTCGCCTACGGCACGCTGCGGATGGCCGGGCGCTACGACGCGATCGTCTCCCGCGCCTCCGGCCGGGCGATCGCGGACATCGACCCGCCCGTGCTCGACGTGCTGCGGCTCGGTGCCCACCAGCTGCTCGCGCTGCGCACCGCACGGCACGCGGCCGTGCACCAGGCCGTCGACCAGGCGCGGGCCGCCCGCGGCCGCGGCGCCGCGGGCTTCGTGAACGCGGTGCTGCGCCGGGTCGGCGAGCACGACGCGGACGGGTGGACGCGGCTGCTCACCGAGGGCGTGGAGGACCGCTTCGCGCGGGCCGCCCTCGCGACCGGGCATCCGGAGTGGGTGGTGCGGGAGCTCGACGCGGCCCTGGACGCGATGGGGGCCGGCGGCGGCGACCTCGACCCGCTGCTGGAGGTGGACGACGCGGCCCCGCCGGTCGGGCTCGCGGCGCTGCCCGGGCTCGCGGACCGGGACGCGCTCGTCGACGCGGAGGGGCTGCCGCTGCGGCCCCACCGGCTCTCGCCGATCGGCGTGGAGCTCGACGGCGGCGACCCGGGCCGCATCCCGACCGTGGCGGCCGGCGCCGCGCGCGTGCAGGACCCGGGCTCGCAGCTCGCGGCGCTGGCGCTCACGCGCGCCCGACCGGTGCGCGCCGGCGAGCGCTGGCTCGACCTCTGCGCGGGTCCCGGCGGCAAGGCGGCGGTCCTGGCGGCGGAGGCGCACCTCGGCGGCGCGGGCCTCGTCGCGAACGAGATCACGCCCGCGCGCGCCCGCCTCGTCGAGCGCGCGCTCGCCGCGGTGCCGGGCGAGCACCCCGTCGAGACCGGCGACGGCCGGCGGTTCCGCGACGGCGAGCGTCGCTTCGACCGCGTGCTGCTGGACGCGCCCTGCTCCGGGCTCGGCGCCCTGCGGCGACGGCCGGAGGCGCGCTGGCGCAAGCGGCCGGAGGACGTGCCGCCGCTCGCCGTGCTGCAGGGCGAGCTGCTCGACGCGGCGGTCGCGGCGCTCGCACCGGGCGGCCTGCTCGCGTACGTGACGTGCTCCCCGGTCACCGCGGAGACGACGGAGGTGGTCGCCGCAGCGCTCGATCGGCACCCGGACCTGACCGCCGTGCCGACCGCGCCGGTGCTCGACGCGATCAGCGGCCGCCGGCTGCAGGACGCCGAGCGCGGCACCGCCGCGCAGCTGTGGCCCCACCGCCACGGCACCGACGCGATGTTCGTGCAGCTGCTCACCCGCTCCTGACCCTGCTTCGCCGATCCGCACTTCGTGCGCGGATCCGCAGTTCCCGGGCGACACGCCGCCGGGGGAGGCGTGCAGCACGGCGCGTCGTCGGAGAACTGCGGATCCGCGGATGGACGCCGTTCGGAGCGCCGGGGCGCCGTTTGGGATGCTGAGGCCGTGCAGCAGCCCTTCGACTTCTTCGCGGCGGGCGAGCTGCCCGCGCCCGAGCTGCCCGTCGCCGAGGCGGCCGAGCTCGCCGCCCGGCTCGGCGTGCCCGGCGAGCTCAAGTCCCTCGGCAGCCAGCAGGACCAGAACCTGCTGATCCGGCGGCACGGCGAGCCCGTCGCGGTGCTGAAGATCGCGAACGCGGCCTTCCCTGCGCAGGAGACCGCGGCGCAGGACGCCGCCGCGGCCCTGGTGCAGACCGCCGAGCCGGACCTGCGCATCGGCACGGTCCTCGAGGTCGACGGACGCCCCGCCTCCGGTCGCTTCGCGACGAGCGCGGGTGAGCTGTGCGTGCGCGCGCTCCGCTTCCTGCCGGGCGGCACCCTCGTCGACCGCGGCTACCTCGCGCCCGCCGTCGTCGCGCGCATGGGTGCGGTGTCCGGCCGGGTCTCCGCGGCGCTCGCGGACTTCGCGCACCCGGGGCTCGACCGGGTGCTGCAGTGGGACCTGCGGGAGGCGGCGCGCGTCGTCGACCTGCTCGCCCCCGCCCACCCCGACCCCGCCGCGCGCGACGCCGTGCGGCGGATGACGGACGCGGCGCACGCGACCGTCGCGGGCCTCGCGGCCGCGCTGCCGGTGCAGGCGGGGCACTTCGACCTGACGGACGACAACCTCGTCTCGGCCGTCGGCGGCCGGCTGCCCGACGGCGTCATCGACTTCGGCGACGTCTCCCGCGGCTGGCGGGTCGCCGAGCTCGCCGTCACCCTCTCCTGCCTGCTGCACCACCCGGGCGGCGAGCCGTGGACCGTGCTGCCGGCGGTGCGGGCGTTCGACGCGGTGCGGCGGCTCCAGGAGGAGGAGCTCGACGCCCTCTGGCCGCTCGTCCAGCTGCGCGGCGCCGTGCTCGTCGTCAGCGGGGCGCAGCAGGTCGCGATCGACGCGGCGAACGACTACGCCTCCTCCGCCCTCGACCGCGAGTGGCGCATGTTCGCGGAGGCGGCCGCCGTGCCGTCCGCGGTGATGACCGGCCTGGTCCGCGACGCGCTCGGCCGCGACCGGTCGGTCCGGGTGCCCGTCGGCGCCGCGCCCCTGGCCGATGGGCTCTCCGTGCTGGACCTCGGCATCACGGCGCCCGCGGCGGACGACGGCGCCTGGCTGGCGCCGGGCCTGGAGGAGCGCGCCGCGGCGGCCGCAGGCGGACCGACCGCCGCGCCCTTCGGCGTCGCGCGCATCGCCGCCGCCCGGGTGCTGCAGGCGGCCTCGGCGCCGAGCGTGCCGACCGCCGCGACGCTCTTCGCGGGCGCGCACGAGCTCGCGCTCCGCGCGCCCTGGACCGGGGAGGCGGCGGTGGGGGAGGCGCTGGAGCTGCCGGGCGAGGGCGTCCGCCTCCGCCTGCTGGGCGTGCAGGGGCGCGGCGGTGCCGTGACGGCGGGGGACCCGCTCGCCGTGGTCCCGCCGGGCGGCCGCGCGGAGGTGCAGGTGCTCGCCGCCGACGCGCCCGACGTGCCCGTGCTCGTCCGGCCGGAGTACGCGCCCGGCTGGCTCGCGCTCGCCGCCGATCCCGCACCGCTGCTCGGCCTGCCGCCCGCGCCCGTGGACGACGCGCTGCTCGCCCGCCGCGACGCCGCCCTCGCCGGGGTGCAGGAGCACTACTACGGCGACCCGCCGCGCATCGAGCGCGGCTGGCGGGTGCACCTCGTCGACGCGGGCGGCCGCGCGCTGCTCGACATGGTGAACAACGTGACGGCGATCGGGCACGCGCACCCCGCGCTCACGGCCGCCGCGTCGCGGCAGCTCGCGCTGCTGAACACGAACTCGCGCTTCCACTACGCGGCGATCGCCGACTTCGCGGCCCGGCTGACGGCGCTGCTGCCGGCGCCGCTCGAGAAGGTGCTGCTCGTGAACTCCGGGTCGGAGGCCGTCGACCTCGCGATCCGCGTCGCGCAGGCCGCGACCGGTCGGCGCGGCGTCGTGGCGGTGGGGGAGGCGTACCACGGCTGGACGCTGGCGAGCGATGCCGTGTCCACCTCCATCGCCGACAACCCGAACGCCGTCGGCACGAGGCCGGACTGGGTGCACGTCGTCGACGCCCCGAACGCCTACCGGGGTCGCCACCGCGGCGAGGACGCGCGGCGCTACGGCCCCGAGGCCGCAGCCGCGATCCGCGCGCTCGCCGCCGACGGGCGCCCGCCCGCGGCGTTCCTCGCGGAGCCGTTCTTCGGCAACGCCGGCGGCGTCGCCCTGCCCGACGGCTACCTCGCCGAGGTCTACGCCGCGGTGCGCGAGTCGGGCGGCCTCGCGATCGCGGACGAGGTGCAGGTCGGGCTCGGCCGGCTCGGCCGCTGGTTCTGGGGCTTCGAGCAGCAGGGCGTGGTGCCCGACGTGGTCACCGTCGCGAAGTCGCTCGGCAACGGCTTCCCGCTCGGCGCCGTGATCACGACGGCTGAGGTGGCCGCCGGGTTCGAGGCGGAGGGCTCGTTCTTCTCCTCCTCCGGCGGCAGCCCCGTCTCGTCCGTCGTCGGCTCGACGGTGCTCGAGGTGATCGCCTCGGAGGGGCTGCAGGAGCGCGCCCGCGTCGTCGGCGACCGGCTGAAGGCGGGCCTGCTCGCCCTCGCGGAGCGGCACGCGATCATCGGCGCGGTGCACGGCGAGGGCCTGTACCTCGGGCTCGAGCTGGTGCGCGACCGGGCGACGCGGGAGCCCGCCACGGCGGAGACGGCGGCGATCTGCGACCGCCTCCTGCTGCTCGGGGTCGTCATGCAGCCGACCGGCGACCACAAGAACGTGCTGAAGATCAAGCCGCCGCTCGTGCTGCCCGAGGACGCCGCCGACGTCTTCGTCGCCCGCCTGGACGAGGTCCTCACCACCGGCTGGTGACCTCGCCGATCCGGAGCACCGTCGCGGGTGGGGACGGGTGAGGTGACACGCGGCCCGGTCTTCCGGATCCGCGAGATGTCAGCGGAGGAGGCGGGCGGCGACCGAGCGCGCGGTGGACGCGTGCCCCGACGCCGCCTCGCCCGCCCACGTGAGCGACAGCCCGCACCACGCCGCGACCCAGGAGGCGAGCAGCCCGCGGTCGAGCCGCGCGAGGTCGGCGACCAGGTCGAGCCGCGCGTCGAGCCGGGGCACCGCGACCTCCGGCACCGGGTTGCAGAACAGGTTGGCGAGGTCAAACGCCGGGTGCCCGAGCAGGCCCTTCGGGTCGATCGCGGCCCACCGGTCGCCGGCGTCGAGCACGTTGCCGTGGTGCACGTCGCCGTGCAGCACGACGGCGGGCCTGGGATCCGTGAGCAGGTCGCGCGCCAGCGACGCCGCCCGGTCGACAAGCGGGTCCGGCTGCGGCGCGTCGACGAGGTCGAGGAACCAGGTCCGCAGCGGCACGAGCCCGACCGAGGCGGGCGGCGCGGGCATCGCGCGCAGCGCGAGCACGGCGTCGACGAGCACGCGGGTCGCCTCGTCGTCGCGGCCCGTCGTCGCCCACGTCGCGAGGTCCCGTCCGCCCGTCGCACGGCGCAGCAGCACCGCGTCCCCGTCGTGCTCGAGCACGGGCAGCCCGCCGTGGCGGCTCCACCACGCCATCAGGCGTCCGCCGCGGCGCTCCTCCTCGACGCGGGCGACCTTCGCGATCACCGGCTCGCCGTCGCGCGCCCCCGCCGCCAGCGTCGACGACGGCGTGTCCCACGTCTCGAGCGTCGGCACGGCGGCCCAGGCGCGCAGCCGGGCCGTCGCGGCGGACCCCGGGATCGGCATCCGGGCAGTGTCGCACCGCTCGGGGGCCGGGAGGAGGTCCGGCGGGGACCGATCGGGCATGCTGGGGCCATGCCCGTCGAGACCCGCACCGTCCCCTTCCGCGACCTCGAGACGTGGGTGCAGGTGACGACGCCGGAGACGCCCGTCGACGGCGCGCTGCCGCTCGTCGTGGTGCACGGCGGGCCCGGCATGGCGCACGACTACCTGCGCAACCTCGCGGCGCTGGCGGACGAGACCGGGCGCACGGTGATCCACTACGACCAGGTCGGGTGCGGCCGCAGCAGCCACCGCCCCGACGCTCCGGTCGACTTCTGGACGCCGGAGCTGTTCGTCGACGAGTTCCGGAACCTCGTCGCCGCGCTCGGCCTCGAGCGGTACCACCTGCTCGGCCAGTCCTGGGGCGGCATGCTCGGCGCCGAGATCGCGGTGACGCGGCCGGAGGGCCTCGCCTCCCTCGCGATCTGCAACTCGCCCGCCTCCATGCGGCTCTGGGTCGAGGGCGCGAACGCGCTGCGCGCGCAGCTGCCGGAGGACGTGCAGGCGGCGCTCGACCGGCACGAGGCCGACGGCACGATCGACGACCCCGAGTACCTCGCGGCGACGCAGGCGTTCTACGAGCGCCACGTCTGCCGGCTGGTGCCCGTGCCGCAGGACTTCGTCGACAGCGAGGCGCAGATGGAGGCGGAGCCCACCGTCTACCACACGATGAACGGGGTCAACGAGTTCTTCATGACCGGCACCCTCCGCGACTGGACCGTGATCGACCGCCTCCCGCAGGTGACCGCGCCGACGCTCGTGGTCGCTGGGGAGTTCGACGAGGCCACGCCGGCGACCTGGGCGCCGTTCGTCGAGGGCATCCCCGGCGCGGCCTCCCACGTGTTCCCCGGCGCGAGCCACTGCAGCCACCTCGAGCAGCCGGAGGCCTTCCGCGCGGTCGTCGGGGTCTTCCTCCGGGAGCACGACCGGGACGGCGTCGAGGCGGACCCGGACGTGGCGGTGCCCAGCCCCTCCTGAGCGCGGTCGGGCCGCCGCCGCTCGGCGACGGCCTCCTGTTTCGCCCGCGTGAAATCTGCGGCCGGGCCTGCATCCGGAGGCGCTCCTGCGCCATGCTCGGGAACCGCCGCGCTCCTGCCCGAGCGCGGCGCCTCCTCCCGCGCACCACGTCCTGAAAGCGAGCCCGATGTCCGCGACCGCGGAGAACCAGCGCACCCTCGAGTCCTTCGGCTACAAGCAGGAGCTGAAGCGGTCGGTGTCGACCGTGGACCTGCTGATCTACGGCCTGATCTTCATGGTGCCGATCGCGCCCTGGGCGATCTTCGGCACCGTCTACAACAGCGCGGCGGGCATGGTCCCGCTCGTCTACCTGATCGGGCTCGTGGCGATGATCTTCACCGCCCTCGCCTACGCGCAGATGGCGAAGTCGTTCCCGCTCGCCGGCTCCGTGTTCTCCTACGTGGGCCGCGGGATCCACCCCACCCTCGGCTTCTTCGCCGGCTGGGCGATCCTGCTCGACTACCTGCTCATCCCGACGCTGCTCTACGTCTTCGCGGCCGAGTCGATGGTCGGCATCTTCCCCGGGTCCGCCCGCTGGGTGTGGGCGCTCGTGTTCGTCGCGATCAACACGGCGGTGAACCTGCTCGGCATCAGCTCGATCAAGCTCGCGAACCGCGTCTTCCTGGTCATCGAGCTGGTGTTCGTCGTGGTGTTCGTCGTCATCGCGGCGATCGCGATCAACGGCGGCACGATCCCGGGCGCGGAGTGGAGCACCGACCCGATCTGGACGCCCGGCGAGGTGAACGGGCCGCTGATCGCCTCCGCGCTGTCGATCGCGGTGCTGTCCTTCCTCGGCTTCGACGGCATCTCCACGCTCGCCGAGGAGTCGACGGGCCGCAAGAACGCCGCCGGCCGGGCGATGATCATCGCCCTGTTCATCGTCGCCGCGCTCTTCATCACGCAGACCTGGCTCGCGAGCCTGCTCGCCGGCGGTCGCGACGCCTTCAGCGCCGACCAGGTCGGCAACGCCTTCTTCACGCTGGTCCAGGCCGCGGCGGGCACCGGGTGGGAGAACGCGTTCTTCGTGGTGAACGTGCTCGCGGTCGGGATCGCCAACGCGATGGCCGCGCAGGCCGCCACGAGCCGCCTGCTCTACTCGATGAGCCGGGACCGCCAGCTGCCGAGGATCCTGTCCCGCATCAGCTCGCGGCAGGTCCCGCTGTACGCGGTGCTGCTCGTCACGGTGCTGACCGTCGTGCTCGTGCTGTTCTTCGTCGGGCAGCTGGCGCTGATCTCGTCGCTCGTGAACTTCGGCGCGCTGTTCGGGTTCTGCCTGCTGCACATCGCCGTCTTCTGGCACCACATCGTCAAGCAGCGGTCGCGGAACTGGCTGCTGCACGGCGTCGTGCCGGTCCTCGGCCTGCTGATCATCGGCTACGTGCTGATCAACGCGGATCTGCCGGCGAAGATCGGCGGGCTGATCTGGCTGGCGATCGGCGCGATCGTCTTCGGCATCAACGTCGCCCGCGGCAACCGGCCGACGCTCACGATCCGCGAGGACGTCCCGGTCGAGGGCGAGGGCGCCGTCCGCTGACTCCGTCCGCGGATCCGGAGATCCTTCGCCGATCCGGAGATCTGGGCCGACACGCCGCGCCGCGCACCCTGCGGCACGGCGTGTCGACCGGTTTCTCCGGATCCGCGAACCTCCACCGGGGCGAATAGGGTCGGATCCGTGGTCGTCCGCATCGAGCCGAGCATCCTGTCCGCCGACTTCACCGCGTTCGCCGCGGAGATCCGGCGGATCCCCTCCGCCGACCTCGTCCACTGCGACGTGATGGACAACCATTTCGTGCCGAACCTGACCTTCGGGCTGCCGATGGTCCAGCGCCTCGCGGAGGTCAGCGCGCTGCCGCTCGACGTGCACCTGATGATCGACGACCCCGACCGGTGGGCGCCGGGCTACGCGGAGGCGGGCGCGCACACGGTGACCTTCCACGCGGAGGCGGCGCACGACCCGATCGCGACGGCGCGGGCGATCCGGAAGGCGGGCGCCCGTGCGGGCATCGGCCTCAAGCCGGGCACCGACGCGCAGCCCTACCTCGACGCGATCGACGAGTTCGACCAGGTGCTCGTGATGACCGTCGAGCCCGGGTTCGGCGGCCAGTCGTTCATGACCGACCTGATGGCGAAGGTGCGGGAGGTGCGCGCCGCGATCGGCGACCGCGACGTCTGGCTGCAGGTCGACGGCGGCATCGCCGGCGACACGATCGCCACGGCGGCGGAGGCGGGCGCCGACACCTTCGTCGCCGGCTCGGCGGTCTTCGGCCAGCTCGACCCCGACGCCGCCGTCGAGCATCTCCGGCGGCTCGCCGAGGCCTGATCGCAGGTCGCCGCTCGCAGCTCGCCGCTCGCAGCTCGCCCTTCGATCGTGCTCGGATCCGTGCCGCTCCCCGGTACGGGAAGCGGCACGGATCCGGAGCAGGCCGGGGGAGGGCCACGACGCCTGGGTGGGCGCGACGCGGGGGACCGATAGCCTGGGCGGGTGAAGACGTTCGAGGGGCTGTTCGCCGAGCTGTCGGCGAAGGCGGTCGAGCGTCCGGCCGGCTCGCGCACGGTCGCGGAGCTGGACTCCGGCCCGCACGGCATCGGCAAGAAGATCGTCGAGGAGGCCGCCGAGGTGTGGATGGCCGCCGAGTACGAGACCGCCGACCGCCTCGCGGAGGAGACCTCGCAGCTGCTGTACCACCTGCAGGTCATGCTCATCGCGAAGGGCCTGACGCTCGAGGACGTCCAGCGACATCTCTGACGAGACCTCGCCCGACCCCTCGACCTCAGGAACGCACATGCTCAGGATCGCCGTGCCCAACAAGGGCGCGCTCGCCGAGACCGCCGCGCAGATGCTCGGCGAGGCCGGCTACCGGCTTCGCCGCGACCCCAAGGAGCTCACGGTCTCCGACCCGCGCAACGACGCGGAGTTCTTCTACCTCCGGCCGCGCGACATCGCGACCTACGTCGGCTCGGGCGCGCTCGACGTCGGCATCACCGGCCGCGACCTGCTGCTCGACTCCGGCTCGAGCGCCGTGGAGATCGCCGCGCTCGACTTCGCGTCCTCCACGTTCCGCTTCGCCGGTCCGGCGGGCCGCTTCACGGGCCTCGAGGACCTGCGCGGCCTGCGCGTCGCCACCAGCTACACCGGCCTCGTCGGCGCGTTCCTCGAGCGCCAGGGCGTCGAGGTCGGGCTCGTGCACCTCGACGGCGCGGTGGAGACCGCGGTGCGCCTCGGCGTCGCCGACGCGGTCGCCGACGTCGTCGAGACGGGCACCACGCTCCGCGCGCAGGGGCTCGAGATCTTCGGCCCGGTGATCCTGCAGTCGACCGCGGTGCTGATCTCGGGCGCCGCCCGCGCGGAGGGCCTCGACGTGCTCGAGCGCCGGCTGAACGGCGTGCTCGTCGCCCGGCGCTACGTGATGGTCGACTACGACCTGCCGCGCCGGCTGCTCGACGAGGCCGCCGCGGTCGCACCCGGCATCGAGTCGCCGACCGTCTCGCCCCTCCACGACCCGGAGTGGGCCGCGGTGCGCGTGATGGTGCCGCGCTCCGAGATGAACCTCGTGATGGACCGGCTGTACGCCCTCGGCGCCCGGGCCATCTTCGTGACGCCGATCCACGCCGCCCGGCTCTGATGCTCGCCACCCGGGTCATCCCGTGCCTCGACGTGGCCGCCGGCCGCGTCGTGAAGGGCGTGCGCTTCCAGGGCCTCGAGGACGCGGGCGACCCCGTCGAGCTGGCCGCGCGGTACGCCGACGGCGGCGCGGACGAGGTCACGTTCCTCGATGTGACGGCGACCGTGGAGGCGCGGGGCACGCTGCTCGACACCGTGCGCCGCACCGCGGAGCAGGTGTTCGTGCCGCTCACGGTCGGCGGCGGCGTGCGGAGCGTCGAGGACGTCGACCGCCTCCTGCAGTCCGGCGCCGACAAGATCGGCGTGAACTCCGCGGCGATCGCCCGGCCCGAGCTGATCGCGGAGATCGCGGAGCGGTTCGGCTCGCAGGTCTGCGTGCTGTCGCTCGACGTGCTGCACGACCCGCGCAGCCCCTCCGGCTGGTCGGTGACGACGCACGGCGGCCGCACGAACACGGGCATCGACGCGCTCGACTGGACGCGGCGGGCGATCGGGCTGGGCGCCGGCGAGCTGCTGCTGAACTCGATCGACGCGGACGGCACGAAGGCCGGGTACGACCTGCGGCTGATCGAAGCGGTGCGCGCGGTGAGCCCCGTGCCGCTGATCGCCTCCGGCGGCGCGGGCTCGCTCGAGCACTTCGCGCCTGCGGTGCAGGCCGGCGCCGACGCCGTGCTCGCTGCGAGCGTGTTCCACCGCGGCGTGCTGACGATCGGGCAGGTGAAGGCCGCGCTCGCGGACGCCGGCGTGACGGTGCGGCAGGCGGCGGCCCGGTGACCGAGGGAGGAACGGCGATGCTCGATGCCCAGGAGGCCCTCGCGCTGGCCCGCTTCGCGGAGGACGGGCTGCTGCCCGCGGTGATCCAGGAGCAGTCGACGCAGCAGGTGCTGATGGTCGGCTACATGGACCGGGAGGCGCTGCACCGCACGCTGACGGAGGGCCGCGTCGTCTTCTGGTCCCGCTCCCGCAAGGAGTACTGGCGCAAGGGCGACACCTCGGGCCACGTGCAGCACGTGCGCGGCGCCGCGCTCGACTGCGACGCCGACGCGCTGCTCGTCACGGTCGAGCAGGTCGGACCCGCCTGCCACACGGGCGCCCACGCGTGCTTCGACACGCACCCCGTCGACGCCGAGGTCGGAGCGAGCGCATGAGCGGGATGCCCGGCACCACGACCCGCGACGAGTTCGCGCAGCTGCTGCCCGACCGCCGGGTCGTCCCCGTCGCGCGGGTGCTCTTCGCCGACAGCGAGACGCCGCTCGGCATCTTCCGCAAGCTCGCGATGCGCGCCGGCGGCCGCATGCGCCCGGGGTCGTTCCTGCTCGAGTCCGCGGAGCAGGGCGGCATCTGGTCGCGCTACTCGTTCATCGGCGTCGCGGCGTTCGGGGCCCTCACCGAGCAGCGCGGCCACCCGGTCTGGCAGGACTGGGGCCTGCCCGCCTCCCGCGCCTTCGGCAGCGGCGGCATCACGGGCGACTACCTCGAGGCGCTCGACGACCTGCACTCGCACTGGGCCTCGCCCCGCGTGCCCGGTCTGCCGCCCCTGACCGGCGGCCTCGTCGGCTACATCGGCTGGGACGCCGTGCGCCTGCTCGAGCACCTGCCCGAGGCGCCGCCGTCCGACTACGCGGTGCCCGAGATCGGCATGGTGTTCGCCTCCGAGGTCGTCGCGATCGACCACCTCAAGGGCACGGTCTCGCTGATCGCCACCGTCCTGCACGACGACGACACCGACGAGGAGGCGGCGTGGGCCGACGCCCAGCGCCGCCTCGACGCGCTGGAGCGCCGGCTGGGGGCCCCGACCGAGGCGTCGCTCGCCGAGGTCGACTTCGACGTCGTGCCGCAGCCGACCTCCCGCACGGTCCGCGACGACTACCTCGCCTCCGTCGTCACCGCCAAGGAGCACATCCGCGAGGGCGACGTGTTCCAGGTCGTCATCGCGCAGCGCTTCGACCTGCCGACCGCGGCCAGCCCGCTCGACGTCTACCGGGTGCTGCGCCAGCTGAACCCGTCGCCGTACATGTACCTGATCGCGCACGAGCGCCCGGACGGGACGCCGGTCGCGGTCGTCGGCTCGTCGCCCGAGGCGCTGGTCAAGGTCGAGGACGGGCGCGTGTTCAGCCACCCGATCGCCGGCTCCCGCCCCCGCGGCGCGACGCCGGAGGCGGACGAGGCGTTCGCGGCCGAGCTGCGCGTCGACGAGAAGGAGCGCGCCGAGCACCTGATGCTCGTCGACCTCGCCCGGAACGACCTCGCCAAGGTCTGCCTGCCGGGCAGCGTCGAGGTCACCGAGTTCATGCGCATCGAGCGCTTCAGCCACATCATGCACATCACCTCCAGCGTGGAGGGGGAGGCGGGTCCCGGCGTCGGACCGGTCGACGTGCTGCGGGCGACGTTCCCGGCCGGCACGCTGTCCGGCGCGCCGAAGCCGCGCGCGCTGCAGATCATCGACGCCCTCGAGCCCGCTCGTCGCGGGGTCTACGGCGGCGTGGTCGGCTACTTCGACTTCGCGGGCGACCTCGACCTCGCCATCGCGATCCGCACGGCGGTCATCACCGAGGGCGTCGCGCGGGTGCAGGCGGGCGGCGGGCTCGTCGCCGACTCGGTGCCCGAGCTGGAGTGGGCGGAGAGCTGGAACAAGGCCACCGCGCCGCTGAAGGCCGTGGCCGTCGCGAACGCGATGCGGCAGGTCGGGTCGGCGTGACGCCCGCGCGCGAGCGGTCCCTCGTGGTGCTCGGCGTGCTCCTCGCCGGCGCCGCCGCGGTGCTCGCCTCCACCCAGCCGTTCGCCTCCGCGGTGATCACCGGCACGCGGGCGCCGGTCGTCGTCGCGGGTCAGGCCGCCGCGCCGTCGCTCGCCCCGCTCGGCATCGTGGCGCTCGCCCTCGGCATCGCGCTCACCATCGCGGGCCGCGTCGCGCGGGTCGTGCTCGGCGTGCTGCTCGTGCTGCTCGGCGCGGGCATCGTCGCCGCGGCCTTCCCGAACGTCGTCGACGACTCCGTCGGCACGCGCGGCGCCATCACGGCCGTCACCGGCGTGACCGACGTCGCCGGGCTCGTCGTCTCACGCTCCGGCACCGCCTGGCCGGTCGTCGCCGTCGCCGCGGGCGTGCTCGCGGTGCTGCTCGGTCTCGCGGTCCTCGTGCGCAGCCGACGGTGGACGACCGGCGGCCGCCGGTTCCGCGCAGAGACGCCGGCCGTGCAGCGCACGGACCCCATCTCCGAGTGGGACGCCCTGAGCCGCGGGTCCGACCCGACCGACGCCCCCGAGGGGCGCGACCGGTAGGATTCCGGGCATGTCGAACATCAGTGATGAGCCCGGCCACGGATCCTCGCCGGCGGCGTGGACGGCCGTCGTCATCATGCTGGTCGGTCTCGCGATCGCGACCGCGGCGCTCTTCCTCGACGCCTACGCCCTCTGCTACGCGGGAGGCGCGCTCGTCGTCGTCGGCCTCATCGTGGGCGGGGTCCTGAAGGCGCTCGGGTTCGGGGTCGGCGGCAGCCGGGTCCGGGGCTCGCACTGAGCGGCACCGCCGGCGGCACCACGCTCCGCGGGCTGCTCACCGAGCTCACCGCGGGCTCCGCGGAGGACGCCCGCGCCCGTGAGGCCGAGCGGCCCCTGATCGACGTCGAGCGCGCAGCGCTGTCCGCGCCGCCGCCCCTCGACGCCCTCGCTGCGCTCGCGCCCGACCCCGCGGTCGTCAAGGTGATCGCGGAGGTGAAGCGCGCCAGCCCGTCGCGCGGGAACCTCGCCGCCATCCCCGACCCCGCCGCGCTCGCGCGCTCCTACGCGGACTCCGGCGCGAGCGCGATCAGCGTCCTCACCGAGCAGCGCCGCTTCCTCGGGTCGCTCGCCGACCTCGAGGCCGTGCGCGCCGCGGTCGAGGTGCCGGTGCTGCGCAAGGACTTCGTGTCCAGCGCCTACCAGGTGCTCGAAGCGCGCGCCGCGGGCGCCGACCTCGTCCTGCTGATCGTCGCCGCGCTGCCGGACGCCGCGCTGCGCGAGCTGCTCGCCCTCATCCACGACCTGCGCATGACCGCGCTCGTCGAGGCGCACGACGAGGGGGAGGTCGACCGCGCGCTCGCCGCCGGCGCCCGCCTGCTCGGCGTGAACGCCCGCGACCTCGACACGTTCGAGCTCGACCGCGACCTCTTCGGCCGCGTCGCCCACCGCATCCCCGACGGGGTCGTCAAGGTGGCCGAGTCCGCGGTGCGCACCGCGGACGACGTCGCCGCCTACCGCGCCGCGGGCGCCGACGTGGTCCTCGTCGGCGAGGCGCTCGTCACGGGCGACCCCGCGGCACTGCTCCGAGCCTTCCGGGAGGCCACCGCATGACCGACACGACCATCGCGGCCCAGGCCTCCGGCCCCGGCCCGTACTTCGGCGCCTACGGCGGGCGCTGGGTGCCCGAGCCCCTCGTCGCCGCGCTCGACGAGCTCTCGCAGGCGTGGGACGACCTCCGCGTCGACCCCTCTTTCCAGCAGGAGCTCGCCGCGCTGCACCGCGACTCGACGGGCCGCCCGTCGCCGCTGACGGAGGTGCCGCGGTTCGCCGCGCATGCCGGCGGCGCCCGCATCTTCCTCAAGCGCGAGGACCTGAACCACACCGGCTCGCACAAGATCAACAACGTGCTCGGCCAGGCCCTGCTGACCCGCAAGATCGGCAAGCAGCGGGTGATCGCGGAGACGGGCGCCGGCCAGCACGGCGTCGCGACCGCGACCGCCGCGGCCCTGTTCGGCCTCGACTGCACCATCTACATGGGCGAGGTCGACACCGAGCGGCAGGCGCTGAACGTGGCGCGCATGCGCCTCCTCGGCGCGGAGGTGGTCCCGGTCGTGTCGGGCTCCCGCACGCTGAAGGACGCGATCAACGAGGCGATGCGCGACTGGGTGACCAACGTCGCGACCACGACCTACATCTTCGGCACCGCCGCGGGCCCGCACCCGTTCCCGGCGATGGTGCGCGACCTGCAGCGGATCATCGGCGACGAGGCCCGCGCGCAGCTGCTCGAGCGCACGGGCGCGCTGCCCGACGCCGTGCTCGCGTGCGTCGGCGGCGGCTCGAACGCGATCGGCATCTTCACCGCGTTCATCGAGGACCCGACCGTGCAGCTCTGGGGCTTCGAGGCCGGAGGCGACGGCGCGGACACGCCCCGCACCGCGGCCACGATCTCCGTCGGCAGCCCCGGCGTGCTCCACGGCGCCCGCACCTACGTCCTGCAGGACGAGGACGGGCAGACCGTCGAGTCGCACTCCGTCTCCGCCGGGCTCGACTACCCGGGCGTCGGGCCGGAGCACGCCTTCCTCGCCGACTCGGGCCGCGCGACGTACCGCGCGGTGACCGACGCCGCCGCGATGGACGCGCTGCGCCTCCTGAGCCGCACGGAGGGGATCATCCCCGCCATCGAGTCCGCCCACGCCCTGGCCGGCGCGCTCGAGGTCGGCCGCGAGCTCGGTCCCGACGCGACGCTGCTGATCAACCTCTCCGGTCGCGGCGACAAGGACACCACCACGGTGGCGCGCTGGTTCGACCTCGTCGACCGCGGCGCGGTGCAGGAGTGACCGGGTCGCGCGTCGAGGCGCGCATCCGCTCGGAGAACGAGACCGGCGCCGGCGCGCTCGTCGGCTACCTGCCCGTCGGCTACCCGGACCTCGCCGGCAGCATCGAGGCGGCGATCACGCTGACGCAGCACGGCGTCGACGTGCTCGAGCTGGGCCTGCCGTACTCCGACCCGGTGATGGACGGCCCGACCATCCAGGCCGCGACGACGAAGGCGCTGGAGAACGGCTTCCGCCTGCGGCACGCCTTCGAGGCGGTGCGGGAGATCTCGCGCGCCTCCGACGTGCCCGTGCTCTGCATGACCTACTACAACCCGGTCGTCGCCTACGGGGTCGAGCGGTTCGCCGCGGACCTCGCGGAGGCGGGCGGCGCCGGCCTCATCACCCCGGACCTCGTGCCCGAGGAGGCGGGGGAGTGGCTCGCCGCGAGCGAGGCGAACGGCCTCGACCGCGTCTTCCTGGCCGCGCCCACCTCCTCCGACCTGCGCCTCGTGCGCGCCGCGGAGCAGTCGCGAGGCTTCACGTACGTCGTCTCGACGATGGGCATCACCGGCGCCCGCACCGACGTCGACGACGCGGCCCGCACGCTCGTCGACCGCCTGCGCGGCGTCACCGACCGGCCGCTCGCGGTCGGGCTCGGCATCTCGACCGGCGACCAGGTGGCGGAGGTGCTGACCTACGCGGACGGCGCCATCGTCGGCAGCCGGCTCGTGTCGGCGCTGGGCGAGGGCCTCGAGGCGCTCGCCGACGCGTCCGACGGCCTCGCGGCGGGCACCCGCCGCCCCTAGGGCACCGCTTCCCGCTCTGCTCCGTGCGCCGCGGCGCACGGAGCAGAGCGGCCGGAGTCTGCGGCGCCCGGTATCTTCGACGCCGTGATCCCGGCGTCCATCCCGAGCCCTCCCGCGTCGTGGGCGTCGTTCTCGATCGGCATCTTCACGATCCACAGCTACGCGCTGTGCATCCTGGCGGGCATCATCGTCGCCGTCGCGATCACCTCGCGCCGGCTCACGAAGCGGGGCGGGCAGCCGGGCGTCGTGGTCGACTTCGCGATCGTCATCGTGCCGCTGGCGCTCATCGGCGCCCGCGCCTGGCACGTGCTGACCCACGTCGGCGACTACTTCGGGCCCGAGCACCCGCTCACGGACCCGGCGACCTGGCTGAACGCCGTCGCCATCTGGAACGGCGGCAACGCGATCTTCGGCTCGATCGTCGGCGGGGCCCTGGGCGTCTGGCTCGCGAGCCGCTGGACCGGGGTGCGCTTCCTCTCCTTCGCCGACGCGCTCGCGCCGGCGATGCTGATCGCCCAGGCGATCGGGCGCATCGGCAACTGGTTCAACACCGAGCTCTACGGCATGCCGACGACGCTGCCCTGGGGCCTCGAGGTGCCGAGCTCGAACGCCGCCTTCCCGGCCGGTCTCGCGCCGGGCACCCTCTTCCACCCCACGTTCCTGTACGAGCTCGTCTGGAACACGGCGGGCGCCGTGCTGATCCTGCTCATCGAGCGCCGGGTGGCGCTGCGCTGGGGCCGCGCGCTCGGGATCTACCTGATCTGGTACGGCATCGGCCGCAGCGTCTTCGAGTCGATCCGCGTCGACCCGACGACGGTCTACGCCGGTCTCCGCGTCAACGTCTGGGCCGCGTTCCTCTCGATCCTGCTCGGCATCGCGATCATCGCCTGGTCGCGCCGCCGCCACCCCGGCGTCGAGGTGAGCGTGTACCGCCCGGGGCGCCAGTGGGTGTCCGATGCGCCGGTAGTATCCCGATACACCGCAGCGGATCTCGAGGGCGACACCGATGCGGAACCGGTCGCGGTGGCCGCCACAAGCGGAGCCAGAACCCCCCGATGACTCGAGCGGCGAGCGCCTGCTCGCCGGATCGACAGTCGCACCCACGCACCAGGGCCGAAGGCGTCCCGCTCGGAACCCGTCTCCGTTTGCACCCGGGCCCCCTGGAGGACGCCATGGTCGACACCGCACCCCGCTCCGGCACCGCCGCGCTGCCCTTCAGCACCGTGCCCGCCGCCACCGGTCTCTACGACCCCGCCCATGAGAAGGACGCCTGCGGGCTCGCGATGGTCGCGACCCTCCGCGGCACGCCCGGGCACGACATCATCGACCACGCGCTCGACGCGCTGCGGCACCTCGAGCACCGCGGCGCCGTCGGCTCCGACGCCGGCACGGGCGACGGCGCGGGCATCGTCACGCAGGTGCCGCACGAGTTCCTCGCCGCGGTCGCGCCCTTCGCGCTGCCGGAGGAGGGGGAGTACGCGGTCGGCCTCGGCTTCCTGCCGACCGACGCGCGCGAGCGCATCGCGCTGAAGGCCGCCGTCGCTGACATCGCTGCGGAGGAGGGCCTCGAGGTCCTCGGCTGGCGGCAGGTGCCGACGCGCCCCGACACCATCGGCTCCCTCGCCCGGGCCGCGATGCCGGTCATCGAGCAGCTCTTCGTGGGCTCGACGCGCCGCATCGACGGCGCCCGCCCCGCGGGCATCGTGCTCGACCGCCAGGCCATGCGCCTCCGCAAGCGCGCCGAGCGCGAGCAGAACGCCTACTTCGCGTCGCTGTCGAGCCGGACCGTGGTCTACAAGGGCATGGTCACGACGCTGCAGCTCGAGCCGTTCTACCCGGACCTGTCCGACGAGCGCTTCACCTCGACGCTCGCGCTCGTGCACTCCCGGTACTCCACGAACACGTTCCCGTCGTGGCCGCTCGCTCAGCCGTTCCGGATGATCGCCCACAACGGCGAGATCAACACGGTGCAGGGCAACCGCAACTGGATGCGGGCCCGCCAGTCGCAGCTCTCCAGCGACCTGATCGGCGACGTCACGCCGCTGCTGCCGATCTGCACGCCCGGCGTCAGCGACTCCGCCTCGTTCGACGAGGTGGTCGAGCTGCTCAGCCTCGGCGGCCGCAGCCTGCCGCACGCGGTGATGATGATGGTGCCGGAGGCGTGGGAGAACCAGCCCGACCTCGACCCCGACCTGCGCGCGTTCTACGAGTACCACTCGGGCCTCATGGAGCCGTGGGACGGCCCCGCCGCGATCGTGTTCAGCGACGGCGCGCTCGTCGGCGCGACGCTCGACCGCAACGGCCTCCGCCCGGGCCGCTGGCTGGAGACGACGGACGGCCTGATCGTGCTCGCCTCGGAGACCGGCGTGCTCGACATCGCGCCCGGCCGGGTCGCCCGCCGCGGCCGCCTCAGCCCCGGCAAGATGTTCCTCGTCGACACGGTCGCCGGCCGGATCATCGCCGACGAGGAGATCAAGTCGCAGCTCGCGACGAGCAAGCCGTGGGCCGAGTACATCGAGCAGGGCCGCATCCGCCTGGCGGACCTGCCCGAGCGCGAGCACATCGTGCACACGCCCGCCTCCGTGCAGCGCCGTCAGCGCACCTTCGGCTACACCGACGAGGAGGTGCGGATCCTGCTCGCCCCGATGGGGGAGAAGGGCGCCGAGCCCCTCGGCGCGATGGGCTCCGACACCCCGATCGCGATCCTGTCGAAGCGGCCCCGCCTGCTGTTCGACTACTTCGTGCAGCAGTTCGCGCAGGTCACGAACCCGCCGCTCGACTCGATCCGGGAGGAGGTCGTCACCTCCCTGAAGCTCGGCCTCGGCCCGGAGCGCAACCTGCTCTCCTCCACGCCGGAGCACGCCCGCCAGGTCGTCCTCGACTTCCCGGTGATCGACAACGACGAGCTCGCGAAGCTGCAGCACATCGACGCGGCGCCGGGCTCCGCGATGACGACCGTCGTGCGCGGCCTGTACCGGGTCGAGGACGGCGAGCGGGCCCTCGAGGACCGCATCGCCGCCATGCGCGCGGAGGTCGACGCCGCGATCGAGCACGGCGCGGAGTTCATCGTGCTGTCCGACCGCGACTCGAGCCGCGAGCTCGCGCCGGTGCCGAGCCTCCTGATGATCTCGGCGATCCACCACCACCTCATCCGCAAGCAGAACCGGATGAAGGTCGGCCTGATCGTCGAGGCCGGCGACGTGCGCGAGGTCCACCACGTCGCGCTGCTCATCGGCTACGGCGCCTCCGCGGTGAACCCGTACCTGGCGATGGAGTCGGTCGAGCAGCTCGTCCGCTCCGGCGAGCTGACGGGCATCACGCCGGAGAAGGCCGTCCGCAACCTGATCAAGGCGCTCGGCAAGGGCGTGCTGAAGATCATGTCGAAGATGGGCATCTCGACCGTCTCGTCCTACGCGGCGGCGCAGGCGTTCGAGGCCGTCGGCCTGTCCGCCGAGTTCGTGCAGGAGTACTTCACCGGCACCACCACGAAGCTCGGCGGCATCGGCATGCCCGAGATCGCGGCGGAGTCCGCCGCTCGGCACGCGGCGGCGTTCCCCGAGGAGGACGCGGCGCTGGCCCACGTCGGTCTGGCGACCGGCGGCGAGTACCAGTGGCGCCGCGGCGGCCCGAAGCACCTGTTCAACCCGGACACCGTCTTCCGGCTGCAGCACTCGACCCGGTCGCGCCGCTACGACATCTTCAAGGAGTACACGAAGCTCGTCGACGACCAGTCGACGGACCTCATGACCCTCCGCGGCCTGTTCCGCTTCGCGTCGGCGCACCGGGAGCCGGTGCCGCTCGACGAGGTCGAGTCGATCGAGTCGATCGTCACCCGCTTCCAGACGGGCGCGATGTCGTACGGCTCCATCTCCAAGGAGGCGCACGAGACCCTCGCGATCGCGATGAACCGCCTCGGCGGCCGCTCGAACACGGGCGAGGGCGGCGAGGACGTGGAGCGCCTGCTCGACCCCGAGCGCCGGTCGAAGATCAAGCAGGTCGCCTCCGGCCGCTTCGGCGTCACGAGCATGTACCTGACGCACGCCGACGACATCCAGATCAAGATGGCGCAGGGCGCGAAGCCCGGCGAGGGCGGGCAGCTGCCCCCGGCGAAGATGTACCCCTGGATCGCGCGGACGCGGCACTCGACCGCGGGCGTCGGCCTCATCTCGCCGCCGCCGCACCACGACATCTACTCGATCGAGGACCTGAAGCAGCTGATCTTCGACCTCAAGCGGGCGAACCCCGTGGCGCGGATCCACGTCAAGCTCGTCAGCCAGTCGGGCATCGGCGCGGTGGCAGCGGGCGTGACGAAGGCGAAGGCCGACGTCGTGCTCGTCTCCGGCCACGACGGCGGCACGGGCGCCTCGCCCCTCAACTCGCTGAAGCACGCGGGCACCCCGTGGGAGCTCGGCCTCGCGGAGGCGCAGCAGACGCTGATGCTGAACGGGCTGCGCGACCGGGTGACCGTGCAGGTGGACGGGCAGATGAAGACCGGCCGCGACGTGCTCGTCGCCGCCCTGCTGGGCGCCGAGGAGTTCGGCTTCGCGACGGCCCCGCTCATCGTCGAGGGCTGCGTCATGATGCGCGTCTGCCACCTCGACACCTGCCCGGTCGGCGTCGCGACGCAGAACCCCGAGCTGCGGGCGCGCTTCAACGGCAAGCCCGAGTTCGTCGTGAACTTCTTCGAGTTCATCGCGCAGGAGGTGCGCGAGCTGCTCGCCGAGCTCGGGTACCGCACCCTCGAGGAGGTCATCGGCCGCAAGGAGCTGCTCGACGTCAACGGGGCGATCGAGCACTGGAAGGCCGACGGCCTCGACCTCGAGCCGATCCTCGTCGGCCCGACGTTCTCCGACGACGAGCCGCGGACCAAGCGCACGGGCCAGGACCACGAGCTGGAGGCGCACTTCGACAACGTGCTGATCCAGCGCGCGGCGGACGTGCTCGCCTCCGGCGGCACGACCCGCATCGAGCTGCCGATCCGCAACACCGAGCGCGCCGTCGGCACGATGCTCGGCCACGAGCTGACGAAGCGGCACGGCGAGCACGGGCTGCCGTCCGGCTCCATCGACGTGACCCTCACCGGCTCGGCCGGTCAGTCGTTCGGCGCCTTCCTGCCGGCGGGCATCACCCTCCGGCTCGTCGGCGACAGCAACGACTACGTCGGCAAGGGATTGTCCGGCGGCGAGATCGTGCTGCGCCCGCACCCCGACGCGTCCTTCGCGGCGGAGGAGAACGTCATCGCCGGCAACGTCATCGGCTACGGCGCGACCCAGGGCACCATGTTCATCTCCGGCACGGTCGGCGAGCGCTTCCTGGTGCGCAACTCGGGCGCCACGGCGGTCGTGGAGGGCGTCGGCGACCACGCCCTCGAGTACATGACCGGCGGGCTCGCGGTGATCCTCGGGCGCACCGGACGCAACCTCGGCGCGGGCATGTCGGGCGGCACCGCCTACGTGCACGGCCTCACCGAGGAGCAGGTGAACACCGAGGCCCGCAGCGGCGAGCTGGACCTGCTGCCGATGGACAGCGCGGACGCGGAGATCCTCCGCGACCTGCTGCAGCAGCACGTCGGGACGACCGGCTCCGCGCTCGCTGAGCGGATGCTCGCCGACTTCGACACCGTGGTGGAGGAGTTCGTGAAGGTGCTGCCGCACAACTACGCCGCCGTGCTCGCGACGCGGGCGCAGGCGGAGGACGAGGGGCTGGACCCGGACGGCGACGTCGTCTGGAAGCGCATCCTGGAGGCGACGAATGGCTGACCCGAAGGGCTTTCTGAAGACGCGGGAGCGCGAGCTGCCGCCCCGCCGCCCGGTGTCCCTCCGGCTCATGGACTGGAAGGAGGTCTACGAGCAGCAGGAGTCCGGCGAGCTGCGCCGTCAGGCCGGCCGCTGCATGCAGTGCGGCATCCCCTTCTGCCACCAGGGCTGCCCGCTCGGCAACCTCATCCCCGAGTGGAACGACCTGATGCACCGCGGCGAGGGCCGCGCCGCCATCGAGCGCCTCCACGCCACGAACAACTTCCCGGAGTTCACGGGCACGCTGTGCCCGGCGCCGTGCGAGTCGTCCTGCGTGCTGGGGATCAACCAGCCCGCGGTCACGATCAAGCAGGTCGAGGTCTCGATCATCGACCAGGCCTTCGAGAACGGCTGGGTGCAGCCGCACCCGCCGCAGCGCCTCACCGGCAAGACCGTGGCGGTCGTCGGCTCCGGTCCCGCAGGCCTCGCCGCCGCGCAGCAGCTGACCCGCGCCGGCCACACCGTCGCCGTGTACGAGCGGGACGACCGCATCGGCGGCCTGATCCGCTACGGCATCCCCGAGTTCAAGATGGAGAAGTCGCGGCTCGACCAGCGGCTGAACCAGATGATCGCCGAGGGCACCCGGTTCCGCGCGGGCGTCGAGATCGGCAAGGACATCGCCTGGGACGAGCTGCGGCGCCGCTACGACGCCGTCGTCATCGCGACCGGTGCGCTCGTGCCCCGCGACCTGCCGATCCCCGGTCGCGACCTCGACGGCATCCACCACGCCATGGAGTACCTGACGCAGGCGAACAAGGCCGTCGCGGGCGACGACGTGCCCGGCCAGATCACCGCGGAGGACCGCCACGTCGTGGTGCTCGGCGGCGGCGACACCGGCGCGGACTGCGTCGGCACCGCGCACCGCCAGGGCGCGGCGAGCGTCACGAACCTCGCGATCGGCCGCCAGCCGGGCGCGACCCGCAGCGACTCGCAGCCGTGGCCCATGTCCCCGACGGTGTTCGAGGTCTCCACGTCCCACGAGGAGGGCGGCAAGCGCGAGTTCCTCGCCTCCACCGTCGAGTTCGTCGACGACGGCAGCGGCCGCGTGCAGGCGCTGCGCGTCGCCGAGACCGAGTACCTCGACGGCAAGCGGGTGCCGAAGGCCGGCACCGAGCGCCTGATCCCCGCGGACCTCGTGCTGCTGGCCCTGGGCTTCACCGGTCCGGAGCAGGAGCAGCTCGACGAGCAGCTGTCGCTGCCGTTCGACCAGCGCGGCAACGTGGCGCGCGACGGGCGCTTCCAGACGGCGGAGCCCGGCGTCTTCGTCGCCGGCGACGCGGGCCGGGGCCAGTCGCTGATCGTGTGGGCGATCGCCGAGGGGCGCAGCGTCGCCGCCGAGGTGGACGCCTATCTCGAGGGCCGCACGGAGCTGCCCGCGCCGGTGCGCCCCACCGACCGCGCCATCTCCCTCTGACGACCGCCGTTTCGTGGCGGCGCGCCCCGAACGGCTAGCCTCGACCCGCACCGACCGCTGATACGCGAAAGCTGGAACCGCACCGCATGAGACGCGCCAAGATCGTCGCCACGTTGGGTCCCGCCACGTCGAGCCTGGAGAACATCCGGGCGATCATCGACGCCGGCGTGGACGTCTGCCGGATGAACCTGAGCCACGGCAGCTACGAGGTGCACGAGGGCGTCTACCGCAACGTGCGGGAGGCGTCCGACGCCTCCGGCCGCGCGGTCGGCGTGCTCGTCGACCTGCAGGGCCCGAAGATCCGCCTCGGCCGCTTCGCCGACGGCCCCCACGAGCTCGCCGAGGGCGACGTCTTCACGATCACGACCGAGGACGTGCTCGGCACCAAGGAGCTCGTCGGCACGACCTTCAAGGGCCTGCCGCAGGACGTGAAGGTCGGCGACTTCCTGCTGATCGACGACGGCAAGGTCCGGGTCCAGGTCATCGAGGTCGACGGCGTGCAGGTCAAGACGCGCGTCGTGGTGGCCGGCATGGTCTCCAACAACAAGGGCATCAACCTGCCCGGCGTCGCGGTGAACGTGCCCGCGCTGTCCGAGAAGGACGAGGCCGACCTGCGCTGGGGCCTCGAGCTCGGTGCCGACCTGATCGCGCTGTCCTTCGTGCGCAGCCCCGACGACCTCGTCCGGGTGCACGAGATCATGGACGAGGTCGGCCGCCGCGTGCCGGTCATCGCGAAGATCGAGAAGCCGCAGGCCGTCGAGCACCTCGAGGCCATCATCGACAGCTTCGACGGCGTCATGGTCGCCCGCGGCGACCTCGGCGTCGAGCTGCCGCTCGAGCAGGTGCCGATCGTGCAGAAGCAGGCGTGCGAGATCGCCCGCCGCCTCGCGAAGCCGGTCATCGTCGCGACGCAGATGCTCGAGTCGATGATCTCCTCCCCGGTGCCCACCCGCGCCGAGACGTCCGACGTCGCCAACGCCGTGCTCGACGGCGCCGACGCGGTCATGCTGTCCGGCGAGACGAGCGTGGGGGAGTACCCCGTGATCACCGTCTCGACGATGGCCCGCATCGTGTCCTCCACCGAGGAGCACGGCCTCGAGCGCATCCTGCCGCTCGGCACGAAGCCCCGCACCCAGGGCGGCGCCATCACCCTGGCCGCGGCCGAGGTCGCCGACTTCGTCGACGCGAAGTTCCTCTGCGTGTTCACCGAGTCGGGCGACTCGGTGCGCCGCATGGTCCGCCTCCGCTCGAAGATCCCCGTGCTGGCCTTCACGCCCGAGCCGGGCATCCGCTCGCGCCTCGCGCTGAGCTGGGGCGTCGAGACCTTCCTCGTGCCGCGCGTGACCACGACCGACGAGCTGATGCACCAGGTCGACGACGTGCTGCTCGGCATCGACCGCTGCTCGCGCGGCGAGAAGGTCGTCGTGATCGCCGGGAGCCCTCCCGGGATCACCGGCTCGACCAACGACATGCGCGTCCACGTCATGGGCGACGCGATCGGCGGAGCGGCCCCCGCGTACGCGCAGCTGGCCTGACCGCCTGACGCGATCGAACGGCCCGGGGACCTCGGTCCCCGGGCCGTTCGGCGTCCCCGGGGCGGGCCGGCGCCCGGCCGCGCCCGTCGACGCAGGCACTGGGTACCGGTGGTGGGACTCGAACCCACATGCCCTCTCGGACAGCGCATTTTGAGTGCGCCGCGTCTGCCGTTCCGCCACACCGGCCGGTGCGTCTCCATACCCTAGGCTCCAGGGGTGGCCGAGATCGCAACCAACGCTCCTCGCCGCGTCGTCGTCGCGGAAGACGAATCCCTGATCCGTCTCGACATCGTCGAGATCCTGCGTGACAACGGGTTCGACGTCGTGGGCGAGGCCGGCGACGGTGAGACCGCTGTCCAGCTGGCGACCGAGCTCCGTCCGGACCTCGTCGTCATGGACGTCCGCATGCCCCAGCTCGACGGCATCAAGGCGGCCGAGCGCCTGACGAAGAACCACGTCGCCCCGGTCGTGCTCCTCACGGCGTTCAGCCAGAAGGAGCTCGTCGAGCAGGCGAGCGAGGCCGGCGCCCTGGCCTACGTCGTGAAGCCCTTCACCCCGGCGGACCTGCTGCCCGCGATCGAGATCGCGCTGGCGCGCTACGCCCAGATCGTGGCCCTCGAGACCGAGGTCGCCGACATGGTCGAGCGCTTCGAGACCCGCAAGCTCGTCGACCGGGCCAAGGGCCTGCTCAACGAGAAGATGGGCCTGTCGGAGCCCGAGGCGTTCCGCTGGATCCAGAAGGCCTCGATGGACCGCCGCCTGACGATGCACGACGTCGCCGCGGCCGTCATCGAGCAGCTGAGCGCCCCCAAGAAGTAGCGCGGTCGGGGTCTCCCGCCGCGGACCGGACGGTGCGCACCGCCGGGTCGGCGGCGGGGCGCCCCGCCAGGCGTCAGCGGCAGTCGCGGAGCAGGTTCGTCATGCGGACCGTCGAGCAGCGGTTCCCCGCCTCGTCGCGGACGACGGTCTCGTGCGTGCAGAGCGTGCGGCCCAGCACGAGCGCCTCGCACGTCGCGGTGACGAAGCCCTCGGTGACCGAGCGGCTGTGCGTCGCGTTGATCTCGATGCCGACGGCGTAGCGGCCCGGGCCGGCGTGGATCGCGGACGAGACGCTGCCGAGGCTCTCGCCGAGCACGACGTGCGCGCCGCCGTGCAGCAGCCCGACGACCTGCCGGTTGCCCGCGACGGGCATGCGCGCGACCGAGCGGGAGGCGGAGAGCTCCAGGAACTCGATGCCCATCTTCACGGCCAGCTCGCCCCCGCCGCTGCTGACGAGCCGCTCCAGGAGCTCCGGATCGAGACCGTCGGGTACCTGCACTGCGCCTCCAAGGGCTCCGCTGGAGCGTCGGCGGCGCTCACTACGCTGGCATCATGCCCGACGAGTCGAAGCCGACGCTCCTCGTGGTCGACGGGCACTCGCTCGCCTTCCGCGCCTTCTACGCCCTGCCCGTCGACAGCTTCAGCACGTCGGACGGGCAGCACACGAACGCGATCCACGGCTTCCTGTCGATGCTCCTCCTGCTGCTGCAGAACGAGCGCCCGAGCCACCTCGCCGTCGCCTTCGACATCTCCCGGTTCTCCTTCCGCAGCCGCGAGTACCCGGAGTACAAGGGCACGCGCAACGAGACGCCGCCCGAGTTCAAGGGGCAGATCCCGCTCCTGCAGGAGGCGCTGAAGGCGATGAACGTGCCGACCGTCACGAAGGAGGACTTCGAGGCGGACGACATCCTCGCCACCCTCGCGACGCAGGGGCGCGAGCAGGGCTACCAGGTGCTCGTGGTCTCCGGCGACCGCGACGCGATCCAGATGGTCAACGAGGACGTCACGCTGCTCTACCCGTCGGTGCGCGGCGTCAGCGAGCTCACCCGGTACGACGTGGCGAAGGTGAACGAGCGCTACGGCGTCGAGCCCCACCAGTACCCCGAGATCGCCGCCTTGGTGGGGGAGACGAGCGACAACCTGCCGGGCATCGACAAGGTCGGCGAGAAGACCGCCGTCAAGTGGATCAAGCAGTACGGCTCGCTCGAGAACCTGCTCGAGCACGTCGACGAGGTCAAGGGCGTCGTCGGCAACAACCTGCGCGAGCAGCGCGGCAACGCCGAGCGCAACCGCCGGCTGAACCGGCTGCTCACCGACGTCGAGCTGCCGGTGGCCCCGGCCGACCTCGTCCGCCGACCGATCGACGAGGACGCGGTCCGCTCCGTCTTCAAGCGCCTGGAGTTCCGCACTCTGCTCGACCGCGTCCTGAAGCTCGAGGGCGGCGGGGTGTCCGGCTCCGCGCCCGAGGCGGAGGACGACGCCGACGCGGCGCCGCCCGCACCGACCCCGCAGCAGCTGCTCGACGAGGAGCTGCAGACCTGGCTCGACCGGATGCGCGCGGCGAACCCCGACGGGCTCGGCGTGCAGATCGAGGTGCAGGGCGGCCGGGTCGTGTCGATCGGCGTCGCCGGTCCGGAGGAGACCGTCGACCTGCCGTGGCAGCAGGGCCGCGCGGACTACGCGCCGCTCGAGCGCTGGCTCGCGGACGCGTCGGCGCCGAAGCTGCTGCACGACGCGAAGACGCAGCTGAAGGCGCTGAAGGGCAGCGGGCTCGTGCTGCGCGGCGTCGCCTTCGACACCCTGCTCGCGTCCTGGCTGCTGCGGCCGAGCGGGCAGGAGAAGACGCTCGCCCAGGTCGTGGACCGCTACCTGCAGGAGCGCCTGCCCGAGGCGGACCCCAACCAGCTCGTCCCCGACGTCGGCGGCGGCAGCCCGGCGCCGACGCACGCCTGGTACGTGCTGCGCGCGGCCCACGTGCTGAAGGAGGGGCTCGACGACAGGACCCTGCAGGTGCTGGTCGAGATCGAGCTGCCCACCCTCGCGGTGCTCGCGGACATGGAGACGTCGGGCGTCGCGGTCGACGCGCTCGCGCTCGACGCGCTGAACACCGAGCTGTCCACCCGCATCGCGGAGCTGGCGGACGAGGCGTACGAGATCGTCGGCCACGAGCTGAACCTCGGGTCGCCGAAGCAGCTGCAGGAGGTGCTGTTCGGCGAGCTCGGCATGCCGGGTACCCGCAAGACGAAGACCGGGTTCTCGACGGACGCCGACTCGCTCGCGGATCTGCAGGCCTCGCACCCGCACCCGTTCCTCGACGTGCTGCTGCAGCACCGCGACGCGTCGAAGCTGCGCCAGATCATCGAGACGCTGCAGCGCGGCATCGCCGAGGACGGCCGCATCCACACGACGTACGTGCAGACCGGCACGACCACGGGGCGCATCTCGTCGAACGACCCCAACCTGCAGAACATCCCGATCCGGGCCGAGGAGGGCAAGCGGATCCGCGGCGCCTTCATCGCCGGCGAGGGCTACCCGACGCTGCTCACGGCCGACTACTCGCAGATCGAGATGCGGATCATGGCGCACCTCTCCGAGGACGAGGGCCTGATCGAGGCGTTCCAGTCGGGGGAGGACCTGCACCGGTTCGTCGGCTCGCGCGTGTTCGGCGTCGACCCCGGCGACGTCACCTCGTTCATGCGCACGAAGGTGAAGGCCATGTCGTACGGCCTCGCCTACGGCCTGTCGGCGTTCGGGCTCTCGCAGCAGCTGCGCATCGACCGCCGCGAGGCGGAGGACCTCATGCAGGGCTACTTCGAGCGCTTCGGCGGGGTGCGCGACTACCTCCGGAACGTGGTCGAGGAGGCGCGGGTCGCCGGCTACACCGAGACGATCTTCGGCCGCCGCCGCCCGTTCCCCGACCTGAACAGCCCGAACCGCGTGCTGCGCAGCAACGCCGAGCGCGCCGCGCTGAACGCCCCGATCCAGGGCACGGCCGCCGACATCATGAAGATCGCGATGATCGGCGTCGGCGCGGACATGGCCGAGCGCGAGCTGCGGTCGCGGCTGCTGCTGCAGGTGCACGACGAGCTCGTGCTCGAGGTCGCCGAGGGGGAGGCCGACGACCTCGGGGAGATCGTCGAGCGGCGCATGCGCGAGGCCGCGCAGCTGCGCGTGCCCCTCGAGGTGCAGGTCGGCACAGGTCACGATTGGGACGCGGCCGCGCACTGATCCGCGCGCTCGCGCGTCCCCCCGGATCCCCGGGTGCGCGCCCTGGTTGACACGGTCAACGTTTCCGACTTGGATGCAGTCGGCTCGGGACGTCCGGGTCCTCGACGAACTCGCAGTATCCGACCTTCGGACTCGCTACAAAGGGGTAACAAGGACAATGTCCGCATACTCGCCGACCGTCACGGGCACAGGCCCGCGAGCGGCGGTCCAGCGCTTCGGCGCCTTCCTCGCCGGCATGATCATGCCGAACCTCGGCGCGTTCATCGCCTGGGGTCTGCTGACGGCCGTCACCATCCAGAACGGTTGGATCAACCTCATCGCCCGCGCCGTCGGCGCGGTGCCGAAGGACGGCACGGTCGCGTTCGCGGACCAGGTCAGCGTCATCGTCGGCCCGATCATCGTCTTCCTGCTGCCGATCCTGATCGGCTACACGGGCGGTCGCCTCGTCCACGGCCAGCGCGGCGCGGTCGTCGGCGCAATCGGCACCATGGGCGCCGTCGTGGCGCCGGTCGCCCTGCACCTCGCCCCCGCCGGCCTCGCGGCGCCGAAGGACATCACGGGCCTCGGCCCCAACTTCCTCGCCGGCTTCATCATGGGCCCGCTGACGGCGCTCATCCTGAAGCTCTGGGACCGCCTGGTCGACGGCAAGCTCGCCTCCGGCTTCGAGATGCTGGTGGACAACTTCTCCGCGGGCATCATCGGTGCGGCCATGGCGATCGTGGGCATCTACGTGCTCGGCCCGGTCATCATCTTCATCAACACGGTGCTCGGCAACGTCGTCGACTTCCTCGTGGAGACGGGTCTGCTGCCCCTCGCATCGATCATCGTCGAGCCGGCGAAGGTGCTGTTCCTGAACAACGCGATCGGCAACGGCGTGCTCGTGCCGCTCGGCACCCAGCAGGCGCAGGGCGGCGGCACGTCGATCCTGTTCATGATCGAGTCGAACCCCGGCCCCGGCCTCGGCATCCTGACCGCGATGCTGCTCTTCGGCCCCCGCGCCGTGCGTCCGACGGTGCCCTCCGCGATGATCGTCCACTTCCTGGGCGGCATCCACGAGATCTACTTCCCGTACGTGCTGATGAAGCCGATCCTCGTCATCGCGGCGATCGTCGGCGGCGCCGCGGGCGTGCTCTCGTTCGTCCTGCTCGGCGGCGGCCTCATCGCCCCCGCCTCGCCGGGGTCGATCATCGCCTACATCCTCGTGTCGGCCCCCGGCACGATCCTCGCGAACCTCGTCGGCGTGATCATCGCGGCGATCGTCGCGGCCCTGGTCGGCTCCCTCCTGCTCGGCTTCGGCCGCAGCGAGAAGGTCGCCATGGACCTCGACGAGGCGAACGCCCGCAACGCGCAGAACAAGGGCCGCAAGACGGCCGTCGCCGGCGCGTAACCGGTCGCAGCACACGGTCAGGGCGGGGGCATTGCTCCCGCCCTGATCGCGTTGCAGGACAGTGCGGATGCTGGAGCAGGACGGGTCCTGTTCCAGGACAGTGCAGATAAGGTCGGCGACGACCGGAGCGAAGGAGCAGAACCGATGACCACCGTCGATGGGTCCAGCATCAAGAAGCTGATCGTGGCGTGCGACGCCGGCATGGGCAGCAGCGTCATGCTGGCCGGTCAGCTGAAGAAGCAGTTGAAGAAGAGCGGCGTCGTGGTCGAGCACTCGCCCGTCGCGCACATCCCGCAGGACGCGGACATCGTCGTCACGCAGGCCGGACTCGCGGACCGCGCGCAGGGCGTCGTCCCGAACGTCCCTGTCGTCCCGTTCCAGCTCTTCCTGGGCGACCCCAAGGTCGCCAAGATCGTCAAGGCGATCCAGGACGGCACGACGGTCGAGGTCTGACCATGGCCGACACCGCACTCACCTCCCTCCTCGCGGAGGAGTCCATCCAGCTCGACCGCACGGCGGTCGACCGCTTCGACGCGGTCCGCCAGTGCGGCGCCGCGCTCGTCGCCGCCGGCGCGGTCGACGAGTCCTACGTCGACGCGATGATCCAGCGCGAGAACACCGTGTCGACGTTCGTCGGCGAGGGCGTCGCGATCCCGCACGGCACGCTCGCGGGCAAGGAGTCGGTGAAGCGCGACGCGCTCGTCGTCCTCCGCTTCCCCGAGGGCGTCGACTGGGAGGGCAACGCCGTCTCGGTCTGCGTCGGCATCGCCGCGGCCGGCGGCGGGCACATCGCCCTGCTGTCGCAGCTCGCGGAGATCCTGCTCGACCCGGCGAAGGCCGAGCAGCTGCGCACGGCGACGAGCTCCGAGCAGGTCTACGCCCTGCTCACGCCCTCCGACGACGACGACGACTGACCCCTACGAACCGGGCGTCCGCCCGTCCCTGATGAAGGAGCACCATGCCTGAACGCACCGTATCCATCGCGTCGAGCGTCGGCCTCCACGCCCGGCCCGCGTCCCTGTTCAGCCAGGCGGCGGCGAAGGCCGGCGTGCCGGTGACGCTGACGACCAAGGCCGGCAAGAGCGTCAATGCCGCCAGCATCCTCGGCATCCTGTCGCTGGGGATCGGTCACGGCGAGGAGGTCGTCCTCAAGGCCGAGGGCGACGGCGCCGACGCCGCGCTCGACTCGCTGGTCGAGCTGCTGTCGACGGACCTCGACAAGGAGTAGCCGCACCGCGCGGCCGGACCGCCGAGCAGGGCCCCGACGACCGACCGGTCGCCGGGGCCCTGCTCGTCCACCGGGCGGTCGCGCTCGGGATCAGGCGACCAGGGCGCGCGGCGCGGCCGCGTCGAGCGGCACGGTCTCCAGCGCGAGCGTCGCCAGGTCGACCCGGGTGACCGTCTCCGCGGGCAGCGGGTCCCAGCCGGTGATGTCGAGGCCGCTGGAGGCGAAGAGGATCGAGCCGTCCTCGCCGCGGCGGGTGCGCATCAGGTAGTAGGCGTCCACGTGGTGGCGGGGCAGGCGCTCGACGGGGATCCCGCTCGCGGCGAAGACGCCGTGGGGGATCGGCACGTCCTGGCTCGCGTGCACCGCGAACAGCTCGGTGCCGCTGAGCAGCAGGGCGTTCAGGCTCCGGTGCGGGTAGGCCCGCCGCAGCGCGGCGACGGTGTCGACGAGCGCGTCGAACACGCTCGCACCGCGGGCGACCAGCGTGCGCACGGCCGCGAAGTACCGCTCGCTGTCGGTGGTGCCCTCGAGGGAGGCGAGCTGCTCCTGGCCGATCAGCCGCTCGATGGGGCCGGCGGGCTCGAGCGAGCCGTTGTGCGCGAAGGCCATGCCGTCGGCGACGAACGGGTGGGTGTTCTCCGTCGAGCAGGCGAGCCCCATGGTCGCGAGCCGGAGGTGGACGATGCGGGCGGTCGACGCCTCCTCGGCGAGCGTGTGCTCGAGCCGGGCGTCGCCCGTGGCCGTCGTGGCGCGCACGTGGCGCTGCACGCGGCCGGCGCCGTCGCGCCAGGCGGTGCCCCAGCCGTCGCGGTGCAGCTGCGCCATGTCGGTGAACACCTGGCGCTGGCCGCTGCCGAGCACGGTCTCGAGCGTGGCGGGGGCGGGTGAGGCCGAACCGAGCAGACGGCACATGTCGAGCCTCCGGAGCGCGTCGGGGTGGACCAGCGACCCCCTTGACGCCGGCGAGCTTGTCCCGCCCACGGTACGCCGCGCCCCGTGACGGGCGTGTAACGGCGCGCAATACGCGAGCGGCCGTGCACGGGCGGCCTGCGGCGCTGCACGCGATGCGCCTCCCGAACGGGGGCTCGGCGACCTGGTGGTGCGCCCGGGGTCCGGGAAGCGGGGCGGTGACCGCGGGGACGTTTGCGGCTAGACTGGGGGATCGCGCCCGCGGCATCCGTCGCCGGTCGTGAACAGGTCGCGGGACGGGTTCCGTCGTGCCGCTCCTGACGGGCGAGGACTCGTCCGCCACAACTCCATCCGCATGCCCGCGGCGAGGCTCCGGCACGTCGTGGCCAGACACGAAACCACCACACCATCTCTATGACTCTCACACCGACCGCATCGGCCCCCAAGCAGGTCGCGATCAACGACATCGGCTCTGCAGAGGACTTCCTGGCCGCGGTCGAGAAGACCCTGAAGTTCTTCAACGACGGAGACCTCATCGAGGGCACCGTCGTGAAGATCGACCGCGACGAGGTCCTCCTCGACGTCGGCTACAAGACCGAGGGCGTCATCCCCTCGCGCGAGCTCTCGATCAAGCACGACGTCGACCCCAACGAGGTCGTCGCCGTCGGCGACAACGTCGAGGCCCTGGTCCTCCAGAAGGAGGACAAGGAGGGTCGCCTGATCCTCTCCAAGAAGCGCGCGCAGTACGAGCGCGCCTGGGGCGACGTGGAGCGCATCAAGGAGGAGGACGGCGTCGTCACCGGCACCGTCATCGAGGTCGTCAAGGGCGGCCTCATCGTCGACATCGGCCTCCGCGGCTTCCTGCCGGCCTCGCTCATCGAGCTGCGCCGCGTCCGCGACCTCACGCCGTACCTCGGTCAGAGCATCGAGGCGAAGATCCTCGAGCTCGACAAGAACCGCAACAACGTGGTCCTCTCCCGCCGCGCCCTGCTCGAGCAGACGCAGTCCGAGTCGCGCACCACGTTCCTCAACAACCTCAACAAGGGCCAGGTCCGCAAGGGCACGGTGTCCTCGATCGTCAACTTCGGCGCGTTCGTCGACCTGGGCGGCGTGGACGGGCTCGTGCACGTCTCCGAGCTCTCGTGGAAGCACATCGAGCACGCGAGCGAGGTCGTCGAGGTGGGCCAGGAGGTCACCGTCGAGGTGCTCGAGGTCGACCTCGAGCGCGAGCGCGTCTCCCTGTCGCTGAAGGCGACGCAGGAGGACCCGTGGCAGGTCTTCGCCCGCACCCACGCGATCGGTCAGGTCGCGCCGGGCAAGGTCACGAAGCTCGTGCCGTTCGGTGCGTTCGTCCGCGTCGCGGACGGCATCGAGGGTCTCGTCCACATCTCCGAGCTGTCGGCCCGCCACGTCGAGCTCGCCGAGCAGGTCGTGTCGGTCAACGAGGAGGTCTTCGTCAAGATCATCGACATCGACCTCGAGCGTCGCCGCATCTCCCTCTCGCTGAAGCAGGCGAACGAGGACGTGGACCCCGAGGGCACCGAGTTCGACCCGGCGCTCTACGGCATGCTCACCGAGTACGACGAGCAGGGGAACTACAAGTACCCCGAGGGCTTCGACCCGGAGACCAACGAGTGGCGCGAGGGCTTCGAGGAGCAGCGCGACAAGTGGGAGCAGGAGTACGCCGCGGCCCAGGCCCGCTGGGAGGCGCACAAGGCGCAGATCCAGAAGCAGCTCGCCGACGAGGCGACCGCTGCTGCGGAGAACACCTTCTCCAGCGACTCCACGTCGGGCGGCGCGCTGGCCGACGACGAGGCGCTGGCCGCGCTGCGCGAGCGGCTCGCCAGCCGCTGAGCCGGCATTGATCGGCCCGAAGGGCGGTTCCTCCTCACGGAGGAGCCGCCCTTCGGCGTTCCCGGCCCCGCCGCTCGTCCGCGATCGACCACCTGTCCCTGATCCGACGTCGCGCAGCGTGGGGTCAGGGACGGGGCGTCGATCGCGGGGCGGGTCAGCCGGCGAGGGCGGGGAGCGCGAGCAGCACCGGCGGGACCACGACCAGGGCCACCGATGCGACCGGGACGAGGACCCGCACGGCGGAGGGCGCCGGCGCGGGGTGCACCAGCCGGCGCACGCGGCGCTCCACCGAGGCGGAGTCGGCAGCGGGCGCGTCGTCGAGGGCCTCGGCGTCGCCGCCTCCGGTGCCCGTGGCGACCGCGGTGATGGCGCGGGCGAGCACCGGGTCGGGCACGTGCCGGCGGGCGTGGTCGTCGGCGAGCATCTCGGTGAGCAGGCCGACCGCGCGCTGCGCACGGCTCGCCACCGGGAACCACGGGAGCGCGATCCGCCAGGCCCGGAAGGCGACCAGCACCAGCGCGTGGTGCTGCTGGAGGTGGGCGCGCTCGTGCTCGACGACGCCCTCCACCTCCTGCGGGCTCAGCAGGTCGAGCAGCCCGGCCGACAGGACGGTGAGGCTGCGCGCGGTGCCGGGCAGGCAGTAGGCGAGGGGGGCCGCCGCGTCGAGCAGCCGGGTGCGGGGCGCCTCCGGCATCGGCGCGCTGAGCAGCAGCAGGAGGCTGCGGTGCCGCGCGCGCTGGCGCTGCGTGCGCACGATCGTGAACACGAGGTTGACGATCAGGTGCGCGCCGAGCAGCACGCCCGCGGCCAGCGCGAGCGTCGAGGCGTAGGTGGTCCCGGGCGGCAGCACGCCCCGGGCGACGTCGTCGCCCAGCACCCGGAGGGCGGCGACGACGTGGTCGCCGTACGGGGCGAGCCCCGCGACGAGCAGCGAGCCGAGCAGGGACAGCACGCCGCCCAGCGCGATCGCCTGCCAGAGCAGCAGGGCGGTGCCGGGTGCGCGGTCGGGCCATGCGCTGCGGGCGACCGCGAGCGGCACCGGCCAGGCGAGCAGGACCGCGAGGAGGGCGAGCAGCGCCGCCGCGAGGATCATCCGCGGGGGTTCAGAGTCCGAGCAGGCGCTTCAGGGCGGCCGTCTCGTCCGCCGAGGCCCGGCCGACGAAGCGGGCCAGCGCCTCCGTGCGGTCGCCCGCGGCGCCGAGCGCGTCGTGCATGACCTCCGCGACGTAGTCCTCGCGGGCGTGGACCGGCGCGTATGTGGCCGGCCGGAGGGAGCGGTCGCGGGCGACGAAGCCCTTCTTCTCCAGCCGGCTGAGCACGGTCATCACCGTCGTGAGGGCCAGGCCGCGCTCACCGCCGGTCGCGAGGAGCTCGCGGAGCGCGGCGGGCGTGAGCGGCTCCGCGGCGTCCCAGAGCTGCTCCAGGGCGCTGCGTTCGAGCTCGCCGAGCGACTGCATGCGGACCTCCGGGACTACGCGGTGTAGAAATCATCCCACGGCGGACCTCGTCCGCGCGCCTGTCGCGTGCTCCCGCCGCGCCCGGTGACCGGCGCGGGTCAGGCCGGGGCCCGCACCTCCCGCACGAGGAGGCAGGCGAGCAGCGCGGCACCGCCCACCGCACCGGCGACGATCATCGAGGGGCGCACGCCGATCGCCCCCGCGAGGGGTGCGGCGAGCAGCTGGCCGAGCGGGATCGCGACGAAGGAGCCGAGCAGGTCGTAGGAGGACACGCGGGCCAGCAGCTCGGCCGGCACCCGCTGCTGCATCGTCGTCTGCCAGAGGACCTCGAACACCTCCGCCCCGATGCCGGCGACGAGGAACACGACCACCAGCACCGCGGTCACCGGTGCGACGCCGAGGGCGAGCGCGAGCAGCGGGAACGGCACCGTGCAGAGCATCCCGACCAGCAGCGGGCGCCGGGGGTGCAGGCGCAGCGCGACGAGGCCGCCGAGCACGAGCCCGGCGGGCAGCGCCGCCTGCACCAGGCCCCAGGCGGGACGCCCGATCGTCGAGTCGGCGTGGACCGGGCCGAGCACCAGCACCGCGCAGGCGTAGCAGCAGTTCGAGAGCGTGAAGGCGGCGACGACCGTCCACAGCCAGCGTCGCGTGCGGAACGCGGTCCACCCCTCCGCGAGGTCCTGCACGAACGAGGAGGCCTGCTCGCGGTCCGGTGCCGGCGCACGGAGTCCCGCCCAGGCCGCCGCGGCGAGCAGGAAGGTGACGCCGTCGACCGCCACCGCGGCCGCCGAGCCCGCGAACGCGACCACCAGGCCCGCGACCGCGGTGCCGAGCAGGCTCGTCAGGTTGCCGCTGATGCGGGCGAGCGCGTTCCCCGGCTGCAGCAGGGGCGCGGGCAGCGTCTGCGGCACCAGCGCGGTCGCGAGGGGCTGCGACACGGCGCTCGCCGCACCGTTCAGAGCGGCGAGCAGCGCGAGCAGCCAGACCAGGTCGAGCCGCGCCGCCACGATCGCCGCGGCGCCGAGCTGAGCGGCACCGCTCAGCACCGAGCTGCCGCTCAGCAGCAGCCCGCGCGGCAGGCGGTCCGCGAGCACCCCGCCGACGAGCAGCAGCGCCACGTTGGTGATCGAGCGGGCGGCGACGACGACGCCGAGCTGGGCGATCGACCCCGTCAGGTCCAGCACCGCGAACGCGAGCGCCACCCCGGCGAGGCCGTTGCCGAAGCGGCTGATGGCGGTCCCGGTGACCAGCCGCCGGAAGCCCGGCTCCCGCAGCGGTGCGAGGGAGGAGGGCAGGACCGTCACGGGGCACCATCCTGGCGGTCGCGGCGGACGGGGGCCGCGTCCTACGCTCGGCGCATGCCCCTGATCGCCCTGACCGGCGGGATCGCCTCCGGCAAGTCCACGATCGCCGCACGGCTCGGCGAGCTCGGCGCCGTCGTGGTCGACGCCGACGCCCTCGCCCGCGCGGTCGTCGAACCGGGGGAGCCCGCCCTCGAGGCGGTGCGCGGCGCTTTCGGAGACGACGTGATCCGCGCCGACGGGTCGCTCGACCGGCCGGCCCTCGGCCGCATCGTGTTCGCCGACCCCCGGCGGCGGCAGGTGTTGAACGGCATCGTGCACCCTGCCGTGCTGCACCGCTCCCACGCGGCGTTCCGCGCCGCGTTCGAGCGGGACCCCGCCGCGGTCGTCGTCTACGACGTGCCGCTGATCGACGCCCGGGGCGTCGGCGAGTTCGACCGCATCGTCGTCGCGGACGCGCCCGCGGACGTGCGGATCGACCGGCTCGTCCGCCTCCGCGGCATGTCGGAGGAGGACGCCCGCGCCCGCGTCGACGCGCAGCTGTCCGACGAGGAGCGCCGCGCGCTCGCCTCCGACCTGATCGACTCGAGCGGCACGCTCGACGCCACGCTCGCGCAGGTCGACGCGCTCTGGGCCCGCCTGCGCGGCTGAGCCCGGTTCAGCGCCGGCGCCGCGTCGCGAGCACGGCGAGCACGTTCGCCGCGCAGACCGCCGCGACGCCCGCGACCTGCACCGCGCCGAGCACCTGGCCGAGCACGAGCAGGCCGAAGACGGCCGCGGCCACGGGGTGCAGGCTCTGCAGCATCCCGAACAGCGACCTCGGCATGCGGCGCAGCACGAGCAGGTCGACGGAGTAGGGGAGCGCGCTCGACAGCACCCCGGTCACGACGCCGAGCAGCAGCACGTGCGGCAGCGCCTCCCGCGGCACCGCGAGCAGCAGCACGACGAGCACCGGCAGGGTGAGCACCGTGCCGGTCAGCCCGGCGACGGCCGTGCCGGTGACGCCGGGGAGCGCCCCGGCGCGCTGGTTGAGCAGGATGTACGCCGCCCAGAGCACCGCGGCGGCCCCGCCGAAGGCCAGCCCGACGGCATCGGTCCGGGCGCCCGTGAGCGGGTCCGTGATCAGCACGACGCCGGCGAGGGCGAGCGCCGCGCAGCCGATCCGCGCAGCCGTCGCCCGCCCCGATGTCCGGCCGGCGCCGAGCAGGGCGATCGCGAGCGGGCCGAGGAACTCGACCGTCACCCCGAGCCCCAGGCCGATGCGCTGCACCGCGGAGTAGAGCGAGAAGTTCATGCCGACGAGCACGACCCCGAGCAGGACGGCGGGTGTCAGGCGCCGCGCGCCGAGGCGCAGCAGAGGCGGCCGGGCGATCGCGAGCAGGGTGATCGCGGACACGACCTGCCGCATGCCGGTGACGCCGAAGGGGCCGATCAGCGGGAAGAGCGTCGCCCCGAAGGCGGCGCCGGCCTGCACGGAGGAGGCGCTCAGCGCGACGGCGGCGATCGGGCCGACCTCGTCACCGCGGTGCGCGCCCGCGGTCCCCTCCGCAGCACGCACGCCAGCAGCGTACGGGCGCAGCGGTGTCGGACCCCGGACGTACCGTTGTGCCATGCGACCCACGCGTGCAGTCCGCCCGTTCCAGGTGGTCAGCGAGTACACGCCGAGCGGTGACCAGCCGACGGCCATCGCCGAGCTCGCCCAGCGGGTGAAGGCCGGCGAGCCCGACATCGTCCTGCTCGGCGCCACCGGCACCGGCAAGTCCGCCACGACGGCCTGGCTCATCGAGCAGGTCCAGCGTCCCACCCTGGTCCTGGCCCACAACAAGACCCTCGCGGCCCAGCTGGCGAACGAGTTCCGCGAGCTGATGCCGAACAACGCGGTCGAGTACTTCGTGTCGTACTACGACTACTACCAGCCCGAGGCCTACGTGCCGCAGACGGACACCTTCATCGAGAAGGACTCGTCCATCAACGCGGAGGTCGAGCGGCTGCGGCACTCCACCACGAACTCGCTGCTCAGCCGGCGCGACGTCATCGTGGTCTCCACGGTGTCGTGCATCTACGGCCTCGGCGCTGCGGAGGAGTACCTGGAGGCGATGGTCGCGCTGCAGGTGGGGCAGCGGATCAGCCGTGACGCCCTCGTGCGCGGCTTCATCGCGATGCAGTACCAGCGGAATGACATCGACTTCTCACGCGGGCGCTTCCGCGTGCGCGGCGACACGATCGAGATCATCCCGGTGTACGAGGAGCACGCGGTCCGCATCGAGATGTTCGGCGACGAGGTGGAGGCGCTGTACTCCCTCCACCCGCTCACCGGTGAGGTGCTGTCGAAGCTCGACGCCGTCTCGATCTTCCCCGCGACGCACTACGCCGCCAGCCCGGCGACGATGCAGCGCGCGATGGGCACGATCCGGAACGAGCTCGACGACCGCCTCGGCGTGCTGAAGCGCGAGAGCAAGCTCCTCGAGGAGCAGCGTCTGCGCATGCGCACCGGCTTCGACCTCGAGATGATGGAGCAGATCGGCTTCTGCAACGGCATCGAGAACTACTCGCGCCACATCGACGGCCGCATGCCGGGCGAGGCGCCGCACTGCCTGCTCGACTACTTCCCCGACGACTTCCTCACCGTCATCGACGAGTCCCACGTGACCGTGCCGCAGATCGGCGCGATGTACGAGGGCGACGCGTCCCGCAAGCGCGTGCTCGTCGAGCACGGCTTCCGCCTGCCGTCGGCGATGGACAACCGCCCGCTGACGTGGGAGGAGTTCTCCGACCGCGTCGGGCAGACCGTCTACCTCTCCGCCACCCCCGGTCGCTACGAGCTCGGCATGGCCGACGGCGTCGTCGAGCAGATCATCCGCCCGACCGGCCTGATCGACCCCGAGATAGTCATCAAGCCCTCGAAGGGCCGGGTCGACGACCTGCTCGAGGAGATCCGCGTCCGCGCGGAGAGGAACGAGCGCGTGCTCGTCACGACGCTGACGAAGAAGAGCGCCGAGGACCTCACCGACTTCCTCGGCGAGGCCGGCGTCCGCGTGCGCTACCTGCACGCCGACGTCGACACCCTGCGCCGCGTCGAGCTGCTCACCGAGCTGCGGCAGGGCGTCTACGACGTCCTCATCGGCATCAACCTGCTGCGGGAGGGCCTCGACCTGCCCGAGGTGTCGCTCGTCGCGATCCTCGACGCCGACAAGGAGGGCTTCCTCCGCTCGTCGACGTCGCTGATCCAGACGATCGGCCGCGCCGCCCGCAACGTGTCCGGTCAGGTGCACATGTACGCGGACACCATCACCGACTCGATGGCGCGCGCGATCGACGAGACGAACCGGCGTCGCGAGAAGCAGGTCGCCTACAACACCGAGCACGGCATCGACCCGCAGCCGCTGCGGAAGAAGATCGCCGACATCACGGACCAGCTCGTCCGCGAGGCGGCGGACACCGCCAAGATGCTGTCGAAGGACGGGGGCGGGAAGAAGGCCCCGGTGCCGAACCTCCGCCGCGAGGGCCTGGCCGCCAACGGCGCCGCCGAGCTGGAGAGCATCATCGCGGACCTCAACACCCAGATGCTGCAGGCGGCGAACGAGCTGAAGTTCGAGCTCGCCGGACGCCTCCGCGACGAGCTCTCCGAGTTGAAGGGCGAGCTCCGCCAGATGTCGAAGGCCGGGCACATCGTCTGACGGCTCTCGATCCGCGAGCGGATCGAGAGCCGAGCCGCGGTGCGCGACGGCCGCCTGTGACATGACCGCGCCGCGCGGCGGCCGGGCACGGAGCGGGTCGCGTCCCGCGGCTGCGCCCGTCCGCCGCGCCTAGTCCGCGCGGCTGAAGCGGCGCCGCCAGGCGCTCGGGCTCACCAGGTCCTGCGCGGCCGCCTCGTAGCGGGCGGCGGTGCGGCGCCAGCGCACGACCAGGCGGAGGTGCAGCAGCAGCGCCTCCCGCAGGCCCCGCAGCAGCGCGCGCCGGTCGGTGGCGAACAGGAACAGCGCCTCGCCGTCCGCGGTCGGCGCGAAGATCCGGCCGTGACGCGCCAGCACCCACCAGTCGGCGCGGGCGGCGCGCGTCGCGGTGCGGCCAGGACCCGTCAGCAGCTGCCGCACGGTCATGACGACCGCCCACACCGGCAGCAGCCCGCCCGACGGCGCGGTCGACGGGGACCGGACGACGCGGGCCGAGCCCGCGGCGTCGGCGGGGAGGCGGGTGAGGGCGGGCTCCGCGGCCGCGATCGCACGGGCGCGCTGCAGGTCGTCCCGCCGCTCGAGCGCTCGCGGACCGGCCAGCGCGGCGCGGATGCCGGCGTGCCGCAGCCGGGCCGCCGGGTACTGCTTCGCGAGCAGCTGCTTCACGTCGAGCGCGAGGCTGTGGCCCGCCACGCGCACGGGGTCCCCGCCGTGCAGCATCGCGACGACGATGCGGTTGCGGGCGTGGAAGAACGCCTGCCACTCCACGGAGTCGTCCTTCGTCCGGAACGCGACGTGCCAGACCGCCGCGCTCGGCAGGCTCACCGTGGGCACCCCCGCCTGCTTCGCGCGCAGGCTGTACTCGGCGTCGTCCCACTTGAGGAACAGCGGCAGCACGAGCCCGATCCGCCGCACCGCCTCCAGCGGGAACTGGCACATCCACCAGCCGTTGTAGTCGGCCTCGCGACGCTCGTGCAGCCACGGCGCGTCCGGCACGGCGACCGCGGCGTGGTCGTGGGTCGAGGTGCGCTCGTCGGCGGGACCCCACCAGAAGACGCCGGGGACGACGCGCTCCGCGGCGGCCTGCACGACGCCCGGGTCGCCGAGGTCGAGCATCTGGCCGCCGACGATCGTCGGCCGCGTCGTGAGCCGGCCGAACGCAAGGGAGCGCAGCAGCGACGCCGGCTCGACCTCGATGTCGTCGTCGAGGAACACGACGACCTGCGCGCCCTCCTCCTCGGTCGCCTCCTGGAGGATGCGCGAGTAGCCGCCGGACCCGCCGAGGTTCGCCTGCCGCAGCAGCCGCAGGACGCCCTCCAGCGCCGTGGCGGCCTCGCCGACGGCGGGGTCCTCGGCGACGGGGGAGCGGCCCTGGTCGACGACGACGATCCGCAGCACCTGCCGCAGCAGGTCGGGGGCGGAGGCGAAGCGCCGCAGGTTCGCGGCGACGAACGGGCCGCGGTCCACGGTGGGCATGCCGAGCACGGCCCGGCCGCCGCGGACCGGCGCGACGTCGACCGACCAGGTGCCGGAGCGGACCTCGACCTCCGCTGCGGCGGCGGCGACCTCGAACCAGAGCACCCCGCCCGACGGCTCGCCGAGGGCGAGCTCCAGGTCGAAGGCCCCGTCGTCCCCGACGGCGTGCCGCTGCTCGTCGACCCGGGCACCGCGGGCGTCGGACCGCACCACGCTCACGACGGCCGGACCGCTGAGGCGCAGGGAGAGCAGCGCGCGGGTCGCGGTGGTGGCGTGGCGCCAGACCGCGGCGGGGAACGCGTTGAAGTAGGCGCCGAACGACGCCGAGGCTCCCGCGGGCACGTGGAGGCGGGCGCGGACGCCGGAGGGGGTGGGGGCCGCGTCGCCGAAGCGGGCGCCGCGGGCGTACAGCGCATCGGCCGACACCCCGCCGTCCAGCGGCCCGATCACGTCCTGCACGGGGGTCCAGACGATTCCGGTCGGGTCCTCGTGCTGGTGGTGAGCGGCCATCCCGCCAAGCTTAGGCAGGGCGCCCGCCCGAGCGACCGACCGCTGGATACACTCGGCCGGATGCCTCGGACCCTGCACGGCCTGCGCCGCCGTGCGCAGAGCGCCGGGATCCGCGCGCTGCGCCGCTCGCGCTTCTTCCCCCGCTCGATGGTCGACCGGCTCGGCGAGGAGGCCGGGTACGCCGACCGCGGGCTCGACGCCCGGATCATGCTGTTCTTCCCCGGCCCGCCCGACCAGCTCTACCAGCTGCTGCCGTGGCTGCCGACGCTCGAGGCGGTCGACGCCGCGCACGGCGTCGTGGTGGTCTGCCAGGACTCCCGGGTCGCGGAGGCGCTGCGCGCGCGGACCTCCGTCCGCGCGATCACGTTCTCGCGGTACGGGGCGCTCGACGGGGTGCTCGCCCGCTCCGACGTCGCCCTCGCGCTGTACGTCGGGCACGCCTCCGCGAATTTCGAGTGCCTGCGCTTCGCCTCCCTCCTGCACGCCTACATCGGGCACGGCGACAGCGACAAGGGCGTGTCCGCGTCGAACCAGCTCAAGGCCTACGACGCGGTGTTCGCGCCCGGCCAGGCGGCGGTCGACCGGATCCACGCCCGGCTGATGCGGTTCGACGCCGAGCGGCGGTGCGTCGTCGTCGGGCAGCCGACCACGCTGTCCGCGCCGCCGGCCGAGGGACCGGCCCCGGGAGAGCGGACGACCGTGCTCTACGCCCCGACGTGGGAGGGCGCGCAGCCCTCCGTCGCCTACAGCTCGGTGCTCACCCACGGTCTGCCGCTCGTGGAGTCCCTGCTGGCGGACGCGCGGTACCGGGTGATCTACCGGCCGCACCCGCTGATCGGCGTGACCTCCGGCGACTACGCCGGCGCGAACGCGGCGGTGCTGAACGCCGTGCGGCAGGCCGGCGCGGACCACCGCGTGATCGCGGCGGACGACGAGCCCCTCGAGGCGACCTTCGCCCGCGCGGACGTGCTCGTCTGCGACGTGTCCGCGGTCGCGACCGCCTGGCTGCCGGCGCTGCGTCCCCTGGTCGTGACGAAGCCCGCCGGCCCGGCGGCGGTCAGCGCGGACTCCGGCATGCTCGCCCGGGTGCGGCGGCTCGCGCCGGAGGAGGCGGGTCGGGCGCCCGCGCTGCTCGCCGAGGAGCTCGCCGCCGAGGGCGGCCGTACGGTGCTCGAGGAGCTCGTCGCCTACTACCTGTCGCCGTACTGGCCAGACCGCTCGATCGAGCGGTTCGTCGCGATCTGCGGCGAGTTCGTGGCGGAGCGCGACCGCCTCCGGTCCGCGCTCGTCGCCGCCGGAGCGACCGGCACCTGACCCCGCGCGGCGTGTCGCCGGGTCGCTCTCCGCGAACCCGCGCAGGGCTGTCGGCGGGGCTCTCTATCCTTTCCCGGTGCCGATCTCGAGGGTGGCGGGCAACGCCAAGCTGAGTGTCAAGGGAGCCCGGGTCCACAACCTGAGGGACGTGGACGTCGAGATCCCCCGGGACTCGCTCGTCGTGTTCACGGGCCTGTCGGGCAGCGGCAAGTCCTCGCTCGCGTTCGACACGATCTTCGCGGAGGGGCAGCGCCGCTACGTGGAGTCGCTGTCCGCCTACGCGCGCCAGTTCCTGGGCCAGGTCGACCGACCCGACGTCGACTTCATCGAGGGGCTCTCGCCCGCGGTGTCGATCGACCAGAAGTCGACGAACCGCAACCCGCGCTCGACCGTCGGCACGATCACCGAGGTCTGGGACTACATGCGCCTGCTCTGGGCGCGCATCGGCGTGCCCCACTGCCCGATCTGCCACGAGCGGATCGCGAGCCAGACGGTGCAGCAGATCGCCGACCAGCTCATGGAGCTGACGGAGGGCACGCGGTTCCAGGTCGTCAGCCCCGTCGTGCAGCAGAAGAAGGGCGAGTTCGTCGACCTCTTCAAGGAGCTGCAGGCCAAGGGCTACAGCCGCGCCGTCGTCGACGGCGACACGGTGCAGCTCGCCGACGCGAAGCCGTTGAAGAAGTCGTTCAAGCACGACATCGCCGTGGTCGTCGACCGCCTCGTCGCCAGCCCCGACGGGCTCACGCGCCTCACCGACTCGCTCGAGACGGCGCTCAGCCTCACCGACGGGCTCGTGCAGGTGAACTACGTCGACCTCGAGGGCGACGCCGCCTGGCAGACCTTCTCCGAGAAGCTCTCCTGCCCGAACCACCACCCGATCCAGCTCACCGAGATCGAGCCGCGGACGTTCTCGTTCAACGCCCCGTTCGGCGCGTGCCCCGAGTGCTCGGGCCTCGGCACGCGCATGGCGGTCGACGCGGACCTGCTGCTCGGCGACCCCGCGCTGTCGATCCGCGAGGGCGTCATCATCCCGTGGAGCAACCAGGGCAAGCAGCTCTACAACTACTACGAGCGCATGCTCGGCGGCCTCGCCCGCGACCTCGGCTTCTCGCTGGAGAGCCCGTGGGAGGCGCTGCCCGACGACGTGCGCGACGCCGTCCTGCACGGCAACAACTTCGAGGTCCGCGTCAAGTGGAAGAACCGCTACGGCCGCGAGATGTCGTACACGCAGGGCTTCGAGGGCGTGATCCCGTACCTCGAGCGCAACTGGCTGCAGGCCGAGACCGACGTGCAGCGCGCCCGCTGGGCCGAGTACCTGCGCGAGGTGCCGTGCGCGGTCTGCAACGGCAAGCGGCTGAAGCCCGAGGTGCTCGCCGTCCTCGTCGACGGCCACAGCATCGCGGACGTCGCCGAGCTGTCGATCGCCGACGCGGCGGCCTTCATGGAGACGGTCCGCCTGAGCGACCGCCAGGCGCACATCGCCGCGCAGGTGCTGCGCGAGATCCGCGCGCGCCTCGAGTTCCTGCTCGAGGTCGGCCTCACCTACCTCAGCCTGTCCCGCGGCGCGGGCACGCTCTCCGGCGGGGAGGCGCAGCGCATCCGCCTCGCCACCCAGATCGGCTCGGGCCTCACCGGAGTGCTCTACGTGCTCGACGAGCCCTCGATCGGCCTGCACCAGCGCGACAACCGCCGGCTCATCGACACCCTGGTGAAGCTGCGCGACCTCGGCAACACGCTGATCGTCGTCGAGCACGACGAGGACACGATCCGCACGGCGGACTGGATCGTCGACATCGGCCCCGGGGCCGGCGTGAACGGCGGCGCGGTCGTGCACTCGGGCGACTACCGGACGCTGCTCGAGGAGCCCGACTCGATGACGGGCGACTACCTCTCCGGCCGCCGATCGATCGAGGTGCCGCGGGAGCGCCGTCCCATCGACCGCCGCCGTCGCATCGAGGTCGTGGGCGCCGCCTCGAACAACCTCAAGAACGTCACCGTGCAGTTCCCGCTCGGCGTGCTGACCGCGGTCACCGGCGTCAGCGGCTCGGGCAAGAGCTCGCTGGTGAACGACATCCTGTACCGCGTCCTCGCCAACCGGTTGAACGGCGCCCGCAAGGTGCCGGGCAAGCACAAGCGCGTGACCGGCACCGAGGACCTGGACAAGGTCGTGCACGTGGACCAGGCGCCGATCGGCCGCACCCCGCGATCGAACCCGGCCACCTACACGGGCGTCTTCGACAAGATCCGCAACCTGTTCAGCGAGACGGTGGAGGCGAAGGCGCGCGGCTACCTGCCCGGCCGGTTCAGCTTCAACGTCAAGGGCGGCCGCTGCGAGCACTGCCAGGGCGACGGCACGATCAAGATCGAGATGAACTTCCTGCCCGACGTGTACGTGCAGTGCGAGGTCTGCCACGGCGCCCGGTACAACCGCGACACCCTGCAGGTGCACTACAAGGGCAAGAACATCGCCGAGGTGCTCGACATGCCGATCGCGGAGGCGGCGGACTTCTTCGAGCCCATCAGCTCGATCCACCGCTTCCTGAAGACCCTGGTCGAGGTCGGCCTCGGGTACGTGCGGCTCGGGCAGAGCGCCACCACCCTGTCCGGCGGCGAGGCGCAGCGCGTCAAGCTCGCGACCGAGCTGCAGCGCCGCACCAACGGGCGCAGCGTGTACGTGCTCGACGAGCCGACCACCGGTCTGCACTTCGAGGACGTCAACAAGCTGCTGCAGGTGCTGAACGGCCTGGTCGACAAGGGCAACACCGTGGTCGTGATCGAGCACAACCTCGACGTGATCAAGTCGGCCGACTGGATCGTGGACATGGGGCCGGAGGGCGGCGCCGGCGGCGGCACCGTCATCGCCGAGGGCACGCCCGAGCACGTCGCCGAGGTGCCCGCGAGCCACACCGGCCGCTTCCTGGCCGAGGTCCTGCCGCAGCCCGCGCTGGCCGTCAGCGCGTGACGGAGGGACGCGCCTGATGGCGGAGACGGTCAGCTGGCGGCCGAAGACGGGGGAGATCCCGACGTCGCCGGGCGTCTACCGCTTCCGCGACCCCCGCGGCCGCGTGCTCTACGTCGGCAAGGCGAAGAACCTCCGCGCCCGCCTCAGCAACTACTTCCAGCCGCTGCGCGCCCTCCACGAGCGCACCCGTCGCATGGTGCTCACCGCGGCGAGCGTCGAGTGGACCGTCGTCGGCACCGAGTTCGAGGCGCTGCAGCTGGAGTACAGCTGGATCAAGGAGTTCTCGCCGCCGTTCAACGTGCAGTTCCGGGACGACAAGTCGTACCCGTACCTGGCGATCACGCTCGGTGACGAGGTGCCGCGCGTGCTCATCACGCGCAACCGCAAGCTCAAGGGCGCGAAGTACTTTGGCCCGTACACGAAGGTGTGGGCGATCCGGGAGACGCTCGACCTGATGCTCAAGGTCTTCCCCGCGCGCAGCTGCTCGGACGCGACCTACCGCCGCGCGGAGCTCACGGGCCGGCCGTGCCTGCTCGGCGACATCGGCAAGTGCGCGGCGCCGTGCGTGAACCGCATCCCGAAGGAGGCGCACCACGCGATCGCCGAGGACCTCGCCACCTTCATGGGCGGTGGCGACCAGCGGTTCCGGGGCGACCTGACGAAGCGGATGCAGGAGGCGTCGGCCGCCCTGAACTTCGAGGAGGCCGCCCGCCTCCGCGACGCGATCGGCGCGATGGACGCCGCGCTGTCGAAGACCGCGGTCGTGCTGCGCGAGGACGTCGACACGGACGTGTTCGGCATCGCCGACGACGAGCTCGCGGCGAGCGTGCAGCAGTTCATCGTGCGCGGCGGCCGCATCCGCGGCACGCGCAGCTGGGTCGTCGACAAGGAGCTCGACGTCGGCCGCGGCGAACTCGTCGAGACGGTGCTGCGCAACGCGTACGACGACGACGTGTACCCGCCGCGCGAGGTGCTCGTGCCCGAGCTGCCCGACGACGCCGACGAGCTCGCGACCTGGCTCTCGCAGCGCCGGGCCGAGGGGCGCGAGTCCGAGGGGCTGCGCGGCAGCGGCCGCACGCGCCTCCACGTCGCCGAGCGCGGCGAGAAGGCCGCCCTCGCGGAGACCGCGGCCCGGAACGCCGCGCACGCGCTGATGCTCTACAAGACGCGCCGCAGCGCCGACTTCACCGCTCGGTCGCAGGCCATCGCCGACCTGCAGGACGCGCTCGGCCTCGACGAGGCGCCGCTGCGCATCGAGTGCTTCGACGTCTCCCACCTGTCGGGCACCAACGTGGTCGCGTCGATGGTCGTGTTCGAGGACGGGCTGCCCCGGAAGGACCAGTACCGACGCTTCAACGTCGCCTCGACCACCGACGACACCGACTCGATCTACCAGGTGCTGTCGCGGCGGGTGGCCCACCTGGACGACGAGGAGGCGGGGCCGGCGCAGCAGGGCACCCGCTTCGCCTACCGGCCGAACCTGCTGCTCGTCGACGGCGGGCAGCCGCAGGTCGCGGCGGCGAAGCGCGCGCTCGAGGACGCGGGCGTGACCGGCGTCGCGCTCGCCGGCATCGCGAAGCGCCTCGAGGAGCTGTGGCAGCCGGACAGCGACTTCCCGGTGATCCTGCCGCGCAACAGCGACGCGTTGTTCCTCGTGCAGCGCCTCCGCGACGAGGCCCACCGCTTCGCGATCACCCACCAGCGCACCCGGCGCAAGCGGGACATCGGGTCGCAGCTGGCCGACGTGCCGGGGCTCGGCGAGGCGCGGGTGAAGCAGCTGCTGAAGCACTTCGGCTCCGTCGCGCAGCTGCGCCGGGCGACCGCGGAGGACGTCGCGGACGTGCCCGGCTTCGGTCCCGTGCTCGCCGCAGCGGTGGTCGACCGGCTGCACCAGGGCGAGGGCGGCGAGGGCACCGCGACCCCGGAGGTCGGGGAGGTCCTGGACGCGGCGATCCCGGGCTGAGCGCCCCGATAGGCTGAGCACACCTTTCCTCGACCCTCCGGAGGGTTCTCCCGTCATGACGGACGCCACGTCCGCGGCCGCGGCTCCTTCCGCCGGTCCGTCCTCCCGTTCCGTGCTCGTCGTCACCGGCATGGCCGGTGCCGGGCGATCCACGGTCTCCAACGCCCTCGAGGACCTCGGCTGGTACGTGGTCGACAACCTGCCGCCGCAGATGCTGCGGCCGCTGCTCGACCTCGCCGGCCACTCCGACCAGCGCCTCGCGCGCATCGCCGTGGTCGTCGACGTCCGCGGCGGGCAGCTGCTCACCGAGCTGAAGGACGCCGCGGAGGCCGCCGGCGACGGCGACGGCCCGCAGCTGCGCCTGCTCTTCCTCGAGGCGAACGACGCGGCCCTGGTGCGGCGCTTCGAGGCCGTGCGCCGCCCGCACCCGCTGCAGGGCACGGGCACGATCCTCGACGGCATCACCGCCGAGCGCACGATGACCGCGGCGGTCCGCGAGCAGAGCGACATCATCATCGACACGTCGGAGCTGAACATCCATCAGCTCGCGACCGCGATCAACGAGCTGTTCGCCGACGACGAGACCCCCGGGGTCCGCGTGACGATCACGAGCTTCGGCTTCAAGTACGGCGTGCCCACCGACGCGGACCTCGTCGCCGACGCGCGGTTCCTGCCGAACCCGTTCTGGGTGCCCGAGCTGCGCCCGCACACGGGCAAGGACCCGGACGTGCGCGACTACGTGCTCGGTCAGCCCGGCGCGCTCGAGTTCATCGAGCGGTACGCCGACGCGCTGCGGCCCGTGCTGTCGGGCTACCAGCGGGAGAACAAGAGCCACGCGACGATCGCGATCGGCTGCACGGGCGGCAAGCACCGGTCCGTGGCGGTCGTCGAGCGCATCGCGGATCTGATCGCGGCGCAGCCCGGCGTGGCCGTCAACGTGAAGCACCGCGACCTCGGCCGGGAGTGACGGGCGGGCGCGCAAGCAGCAGTCGCTGAACGGGGGCTGATGTGCGACGACGTGCCGCGGATGCGACACTGGTCCGCACGTCGTCACCCACCCGGCGGGAATCGGGCCTCGGGTGACGCCGGGGGAGAGACGGGGAGTCGCGGGCATTGGCACTGACTGCTGAGGTGAAGGACGAGCTGACCCAGGTGGACGTCGGGAAGACGTCGGTCCGGGCGGCGGAGCTGGCGACGATCCTGCGGTTCTCGGGCGGGCTCCACCTCATCTCGGGTCGCATCGCGGTCGAGTCGGAGCTGGACACCCCGCAGCTCGCGCGCCGCGTGCGCCGCGATCTGAGCGAGCTGTACGGCGTGCGCAGCGAGATGACCGTGCTGTCCGCCTCCGGCGTGCGGCGCAACAGCCACTACCTGGTGCGGGTCGTCGACGGCGGGGAGACCCTCGCCCGGCAGACGGGCCTGCTCGACGCCCGGCGCCGACCGATCCGCGGCCTGCCGAACCGGCTGACGACCGGTGCGCCCGACGAGATCGAGGCCGTGTGGCGCGGCGCCTTCCTCGCGCACGGTTCGCTGACCGACCCGGGCCGTTCCGCGGCGCTCGAGGTCACCTGCCCCGGCAACGAGACCGCGATGGCGCTCGTCGGCGCCGCCGGTCGCCTGCAGGTGCAGGCGAAGGCCCGCGAGGTGCGCGGCGTGCACCGCGTCGTCATCCGCGACGGCGAGGCGATCAGCGACATGCTCGGCCACATGGGGGCGCGCCGCAGCGTCCGCAACTGGGAGGAACTGCGCCAGCGCCGCGAGGTGCGGGCCAACACGAACCGTCTCGTCAACTTCGACGACGCGAACCTGCGCCGCAGCGCGCAGGCCGCGGTCGCCGCCTGCGCCCGCGTCGAGCGCGCGCTCGAGATCCTCGGCCCGGGCATGCCGGAGCACCTCCGCTACGCCGGCCAGCTGCGCCTCGACCACCGCGACGCCAGCCTCGACGAGCTCGGCCACTTCGCCGACCCGCCCATGACGAAGGACGCGGTCGCCGGCCGCATCCGCCGCCTCCTCGCCCTCGCCGACAAGCGGGCGATGGAGGAGGGCATCCCCAACACCGAGGCCGCCGTCCCCGCCGAGATCGACCAGTAGCCCACGGCTGCGCCGGCCCGCACGTGCGCGCCCCGGTCCCAGTTGCGGGCGAGCGAGCCGGCGCAACTGCGACTGAAGCGCGCAACTGTGCACGGCGGCGGATGCGAGCCGTTCAGGGGCCGCAGCCTCCCGGCCGCGGGTGTTCTCGGTGCCCGTCCCGCCCGCACCGTGCACGCGCAGGCGGGGCTCGACGCCCGGCCGTGCGGCGCCCGGGAATGCTCGGGCGAGCGCTCGGTCGCCCCTGCGAGAAGTCCCAGCGGGCCCGCGACCGGCGGTCATAGGCTCGCGGGCGAACGTCAAGGAGGAGGCTTCCATGCCCGTGTACACCCTGCCCGACCTGCCCTACGACTACTCCGCGCTCGAACCGCACGTGAGCGGCCGCATCATGCAGCTCCACCACGACAAGCACCACCAGACGTACGTGACCGGCGCCAATACGGCGCTCGAGCAGCTGCAGGAGGCCCGCGACGGCGGCAACCTGGCCTACGTCAACAAGCTCACGAAGGACCTGGCGTTCAACCTCGCCGGCCACGTGAACCACTCCGTCTTCTGGACGAACATGTCCCCGGACGGCGGAGACAGGCCGGTCGGCGAGATCGCCGCGGCGATCGACGACTTCTTCGGCTCGTTCGAGAAGTTCCAGGCGCACTTCACCGCCGCCGCGCTCGGCGTGCAGGGCTCCGGCTGGGCCGCGCTCGTCTACGACTCCATCGGCCAGCGCCCGATCGTCGTGCAGTTCCACGACCAGCAGCAGGACTTCCCGATCGGGACCGTGCCGCTGCTGCTGCTCGACGTGTGGGAGCACGCCTACTACCTCGACTACCAGAACGTCCGTGCGGACTACATCAAGGCCTTCTGGAACATCGCGAACTGGGCGGACGTGGAGCGGCGCTTCGCGGCCGCCCGGAAGCAGACCACGGGCCTGCTGGTACCGTGATCGCGGCGCCCGCCGCCTGCCGTTCAACGGGTGGCGAGCGGGCGCCCACGACCCACAGTCGCGCGCTCTCGGCGCGCTCGATCACGGAGGAACAGTGACGACTCGCGTCGGCATCAACGGCTTCGGCCGCATCGGCCGGAACTACTTCAGGGCGGCTCTCGCCAAGGGCAGCGACATCGAGATCGTGGCGGTCAACGACCTCACGGACAACAAGGCGCTGGCGCACCTGCTGAAGTACGACTCGACCGCCGGCATCCTCAAGCAGTCGGTCGAGCTCGACGGCGACAGCATCGTCGTCGACGGCAAGCCCGTCCAGGTGCTCGAGCAGCGCGACCCCGCCCAGCTCGGCTGGGGCGACCTCGGCGTCGACATCGTGATCGAGTCCACCGGCCGCTTCACGAAGGCCGACGACGCGCGCAAGCACATCGAGGCCGGCGCCAAGAAGGTCATCATCTCCGCGCCCGCCTCGGGCGAGGACGGCACGTTCGTCATGGGCGTCAACGAGGGCACCTACGACCCCGAGACGATGCACATCCTCTCGAACGCGTCCTGCACGACGAACTGCCTCGCGCCGCTCGCCAAGGTCTTCAACGACGCCTTCGGCATCGAGCACGGCCTCATGACGACGGTCCACGCCTACACGGCGGACCAGAACCTGCAGGACGGCCCGCACAGCGACCTCCGCCGCGCCCGCGCCGCTGCGCTGTCGATCATCCCGACCTCCACCGGTGCAGCGAAGGCCATCGGCCTGGTCCTGCCCGAGCTGAAGGGCAAGCTCGACGGCTTCGCGCTCCGCGTGCCGGTGCCCGTCGGCTCCATCACGGACCTGACCGTCACCGCCTCCCGCGCCGTGAGCGTCGACGAGGTGAAGGCCGCCTACAAGGAGGCCGCCGAGGGCCCCATGAAGGGCATCCTCAAGTACGTCACCGACCCGATCGTGTCCGCCGACATCGTCGGCGACCCGCACTCGTCGCTGTTCGACGCCGAGCTCACGCGCGTCATCGGCAACCAGGTGAAGCTGTCGAGCTGGTACGACAACGAGTGGGGCTACTCCAGCCGCCTCGTCGACCTGACCGACTACGTGGCCGCCCGCCTCTAGCCCTCATGACGCTGCGAACCCTCGAGTCCCTCGGGGATCTCGCCGGCACGCGGGTCGTCGTCCGCTGCGATCTCAACGTCCCCCTCCGGGACGGGGAGATCGCGGACGACGGCCGCGTGCGCGCGAGCGTCCCCACGCTCACCCGCCTGCTCGACGCCGGCGCATCGGTGACCGTCATCTCGCACCTCGGCCGCCCCGACGGCGCGCCGAACCCGAAGTACAGCCTCGCGCCCGTCGCGGAGCGGCTCGGGGAGCTGCTCGGCCGCGAGGTCGAGTTCGTGCCGGGCACCGCCGCCGACGCGCAGCCGGGCACCGGCGCCGTCACCGTGCTGGAGAACCTGCGGTTCGACCCGCGGGAGACGAGCAAGGACGCGGGGGAGCGGCGCGAGTACGCCGAGGCGATCGCGAAGCACGGCACCGCCTTCGTCTCCGACGGCTTCGGCGTCGTGCACCGCGCGCAGGCGAGCGTCTTCGAGCTCGCGCAGGTGCTGCCGAGCGCGGCGGGCCTGCTCATCGCGGACGAGCTGTCCGTGCTCGAGCGCCTCACCGAGCGGCCCGAGAAGCCGTACGCGGTCGTGCTCGGCGGGTCGAAGGTCAGCGACAAGCTCGGCGTCATCGACCACCTGCTGCCGCGCGTCGACGCGCTGCTGATCGGTGGCGGCATGCTCTTCACCTTCCTCGCGGCGCAGGGCCACGCGGTCGGCAAGAGCCTGCTCGAGCAGGACCAGATCCCGGTCGTGCAGGAGTACCTGCGTCGAGCCGACGAGCTCGGCGTGACCCTGCTGGTCCCGACCGACGTCGTGGTCGCCTCCGCGTTCTCGGCCGACGCCGACCACGAGACCGTGCCCGCGGACGCGATCGAGTCGTCCTCCTTCGGCGCGGACGGCATCGGCCTCGACATCGGGCCCGACACCGCGGAGGCGTTCGCGAAGACGATCGCCGGCTCGCGGACGGTCTTCTGGAACGGCCCGATGGGCGTCTTCGAGTTCCCCGCCTTCGCGGCGGGGACGCAGCGCGTCGCGGAGGCGCTGACGCAGGTCGACGGGCTGTCCGTCGTCGGCGGCGGCGACTCGGCCGCAGCCGTGCGCGCGCTCGGCTTCTCCGACGACCGCTTCGGGCACATCTCCACCGGTGGCGGTGCCAGCCTCGAGTTCCTCGAGGGCAAGCGCCTGCCGGGCCTCGAGGTCCTCGGCTGGGAGCCGGGCGCATGAGCGACGCGAGCACGCGCCGGCCGTTCATCGCCGGCAACTGGAAGATGAACCTGGACCACCTCCAGGGCATCGCGCTCGTGCAGAAGCTCGCGTGGACGCTGAAGGACGCCTCGTTCGACCCGAAGGCGGTCGAGGTCGCGGTCTTCCCGCCGTTCACCGACCTCCGCAGCGTGCAGACGCTCGTCGACGCGGAGCGGTTCGGGCTCGCCTTCGGCGCCCAGGACCTATCGCCGCACGACGCCGGCGCCTACACCGGCGACGTGTCGGGCGCGTTCCTCAAGGCGCTCAGCTGCACCTACGTGCTCATCGGCCACTCCGAGCGCCGGCAGGGGCACGGGGAGACCGACGAGGTGGTGCACGCGAAGGTGCAGGCCGCGGTCCGCCACGGCCTCGTCCCCGTGATCTGCGTGGGGGAGACCGAGGAGGAGCTCGAGCAGCACGGTACGAGCGCCGTCCCGGTCGCCCAGACGAAGGCGGCCCTCGCGGGCCTGCCCGCCGGCACGCCCGTCGTGGTGGCCTACGAGCCGGTGTGGGCGATCGGCACCGGCAAGGTCGCGACGCCCGAGACGGCGCAGGAGGTCTGCGGTGCGATCCGCGCAGCGGTCGCCGAGACCCTCGGGCCGGACGACGCGGCGGCGACGAGGATCCTCTACGGCGGCTCGGTGAAGAGCGGCAACATCGCCGGCTTCCTCCGCAAGGGCGACGTCGACGGCGCGCTCGTCGGCGGCGCGAGCCTCGACCCGACGGAGTTCGCGGCGATCGCGCGCTTCCAGGACCACGTGGGCGCCTAGGCTTCCCCGTCGGCGCGACACCGCGCCCGACCGACTGCCGGCCCGCGCGGGCCGGCGGTTATACTTTCCGCGGCTGAGAGACGGCTGCGCGCAACAGGAGGAGACCCGGATGCAGATCCTGCAGGCCGTCCTGCTCGTGGTCCTGGCGATCACGAGCGTCCTGCTCACGCTGCTGATCCTGCTGCACAAGGGTCGCGGAGGCGGGCTGTCCGACATGTTCGGCGGCGGCGTCACCTCGAGCCTCGGTGCATCGGGCGTGGCGGAACGCAACCTCAACCGGATCACCGTGGTACTCGGCCTCGTGTGGTTCGCGTGCATCGTGGTGCTCGGCCTCCTCACCCGCTTCGGCTTGACCGGCGCTTGACGACAAGGAACTGAGAACACATGGCTTCTGGCGGAAGTGCGATCCGGGGCTCCCGCGTCGGCGCGGGCCCGATGGGCGAGCAGGACCACGGTCACCACGCCGACCGCGTCGCGGTCTCATACTGGGACGCCCTCGGCAACGAGACCATCCGGTACTTCGCGGCGAACCTGCCCGACGAGGAGATCCCCTCGACCATCGACTCCCCGTCGAGCGGCCTGCCTGCCGGCCGGGACAAGGCCAACCCGCCCTCGGTGCAGAAGAACGAGCCCTACAAGACGCACCTCGCGTACGTGAAGGAGCGCCGCACCGACGAGGAGGCCGCCTCCCTCCTCGAGGACGCGCTGAAGCAGCTGCGCATCCGTCGCGGGAAGATCTCCGCGGACAGCTGATCCGCTGCACGACGACGAAGGGCCGGTCCGTCAGGACTGGCCCTTCGTCGTCGTCGGGTGCAGGGGTCAGAGGATCCGGCTCGCCCGCCCCCTGACCCGTGCACCGGAGGGCGATCAGTAGCTGCTGGCGATGAGGTTCTGCGGCACCTGCTCGGCGGCCTCGCCGTCGACGAAGAACACGGTGCGGCGGCGGCCCTGCGCTCCGGCGGCGGGCACCTCGATCGGCGACGCGCCCGCGAGGGCCAGACCGAGGGCCGACGCCTTCTCGGCGCCGGACAGCACCATCCAGATGCGCTGCGAGCTGTTGATCACGGGCAGCGTGAGGCTGAGGCGCTCGGGCGGCGGTTTCGGGGCGTTGCGGTCGGCGATCACGAGCCGCTCGTCGTCCGCGCGCACGTCGTGCTCCGGGAAGAGGGAGGCGATGTGCCCGTCGGGGCCCACGCCGAGGAACGTGATGTCGAAGCGCGGCACCGTCAGGCGCAGCGCCGGGTCGGCGTGCGCGCGCAGCTCGTCCGCATAGGCCGAGGCGGCCTGCTCGATGTCCGGGATCTCGTCCGACGCCGGGAACGGGTGGATGTTCTCGGCCGGCACCGGGATGCGATCGAGCAGCGCCTCGTGCGCCTGGGTCTCGTTGCGGTCCGGGTCGCCCTTGGGCAGGAAGCGCTCGTCGCCCCACCAGAAGTGGACGCGGGTCCAGTCGATCGCACCGCGCATCGGCGACTCCGCGACTGCCTGCTGCACGCCCGTCCCGCCGGCGGTCCCGCCCGTCAGGGCGATGTTGACCTCCTGGTACTCGTCGAGCAGGTCGGTCAGCTTCGTCAGGAACCGTGCCGCCACGGCGGCGATGAGCGAGTCCATGTCGGGGTGCACGAGCACCCGGCGTTCGTTGGTCACGGTCCTCCAGTTCGCGGCGGTTGCGGAGTCGTCGCGGTCGGCACCCGGCAGCCTCCGATCAGCACCTGGCCGTCGAGGTCGTCCGGGCCGCGGCGCCGCAGCTCGTCCTCCAGGCAGTCTCGCAGACCGCGGCTGGGCGGGTCGACGCCCTGGGGGCCAGGGCCTGCCGGCACGCGCTGACCGGCGTTCGCCGGGCTCGCGGCCGGTGAGCCGCTGCGCGCGCCCCCTGCTGGGACATGAGGAACGCGGCCGGCGCCGAAGCGCCGACCGCGTTCCCGGGAAGAGCTCAGGCGGACTCGAGCGCCTTCGAGACGGTGTCCGTCAGCTCGTGCCACGAGGCGATGAACTTGTCGACGGCCTCTCGCTCGAGCAGGTCGGTGACCTCGTCGAGGTCGACGCCGACCGAGGAGAGCTTCGCGAGGTCCTCGCGGGCCTCGTCGTACTTGCCGACGATCGTGTCGCCCTTGACGTCGCCGTGGTCGGCGACCGCGTCGAGGGTCTTCTCCGGCATCGTGTTCACGACGCCGTGGGTGACCAGGTCGACGACGTAGAACGTGTCGGGCAGGCTCGGGTCCTTCACGCCGGTGGAGGCCCACAGCGGGCGCTGGCGGTTCGCGCCCTGCTCCTGCAGCTCGATCGCCCGCTCGGTGCCGAACGCCTCGACGAACAGCTCGTAGGCGAGCCGCGCGTTCGCGACGGCCGACTTGCCCTTGAGAGACTTCGCCTCGTCGGTGCCGATCGCGTCGAGGCGCTTGTCGATCTCGGTGTCCACGCGGGACACGAAGAACGAGGCGACCGAGTGGATCGTCGACAGGTCGATGCCGGCCGCAGCGGCCTGCGTGAGGCCCTCGAGGTAGGCCTCGATGACCGCCTTGTAGCGCTCGAGCGAGAAGATCAGCGTCACGTTCACGCTGATGCCCGCCGCGATCGCCGCCGTGATCGCGGGCAGGCCCTCGACCGTCGCCGGGATCTTGATCATGACGTTCGGCTTCTCGATCGTGCTCCAGAGGCGCTTCGCCTCCGAGATCGTGGCATCGGTGTCGTGGGCGAGCTCGGGGGAGACCTCGATGGAGACGCGGCCGTCGTAGCCCTTCGACTCGACGAAGACGTCGTGGAAGATGTCCGCCGCGTCCGAGACGTCCTTGGTCGTGATCTGGAAGATCGCGTCGGAGACGTCGCCGCCGTTCGACTTCAGCTCCTTGACCTGCTCGTCGTAGGCCTCGCCCTTGGAGAGCGCGCTCGCGAAGATCGTCGGATTGGTCGTCACGCCGACGACGTTCTTCTCGGCGATGAGGGCCTGCAGGCCCTTCGAGACGATCCGCTCGCGCGACAGGTCGTCGAGCCAGATGCTCACGCCCGCCTTCGAGAGCGCCTCGGTGTTCGACTCCGTCGTGCCCGATTCCCGGGCGTCCTGGGTGATGCTCATGTCAACTCCTTGGGTTGATGGCTGGAACCGCGTCAGCGGCCCAGGGATTCCTTCGCGGCGGCCACGACGTGCTCCGTGGTGATGCCGAACTCCTGCAGCAGGAAGTCGCCGTCGGCGCTGGCGCCGAAGTGGTCGATGCCGACCGCCCGACCCTGGTCGCCGAGGTACTTGTGCCAGCCGAGCGTCGCTCCGGCCTCGACCGACACGCGCGCCTTCACGGCGGAGGGGATCACCGACTCGCGGTACTCCGGGCTCTGCTCGTCGAACCACTCGAGGCACGGCGCCGACACGACCTGCGCGTCGATGCCCTGCTCGGCGAGCTTCAGGCGCGCCTCCACGGCGACCTGGACCTCGGTGCCGGTGGCGATCAGCACGACGTCGGGCGTGCCGCTCTTCGCGGCCGCGAGCACGTACGCGCCCTTGGCGACGCCGTCGACCGACGCGTAGACGTCGCCCGAGGCCTCGCCCTCGCCGCGCTCGAACACGGGCAGGTTCTGCCGGCTGAGCGCGAGGCCCGCCGGGCCCATGCGGCGCGACATGATCTGCTTCCACGCCGCCGCCGTCTCGTTGGCGTCCGCGGGACGGATCACGTCGAGCTGCGGGATGAGGCGCAGCGCCCACAGGGTCTCGACCGGCTGGTGGGTCGGGCCGTCGGCGCCGAGCGCGACCGAGTCGTGCGTCCAGACGTAGATCGTCGGCGCCTTCATCAGGGCGGCCAGGCGCACGGCCGGCCGCATGTAGTCGCTGAAGATCAGGAACGTCGCGCCGAAGACGCGGGTGTTCCCGTGCAGCACGATGCCGTTGAGGATGTTGCCCATCGCGTGCTCGCGGATGCCGAAGTGCAGCACCCGGCCATAGGGGTTCGCCTTCCACATCGCGGTCGCGCGCTCGGGCGGCAGGAAGCTGCCGACGCCCTCGATGGTCGTGTTGTTCGACTCGGCGAGGTCCGCGGAGCCGCCCCAGAACTCGGGGACGTGCTTCGCGATGCCGTTGATGACCTTGCCGGAGGCGACGCGGGTCGAGACGGCCTTGCCGGCCGGGAAGACCGGCACGTCGGCGAAGGCGTCCTCGGGCAGGTCGCCGGCGAGCACGCGGTCGAGCAGCGTCTTGCGCTCGGGGTTCGCGGACGCCCAGGCGTCGAACTGCTCGTTCCACTCGGCGTGGGCGGCCTTGCCGCGGTCCACGGCCTTGCGGGCGTGGGCGAGGACCTCGGGGTCCACGTTGAAGGACTTCTCGGGGTCGAGGCCCAGGGCCTCCTTCATGCCGCTGATCTCGGCGTCGCCCATGGCCGCGCCGTGGATCTTGCCGGTGTTCTTCAGCGTCGGGGCGGGCCAGCCGATGATCGTCTTGAGCACGATGATCGACGGCTTGTCGGTGACCTGCTGCGCCTCGAGCGTCGCGGCGTAGAGCGCCTGGACGTCCTCGTGGTAGTCCGCGCCGGCCTTCCAGTCGACCGTCTGCACGTGCCAGCCGAGGGCCTCGTAGCGCAGGGCCACGTCCTCGGAGAGGGCGATGTTCGTGTCGTCCTCGATGGAGATCTGGTTGTCGTCGTAGAAGACGATCAGGTTGCCGAGCTGCTGCGTGCCGGCGAGGGACGAGGCCTCGTTGGTCACGCCCTCCTCGATGTCGCCGTCGCCCGCCACCGCGTAGATGAAGTGGTCGAAGGGGCTCTCGCCGTGCTTCGCGTCCGGGTCGAACAGGCCGCGCTCGAAGCGGGAGGCGTAGGCGAAGCCGACGGAGGCGGCGAGACCGGAGCCGAGGGGACCCGTCGTGATCTCGATGCCGTCGGTGTGGCCGTACTCCGGGTGGCCCGGCGTCTTGGAGCCGTACTGGCGCAGCTGCTCCAGGTCCTCGAGCTCGAGGCCGTAGCCGCCGAGGAAGAACTGGATGTACTGCGTCAGCGACGAGTGGCCGTTCGACAGGATGAAGCGGTCGCGGCCGATCCAGGTGGAGTCGGAGGGATCGCGGCGCATCACCTTCTGGAACAGCAGGTAGGCCAGCGGCGCGAGGCTGATGGCGGTGCCGGGGTGACCGTTGCCGGTCTTCTGCACGGCGTCTGCGGCGAGGGCGCGAGTCGTGTCGACCGCCTTCTGGTCGAGCTCCGTCCATTCGAGCTCGGTGCCGGTGCGGGTCTTGACGTCGGTCACGACGATCCTTCCGTCGGTGCGGTTCATAAGCGGTGGCTGTACGAAGGCCGTCGGAGAGTCTATTGACGGCAGGACGACCGCCGCATGCCGTGGTAATGCTGCCCTGGTTCGTTGGGTGCCCGCTCCGAGGCCGGGGAGGATCGCCTAGAATCGTGGCAGTGAGCACCACGGTCAGGGCATCAGGCGGGCAGGCCCCGACCGCCGGGTCCGGACGCGTCCCGTTCGGGCGGCAGGCGCGCGGCTACGTCGCGCTGATGAAGCTGCGCGTCGTCGAGCTGCTGCTCGTGACGACCGTCCCGGTGATGATCCTCGCGGTGCACGGCGTGCCCGACCTGCTGGTCGTCGCCGCCACGCTCGTCGGCGGCACGCTCTCCGCGGGCGCGGCCAACGCGTTCAACATGGTCATCGACCGCGACATCGACCGGGTGATGCACCGCACGCGGCACCGCCCCCTGGTGACCGGCGACCTGTCGGCCCGGCAGGCGCTGGTCTTCGCCTGGGCGCTGACCGTCGTCTCGACCCTCGTGCTCGGCCTGCTGACGACGTGGCTCGCCGCGGCGCTGTCCCTCGCCGCGATCGGCTTCTACGTCTTCATCTACACGATGTGGCTCAAGCGCCGGACGAGCCAGAACATCATCTGGGGCGGCCTCGCGGGCTGCTTCCCGGTCCTGATCGGCTGGGCCGCGGTGACCGGCTCGCTCGCCCCCGCCGCGTGGGTCCTGTTCGCCGTGATCTTCCTCTGGACCCCGCCGCACTACTGGCCGCTGTCGATGCGGTACCGCGACGACTACTCGTCCGTCGGCGTGCCGATGCTCGGGGCGATCCGCTCGCCGACGCAGGTCGGCCTGCAGACCGTGCTCTACGCGTGGGCGACGCTCGCGTGCACGCTGCTGCTGATCCCGGTCGCCGGCATGGGCCCGATCTACGCCGTCGTCGCGCTGCTCGCCGGCGGCTGGTTCGTGCTCGAGACGCACCGCCTCTACGCCCGCTCCCTGGCCGGCGAGGAGATCGCGCCGATGCGCGTCTTCCACGCCTCCATCGGCTCCCTGTCGCTCGTCTTCCTCGGCATCGCGGTCGACGCGCTCGTCTTCCGCTGAGCCAGCGCGCGCTGCGGATCCGCAGGACGCGCGCGCGCCGGAAATCGACGCTCCGTAGAATCGCGGGGTGAGCGGCTCGACACGGCAGGGGTTCCGGGTGCAGACGCCCTTCGGCTGGCTGGCGGACCGGGTCGTGCTCGGCGACCGCGCGCTGCGCTGGGGGACCACCGCGGCACTCGTCGTGAGCATCCTCATCGTCGTGACCGGCGGCGTCGTGCGCGTCACGGGCTCGGGCCTCGGCTGCCCGACCTGGCCGGTGTGCGAGGCGGGCTCGCTGACGACCACGCCGGCGCTCGGCATCCACGGCGCCATCGAGTTCGGCAACCGCGCGCTCACCAGCGTCCTGGTCGCCGCGGTCGCCTGGGCCATCGTCGCCGCCCGCCTCCAGCCGATCCGGCAGCGGCCCCTCACCCGGCTCGCGTGGTCGCAGTTCTGGCTCGTCGTCGTGAACGCCGTCGCGGGCGGCCTCACCGTCCTGGCCGGGCTGAACCCGTACTTCGTCGCCGTGCACTTCGTGCTCGCCTTCGCGCTGCTCACCACGACGACCCTCACCTGGCACCGCGCGCGCCAGTCCGCCGCCGCGAGCCCCGTCGAGGGCCCCGCCGGCGCGACCTCCTGGCTGCTGACCGCCGTCGCGGCGGTGCTCGTGGTGCTCGGCACGGTCGTCACCGGCGCGGGACCGCACTCCGGCGACTCGGCCGACGTGCCGCGCATGGGCGTGAACTGGACCCTGATCACGACCGTGCACGGCGTCGCGGCCGTGGGCGTCCTGGTCCTCGCGGTCGTGCTGCTCCTGCAGCTGCGGGCCGGGGGAGCCGCGACCGCGCTCGCCCGCCGCCGCACGCAGGTGCTGCTGGGCGTCGTGGTCGCGCAGGCCCTCGTCGGGATCGTGCAGGCGCTCACCGGGCTGCCCGCGGTGTTCGTCGTCGTGCACCTGCTCGGCGCCGCGCTCGTCTGGGTCGGCGTGCTGCGCGTGCTGCTCGACACCCACCCCGCGCTGTTCGGCCGGGTCATCCCGGTGCGCGACGTCGAGGCGCCCGCGCGCACCGGCGTCGCGGCCCCGGTCCGCTGACCACCGCACGCGCGCGGCGGGGTCGTCGGCGGTAGGATCATCGCTCGGCCGGGGCCGCGTGCTGCGGGCTCCGGCGGGTCCACGGGACCGCGTGATGCGGGCCCGGAGGTGCGATCGGTCGCCGGATGGCGCCGAGACCCCGGCGAGCAATCGCCGAACCGACGGAATGCGGCGTCCTGCCGCCCTGTTCGGTACCGGTAAGGAGAGGAGCACTCATGACCGACGTGCTGATCGACCGCCCCGAGCTCGAGGGGCTCGGTGTCTACGAGTTCGGCTGGGCCGACTCCGACGCTGCGGGGGCCTCCGCGAAACGCGGCATCAACGCCGACGTGGTGCGCGACATCTCCGGCCGCAAGGGCGAGCCCGAGTGGATGCTGCGCAACCGCCTCAAGGGCCTGTCCATGTTCGAGCGCAAGCCGATGCCCATGTGGGGCGCGGACCTGTCGGGCATCGACTTCGACAACATCAAGTACTTCGTGAAGTCCACCGAGCGCCAGGCGCAGACGTGGGAGGACCTGCCCGAGGACATCCGGGCCACGTACGAGAAGCTCGGCATCCCCGAGGCGGAGCGCCAGCGCCTCGTCGGCGGCGTCGCGGCCCAGTACGAGTCCGAGGTCGTCTACCACCAGATCCAGGAGGAGCTGGAGGAGCAGGGCGTCATCTTCATGGACACGGACACGGCGCTCAAGGAGCACCCGGAGCTGTTCGAGGAGTACTTCGGCACCGTGATCCCCGCCGGCGACAACAAGTTCGCCGCGCTGAACACCTCCGTCTGGTCGGGCGGCTCCTTCGTCTACGTGCCGAAGGGCGTGCACGTCGAGATCCCGCTGCAGGCCTACTTCCGGATCAACACCGAGAACATGGGCCAGTTCGAGCGGACGCTGATCATCGCCGACGAGGGCTCCTACGTGCACTACATCGAGGGCTGCACGGCGCCGATCTACAAGAGCGACTCGCTGCACTCCGCGGTCGTCGAGATCGTCGTGAAGAAGAACGCCCGCGTGCGGTACACGACCATCCAGAACTGGTCGAACAACGTCTACAACCTCGTCACCAAGCGGGCCATCGCCCACGAGGGCGCGACGATGGAGTGGATCGACGGCAACATCGGCTCGAAGGTGACGATGAAGTACCCGTCGATCTACCTCGTGGGGGAGCACGCGAAGGGCGAGACGCTCTCCGTCGCCTTCGCCGGTCCCGGCCAGCACCAGGACGCCGGCGCCAAGATGATCCACATGGCGCCGTACACGCAGTCGTCGATCGTCTCGAAGTCGATCGCCCGCGGCGGCGGCCGCGCCGGCTACCGCGGCGAGGTCCGGGTCGACCCGAACGCGCACCACTCGGCGAACACCGTCCGCTGCGACGCGCTGCTCGTCGACACGATCAGCCGCTCCGACACGTACCCGGCGATCGACATCCGCGTCGACGACGTGCAGCTCGGCCACGAGGCGACCGTCTCGAAGGTCAGCGAGGAGCAGCTCTTCTACCTGATGAGCCGCGGCATGCCCGAGGACGAGGCCATGGCCATGATCGTGCGCGGCTTCATCGAGCCGATCGCTCGCGAGCTGCCCATGGAGTACGCCCTCGAGCTGAACAAGCTGATCGAGATGGGCATGGAAGGGAGCGTCGGCTAGATGGCGCGGACCGCATCGGACGACGCGGCGTCGACCGACGTCGTCGACTCGCTGTCGACCGACCCGGTGAACCCCGCGGTCGGCGACGACATCGAGGACGTGACCGGCACGGGCGGCCGCCCGGCGATCATCGCCGACGCGACCACCGGGCACGGGACCGTGCCCGTGCAGACCCGCAACGAGCGCTTCGCGTCGACCGACGTCAGCGCGTTCCCGCCCGTCACGGGCCGGGAGGCGGGCTGGAAGCTCACGCCCGTGGACGCGCTGCAGGACCTGATCGCCGGCGAGCTCGACGGCGGCCGGTACGAGTTCGGGGCCGAGACGACGGACGGCGCCGAGCTGTCCTGGGTCGGCCGCGACGACGCCCGCATCGGCACCGCCGGCATCCCGGAGGACCGGGCCGCCGCGAACGCCTGGTCGTCGTTCCAGGAGGCCCTGCTCGTCCGCCTGACCGGCGAGGAGCCCTCGGCCACCACGCTGATCCGCAGCGCCTTCGGCGGGGCCGCCCGCGGCGCGCACACGATCATCGACGCGAAGCCGTTCTCCCGCGGCGTGGTCGTGCTCGACAACCGCGGCCCGGCGCAGCTCGCCGAGAACGTCGAGATCCTCGTCGGCGACGGAGCGGACGTCACCGTCGTGACCGTCCAGGACTGGGCCGACGGCGCGAAGCACGTCGCGAACCACTTCGCGCAGGTCGGGCGCGACGCGCACCTGAAGCACGTCGTCGTCTCCTTCGGCGGCGGCGTCGTGCGGGTCAACCCCTCCGTCACCCTCGCGGGCTCCGGTGCCGACGGCGACCTGCTCGGCGTCTACTTCGCCGATGCGGCGCAGCACCTGGAGAGCCAGGTCTTCCTGTTCCACGAGGCCGACCACACGAAGGGCCGGGTCGAGTACCGCGGCGCGCTGCAGGGCGAGGGCGCGCACACGGTCTGGATCGGCGACGTGCTGATCGGCCCGGACGCGACCGGCACCGACTCCTACGAGCAGAACCGCAACCTGGTGCTCACCGACGGCACCCGTGCGGACTCGATCCCGAACCTCGAGATCGAGACCGGCGACATCGCCGGGGCCGGCCACGCCTCGGCGACCGGCCGCTTCGACGACGAGCAGCTGTTCTACCTGCAGGCCCGGGGCATCCCGGAGGAGGTCGCGCGACGCCTCGTCGTGCGCGGCTTCCTCGCCTCCATCGTCCAGAAGATCGGCGTGCCCGCGCTCGAGGTGCGGCTGCAGGACGCGATCGAGGCCGAGCTCGAGGAGCGCGACCGATGACCGCCGGCGAGCGGGTCTGCGGCGTTGACGACCTCGAGCAGGACAGCGCGCTCCGCGTGCTGGTCGGCGGCACGCCCGTGGCGGTCGTGAAGGACGCGAACGGCGACATCTTCGCGATCGGCGACACCTGCACCCACGGCGACATCTCGCTCGCCGAGGGCTTCGTCGAGGACGACACCCTCGAGTGCTGGGCCCACGGCTCCAAGTTCTCGCTCGCCAGCGGTCGCCCGCTGACCCTGCCGGCCTACCAGCCGGTCCCCGTCTTCCGGGTCACGGTGCAGGCCGGCGACGTGCTCGTCGACCCCACCCCGATCCCGGCATCAGAGCTCCCCGCCTGACGGCGGCCATCAGAAGGAAACGCATGTCCACCCTCGCGATCCGCGACCTCCACGTCTCCATCGAGACCGAGCAGGGCACCAAGCCGATCCTGCGCGGCGTCGACCTCGTCATCAACGAGGGCGAGACGCACGCCGTCATGGGCCCCAACGGCTCCGGCAAGTCGACCCTGGCGTACACGATCGCCGGGCACCCGCGCTACAACGTCGACTCCGGCTCGATCACGCTCGACGGCGAGGACGTCCTCGCGATGAGCGTCGACGAGCGCGCCCGCGCCGGCCTGTTCCTCGCCATGCAGTACCCGGTCGAGATCCCCGGCGTCACCGTCTCGAACTTCCTCCGCACCGCGAAGACCGCGATCGACGGCAAGGCCCCCGCGATCCGCGGCTGGGTGAAGGACGTCCGCGGGTCGATGGACGCGCTGCGCATGGACGGCGCCTTCGCCGAGCGCAACGTCAACGAGGGCTTCTCCGGCGGCGAGAAGAAGCGCCACGAGATCCTGCAGCTCGAGCTGCTGAAGCCCCGCTTCGCGGTGCTCGACGAGACCGACTCCGGCCTCGACGTCGACGCGCTGAAGATCGTGTCCGAGGGCGTCAACCGCGCCAAGGACGCCACCGGCCTCGGCGTGCTGCTCATCACGCACTACACGCGGATCCTGCGCTACATCAAGCCGGACTTCGTGCACGTGTTCGTCGCCGGCCGCGTCGCGGAGGAGGGCGGCCCCGAGCTCGCCGACCGGCTCGAGGACGAGGGCTACGACCGCTTCCTCACCGCGGAGGCGACCGCCTGATGGCGACCCAGCTCGCTCCCGAGCGCTTCGACGAGATCTCCGAGGCGCTGAAGGACGTCGTCGACCCCGAGCTGGGCGTGAACGTCGTCGATCTCGGCCTGATCTACGACCTCGGCTGGGACGACGAGAACGACGCGCTCGTCATCAACATGACGCTCACCTCCGCCGGCTGCCCGCTGACCGACGTGATCGAGGACGAGACCGCGCAGGCCCTGGACGGCCACGTCGAGCGCTTCCGGATCAACTGGGTGTGGATGCCGCCCTGGGGTCCCGAGAAGATGACCGACGACGGCAAGGACATGATGCGCGCCATCGGCTTCCAGATCTGAGTCCATGGCCGCCGCCGCTGCTGCGGCGCGGCTGTGACGCTTCGCGGGCCTGAACGGGCCGCGGTACGCGTCGCGGCCGAACGCGTCACCGGAGCCGCCCGACCTCGTGTCGGGCGGCTCCTGTCGTTTCAGGGGCGGTGGAGCTGGGCGGGTGCCAGGAGGCGGATCGTCAGGCCGCAGAGCGGGCCGATGCCGGCCGCGAACACCACGGTGCCGACGCCGACGTTCCCGCCGAGGAGCCAGCCCGCCAGCAGCGCCGAGCCCTCGACCGCGGCGCGGGCCAGCCACACCGGCCATCCGAGGCGCCGGTGCAGGCCCAGCATCAGGCCGTCGCGCGGCCCCGCGCCGAGCCCGGCGCCGACGTAGACCCCGGTCGCGATGGCGAGCAGCACCATGCCGGCCGCCAGCAGCGCGACGCGCGGCACCAGGCCCTCCGCCGGAGCGAGGACGTCGAGCACGGCCTGCGCGGCCGTGCCGACGAGCAGCACGTTCAGCAGCGTCCCGATGCCCGGACGCTGGCGGAGCGGCCACCACGCGAGCAGCAGCAGCGCGCCGATGCCGTTCGTGACGACGCCGAACGGCAGGCGGGTGAGCGCCGCGAGCCCCTGTGCGAGCACGTCCCACGGGCCCACGCCGAGGTGCGCCCGCACGATCAGCGCGATCGCCGCGCCGTAGAGCAGCAGCCCGGCGACGAGGCGCCCGCCCCGCAGCGCTGCCCGCCGATCGGGCAGCGCGAGCCCCGCACCGGCCTCGTCGGCAGCGAGCCCGAGGTGGGAGCGGGGGCCCGGGCGCACGCCGTAGCCGTCCCGGGCCACCTCGCGGACGAGGCCGGCGCCGAGCAGGACCAGCCCGACGGGGACGAGCAGCGTGGTCAGCAGAGCGGCATCGGCGGTCATGGGGCCACTTCAGCGGATGTGGCCTTGCTCGCTGCGGTCCAATCCGAGGAAGGTGGACCGCATGGCTGCTGCACCCGCCGTCTCCGCGTCCGCGGTCGCCCGCCTGCTGCCGGACTGGCGCGCCTCCGGCGCCTCCTACCGGTCGCTCGCCGACCGCATCGGGCTGCTGCTCGAGGACGGTCGGCTCGTCGCGGGGCGGCGCCTGCCCGCCGAGCGGGTGCTCGCCGCGGAGCTCGGCATCAGCCGCACGACGGTGAGCGCCGCGTACGCGCTGCTGCGCGAGCGGGGGCGGCTCGTCACCGTCCACGGCTCGGGCAGCGTCCTCGCGCTCGGCGTGCCCCGGGCGCAGGAGCCCGCCGGGCGTCCGGACGTGACCTCTCGAACGCCGTGCCGCCGGCGTGGCCCGAGCTGCCCGAGTACGTCGAGCGCGCGGCCGCCCGCCTCCCGCCGCTGCTCACCGCCGGCGGGCTCGACTACATCGGTCTCGTCGAGCTGCGCGAGCGCATCGCCGACCGGTACGTGCAGCGCGGCCTGCCCACGACGCCGGGGCAGATCATGGTGACGACCGGGGCGCAGCACGCGATCGGCCTGGTGGTGCGCGCACGCCTCCGCCGCGCCGATCGACTGCTGCTCGACGTGCCGAGCTACCCGCACGCGATCGACGCGTTCCGGGAGGCGGGCGCGCGGCTCGTGCCGGTCGGCATGCCGGACGCGCGCGCGGACGTCGACGCGTGGGAGCGCCTGCTGCGCGAGCTGCGGCCCGAGCTCGCCTACCTGATGCCCGACTTCCACAACCCGACTGGGTCGTCGCTGACGGAGGGGGAGCGGCGCCGGCTGCTCGCGGCCGCCGCGGCGTCCGGCACCGTCCTGCTCGTCGACGAGACGACGGCCGAGCTCGCGATCGACGACGTCGTGCGGCAGCCGCCGCTCGCGGGGCTGGCGACGGGCAGCGGCGCGGAGGTGATCACGGTCGGCTCGGTCGGCAAGACGGTGTGGCACGGCCTCCGCATCGGCTGGATCCTCGCGGACAGCAGGACCATCGCGGAGATCGCGGCGGCTCGGCCGGTGCGGGACCTCGGCACGCCCGTGCTCGACCAGCTGGTGGTGGCCGAGCTGCTGCCGGACGTCGATCGGGTGCTCGACGATCGGACCGCGCTGCTGCGGGCCACCCGGGATGCGGTGGTGGACCGGATCGCCGTGGAGCTGCCCGACTGGCGGGTGCCGGTGCCGCCTGGCGGGCTCTGCATCTGGGCGACGCTGCCCGACGCGCGCAGCTCGCTGCTCGTGCCGGCCGCCGCCGCGGTCGGCCTCCGCATCACCGCCGGGCCCCGGTTCGGGCTCGACGGCGCCTTCGAGCGCCAGCTGCGCATCCCGATCACCCGTCCTGCCGCCGAGTCCGCCGACGCGATCGGCCGGCTCGCGGCGGCCTGGCGGACGAGCGCCTCTGCGGTGCGGCGCGAGGAGGCGTACACCCCGGTCCTCTGAACGCTCGGGTCCGGGACGACGAACGGGTCGGCGCCCCGCGGCGCCGACCCGTGTCGAGGAGGAGGAGCGGGTGTCAGCCCTGCTTCGTCGCGTCCGCGCGGCCGACGAGCGCCCAGGCGCCGCGGAGCACGAGCGCCGCGATGACCGCCTTGACCACGCCGCCCACGATGAACGGCGTGAGGCCGGCCGCGAGCGTCTGCGGCCAGGTCAGCCCGAGCGACACCTGGAGCCAGGGCAGGCCGACGAGGAAGACGACGGCGGAGCCGGCGACGAAGGCGAGCATGCCGCGGACGAGGCCGCGCTCCCAGCGGCGCTGCGCCAGCCAGCCGGTGAACGCCGCGGCGAGCACGAAGCCGACGATGTAGCCGCCGGTGGCGCCGAACAGCACGCCCGTGCCGCTGGACGCCTCGGAGAAGATCGGTGCGCCCAGGGCGCCGACCAGTGCGTACAGGACCATCGACAGCGCGCCGCGCGCCGCCCCGAGCGAGGAGCCGACGAGCAGCACGGCCAGCGTCTGGCCCGTGATCGGCACCGGCCAGAGCGGGATCGCGACCTGCGCGAGGGCCGCGGTGAGCGCGGCGCCGCCGACGACGAGGGCGAGGTCGACGGTGAGCGAGCGGGGGAGCACGCGGTCCGCGAGCACGGACCTGCGCGGGGCGAGCGAGAGCGAGGACACGGGCGGCTCCTTCCGAGGCCGAAGACGCTCCGACCGCGAACTAGACTAGAGCGCTGCCTGGATCGTGGTTCTGTGCCATCCGCACAACCGACAGGCCGATCCATCGTCGACATCGTTCAAGTCGACCTCGACGCAAGGAGCCCGTCATGCTCGCCGTGCACGGCCTCGAGATCACCGTCGGCGCCCGCCGACTGATGGCGGACGTCGAGTTCCGCGTCTCCGACGGCGACAAGGTCGGCCTCGTCGGCCGGAACGGCGCCGGGAAGACCACCCTCACCAAGGTGCTCGCCGGCGACGTGCAGCCCGCCGACGGCCGCGTCGAGCGGTCGGGGGAGATCGGCTACCTGCCCCAGGACCCGCGCGCCGGCGACCCCGAGCAGCTGGCCCGCACCCGCATCCTCGACGCCCGCGGGCTCGGCACCCTCCAGCTCCAGATGGCGGAGGCGACCGAGCGCATGGGCTCCAGCGACCCGAAGGTCGCCGAGAAGGCCATCAACCGCTACGCCCGGCTCGAGGAGGAGTTCACGGCGAAGGGCGGGTACGCGGCCGAGGCCGAGGCCGCGTCGATCTCCTCCAACCTCGCCCTGCCCGACCGCATCCTCGACCAGCCGCTGAGCACGCTCTCCGGCGGCCAGCGGCGCCGCATCGAGCTCGCGCGAATCCTGTTCTCCGACGCGGACACCCTGATCCTCGACGAGCCGACGAACCACCTCGACGCGGACTCGGTCATCTGGCTGCGCGACTTCCTGAAGACCTACAAGGGCGGCGCGATCGTGATCAGCCACGACGTCGACCTGGTCGGCGACGTCGTGAACCGCGTGTTCTACCTCGACGCCAACCGGCAGGTGCTCGACGTCTACAACATGGGCTGGAAGCAGTACCTGAAGCAGCGCGAGACCGACGAGCAGCGCCGCAAGCGCGAGCGCCAGAACGCCGAGAAGAAGGCCGGCGCCCTGCAGCTGCAGGCCGCGAAGATGGGCGCGAAGGCGACGAAGGCGGTCGCCGCGCAGAACATGGTCCGCCGCGCCGAGCGCCTGCTGTCGGGGCTGGAGGAGGTCCGCCAGGTCGAGCGCGTCGCGAAGCTGCGCTTCCCGGACCCCGCCCCCTCCGGCAAGACCCCGCTCATGGCGTCCGACCTGTCGAAGTCCTACGGCTCGCTCGAGATCTTCTCCGCGGTCGACCTGGCGATCGACCGCGGCTCGAAGGTCGTGATCCTCGGCCTGAACGGCGCGGGCAAGACGACGCTGCTGCGCATCCTCGCGGGCGTGGACGAGCCGGACACCGGGCAGCTCGAGCCCGGGTACGGCCTGCGGGTCGGCTACTACGCGCAGGAGCACGAGACGATCGACGTCAAGCGCTCCGTGCTGGAGAACATGGTGTCGGCGGCGCCGAACCTCACCTCCACCGAGGCCCGCCGCGTGCTCGGCTCGTTCCTCTTCACCGGCGACGACGGCGACAAGCCGGCGGGGGTCCTGTCGGGCGGGGAGAAGACGCGGCTCGCGCTCGCGATGCTCGTGGTCTCCGCGGCGAACGTGCTGCTGCTCGACGAGCCGACGAACAACCTCGACCCGGCCAGCCGGGAGGAGATCCTCGGGGCGCTCGCGAACTACACCGGCGCGGTCGTGCTGGTCAGCCACGACGAGGGCGCCGTGGAGGCGCTGAACCCCGAGCGCGTGCTGATCATGCCGGACGGCACCGAGGACCTCTGGACCCCGGAGTACGCGGAGCTCATCAGCGTCAGCTGACCCTCGTCCTGCAGGGACCCGGTGCTGCAGGACGAGGGGTCAGCGGTCGACGAGTTCGTCCTCGACGGCCTCGTCGCTCGGCGCGCGCCTCGCCCGGCGCACCTGCGCACGCTCCTCCGCCGCGGCGACCACCTCGTCGCCCTTGTCGAGCAGGTCGCGGCGGATCGACCAGCCGAGCGCGCCGAAGCCGAGCAGCGCGAACAGGATCCACTGGATGCCGTAGGAGAGGTGCGTGCCCTCGTCCGTGCCGATGTCCGCCGGCTGCGGCTGCAGCCGCTGGGGCGTCGCCGCCGCCGCGGGGGACTCGGACGCCACCTGGCCGTAGGCTCCGGTGTAGGTCGGCAGACCGACCTGCTGGGCGACCTCGTGCAGGTCGACGGAAGGGATCTCCCCGGTCGGCGCCGAGCGCCCGGCGAGCGGGCCCTCGTCCTTCTGCAGCCGCGCCTCCACCGTCACCGTGCCGCTCGGTGCGGCCGGCACCGAGTTCGGCCGGTCGTGCTGGTCGCCGATGGACACCCAGCCGCGGTCGAGCACGAAGACGCTGCCGTCCACCAGGCGCAGCGGGGTGAGGACCTCGAAGCCGGGGTCCCCGTCGGGATCCACGCGGTTGCGCACGAGCAGCTCGTGCTGCGGCAGGTAGGTGCCGCGCACCTCCACGGTCCGCCACTGCAGGCCGGGCCGGTAGGCGGTGCGCGAGCGCAGCAGGTCGTCGAGCGGCACCGGGGCGGCCGCCGCGTTCGACGTGATCAGGGCGTTGGCGGCAGCGGTCTCCGCGCGGCGCGAGAACTGCCACCAGGACAGCAGGCCGCAGCCGATCGCGAAGGCGACGGCGAGCGCCAGCGAGCGGCGCCACCGGCCGTCGGAGACCAGCGCGCGCAGGATCCGACCGAACTGCTCCACGGGGCGGTCAGCGTACTCCGTGCGCGGATGGATCGAGCGGCTTCACCTCGAGCGGGAAGGCGCGCGCGGCCAGGAAGTCGCGCAGGACCGGCACGTGCTCGTCGCACGCCAGCCACACCTTGAACCGGTCGCCGGTGTGGATGCGCGGGTTCCGCCACTCGATCGCGGTCGTCGCCGGGTTGCGGCAGCCCGCTCGCGAGCAGGTGCGGCGCCCGGTGTCGGGCGCGGTGCTCACTCGGGCCGCGAGCGCTGCTCGAGCGCGAGCTGCGGGACGACGCCGGGGTTGATCACGCTGCTGCCGCCCTTCGCGCCGACGTTGGCCAGCACGACCGCCACGTAGGGCAGCACGACCGCGCCGAGGCCGAACACCAGCTTCCACCAGCCCGGCACGAAGAACACCAGGATGAAGCACGCCATGCGGATGGACATCGCCGTGGAGTAGGCCCGCATCCGGCGCTTGCGGTCGTCGACCGGTGCGGCGGGGAGGGCAGTCGCGGACTGCACGTCGTCATGAGTCACAGTGATGTCAACGTACGCGGCCCATCAGGTCTTCCACACCCGATCACTAGGCTCTCGGGAGCCTTACGGAAGGAGACGCCCCCTTGACCCCTCGCACCGTCCTCGTGACCGGCGGCAACCGCGGCATCGGCCGCGCGATCGCCCTGGAGCTCGCCGCCGCCGGGCACCGCGTCGCGATCACCTCCCGCAACGGGTCGGGTCCGGAGGGGGTCCTCGCGGTGCAGGCGGACGTCACCGACGCGGCCTCCCTCGACGCCGCCTTCACGGTCGTCGAGACCGAGCTCGGCCCGGTCGAGGTCGTCGTCGCGAACGCGGGCATCACCAAGGACACGCTGCTGCTGCGCATGACCGAGGCGGACTTCGACGACGTCGTCGCCACGAACCTCGGCGGCTCGTTCCGCGTCGTGAAGCGGGCGTCGAAGGGCATGCTCAAGGCGCGCTTCGGCCGGGTGATCCTCATCTCGAGCGTCGTCGGCATGCTCGGCTCCGCCGGCCAGGTGAACTACGCCTCCTCCAAATCGGCGCTCATCGGCTTCGCGCGGTCGCTGACGCGGGAGCTCGGCGGCCGCGGCATCACCGCGAACGTCGTCGCGCCGGGCTTCATCGAGTCGGACATGACGGCCGAGCTGCCCGAGGCGCAGCAGAAGGACTACCTCGGCCGCATCCCGGTCGGCCGCTTCGGCTCCGGCGACGACGTCGCCAAGACCGTGCTCTGGCTCGCCTCCGACGACGCCGCCTACATCTCGGGCGCGGTCATCCCGGTCGACGGCGGCCTCGGCATGGGCCACTAGTGCTTCCGGCCGCGCCGCCGCTGCTGCGGCGCGGCTGCGCCGCACCGGCGCTGGACGCGCGCTCGGCTGACGGCGTCGGTCGCCCTTGAGGGCGCACCGGAACCGCGCGCTCCCCGTGCCGTGACGGCTCCTGCCGCGGTGACCGCGGGTGCGCCCCGCTAGAGGAGCGCGAGCAGGGGGCGGAGGGACGGGCCCGGCAGCACCACGTCCGCCGCGGCGCGCACCGCCGGCTTCGCGTCGAAGGCCACCGACAGCGTCGCCGCGGACAGCATCCGGAGGTCGTTGGCGCCGTCGCCGACGGCGATCGTGCGCGTCGCCCCGAGCTCGGCCGCCCACTCCAGCAGGCGCTCGCGCTTGACGTCGGCGTCGACGATGCGGCCGAGCACCCGTCCGGTGAGGCGGCCGTCGACGACCTCGAGGTCGTTCGCCTCGCGGTGGTCGAGCCCGATCTCGGCGGCGAGCGGGTCCAGCACCTGGCGGAAGCCGCCGGACACCGCGGCGATCGCGCCGCCGGCGCCGTGCACCGCGGCCACCAGCTCCGGGACCCCGTCCGTCAGGGTGATGCGCGAGCGCACCTCGCCGAGCACCGCCTCCGGCAGGCCCTCGAGCAGCGCGACGCGGCGCGTGAGGCTGCCGGCGAAGTCGAGCTCGCCGCGCATCGCGGCCGCGGTCACGGCCGACACCTCCGCGCCGACGCCCGCGGCGTCCGCCAGGAGGTCGACGACCTCCTGGGCGATCAGCGTCGAGTCGACGTCGAGGACGACCAGGAGGCGCGGCACCCCGCAAGCGTGGCAGAGGTCAGGGTCCGACGCAGGTCAGGGCTCGACCCGGACGCCCTTTCCCACGACGACGATGCCGCTCTCGGTGACGGTCAGCCCGCGCTCGAGGTCGCGCTCGTGCTCGACGCCGACGCGGGCGCCCTCCGCGATCTCCACGTTCTTGTCGAGGATCGCGCGCTGCACGACCGCGCCGGGGCCGATGCGCACGCGGTCGAAGAGCACGGAGTCGCTCACCGAGGCGCCCGGGCCGACCATCGCCCACGGGCCGAGCACGCTGTTCTGGATCCGGGAGCCCGAGAACAGCGAGCCGGGGGACACGATCGAGTCGTGCACGACGGTGTTGTTGCCGTACCCGTCGCGGTTGAACTTGGCGGGCGGCGAGTTCAGCGTCTGCGTGTAGATCGGCCAGCGGCGGTTGTAGAGGTTGAACACCGGCACCGGCGACACGAGGTCCATGTGGGCGTCGTAGAAGGACTCGATGGTCCCCACGTCGCGCCAGTAGTAGCGGTCGCGGTCGGTCGACCCCGGCACCTCGTTGCGGTTCAGGTCGTAGACGCCGGCGTCGCCCTGCTCCACGAAGGCCGGCACGATGTCGCCGCCCATGTCGTGGTCGGAGCCCTCGCGCTCGGCGTCGACGTGCAGCATCTCGACGAGCGCGTCGGTGTCGAAGACGTAGTTGCCCATGGAGGCGAGCACCTCGCCGGGGGAGTCGGGAAGGCCGGACGGGTTCTTCGGCTTCTCGAGGAACTCGCGGATGCGGGTCGGGTCCTTCGGGTCGACGTCGATGACGCCGAAGGAGCTCGCGAGCTCGATCGGCTGCCGGATCGCGGCGACGGTGGCCTTGCGGCCGGAGGCGATGTGCGCCTCGATCATCTGGCTGAAGTCCATGCGGTACACGTGGTCGGCGCCGACCACCACGACGATGTCCGGCCGCTCGTCGCCGATGAGGTTCAGGCTCTGGAAGATCGCGTCGGCGCTGCCGAGGTACCAGCGCTTGCCGAGCCGCTGCTGCGCGGGCACGGACGCGACGTACGAGTTGAGCAGGCCGGACAGGCGCCAGGTCTCCGCGACGTGGCGGTCGAGGCTGTGCGACTTGTACTGCGTCAGCACGACGATCTGCGTCAGCCCCGAGTTCAGCAGGTTCGACAGCGCGAAGTCGATGAGGCGGTAGACGCCGCCGAACGGCACCGCCGGCTTGGCGCGGTCCTCGGTGAGCGGCATGAGTCGCTTGCCCTCGCCGCCGGCGAGCACGATGCCGAATATCTTCTTCGATGGCATGCGCTCACCGTACTCCCAAGGGACATGCGGCTGACCTGGAAATTCATGGTCAGCGGCCGAATTGGGGGTGATGGTCCGGCCGCGGCGGGCCGGGCTACAGTGACGCGCGTGCGCGTCGATCTGCTGACCAAGGAGTACCCGCCGGCCATCTACGGAGGGGCGGGGGTGCACGTCGCGGAGCTGACGAAGGCGCTGCGATCGCGCATCGAGGTGCAGGTGCGCTGCTTCGGGGAGCCGCGCGACGAGGCCGGAGTCACCGCCTACCGCACGCCGGCGGAGCTCGCCGGCGCGAACGGCTCCCTCGAGACCCTCGGCGTCGACCTGCAGATGGCGCAGGGAGCGGCCGGCGCCGACCTGGTGCACTCGCACACCTGGTACGCGAACGCCGGCGGCCACCTGGCGAAGCTGCTGCACGGGGTGCCGCACGTCGTGACGGCGCACAGCCTCGAGCCGCTGCGCCCCTGGAAGGCCGAGCAGCTCGGCGGCGGCTACCGGATCTCGAGCGAGATCGAGCGCACCGCCTACGAGGCGGCCGACGCCGTCATCGCGGTGAGCCGGGGGATGGGCGACGACATCCTGCGCTCGTACCCGCGGGTCGACCCCGCACGTCTCCACGTCGTCTACAACGGCATCGACCTCGAGCAGTGGAAGCCGAACCACGACCCCGACCTCGTGCGCTCGCTCGGCGTCGACCCGGACCGGCCGACCGTCATCTTCGTCGGCCGCATCACGCGCCAGAAGGGGCTGCCCTACCTGCTCCGCGCCGCGGCCGCGCTGCCGCCGGAGGTCCAGCTCGTGCTGTGCGCCGGGGCGCCGGACACGAAGGAGATCATGGCCGAGGTCACCGGCCTGGTGCACGACCTCGCGGAGCAGCGCAGCGGGGTCGTCTGGATCGAGCGGATCCTGCCCCGGGCGGAGCTGACCGCCCTGCTGACGGCGGCCGACGTGTTCGTCTGCCCCTCCGTCTACGAGCCCCTCGGCATCGTGAACCTCGAGGCGATGGCGTGCGGCACCGCGGTGGTCGGCACGGCGACCGGCGGCATCCCCGAGGTCGTCGTCGACGGCGAGACCGGCCGGCTCGTGCCGATCGACCAGGTGCAGGACGGCACGGGCACGCCGACCGACCCGGAGCGCTTCGTCGCGGACCTCGGCCGCATCCTGTCCGAGACGGTGACCGACCGCGCGACGGCCGCGCGCTACGGGGCCGCCGGCCGCCAGCGGGCTGCCGCCGTCTTCGACTGGGACGCCATCGGCGCGCAGACCGTCGACATCTACAGGAGCCTGGTCTGACGGGACGCGCTCCGCACTCGGATCGAAGCCCGTGCCGCCCGCTCAGGGGTGGCCCGGCTCCGGGTGCGCAGCGCTGCTCCTGATGCCGTGACACCGGGCGTCCCACGCCGCCCGAGGTGTCGCCCGCGACCCAGCCACCAGCCCTAGGGTTGGACCCATGTCGCTGGTGCTGGAGCTGTCGGACGTCGCACTCACCCGAGGCACCACCACGATCCTCGACGGGGTCTCCTGGAGCGTCGACAGCAGCGAGCGCTGGGTCGTGCTCGGCCCGAACGGCGCGGGCAAGACCACGCTGCTGCAGCTCGCCGCCGCGCTGCTCCACCCGACCCGCGGCACGGTGACCGTGCTCGACGCGCAGCTCGGCAAGGCGGATCTCTTCGAGGTGCGGCCGCGCATCGGCTTCGCGTCCAGCGCGATGGCGAAGCGCATCCCGCCGGCCGAGACCGTGCTCGACGTCGTGCTCACCGCCGCGTACTCCGTGACGGGGCGCTGGAACGAGCAGTACGAGGAGATCGACGTGCGCCGCGCGAACCGCGTGCTCGCCGAGTGGCGCCTCGACCACCTCACGGACCGGCGCTTCGGCGACCTGTCCGACGGCGAGCAGAAGCGCGTCCAGATCGCCCGCGCGGTCATGACGGACCCGGAGCTGCTGCTGCTCGACGAGCCCGCCGCGAGCCTCGACCTCGGCGCCCGCGAGGAGCTGCTGCAGCTGCTCGGCGGCTACGCCAGCGCGCCGAGCGCGCCCGGCATGGTGATGGTCACGCACCACGTGGAGGAGATCCCCGTCGGCTTCACCCACGCGCTGCTGCTGCGGCAGGGCTCCGTCGTGGCGGCGGGCCCGATCCCCGAGACGATCACCTCGGAGCGGATCGGCGAGACGTTCGGGCTGCCGGTGGAGATCACCGAGCGCGACGGGCGCTACGCCGCCCGCGCGGTCGTCGGCGGCTGAGCGCCGCCGCTGCCGCTCTGGTACCATCGACGGTCGGCCGGTCTCCGGCCCCGCCGCTGCACGGATCCAGGTCCGCGCAGCAAGGCCACACGACTCGCTCTCGATCCGAAGAGGTCCGCCATGAAGTCCGCCATCCACCCCGAGTACCGCGCGATCGTCTTCCGCGACCTCGCCTCCGGCGAGACGTTCCTCACGCGGTCCACCGCGACGAGCGACAAGACGATCGAGCTGGACGGCACGACCTACCCGGTCATCGACGTCGAGATCTCCTCCGCCTCGCACCCCTTCTACACGGGCAAGCAGCGGATCATGGACTCCGCCGGTCGCGTCGAGAAGTTCAACCAGCGCTTCAAGAACTTCGGTCGCTGAGCCTCAGCCGTTGATCGCGAAGGGCCGATTCCCCAGGTGGGGAACGGCCCTTCCGCACGTCCGGGAGGATGGGCGAGCCGCATGACCACCCAGAAGGACGTCGCCGCCGGCGCGGCCCGCCTCGCCGCGTCGCGGCTGCGGTCCGTCCGGGCCGAGAAGCCGTCGGTCGCCGCGCTGCTGCCGCCCGCGGTCGTGCTCCTCGTGCTGCTGCTGGCGCTCGCCGGCCAGTACGGGTTCCACCGCGACGAGCTGTACTTCCGGCTGCTGCCGCCCGCGTGGGGCTACACCGACCAGCCGCCCTTCACCCCGCTCGTCGCGCACCTGATGCGCTTCGTCGCCGACGAGCCCTGGGCGCTGCGGATCCCCGCCGCGGTCGTCGCCGCGCTGTCCGCGGTCGTCGTCGGGCTGCTGGCCGCGGAGGTCGGCGGCGGCCCTCGCGCGCAGGCGCTCGCCGCCTGGGGCGCCGGCTTCGGGTACTACCCGCTGCTGCTCGGCCACGTGCTCTTCACGGCCACCTTCGACCTGCTCGTCTGGCCGCTGATCCTGCTCTGCATCCTGCGGGCGGTGCTGCGCCACCGCGGCGCCTGGTTCCTCGTCGCGGGCCTGGTCGCGGGCGTCAGCCTGTACAACAAGCTGCTCGTGCTCGCGCTGCTGCTGTCGGTCGCGGTGGGGCTCGCGGTCGCCGGGCCGCGCCGCGCCTCCGTCTGGGGCTGGGCGACGGCGGGCAGCCTGCTGGTCGTCGTGATCGGTGCGCCGAACCTCGTCTACCAGCTCGTGCACGGCCTGCCGCAGCTGCAGGTCGGCGCCGCGCTCACGGCGCAGAACGCGACGGACGTGCGCCCCTTCGTGCTGCCGTTCCTGCTCGTGCTGCTCGGTCCCTTCCTCGTGCCGATCTGGGTCGCGGGGCTCGTCGCGCCGTTCCGCCGACACGGGTGGCGGGACGTGCGGTGGCTGCCCGTCGCCTTCGTGGTCATCGTCGGGATCGTGCTCGTGATGGGGGCGCAGCTCTACTACGACCTCGGCGTGCTCACCGCGGTGTACGCGATCGGGTGCGTGCCGGCGACCGAGTGGGCGGCGACCGTCGGCCGGCGGCGGCTGCTCGCCGCGGGGATCGCGATCAACGCCGTCGCCGCCTCCGTGGTCGCGCTGCCCCTGCTGCCGCGGGACGCGCTGCCCGGCAGCGTGCTGCCGTCGTGGAACCAGTCGACGCGCGACCAGCTGGGCTGGCCGGCGCTCGCCGCGCAGATCGCCGCCGTCCCGGCGGCCGACGACCCCGACGCCGTGGTGCTCACCCGCAACTACGGGGAGGCGGGCGCCCTCGAGCGCTACGCGCCGGCCCTCGGGGGCCGCGTGTACAGCGGCCACAACGCGATGCACGACCTCGCCGCGCCTCCGGCCGACACCCGCACGATCGTCGCCGTCGGCTACAACATGGCCTGGCTGCGGCCCATGTTCGCGCAGTGCCGCACCGTCGGCCGCCTCCACGACCCGGCCGGCATCGCCAGCCAGGAGGAGGGCGCGCCCCTGATGGTCTGCACCGGCCGCCGGGTGCCGATGACGACGATCTGGGCCCGCTCCGCCTGGGTCGGCTGACCCCCTCCTCCCGCCGTCCGAGATGCGCGCCTCCTTCCCAGATGCGCGCGAGCGCTCGCGCGCATCTGCGACCACGGCGCGCATCTGCGCGCCGCGGACTAGGGCGCGGTGCCGAGGAGCAGGGCGCGCGCGGCATCCGGCAGGGTGACGCGCGCCGTCCACGGCGGGCGCACGAAGGCGTCACGGGAGAGGCGCAGCTGCTGCTTGTCGACCACCTCGCCGGGTCGCACGCGCATGCGGGTGACGCCGTTGCGCGCGTAGCCGAGCTTCTCGGACACCCGCAGCGAGGCGGCGTTCCAGGACGAGGCGGCCGACTCCGCCCACTCCGCGCCGAGGTGGTCGAAGGCGAGCTGCAGCATGCCCGCGCGCATCTCGGTGCCGAACCCGCGGCCCTGCGCGCCGCGGGTCAGCCACGAGCCGCTGTCGACGGTGCGCAGGTCCGCGAACCGGACGCCGCGGACGTCCTGGGACCTGATCAGCCGCCCGTCGTGCTCGACGGCGAGGGCCACCCACCAGTCGTCCGGGCCGGTCTGCGCCCGCAGCCGCCAGTGGAACCGCGCGAGCGAGACGCGCAGGTCGTCGGGCGCCGCGTCCGTCCACGGGAACGCGAACGGCATCCGGTCCGGCTCGTGCACGCCGGCGATCGCCGCCTCGGCGAGACCCGGCAGGTCGTCGTCCGTCGCCGTGCGCAGCACGAGCCGCGGCGTCTCGATGCGGAGACCGAAGAGCGGCCAGACCTGCTCGATGCCCATCCGTCGACCCTAGGCAGTCGGCAGGGCCCGCGGTCGGATGTGACGACCGGTCAGCGCTGCGGCCAGGATCCCGAGGTGGTGAAGTCGGGGTCGCGCTTCTCGCGCATGTACGCCTGGAAGCTCGCGGCCTGGTCCGCGCACCAGCCGACCTGCGCGTCGTGGAGCGCCTGCGCCTCGAACGCGAGCTCATCCGGGTAGCGCCGGGCCATCGCCTGCGCGACCCGGCCGGCGGCGATCGCGTCGGCGCCGGCGTCGTGCGCGTCGGTGAGGTCGACGCCGTACACGCCCGCCGCGGCGGTGAGCGTGCGCTTGCCCTTGCGGAACCGGTCGAGCTGCTTGTCGAGCACGAAGGGGTCGACGATCGGCGCGGTCGTCTCGAGCGGCCACAGGCGGTGCCGGTCGGCCTCGGCGGCGAGCAGCGTGAGGTCGTACGGCGCGTTGTAGACGACGAGCGGGAACCCGCGGAGGAAGACGCTGCGGATGGCGCCGAGGATCTCGGCCACGACCTCGCCGGGCGGGCGTCCGAAGCGGCGCGCCCGGTCGTCGGTGATGCCGTGGACCGCGGCCGCCCCCTCCGGGATCGGCACGCCCGGGTTCACGATCCAGTCCTTGCGCTCGACGACGGCGCCGTGCTCGTCGATCACGCCGACGTGCGCCGTGACGATGCGGGCGGTCGCCGTGTCGATGCCGGTGGTCTCCAGGTCGAAGACGCCGAGGGCGCCCGCCCAGCGCGGCAGCGGGCGGTCGTCGGGCACCGGGGGAGCGGGGGCGCGGTCCGCGACCAGCAGCGTCGTCCGCTGCGCCACGACGACCTCGTCGGGCGCCGCGAGCACGTCGGTCTCCTCGAGGAGGAGCAGCGGCACGGGCTCCGCGATCGGCTCCGGGGCGGGCGGCGTCCAGGTCGACACGACGTCGACGGCCGCCTCGCGCGGTTCGGGCGGCGCCTCGAACTCGAAGAGCAGCGTCGGGGTGTCCTGGGGCACGGCGTCGACGCTACGTGCCCGCTCCGACACCGCACGTGCGGCGCGCAGCGCGACGGCCGGCCCGGGCCGGCGAGGGCGCTGCTCGGCGCCCGGGCCGAGCGGCGTCAGCACGTCGCGAGGCCCGGGCACCGGTCACGGCGCTAGATCTGCGGGTCCGGGAGGATGATCGGGATCGCGGTCGTGTTCACCGGGACCTCCTCCGCGACCGGCTGGGCGACCCGCAGCCAGTAGAAGCTCTGCGTGCCGAGCGTGATCGTGACCCTGCCCTCCGCGTCGAAGGACGGGAAGCGGCTGCCGCCGAACAGGTCGGTGAGGCTGTGGTTCGCGAGCTCGGGGGCGGTGATCGTGAACGACACCGGGTTGTGCAGGAACGAGAAGACGCAGAGCACGGCCTCGCCGCGGTCGCCGATGGAGCCGGCGGATCCGCTGTAGTTCCGCAGGAACGCGAGCGCCGACTCGTGGTCGGTCTCGAGCACCGTCAGGTCGCCCAGGCCGAACACCGGGTGCGCCTTCCGCGTGTGGATCACGTTGCGGACCCAGTGCAGCATGGAGCGCGACTGGGCGAGCTGCGACTCCACGTTGACGAGCGAGTAGTGGTAGACGAGCGACTGCACCACGGGCAGGAAGAGCTTGCCGGGGTCGGAGGTGGAGAAGCCCGCGTTGCGGTCGGGCGTCCACTGCATCGGCGTGCGCGACGCGTCGCGGTCGTTCAGCCAGATGTTGTCGCCCATGCCGATCTCGTCCCCGTAGTAGAGGAACGGGCTGCCGGGCAGCGAGAACAGCAGGGCGTGGGCGAGCTCGAGCTCGGCCCGCGAGTTGTCGAGCAGCGGGGCCAGCCGGCGCCGGATGCCGATGTTCGAGCGCATGCGCGGGTCGTACGCGTACCAGCCGTACATCGCCTGGCGGTACTCCTCGTCGACCATCTCGAGCGTCAGCTCGTCGTGGTTGCGGAGGAAGACGCCCCAGGCCGCGGAGTCGGGGATGTTCGTCTGCTCGGAGAGGATCTTCACGAGCTCCGTCGCGGTCTGCGCGCGCAGCGAGTAGTAGATGCGCGGCATGACGGGGAAGTCGAAGGCCATGTGGCACTCCGGCTCCTCCTCGGTGCCGAAGAACGCGGCGACCTCGCGGGGCCACTGGTTCGCCTCGGCGAGCAGGATGCGGCCCGGGTACTCGCGGTCGACGTACTCGCGGAGGCGGCGGATGAACTCGTGCGTCTTCGGCTCGCCCTCGCCGTTGCCCTCCTCGCTCTCGAAGAGGTACGGGATCGCGTCGAGGCGCAGCCCGTCGACGCCGAGGTCGAGCCAGAACTTCACGATGTCGAAGATCGCCTCCTGCACCTTCGGGTTCTCGAAGTTCAGGTCCGGCTGGTGGCTGAAGAAGCGGTGGAAGAAGAACTGGCGGCGCACGGGGTCGAACGTCCAGTTCGACTCCTCCGTGTCGACGAAGATCACGCGGATGTTCTTGTACTTCTCGTCGGTGTCGCTCCAGACGTAGAAGTCGCCGTACGGCCCCTCCGGGTCGCTGCGGGACTGCTGGAACCACTCGTGCGCGTCCGAGGTGTGGTTCAGCGGGAAGTCCATGACGATGCGCATGTTGCGCTCGTGCGCGCGCCGCACCAGGTCGCGGAACTCGTCGATCGTGCCGAACTCCGGCAGCACGGCCTTGAAGTCCGAGATGTCGTAGCCGCCGTCGCGGAGGGGCGACTGGTAGAAGGGCGGCAGCCACAGGGAGTCGATGCCGAGCCACTGCAGGTAGTCGAGCCGCGAGGCCAGACCGGCGATGTCGCCCGTGCCGTCGCCGTTGCTGTCGACGAAGCTGCGGACCATGACCTCGTAGAACACCGCGCGCTTGTACCAGGTGGGATCGCGGGTCAGACCGGGCAGCTGGATCGGCGCGGTGAAGCTCACGGATCATCCTCTCGGCACGCGGGACGGCGCGTGCGGCGATCCTAATGAAGCGGAACTGGGGCCCTCCCGTCGGGCGCTGCGCGGCGGCGCGTGCGACCGGAGGGGAGCGGCGTTCCTAGACTCGGGCACCGATGCGCATCGTCCCGTCCCCGTACGCCGCCGGCCTCGCCCGCACCTCCGTCGCCCGCCACGACACCGTCGTGGACGGCGTCCCCGCCGCCTGGTGGGAGTACGGGGAGGCGGGCGACGGCCCGACCCTGCTGCTCGTGCACGGCTTCCGCGGCGACCACCACGGGCTCGAGCCGGTCGTCTCCTTCCTGCCCGGCGTGCACGTGGTCGCCCCCGACCTGCCCGGGTTCGGCGCCTCCGCGCCGCTGCCCGGCCCGCACTCGATCGACGGGTACTCGCGGTGGCTGCGCGCGTTCGCGGCGCAGCTCGGGCTCGACGACCGCATCGTCGTGGTCGGGCACTCGTTCGGCACGATCGTCTCCGCGAAGGCGCTCGCCGACGGCCTGCCCGCAGCCTGCGCGGTGCTGCTGAACCCGATCGCGGCGCCGGCGCTCGCCGGGCCCAACGCGCTCGGCACCCGCCTCTCCTCCTTCTACTTCCGGGTCGGCGCCCTGCTGCCGGAGCGCGTGGGGAACGCGCTGCTGCAGAACCGCCTGATCACCCGCGGCGCCGGGGCCTTCCTGGCGAAGACGAAGGACCCCGCGCTGCGGCGGTGGATCCACGACCAGCACGACCGCTACTTCTCCGGCTACGCGAGCCGGCGGGTGGTGCTGGAGGCGTTCCGCGCCTCGGTCGACCACGACATCACGGAGTGGGCGGACCGGCTGACGCTGCCCGTGCACCTGGTCGCCGCCGAGCACGACGACATCACGACCGTCGACGCCGTGCGGAGGCTGCAGGGGATGCTGGCGCAGGGCACGATGGCGGTGCTGCCCGGCGTCGGGCACCTGGTGCACTACGAGAAGCCGCGCGAGGCGGCCGAGCAGGTCGCCGCGGTCGCCGGCGTGCAGGTCGCATGAGGCTCGTCGTCGACTGCCGGTACGTGCGGCGCGACGGCCGGCACGACGGCATCAGCCGCTACGCCGCCGGCATCACCGGCGGGCTCGGCCGGCTCGTGCCGCTGACGATGCTGATCGACGACGAGCGGCAGCTCGAGCTGCTGCCGGACCTGCCGTGGGCGCGGACGCGCCCGCCCACGTCGCTGCTCGAGCCGCTGATCCCGCGGGTCGTGAACCGCCTGCGGCCCGACGTCGTGTTCTGCCCCCTCCAGACCTCCGGGTCGCTGGGGCGCCGGTACGGGCTCGTGCTGACCCTGCACGACCTCATCTACTACCGGCACCGCACGCCGCCGGCGGAGTTCGCGTGGTGGGTGCGCCTCGGCTGGCGGCTGCTCTACGCGAGCTACGCGCCGCAGCGGCTGCTGCTGAACCGGGCGGACGAGGTGGTCACCGTGTCGGAGACCGTCGCCGGCGAGATCGCCGAGCACCGGCTCACGCGCAGACGGGTGACCGTCGTGCCGAACGCGCCCGACGCGGCGCCGCTCGCCGCCGCCGCGCCCGGCCCCCGCTCGCGCTCGATCGTCTACATGGGCGCCTTCATCGGGTACAAGGACGTGCCGACGCTCGTGCGCGCGGCCGCGCTGCTGCCCGGCTGGACGCTGCACCTGGCGAGCCGCATCGGGGCGGCGGAGCGCGGCCGCCTCGAGCGGGTCGCGGCGGAGGCGGGCGGTGCGGACCTCGTGTTCCACGACGGCGTCGACGAGGCCGAGTACGCGGCGCTGCTCGACGGGGCGACCGCGCTCGTGACCGCCTCCCTCGACGAGGGCTTCGGCCTCCCTGTCGTCGAGGCGATGCAGCGCGGCGTGCCCGTGGTGCTGACCGACGTCCCGATCTTCCGCGAGGTCGGGGGCGACGCCGCCCTCTACGCAGCGCCCGGGGACGCGGCGGCGTTCGCCGCCGCGGTCCGTCGGCTCGAGGAGCCGGGGGAGTGGCGGCGCCGCTCCACCGCCTCGCTCGAGCAGGTCGCGCGGTACAGCTGGGACGCCTCCGCGGCCCGCCTCCTGCCCGTCCTCGAGCGCGTGGCCGCCTCCCGCCGCTGAGCGGGCCGGGGCAGCAGGCCGTCAGTCGCCGGCGACGACCGCGTCCTCGGGCGGCAGCAGGTCGGCGGACCAGGGGCGGCCCGCGAACTCGATCAGCTCGAGCCGGCCGTCGACGACGCGGAACACGTGGTCGGAGCCGTTCTCGATGCGCTCGCCGCGCTGCGGCCACGCCCACCGGGTCGCGTCCCGCACGAGCGAGCCGATCACGCCGCCGTGCGACACGACGAGCACCCGCTGACCGGGGTGCCGCTCCGCGAGCGCGAAGAGGGCCGGCTTGACCCGCTCCACGGTCGCCTGGCGCGACTCCTGCGCGCCGAGGTCCCCGCCGAAGCGCGCGTCGAGCTCGACGTCCGTCATGCCCTCGGCCTCGCCGTAGTTCCGCTCGACCAGGTCGTCGACGAGCTCGACGTCGCCGAGGCCGAGGCCCTCCGCGATGATCCGCGCGGTCTCCGCGGCGCGGGACAGCGGGCTCGCGGCGACGGCGTCGAAGGCGGTGCCGGTGAGGCGGTCGGCCGTCGCACGGGCCTGCTCGCGGCCCGTCTCGTTCAGCGGGATGTCCGTGCGGCCCTGGACGCGGCCCGCCCGGTTCCAGTCGGTCTCACCGTGGCGCACGAGGACGAGGTCGGTCATGGTCTCCATCCGGGCCGGGGAACAGGCGCCGAGAGCCTACCGGCAGCGGTCAGGGGGCGAGCCCGAGCGCCCGGTCGACGAGCAGCCGGGCGTCCTCCGGCGCGACGCCGAGCGCTCGCGCCCTCGCGGCGAACGCCGCGGCGGCCTGCTCGAGCTCGCGGGTGCCGGAGTCGGGGGACCAGCTGACGACCGTGCCGTTGCGCCCGCGCGTCTCCACGAGCCCCTCCGCCTCCAGCTCCTTGACCGCCCGGGCCACCGTGTTCGCGGCCAGGCCGAGCGACTCGGCGAGGCCGCGCACCGTGGGCAGGCGCTCGCCGGGGGCGATGCCGCCGCCGCGGATCGCGTCCGCCAGCTGTGCGCGCAGCTGCTCGAAGGGCGGGGCGGCCGCGGCCGGGTCGACCCGGAGCTCGGGCAGTGGCATGCGACGAGTCTCGCGGATCCGCAGAAACGGCGCGACACGCCGCGCAGGCCGCCTCCCGCACCGGCGTGTCGTCCCGGAAGTGCGGATCCGCAAAGGTTCTGCGGATCCACGGCGGTTCTCCGGATCCGCGAGGACCGGGTCAGGCGAGGAGGCGGTCCCGGAGCGCGGTGAGGGTCTCGGTGGTGCCCGCGTCGATCTTCAGCGCGGCGATGCGGTCGCCCTTCGTCGCGCCGCGGTTCAGGACCACGATCGGCACGCGGGCGCGGCGCGCCTGCTCCAGGAGCCGGATGCCGCTGTTCACGACGAGCGAGGAGCCCGCGACGAGCAGCGCGTCCGCGCGGCGGACGATCGCGGCGGCCTCGGCGAAGCGCTCGCGGGGGACGAACTCGCCGAAGAACACGACCTCCGGCTTCAACGTGCCGCCGCAGACGGTGCAGTCCGGCACGACGAAGTCCGAGACGTCGCCGACGTCCGCGTCGCCGTCGGGGTTCAGCGTCGTCGTCGCCCCGCCCACGAACCAGGCGTTCGCGGCCTCGATGCGCTCCGCGACCGCGCCGCGGGCGAAGAGCTGGCCGCAGCGGAGGCAGACGACGCGGTCGACGGAGCCGTGCACCTCCACGACGTGGCGGGAGCCCGCCTTGCCGTGCAGGCCGTCGACGTTCTGCGTCGTCACGCCCTGCACCCGGCCCGCGGCCTCGAGCTCGGCCAGCGCGACGTGCCCCGCGTTCGGCTGCGCGGCCACGAACCGCGCCCAGCCGAGGTAGCTGCCGGCCCAGTACCGCTTGCGGAACGACTCGCCCGCGAGGAACTGCTGGATGGTCATCGGGGAGCGCTTCGGAGCGCCCTCGCCGCGGTAGTCGGGGATGCCCGAGTCGGTGCTGATGCCCGCCCCAGTGAGCACCGCGATGCGGCCCGAGAGCAGCTCCGCCGCCCGGTCCAGGCGGTCGTCGACGGGCTCGTCCGCGATCCCGGCGGCGCTCGTCCCCATAGCCTGGAAGCGTAATCGGGGGAGGGAGGCCGGCGATGCGGATCCGTGCGCTGTCCGCGGACGGCCTGGCCGACCCCGAGCTGGCGGACTTCACCCGGCTCACCGACGTCGCGCTCCGGCGCAAGCTCGAGCCGGAGGGCGGGCTGTACCTCGCCGAGTCGACCAAGGTGATCGAGCGCGCGATCCGCGCGGGGCACCGCCCCCGGGCGGTGCTGACCCGCGCCGAGTGGGTGCCGCAGCTCAAGCCGCTGCTCGCACCGTTCCCCGACGTGCCGGTGCACGTGGGCGACGACGGGGTGCTCGAGCGCCTGACCGGCTTCCACCTGCACCGCGGCGCCCTCGCCTCCATGCACCGCCCCGAGCTGCCCGACCCCGCCGACCTGCTGCAGGACGCGCGCCGGATCGTCGTGATCGAGGACGTGGTCGACCACACCAACGTCGGCGCGATCTTCCGCAGCGCCGCCGGGCTCGGCGTCGACGCGGTGCTCGTGACGCCGCGCTGCGCCGACCCGCTCTACCGCCGCAGCGTGCGGGTGAGCATGGGCACGGTGCTGCAGGTGCCGTGGACGCGGCTGCCCGAGTGGCGGGAGGCGGGTCCGCTGCTGCACGACGCCGGCTTCGCCATCGCGGCGCTCGCGCTGACGGACCGGGCGGAGGACCTCGACGTGCTCGCGGCCGATCCGCCGCCGCGCCTCGCCCTCGTGCTCGGCACGGAGGGGGACGGGCTCAGCCGCGCGGCGCTCGCGGTCGCCGACCGGCACGTCCGCATCCCCATGGCCCACGGCGTGGACTCGCTGAACGTCGCGGCCGCGGCCGCGCTCGCGGTGTGGGCCGTCCGCCCGCGCTGAGGCCTCCGCCGCCGATCCGCGACACTCGGCCCCTCGGACGGGGGTCGGCGGCGCCTCCTCCCTATGCTCGACCGGTGCCTCGAGAGGAGACGCCCCGCTACGGGCTGCGCCGCCTCGTGGCCGCGATCTCGGTCGGCCTGATCCTGCTGATCGGCGTCGGCGTGCCGGTGTCGATCGTCGCGCCGGTGCCCCGCGCGACCGCCGAGGTGGTGACCGCCTCCCAGTCCGCGACCGAGGCCGCGGCGCCGGCGTTCCCCTCCTTCGGCTCGTCCGCGGTGGGCGCGGTCGGCATCGACGGGGTGCTCGCGAAGCACGGACCCCAGTCGCCGCGCACCATCGCGAGCATCACGAAGGTGATCACCGCGCTGGTCGTGCTGGAGGCGAAGCCGCTGCAGGCGGGGGAGCAGGGCCCCACGATCACCTTCACGCAGCGCGACGTGGCGATCCTCGGCGAGGTGCAGGCCATGAACGGCTCGTCCGAGCCCGTGGAGGCCGGCTGGCGCACGAGCGAGCGCGCCGCGATCGAGACGATGCTGATCCCGTCGGCGAACAACTACGCCGCGTCGCTCGCCATCTGGGCCTACGGGTCGACGCCGAGGTTCCTGGCGGCGGCCCGCGCCTACCTGAAGGCGCACGGGCTCGACGACACCGTGCTGCAGGACGCGAACGGGCTGTCGGAGGACAACCGCAGCACGCCGACGGACCTCGTGGACCTCGGGCGGCTCGCGCTCGCGGATCCGGTCGTCGCCGCCGCGGTGAAGCGGTCCACGGCCGTGGAGCCGAACGTCGGCGAGCTCGACAACACGAACAAGCTGCTCGGCCGCTACGGCGTGAACGGCATCAAGACCGGCACCTACACGACGGGCGCGAACCTGCTCTTCAGCGCGGAGGTGCGGGTCGGCGCGCGCACCGTGCAGGTCGTGGGCGTCGTGCTCGGCGCCCGGACGCACGACGAGCTCGACGCCCGGGTGCCCGCGCTGCTGAGGAGCGTGAAGCGGGGCCTGCACGACCTGCCGCTGGCGACGAAGGGCGAGGCGTTCGCCACCTACAGGACGAAGTGGGGCGGGATCGGCAGGGCCGTGGCCGCCCGCGACGTCACGCGACTGGTGTGGGGCCAGGCGGACCTGCAGCAGGAGGCGCACGTGCAGCCGATCACGGGCGGCCGCAAGGGCGAGCGGGTCGGCAGCGTGGACGTCGAGGTGGACGGGCGCACCGTGACCGTGCCGCTCGTGCTCGACCGCGACGTGCTGGCCGCACCCGTGTGGTGGCGGCTGACCCACCCGCTCCGCTGAGCGCCTAGAAGCCCGGGCGCTTCGGCAGCACCGCGTCGCCGGAGGAGACGCCGCGGATGCGGCGGCCGATCCACGGGATCAGGTGCTCGCGGGTCCACTGCAGGTCCTCGACGCGCGCCTCGCGCCAGGACCGCTCGGGCAGCGGGGCCGGGCTGCTGGGCGCGAGGTCGTTCGGCACGTCCAGCACGTCGAGCACCATCCGCGCGACCTCGTGGTGGCCGTACGCGTTCAGGTGCAGCCGGTCGACGCTCCAGAAGTCGGCGCGCTGGATCGACTTCAGCGACCACTGGTCCGCCACGAGGGCGCCGTGCTTCGCGGCGAGGCCGTGCAGCAGCTCGTTGAAGATCGCGACCTTGCCGCGGATCCTCCGGAACACGGGGGAGAAGCCGACGTCGACCCCGGTGAACAGCACGAGGGTCGCGCCCGTCGCCGCGAGCTCCTCGAGCGCCGGGTCGAGGCGCGCCGCGATCGCGTCCGGGTCCGTGCCGGGCCGGATGACGTCGTTGCCGCCGGCGGAGATCGTGATCAGGTCGGGGCGCAGCGCGACCGCGGGCGCGATCTGCTCGTCCACGATGCGGCCGAGCAGCCGGCCCCGGATCGCGAGGTTCGCGTAGGCGAAGTCGTCGGTCCGCGTCGCGAGCACCTCCGCGGTGCGGTCGGCCCAGCCGCGCAGACCGCCGGGGCTGCCCGGCTCCGCGTCGCCGTACCCCTCGGTGAACGAGTCGCCGATGGCGACGAACCGGTGGAACTCCATGTCCCCGATCCTCCCTCCTCGCGCCGACGGCCCGATCCGGATGAGTACCCGCCGGTCGGAGGCGGGCGGCGCGCCCGGGTCGCGGGCGGTGTCGGCGAGTCGCCGCGACCGCGATTAGCGTGGACGACCCGATGAGCACACCCGCCACCCGAGACGACGCGACCCACCTGTTCGACGCCGCTCCCGGCGCCCACCAGGCGGCCTCGCTCCCTCCGGCGTTCCCGGACCGCACCCCGTGGGGCGCGGGGCCCCGGCTGCGCCGGTGGCAGGAGGAGGCGCTGTCGGCCTACTTCGAGCGGGAGCCGCAGGACTTCCTCGTCGCCGCGACCCCGGGCGCCGGCAAGACGACGTTCGCCCTGCGCCTGGCGAAGGAGCTGCTCGCCCGCGGCACCGTCGACCACGTCACGGTCGTCGCGCCGACCGACCACCTGAAGCGCCAGTGGGCGGAGGCGGCGGAGCGCGTCGCGATCCACCTGAACCCGGCGTTCAAGAACGCCGACGGCTGGCTCGGCAAGCACTGGCACGGCGCGGCGCTGTCGTATGCGCAGATCGGCATGGAGCCGGCGCTGCACAAGCGGCTCACCGAGCAGGCGCGCACGCTCGTGATCCTCGACGAGGTGCACCACGGCGGCGACGCGCTGTCCTGGGGCGACGGGATGCGGGAGGCGTTCGCGGGCGCGACCCGGCGCCTGTCTCTCTCGGGCACCCCGTTCCGCAGCGACACCGCGCAGATCCCGTTCGTCGAGTACGCGCCCGACGAGCACGGCATCCGCACCTCGATCACCGACTACGCCTACGGCTACAGGCGGGCGCTCGAGGACGGCGTCGTGCGGCCCGTGCTCTTCATGGTCTACTCCGGCGCGATGCACTGGCGCACCAGCGCCGGCGAGGAGATGAGCGCCCGCCTCGGCGAGGCGACCACGAAGGACATCACCGCGCAGGCGTGGCGCACCGCGCTGGCGCCGGACGGCGACTGGATCCCCGCGGTGCTGCGCGCCGCCGACCAGCGCCTCACCGAGGTGCGGCGGCACGTGCCCGACGCCGGCGGACTGGTGATCGCCACGAACAAGACGGTCGCCCGCGCCTACGCGGCGCAGCTCAAGGCCCTGACCGGCGAGAACGTCACCATCGTGCTGTCCGACGAGAAGGAGGCGAGCGACCGGATCGCCGCCTTCTCCGCGAGCACCGACCGCTGGCTCGTCGCGGTCCGCATGGTGTCGGAGGGCGTGGACGTGCCCCGCCTGTCGGTCGGCGTCTACGCCACGAACGCCTCCACCCCGCTGTTCTTCGCGCAGGCGATCGGCCGCTTCGTGCGCGCTCGGAAGCGCGGCGAGAGCGCCTCCGTCTTCCTCCCGAACGTGCCGATCCTGATGAAGCTCGCGGAGCAGCTCGAGATCGAGCGGGACCACGCGCTCGACCGCACGTCGGACGACGACGCGGCCGGCGGCGAGGGCTTCGACGAGGGTGCGCTCGCCGACGCGAACCGGTCCGAGAAGGCGTCCGAGAGCCTCGCGATGGACGGCTCGTTCCAGGCGCTCGGCAGCGACGCGACGTTCGACCGCGTGCTCTACGACGGCGGCGAGTTCGGCTTCGAGGCCGAGGTCGGCAGCGAGGAGGAGCTCGACTTCCTCGGGCTGCCCGGCCTGCTCGAGCCGGACCAGGTGCGCGACCTGCTGCGCCACCGCCAGGCGTCGCAGCAGCGCCGCGGCAAGAAGCCGCCGGCGCCCGCCGCTCCCGCGCCGATCCCGCTCGCGGACATCCCGATGCACCGGCGGCTGAAGGAGCAGCGGCAGCAGCTGCAGGACCTCGTGGGCCTGTGGTCGCACCGCACGAACACGCCGCACGGCGCCATCCACTCCGAGCTGCGGCGGTCGTGCGGCGGCCCCGCGGTCGCGCAGGCGACGGAGGAGCAGCTGCAGGCCCGGATCGCGCTGCTGCGGAAGCGGATCAACGGCTGAGTTCGTCCCACGCGGGGCCACTGCGGGCGGTGAGTAAGGCTAGCCTTCCCTCATGACGCAGCTCGAGGCGCCGCCGGTCCGGACCGAGGCCCAGTCGACCGACGCCCCCTTCCTGCTGCACCGCGTGCGCGTCGCCCGCAGGCGTCGGCTGTCCGACGGCTTCGTGCGCATCACCTTCACCGGACCCACGCTCGACCGCTTCGCGGACCCGGGGCTGGACCAGCGCATCAAGCTGATCCTGCCCGCGGCCGACGGCTCCATCGACGACGGCGTGTTCGTCGACGACTGGTACGGCGCGTGGCGCACGCTGCCCGAGGAGCGGCGGCCCGTCATCCGCACCTACACGACGCGGGCGGTGCGCGCCGCCGCGCGCGAGGTCGACGTCGACCTCGTCGTGCACGAGCCCTGCGGCCCCGCCGGCCGCTTCGCCACGGACTGCCGCGAGGGCGACGAGATCGCGCTGTGCGGCCCGAACGCCGGCTGCGCGCGCTCCGGCGGCGGCATCGACTTCCGCCTCCCCGCCTCGAGCGACCGTGTGCTCATCGCCGGCGACGAGACGGCGCTGCCCGCGATCACGCGCATCCTCGAGGACCTGCCCGAGCACGTGCGCGGCACGGTGCTCGTCGAGCTGCCGCGGGCCGCCGACGGCGCCGCCCTGCCCGCCCGGCCCGGCATCGACGTCCGGGTGCTCGCCCGCGACGGCGCCGAGTGCGGCACCCTGCTCGCCCCCGCCGTGCGGGTCGCCGCGCAGCGCCTGATCGACGCGCACCGGGGCGCCGAGCCGGAGGACGTCGACGTCGACGCCGGGATGCTGTGGGAGGTGCCGGGCGACGGCGCGATCCCGCAGACCGACGGCCCCTTCTACGCCTGGCTGGCCGGGGAGGCGGGCGTCATCAAGGCGCTGCGCCGCATGCTCGTCGCGGAGCTCGGCGTCGACCGCCGGTCCGTCGCGTTCATGGGCTACTGGCGCCGGGGCCGCGCCGAGGGCGCCTGACCCGCCTCCCTCCGGAGCACGACGGCAGGACGATCCGCCGTCGGCAGGACGATCCGAGCGGTTCCGTCCCGCTGACGTCGTCCCGTCCTGCTGACGTGCTCCGCGATCCGACGAGGTGCCCTCCCGAGCGGCCGCTCGGGCTGCGCCCGTAGGGTCGAGCCGATGCAGACCTTCCTGCCGTTCCCGTCGTTCGACGAGAGCGCCCGGGTGCTCGACAGCCCGCGCCTCGGCAAGCAGCGCGTCGAGACGCTGCAGATCCTGCGGGCCCTCGTCGTACCCACCTACGGCTGGCAGCGGCACCCCGCCGTCGGCATGTGGCGGAACCACGTGCCCGCGCTCACGGCGTACGGCCTCGCGATGACGCGGGCGTGGACGGAGCGCGGCTTCGCGGACTCCGTCGCGGACCAGATGCTCGAGTTCGCCCCGGAGGTCGAGGGGCGCCCGCAGTCCTGGCTGGCCGAGCAGGGCCTGCTGCCGTCGTGGGTCGGCGACGAGCGGGTGCACGAGAGCCACCGCTCGAAGCTCGTCGCGAAGGAGCCGGAGTTCTACCGCTCGCTGTTCCCCGGCACCGAGGAGGGGCTCGAGTACTTCTGGCCCGAGCCGGAGGCGGTGCCCGAGCCGACGTCCGAGCACGGGCTCTGGGTGCTGCGGCAGGACGAGCTCGAGCCCTGGCGCACCTACGAGCTGATCGGGCTGCCCATGGTCGACCCGCGCGGCAAGGTCACCCCCGCGTGGCGGCAGCAGCTGCGCGCGTTCGAGGACGAGCTCGTGCCCGGGGCCGTGCTCGGCGTGCTGACGGACGAGCAGCCGGAGCTGCTGCACCTCGCCCGCGTCACGGGGCAGGCCGCGCCCGCTACTGTCGACGACCGGGACTACACCGCCGTGAGCGCCCGGTTCGAGGGCAACCTCGAGCGGCGGTCGCTGCCGGTGCCCGCGGTGCTGCAGAACCCGCGCCGCTTCTTCCACGTCCGGCTGGTCTCGCCGCTGTCCGCGCTCATCGGCACGGACGAGGAGGACTGATGGCCGCCGACCGCGAGCAGGTGCGCCGCTGGCGCGGCTACCTGGCCGACGAGCGCGCGGAGGCCGCGGTCTACCGCGACCTCGCCTCCCGCCGCACCGGGCCCGACCGCGACATCCTGCTCGAGCTCGCGGAGGCGGAGGGCCGGCACGAGCAGCACTGGCTCGACCTGCTCGGCGAGGCGGGGGAGCGGCCGACGCCCGTCAGCCTCCGCACCCGCTTCTTCGGCCTGCTGGCGCGCCGCTTCGGCTCGGTGTTCGTGCTCGCGCTGCTGCAGCGGGCCGAGGCGCGCTCGCCGTACGAGGCCGACGCCGACGCGACGCCGCAGATGGCCGCGGACGAGCGGATCCACGAGGAGGTCGTGCGCTCCCTCGCGATGCGCGGCCGCTCCCGCATCTCCGGCACCTTCCGCGCCGCGGTCTTCGGCGCGAACGACGGCCTCGTGAGCAACCTCGCGCTCGTGCTCGGCGTCGGCGCGGCCGGCGCGGACCGGGGCCTCGTGCTCGTCACGGGCGTCGCGGGGCTGCTCGCGGGCGCGCTGTCGATGGGCGCCGGGGAGTACGTGTCGGTGTCGTCGCAGCGCGAGCTGCTCGCCGCCTCCACCCCCTCCGCCCAGTCGGCCGACGCCCTGACGCGCATCGACTTCGACGAGAACGAGGTCGCGCTCGTGTTCCGCGCCCGCGGGATGACGCCGGATGAGGCGGACCGGGCCGCGACGGAGGTGCTGCGCGAGCGGGTCGCGCCGCGCCTGCCCGCGAACGACGTGGACGTCGAGACGGTCGGGACCCCGATGGGCGTGGCGCTGTCGAGCTTCGCCTTCTTCGCCTCCGGTGCGCTCGTGCCGATCCTGCCGTACCTCTTCGGCGCCTCCGGGGCGCTCGCGGTCGTGCTCGCCGCGGGGCTCGTCGGGCTCGCGCTGCTCGCCTCCGGCGCGGTCGTCGGGCTGCTGTCCGGTGCGCCGATGCTGCTTCGCGCCCTGCGGCAGCTGCTGATCGGCTTCGGCGCCGCGGCCGTGACCTACGTGCTGGGGCTGCTCTTCAACGCCGCCGGCATCTGATCCCGGACCGCCAGGGAGCCGAGCAGCGCGAGCCGCTCGGCCGTCCGCGTGCCGGGATCGGAGTGGTAGATCACGAGCACCTGGCCGTCGGTGCCGCCGACGCCGAGCTTCTCCCGGCGCAGGTCGAGCCGGCCGACGACGGGGTGCTCCATGGTGAAGCCGCCGCCCTCGAGCGGCTGCACGTCGTGCCGCGACCAGTGCGCGCGGAAGACCTCGCTCCCGGCCGACAGCTCGTCGATGAGGCGCGCGGTCCCGGGATCCGGACGCGCGGGGCCGACGGAGGTGCGGAACGACGCGATCATGCCGCCGACCGCCCATTCCCAGTCCGGGAGCAGCGCCCGCTCAGCCGGGTCGAGCAGCACCGACCGGAGGCGGTTCGCGCCCGCGACGATGGACGGCGACAGGGCCGTGGCGAGGGGGTTCGCCGCCAGCACGTCGAAGCGCCTGCTCTCCACGAAGGCGGGCAGGTCGAGCGCGGCGAGCAGCTGCGCGGTGCCGGTCGGCACCGCGTCCCTGGTCGGCCGCGGACGGGACGGGGCGCCGGCTGCGAGCCCGTGGAGGTAGTCGACGGCGGAGGCATCGAGGCGCAGCACCCGGGCGAGGGCGTCGAGCACCTGCGTGCTCGGATTGCGGTCGCGGCCCTGCTCGAGCCGCAGGTAGTAGTCCGCGCTGATGCCCGCGAGCGTCGCGACCTCCTCCCGCCGCAGCCCCGGGGTGCGTCGCACGCCGGTGACGACGACGCCGACGTCCTCCGGGCGCACCAGCGCGCGACGGGCCCGCAGGTACTCGCCCAGGGCGGTGTCGACCGGCATGCCGCCACCGTACGGTCCGCGACGGGGCCGCGTCCTGGTCCCGCGAGTCCCAGGCTCGACGGGGCGCTCCCTGTCCCAGGCGGGGAAGCGCATGGTGGTCGCATGACCACGACAGGACTTCCCGGCGGCACCTACCGGCTCGGCGACCTCGAGGTGCCGCGCGTCGGCTTCGGTGCGATGCAGCTGCCCGGCAGGGGCGTCTTCGGCCCGCCGAAGGACCGCGACGCGGCGCTCGAGGTGCTGCGCACGGCCGTCGAGCTCGGCATCCGGCACATCGACACCGCCGACTTCTACGGCCCGCACGTCTCGAACGAGCTGATCCGCGAGGCGCTCTCGCCCTATCCCGACGACCTCGTGATCGTCACGAAGGTCGGGTCCCGCCGCGGCGCGAAGGGCGAGTGGATCCCGAGGCGGGAGCCCGACGACCTGCAGGCGCAGGTGCACGACAACCTCCGCACCCTCGGCGTCGACGTGCTCGACGTCGTGAACGTCCGGGTCGGCGGCGGCGACGACGCGCACTCCGCGGTGCCCGGCTCGATCGCGCCGGAGGTGGAGGCGGTCGCCGAGCTGCAGCAGCAGGGCCTCGTCCGCCACGTGGGCGTCAGCACGGTGGACGCCCAGCAGGTCGCGGAGGCGCGGTCGATCACGCAGATCGTCACGGTCCAGAACTTCTACAACGTCGCGAACCGCGAGGACGACGACCTGATCCGGCGGCTCGCGGAGGCGGACATCGCGTACGTGCCGTACTTCCCCCTCGGCGGCTTCAGCCCCCTCCAGTCCGGCGCCCTCGACGCGGTCGCCGAGCGACTCGGCGCCACCCCGATGCAGGTCGCGCAGGCGTGGCTGCTGCAGCGCTCGCCGAACCTGCTGCTGATCTCGGGCACGTCCTCGGTCGCGCACCTGCGGGAGAACGTGGCGGGCGCCGCCCTCGAGCTGCCGGCCGACGCGGTCGCCGAGCTCGACGCGGTCGCCGGTTGACCTCCTCGTCCCGCAGGCGTCCTGCGCCTGCGGGACGAAGGGTCTAGCGGACCAGGCGGACCTCCGCCTGGTCGCCCCACTCGGGGCCGAAGACGTGGCGGGCGCCGTCCGGGGCGAACCCGTGCTTCGCGTAGAAGGCGCGAGCGCGCGGGTTCGCCTCGAACACCCAGAGCTCGGCGGGCACGTCGTCCGGCAGCACCGCGGCGAGCAGCTCGTGCGCCAGCCCGGTGCCGTACTCGCTCGCGCGCACGTAGAGGGCCCAGAGCTCGCGGTCCCGCACGGGCGGGCCCGCGGTCTCGTTCGGCCGGCCGGGGCCGGCGGTGGCGAAGCCGACGACCGCGCCGTCGCGCACGGCGATCCGCAGCGTCGAGTCCGCGGAGGGGGTCGCGAGGATCCGCCGCCACTGCTCGACGCGGCGCGCCTCGCCCTCCGCCGAGAAGAACCCGTCCGGCAGCAGCGGCCCGTACGCCTCCCGCCAGGAGGCGTAGTGCATCCGCCCCAGCGCCTCCGCGTCGTCGGCCGTCGCCCCTCGGATCATGCTCACACTTGATTCTCCCGCCGCCGCCGCCCGCCCGGCCACCTGTCGCCGTGAGGCGCAGCGCGGTCAGCGCTGTGCTGCGGCACAGACTTCGATCCGCTCGCGGATCGAAGGCCATGAACTCAGCGGAAGTCGCGGCTCGCGTGCTTCGCGCCGATGTGGAGCTGCTCGAAACGGTCGGCGACGATGTTGATGACGCCCTCGGGGGAGCGCTCGAGGATGCCGCGCACGATCATCGCCGGCGCCTCCCGGGCCACGCGGCGGTAGCGCTGCCAGACGCCGACCGAGGCGATCACGTTCATCATCCCGGTCTCGTCCTCGATGTTCAGGAACGTGATCCCGGAGGCGGTCGCCGGCCGCTGCCGGTGGGTGACGACCCCGCGGATCTCGACGCGCCGGCCCGACTCCGCCTGCCGCAGCGCCGCGCCCGTCAGCACCCCGCGCTTCGTGAGGTCGACCCGCACGTGCGCCATGGGGTGGTCGTCGGGCGAGATGCCCGTCGCCCACAGGTCCGCGGCGACCCGGTCCATGCCCGTCGTCTCGGGCAGCAGCGGCGGCTGCACGACGATGGAGGTGTGCGGCAGGGTGTCCGGCCGCTCCTCCGCGGCGGCGCCCGCGGCCCACAGCGCCTCTCGCACGCTCAGCCCGAAGCCCTCGAAGGCGCCCGCGGTCGACAGCGCCTCGAGCTGCGCGGTCGCCAGCCCGACGCGGCGGGCGAGGTCGCGCTGGTCGCGGTAGTCGCCGTGCGCGAGGCGCTCCGCGACGATGCGCTGCGCGAGCCGCGCCCCGATGCCCGAGATCCCGGCGAGCCCGAGCCGCACCGCGAGCGCCCCGTCGCGCCGGTGCTCCGCGTCGTGCACGGTCGGGTCGGACTCCATGGGCACGGGCGGCTGCTCGGGGTCGAGGCACGCGTCCCGGCCGCCCGCGACGGCGCCCTCGATCGCCTCCATCCCCGCGTCGGCGAGGGAGCGGTTGATGTCCGGCCGCCGCACGACGACGCCGTGCCGCCGCGCGTCGGCGGTGAGGGAGGCGGGGGAGTAGAACCCCATCGGCTGCGCCCGCAGCAGGGAGGCGAGGAAGACGCCGGGGTAGTGCAGCCGCATCCACGTGGAGGCGTAGACGAGCAGCGCGAACGACAGGGAGTGGCTCTCCGCGAAGCCGAAGCTCGCGAACGCCTGGATCTTCGTGTAGATCTCGTCGGCCGTGTCCCCGGTGATGCCGTTGCCGGCCATGCCGGCGTAGAGCTTCCCCTTCAGCGACTCGATCTTCTCGATGCCGCGCTTGCTGCCCATCGCGCGGCGCAGCAGGTCCGCGTCCTCGCCCGAGCAGCCGCCGACCGCCATCGCGATCTGCATCAGCTGCTCCTGGAAGATCGGCACCCCGAGCGTGCGGGCGAGCACCGGCTCGAGCAGCGGGTGGAGGTAGCTGACCGGCTCGTCGCCGTTCCGCCGCCGCACGATCGGGTGCACGGCGCCGCCCTGGATGGGGCCGGGCCGGATCAGCGCGACCTCGATGGCGAGGTCGTAGAACCGTCGCGGCCGGAACCGGGGCAGCAGCCCCATCTGCGCCCGCGACTCCACCTGGAACACCCCGATCGAGTCCGCGCGGCAGAGCTGGTCGTAGACGCCCTGCTCCTCCTTCGGGATCGTCTCGAGCGTCCACCGCTCGCCGGTGTGCTCGGCGGCGAGGTCGAAGGCGTACTGCAGCGCCGCGAGCATGCCGAGGCCGAGCAGGTCGAACTTCACGAGCCCCATGTAGGCGCAGTCGTCCTTGTCCCACTGCAGCACGGTCCGCTTCTCCATGCGGGCGTGCTCGATCGGCACCACCTCGCCGACGGGCCGGTCGGTGAGCACCATGCCGCCGGAGTGGATGCCGAGGTGCCGCGGCGCCTTCAGCAGCTGCTCCGCCAGGTCGACGACGGCGCCGGGGATGTCGTGGTCCTGGGAGGAGGTGACCGCGCCCCACCGCTCCACCTGGCGGCTCCACGCGTCCTGCTGGCCCGGGGAGGCGCCGAGCGCCTTCGCCATGTCGCGCACCGCGTTCTTCGGGCGGTAGGTGATCACGTTCGCGACCTGGGCCGCGTTCCGCCGCCCGTAGACCTCGTAGACGTGCTGGATCACCTCCTCCCGCCGGTCCGAGTCGAAGTCGACGTCGATGTCGGGCTCCTCGTCGCGGAGGGCGGAGAGGAAGCGCTCGAACGGCAGGTCGAAGAAGATCGAGTCGATCGCGGTGATCGACAGCAGGTAGCAGACGGCGGAGTTCGCGGCCGAGCCGCGGCCCTGGCAGAGGATGCCCTTCGAGCGGGCGAAGTCGACGATGCCGTGCACGATGAGGAAGTAGCCGGGGAAGTCCTTCTCCTCGATCACGGCGAGCTCCCGCTCGATCCGGGCGAGGTGCGCCGCGGTCGCCTTCGGGTACTTCACCGGGATCGCGTCGTGCACGAGCTTCCGCAGCCACGACATCGGCGTGTGCCCCTCCGGCACGGGCAGCTTCGGCAGGCCGGGCTTCAGGCTGCGCAGCGCGAACCGGGTCTCGTCGGCGACCTCCACCGTCGTCTCGACGGCGCCCGGGTATCGGGCGAAGCGGGCGCGCTGCTCCGCGCCGCTGCGCAGCGCGCTGACGGAGGCGGGCAGCCAGCCGTCCATCTCGTCGAGGCTGCGGCGGGCGCGCACGGCTGCCAGGGCCGTCGCGAGGCGCCGCCGCTCGGGCGCGGCGACGTGCGCGTTCGACGTCGCGACCGCACGGAGGCGGCGGGCCTGCGCGAGCGCGAACAGGGCGTCGTTCGCGGGGCCGTCGAGCGGGGCGCCGGTGTCGAACAGCTCGACGACGACGCCGTCGCGGCCGAACACGTCGACGAGGCGGTCGAGCTCCCGCCCCGCCGCGTCGGCGTCGAGGCCTGAGGGGGTGACGAGCGCCTGCCGCACCCGGCCCTTGCGGCAGCCCGTCAGCGCGATCACCCGCCCGGCGAGGCGCTCGGCGATCGCGGTCTCGTCGTACTCGGGACGGCCCTTCTCCGCGCCCGCCGCGAGCTGCGCCTCCGTGATCAGGCCCGACATCGCGTGGTACCCGGCCGCGCCGCGCGCGAGCAGCAGCAGGTGCGAGCCCTCCGGGTCGGGCACGCCCTGCTGCGGGGCGCCGAGGCCCAGCGACAGCTCGGCGCCGAAGACGGTGTGCACGTCGTGCTGCTCGGCGGCCTCCGCCATCCGGACCGAGCCGTAGAAGCCGTCGTGGTCGGTGAGGGCGAGGGAGTGGAGGCCGAGCCGGCTCGCCTCCTCCAGCAGCTCCTCCGGGCCGGAGGCGCCGTCGAGGAAGCTGAAGTTCGAGTGCGCGTGCAGCTCCGCGTACGGCACCGCGTCGGGGTCGCGCTCGCGGCGCGCGGTGCCCGGCCGGTAGGGGTGCCGCTTCAGCGACCAGGCGGGGGAGTCGCCGCCGTCCGCGCCCTCGGGCGGCCCGCCGGGGCGCCGCGAGTCGCTGAGCCGCCGCTCGAACTCCGACCAGGAGATCGGCGGGTTGCTGTAGCCCATGCGCTCATTCTCGAACACCTGTTCGAGCGGCGCAACACCACGCCGAGCCTCTGCTCACGCTTCGTGCCGCCGGAACCCCTTCGACGCGGCAAGAAGCGTGAGCGAAGTGCTGGGGTCAGGGGGCGGGGAGGACCGCGCGCTCCTCACCGCTGCGCACGAGGTCGAGGATCACGGCGGCGACCTGCTCGGGCGAGTGGCCCTTCGGCGCATCCGCTCGCAGGGAGCCCGCGCGCAGCACGTCGTGGAAGTCGGTGTCGGTGATCCGCGGGAACACGGTCGAGACGACGATGCCGGCGTCCGCCAGCTCGAGGCGGGCGATGGAGGAGAGCGTGTTCAGCGCCGCCTTCGTCGCCGCGTAGCCGCCGACGCCCGGCATGAGGTGCAGCGTCGTGCCGCTGCTGACGTTGACGATCGCGCCCGCGCCCTGCCGCCGCATCGGCGGGATCACGGCCTGCATCGCGGCGAGGGCGGCGACGACGTTGAGCTCGAGCACCGCGCGGAAGTCCTCCAGCCGGATCCGCTCGACGGAAACGTGCAGCCCCTGCCCCGCGTTGTTGATCAGCGCGTCGACCCGGCCGTACCGCGCGAGCGCCTGCTCGACCGCGTTCTCCAGGTCGCCCTCGTGCGTCACGTCCGTCTGCACCGCGAGCGCGTCGGGCAGGTCGGCTGCGAGGGCCTGGATCCGGTCCGCCCGCCTGGCCGTCAGCACGACCTTCGCCCCCGCGTCGGCGGCGGCGCGCGCGGTCGCCGCACCGATCCCGCTCGACGCACCCGTCACCAGCACCACCGCGTCCTGCAGCTCCATGCCCGCCATGCTGCGCGCCGACCCTGGCCGCTCCTCGCAGGCCCTGCCGCTACCGTGCGCGCATGCCCGACGAGGAGCGCCCCGGCGCCGAGCAGTGGGTGCCCCAGGGCGCCGGAATCGACCTGCTGCGCGAGGCGGCGACGCGCTGCCACGGCTGCGAGCTGTGGGAGCCGGCGACGCAGGTCGTGTTCTCCGCCGGGCCGCCCTCCGCGTCGATGGTGCTCGTGGGCGAGCAGCCGGGCGATCAGGAGGACCAGCGCGGCACGCCGTTCGTCGGCCCCGCCGGCACGCTGCTCGTGCAGGCGGTGAAGGAGGCGGGCATCGACCCGGCGACCGTCTACCGCACGAACGCGGTGAAGCACTTCCGGTTCGAGCCGCGCGGCACCCGCCGGATCCACAAGACGCCCGAGGTGCAGCACATCGTCGCCTGCCACCCGTGGCTGCACGCGGAGCTGGAGGTGCTGACGCCCGGCATCGTCGTCGCGCTCGGCGCGACCGCGGGCCGCGCGCTGTTCGGGCGGCCCGTGAAGATCGGCGCCGAGCGCGGCACCGTGCTCGAGGGCGCCATCCCCGACTCGAGCGCGAAGGCGCTGCTCACCGCGCACCCCTCCGCGGTGCTCCGCATGCAGCGCGACCCCGGCTACGACGAGGCCTACGCGGCCCTGGTCCGCGACCTGCGCACCGCGGCGGCCGTCGCCGGCTGACCTCGCTCACGCTTCGTGCCGCTGCTGCGCTCGTCGCGCGGCACGAAGCGTGAGCAGAAGGCGTTCTCAGTCGTAGCGGGCCTCGGCCCACCAGCCCGACGCGTCGTGGGCGAGCAGCCAGGCGGAGCCGTCGGCGCACGTCACCTGCATGCGGTGGAGGCGCATGGCGCTCGCCGCGTCCCACCACCGCTCCTCGAGTGGCCAGGGACCGGCCCACGCCTCCACGCGGGTGCCGAGGCGACCGGGTGTCACGAACGTCGCGGGCGGTCCGCTGATCACGTCCCGGTCGTCGATCACGACGTCGCGGCCCGCCGGGTCCTGCACGACGACGCGGGGCCGGTCGCCGAGCACCGCGGTCGGCACGAACCCGGGCAGGCGGCCGGGCCACGGCGCGTCGGGGGAGCGCAGCGCGGGGCGCTGCTCGCCCCACGGCGCCAGCACGGTCCGGTCGGCGGACAGCCGCCCGCCCGCGAGGGTCGGGGTGAGCACCGCCTCGTGCCCGAGCAGGCTCTGCACCCTCGACAGCGCGTGGTGGATCCGCTCGCCCGGTCCGCCGCCCCAGAGGCCCTGCTCGTGGTGCGCGGCCTCGTCGACCGCCTCCGGGTGCAGCGTCACCTCGACGACCGCCGCGCCGAGCTCCGCGGCCTCGAGCTGCCAGCGCACCCGGTCGATCACGTCGAGCGGGGTGAAGGAGCGGGGGTGCAGCCAGGTGCGGCGGTGGTGCCCGCCGTCGTCGGCGGTCAGCTCGACGGTGAGGGCCGTGCAGACGAGCAGGTCCGCCGCCAGCGCGGCGAGGAACGCCTCCGCGGTGCGCTTCAGCGCGAACGCGATCTGGTCGATGCGCTCGAGCGGCGGCTCGAACGCCTGCCGGGCGTCGCGGTCGGCCGGCACGACCCGCGCGACCATGCGCCGGGGGTCGAGGCCCGCGGCGACGCGGTGCGCGGCGGCGCCCTCGGGCCCGAAGCGGTCGCGCACCGAGTCCTCGGGCAGCGCGGCGAGCGCGCCGAGCGTGCGCACCCCGAGCCGGGCGAGCAGCCCGGCGAGCTGCGGCATCCCGAGCAGCGAGACCGGGAGGGGGGCGAGGAACGCGGCGCCCTGGTCCGGCGGCACGATCCGGATCGGGTGCGCCGAGCGCGCCGCCTGCTCCGCGGTGAACGGGCCGTCGGCGATCCCCGCCCGGGCGTCGGGCACCCCGGCCTCGGCGAGCAGGTTCAGCGCCTCGCCGGCCGCGGCCTCCTCCCCGCCGAAGAACCGCGCCGGCCCGGCGGCGCGGATCACGACGAGCCCGGGCCGCACCACCTGCACGGTCGGGATGCCGGTCTCGAGAGCGGCGAGCACCGGCTCGAACCGGCGGGCGTCCACCGCGGGCACGAGCGGCAGCACGACGAGGGACGCGCACCGCGACTGGGCCTCGCGCACCTTCAGCCCGCGCTGCACCCCGGCCGCCCGCGCGGCGGCGGAGCAGGCGTGCACGAGCCCGTGCTCGACGAGGGCGAGCGGCGCCGCCGGGTCGACGTCCGCCTCGGCCGCCGCGGCCCGAACGGGCCAGTCGGGGCACCAGACGACGATGCAGCGCTCGGTCACACCGCCACCAGACGCGGTGCGGGCTGCGGCGCGGCCGCGGGCAGGGGTGCGCCCAGCCGGAAGCCGGTCTCGATGCGCAGGCGGTGCCGGGACCGGACCTCCCTGGCGGTGACGACGACGTCGAGCTCGCGCGCCGACAGGTAGCCCCACCCGGCGCCGATGCCCGACCAGCTGCCGCCGGTGACCTCGAGCGTCGCCTCCGCACCCGACCACCGGCCGGCGACGAGCAGCGTCGCGTCGCGCTGCCGGAGGCGGGAGGCGAGGCGCGAGACCTCGCCGGGGGAGGCGCCGGCGGCGGGCGGCCGTACGAGCACGACGGGCAGCACCTCCGCCAGCTGCGCGGTGACCGAGAGCCAGTGCTCGGCGGGCGCGGGCACGAGCACCAGCCGGTCGAGCGCGATCCCGAGTTCGGCGGCCGCCTCCGCTCCGAACTCCGGGATGCCGACGACGCCGCACCAGGCCCCCGCCGCGGAGGGGCCGGCGAGCAGCAGCATCGCGAGCGCGAGGGACCCGGGCGCCGCGTAGGCGACGCCGGAGCGCAGCGCGCCCCCGGGCAGCAGCGGCGCGACCGCCTCGTTCGTCGGCATCGTGCGCGCGCCGAGCGTGCGGGCCTGCATCGATGCGATCCTGGCCTGCAGGGCCGCGACCGTCTCCGATCTGGCTGCAGCGGGCATGCCTGCAGTATCGAACATGAGTTCGAGTACGGGCAAGTGCGACTCGCGGCCCTCCGTGCGCGATCGGGCCCCGCCTCCGATGCCGTCGTGCACGGAGAGGGCGCCTCCGGCTGCACTTTTCCTGCCACACACCATTTCCTCTGGCAATCGAGGCCCCGCTCCAACACCCTGGAGGGGCACCGCGGGGACCAGGGGAGGCCGATCGTGCGGACCAGCACCGAGCAGAGCGTGCCGTTCCTGGAGTGGAACGGAGCGGGCGGCTTCGAGCGCTTCTCCGCCGCAGGACGCTTCGCCGTGCCGGACCCGCTCCGGTTCCGCTCGCGCTGGCGCAGCGTCGTCGTCGACGGGGTGCAGGCGGGCGAGTGGACGACGTCCCCGATCTCCGGTGCGCAGCCGCCGCGCCGCGACGGCGCGAGCGTGTTCCTGGTCGCGGTGCTGGAGGGGACGATCCGCTACTGGTCCGGCGGCCGCACGGTCGAGGGCCGCAACCGCTCGATGCACGTCCTGTCCTCGGCGGAGCCGGTGCGCTTCGCCGTGCCCGAGCCGTCCCGGCTGCTGCGGGTGACGGTGCCGAGCGCGTTCCTGCCGCAGGGCGTGCGGGCCGCGACGTCGCGGACCGTCGGGGAGGTGCCCGCGACCCGCGTCACCGCCGGCCTCACCTCGCTGGTGGAGGAGGTGCTCGACCCGTCGGGCGGCGGAGCGGCCTCCCCGGCCGCGCGGGCCGTGCGCGCCCTGGCGGTCGCGACGCTCGAGGACTCGGTGCCGGAGACGACCGAGCAGGACCTGCGCGGGCAGATCCTCGAGCACATCGAGCGGCACCTCGACGACCCGGACCTCAGCCCGCAGACCATTGCCACCGCCTTCGGCATCAGCCTCCGGTGGGTGCACGCGGTGTTCAACCTCGACGGCGCGTCCGTCGCCCGCCACATCCGCGAGCGCCGCCTCGACGTCGTGGCGGCGCAGCTGCAGCGCGACCGCCGCTTCCCCCGCATCGGCGCGCTCGCCGAGCAGAGCGGGTTCGGCGCCCGCGACCAGCTGACCCGCGCGTTCAAGGCCCGCTACGGGATGACGATCGCCGAGTACGCGGAGCGCGCGAGCGCCGGTCGCGCCCCCGCCCCGCGCGGCGACTCCGTGGAGGAGCGGCCCGCCTGAGGGGGCCGCGCAGCGCCTCCTCGACCCGCGTCGGGGCAGCGCAGGGCTCCCCGTAGGGTTGGCGCGTGGAGGAAACGGCCTCGGCCTTCCCGGTTGCGGTCGCCTGGACCGTCGGCGGCCTGCTGCTCGTGGTCGCGGTCACCGGTCTCGCGCGCCGGGTCGGCTGGTCGGCCCCGCTCGTGCTCGTCGCGGTCGGCGTGGGCGCGGCCTTCCTCCCGTTCACGCCGGAGGTGCGCCTCGACCCGGAGGTCGTGCTCGTCGGGGTGCTGCCCGCCCTGCTCTTCGCGGCCGCCCTGCAGACCTCGTTCCTCGAGGTGCGGACCCGCGGCGACTCGATCCTCACGCTCTCGGTCGGGCTCGTGCTGTTCTCGGTGGTGGTGATCGGCTTCGCGACCGCATGGCTCGTCGGCACCGCCGTGCCGGGCATGACGATCGCCGCGGGGCTCGCCTTCGGGGCGATCCTGGCCCCCACCGACGCGGTCAGCGTCGGCGCCCTGGCCGGCTCCGGCCGGCTGCCGCGCCGGCTCGGCTCGCTGCTGGAGGGGGAGGGGCTGCTCAACGACGCGACCGCCCTCGTCGCCCTGAACACGGCGATCGCCGCGATCTCGCACCCCGGGAGCGGGTTCGGGAACGCGTTCGGCGACTTCGGGCTCGCCGTGCTCGGCGGCATCGGCGCGGGCGTCGTGATCACGTGGGTGATCGTGCGGGTGCGCCGCCGGCTCAAGGCGCCGGTGCTCGACACGTCGATCTCCCTGGCCACGCCGTACGTGACCTACCTCCCCGCCGCGCAGATCCACGGGTCCGGCTTCCTGGCGGTCGTGCTCGCGGGGATCTGGCTCGGCTACCGGGCGCCGTCCTTCCAGTCCGCCGAGTCGCGCATCGCGGAGCGCATCAACTGGCGCACCGTGTCGTTCCTGCTCGAGAACGCCGTCTTCCTGCTGATCGGGCTGCAGCTGCCGGGCATCGTCGCCGCGGCCGCGGAGACCGACATCGGCTTCCTCGAGGGCGCGCTGATCATCGCCGGCATCTACGTCGCCATGGTCGTCGCCCGCTTCGCGTGGGTGCTCGCCGCGACGGCGCTCTACCGGTTCGGTCCCGAGCGGCTGCGGGAGCGCCGCTGGGACTGGAGGACGGCCTTCGTCATCTCGTTCGCGGGCGTCCGCGGCGTGGTCACGCTCGCCGCGGTGTTCCTGCTGCCGGAGCGCACGCCCGCCTTCGGCTTCCTGCAGCTCGCGGCGTTCGTGATCGTGGTCCTGAGCCTGCTCCAGGGCCTCGGCACCGGCCCGCTCGTGCGGCTGCTGCGCCTGCCGCTGCCGAACCCGGAGCAGGACCGGATGCAGATCCGCACCCTCATCGCGGAGGCGCAGACCGCCGCGATCGACCGGTTGGAGCAGGAGCGCACGGACGAGGACCCGGAGGAGCTCGTGTCCGGCCTGCGCAACAGCGCGCGGTACCGGGTGGCGATCGGGACCACCGACGAGCAGGGCATGACCCGGATGCCAGACCAGTACGCCCGGCTGCGGCTGCTCATGCTCGACAGCGAGCGGCAGGCCGTGCTGGAGGCCCGTCGGGAGGGTCGCTACGAGGAGAGCGTGATCAACGCGGTCCTCGGCGACTTCGACTCGATCGAGACGGCGATGAAGCGGTCCTACCGGCGTGACGCGGCGAAGGCGGCCCCGCCGCCGGTGCGGCCGGTCCGCCTCCGCCGGAAGGGCTGACGCCCGTCAGTCGTCGGGCTCGCCCTCGCGCTGGATGTCCTCGACGGGGGTGTCCTCGCCCTCGCCGGTGCTCGGCTCGTCCGGCGTCGCGCCGAAGGCGCCGTTCGGCAGCATGCCGGTCAGGTTCGACAGGTCCGCGGTCGGGTCGCTCATCGCTCGTCCTCCAGGTCGATCGAGTCGGGGTCGATGCCGTTGTCGGGCTCGTCGGGCCGCGTCTCGGCGGGCGCGCCGCCGGTCGGGCCGTCGTTGCCGTCGCCCTCGCCCGCGTAGACCGTCTCGCCGGCGACGGCGTCGTTCGTCACGGTGGAGTTCGACTCCGCCTGGATCGTCGCCCAGTCGCCGCGGGCGTAGTCGGCGGACTCGCCGCCGTCCTCCTCCGCCTCGTCGTCGCCGTCCTCGACCCCGCTGTCCGGGAGGACGGTGTCGCGGGCGAGGTCGTCGCCGCCGGCCGCGACGCCGGTGATGGGGTCGGCCGCGCCGATGTCGGCGGCCTCGTCGTCAGTGATGTCGCTCATGTCCGGCACGCTATGCCGCAGCGTCTGAGGGGTCGGTGCGAACCAGCAGGTCGTGGTCGACGACCGCCTGCAGCGACAGCGTGCGGTAGCCCTCCGACTCGAAGAACACCGTGATCCGGTCCTCCTCGACGCTCATCACCCGGCCGTCGCCCCACTCCGTGTGCCGCACGGTCGAGTCGAGCGGGAACGGCACGTCCTCGCCGTCGGCCGCGTCGTGCTCGTCGGCGACCCGGTAGGCGGAGCCGTCCTCGCAGGTGTCGCAGTTGCCGCACGGCCCCGCGGACTCGTCGCCGAAGTAGCGGAGCACGGCCTGGCGGCGGCAGCCGCGGGTCTCGGCGTACTCGCGCATCATCGCGAGCCGCGACTCGTCGATCCGCCTGCGCGACTCGGCGGCCTCGAGCGCCTGCTCGGCGGCGCGGTCGGCGTCCGGCTCGAGCAGCCGCACGTCCCGGCCGTCGAGCTCCGCGGCGCCCGCGTCGGCGAGCAGGTTCGCGAGCGTCGTCGCACGGCGCACGCTCACCTCCATCGCCTCGGCGACGTCGGCGAGCGGCGCGTGCTCCTGCGCGGCGGCGTGGAAGCGGCGCAGGTCGCCCCGCTTCGGCGCCGTGGAGGCGAAGAACTTGCGGAGGCCGAGGTCCTCCTCCCGGTAGTGCAGCTTCGCGGCGGCGGGCTCGCCGTCGCGGCCGGCCCTGCCGAGCTCCTGGTAGTAGGCGTCGAGCGACTCGGGGATCGCGGCGTGGACGACGAACCGGATGTCGGGCTTGTCGATGCCCATGCCGAAGGCGCTGGTGGCCACCACGACGTCGTACTCGCCCTCGTGGAAGGCCGCGTGCATCTCGCGGCGGCGCTTCGCCGACAGGCCCGCGTGGTACGCCTCGGCGCGGACGCCGCGCTCGCGGAGCGCCTCCGCGTAGACCTCGGTGTCCTTGCGCGTCGCGACGTAGAGCAGTCCGGGCTTCTTGAGCGACTCGACGTCGTCGAGCACCGCGGCGCGCTTGCCGTGGTCGTCCTCGTGGCGCCGCACCGCGAGGTGGATGTTCGGCCGGTCGAAGCCGTGGGTCAGCACGTGCGCGTCGGTCATGCCCAGCCGCTGGACGACCTCCTCCCGCACGGGCCGGGACCCGGTCGCGGTGAGGGCGAGGATCGGCGGGCGCCCGAGCCGCTCGGCGACCTCGCCGAGGCGGAGGTAGTCGGGCCGGAAGTCGTGGCCCCAGCTCGAGACGCAGTGCGCCTCGTCGACCGTGAAGAGCGAGATCGTCGCCGCGGCGAGCCGCTCGACGACGTCGTCGTTCGCGAACTGCTCCGGCGCGATGAAGAGGTACCCGAGCGATCCGTCGGCGAGCCGCTCCCAGACCTCCTCGGTCTTCGCGCGCGACTGGGAGGAGTTCACGAGGCCGGCGGTCGGCGCACCGTCCCGGTCGGCGAGGTTCTGCAGCTGATCGGCCTGCAGCGCGATGAGGGGCGACACCACGACGGTGGTGCCTGGCAGCAGCGCGCCGGCGAGCTGGTAGACGGCGGACTTGCCGTAGCCGGTCGGCATGACGCCGAGCACGTCGTGCCCGTCCAGCACGTCGGCGACCGCGCGCTGGATGCCGGGGCGCAGCGGGTCCCAGCCGAAGACGTCGCGGGCGACCTCCTCGATCGCACGGCCTTCACGACCGCGGACCGTCAGTCCGCGCCCCGCCTCGATGTCGGTCTCGGTGATGCTCATCGGAGGTATGCAAGCAGCCGCGACCGGGGGAGCGACCTGAGATTCAGGGGACGGGGGCGCCGTCCTTCGGACGGGTCGGCGCACCGCACCGCGACGACCTCATCGCGTTGCGGCTCGTACGGCGGGCTGTCAGCGCACTCGGATTCCGCTGCGGAGACGCTCCGAGCGGCGGGTCAGCTGACGTGGACCATGGGGCGGCGCCGCACGTCGGGCTCCGTCTCGCGCAGCACCTCCCGGGTGACCGGTGCGACCTCGCCCTCGCCCGAGACGAGGAAGCGGACCATGTTCGAGACGGGGTTCCCCTCCGTCCACTCGAAGTAGACGTGCGGCACGACCCCGGTCAGGTTGCGGATCTGCAGCAGGATGATCGCGATCGTGTTCGGCACGTTGCCGCTCGCGACCTCGAGCACCCGGAACCCGTGCCGGACGATGCCGCGAACGACCAGGTCCTCCTCGAAGTCGGAGGAGTCGGTCTTCTCGACCTCGAGGAAGATGATCGAGGCGCGGCCCGGGATGTTGCTGTCGCGCCGCTCCTCCTTCGCCTTGATCGTGTACTCGGCGGCGTTGCGCTCGCCGGGCTCGTTGGCGACCAGGTGGATCTCGCCGAAGTCCTCCGCCTCCCGCAGGAAGCCGAGCGCCGCGTCGTCGAAGGTCACGCTCGTCGCGCGGATCTCGAACGACCGGCGGACGCGGGAGGCGAGGGAGACGATGAGGATGCCGAGGATGAACAGCAGCGCGATGCGCAGGCCGTCGGGCCGCTCGACGAGGTTGACGACGAGCGTGTAGGCGAGGATCAGCGCGACGAGCCCGAAGCCCGCCGTCCGCTTCCACTGCTTCTTGCGCCGCGCGGACAGGGTGACCGCGACCGCGGCGGAGGTGATGAGCACGAGGACGCCTGCGGCGTAGGCGCCGCCCTGGCCGTCGACCGAGGCCTTGAAGACGAAGGTCACGATGATCGCGAGCAGCGTGAACACGATCACGAGCGGCCGGATCGCGCGGGCCCACGTCGGCGCCATGCCGTACCGGGGGAGGTAGCGCGGCACGATGTTCAGCAGGCCGGCCATCGCGGAGGCGCCCGCGAACCAGAGGATCGCGATCGTCGACACGTCGTAGGCGGTGCCGAACACCGGCCCGAGGTGCTCGTGCGCCAGGTAGGCGAGGGCGCGGCCGTTCGCCTCGCCGTCCGGCTGGAACTCGCGCTGCGGGATCAGCACCGTCGTGACGAGGCTCGAGGTGATGAGGAACACGCTCATCGTGACGGCCGCCGTGGTGAGCAGCTTCTTGGCGCCCGCGATCCGGTGCACGGGGCGCTCGCCGGGGCGGTCGCCCTTGCCGCTGACCTGCGGGATGACGGTGACGCCGGTCTCGAAGCCGGACAGGCCGAGGGCGAGCTGCGGGAAGACCACGAGCGCCACCGCGACGACGCCGAGCGGGCTGCCGCCGCCCTGCCGCAGCATCGCCGAGGTCCAGTCGCCGACGAGGCCGGGGTGCGCCGCGATCAGCACGAACGAGTTGACGATGACCACGAGGTTCAGCGACAGGTAGACGGCGACGAGCACGACGGCGATGCCGATGGCCTCCTGGAACCCGCGGAGGAACACGGCGCCGAGCAGCACGATCAGCAGCAGCGTGATCGGCAGGTTCGCGCCGTGCAGCGCCTCCGGCATCAGGGGGTTCTCGACCGCGTGCGCCGCGGCGTCGGCCGCGGACAGGGTGATCGTGATGATGAACGCCGTGCCGGCGAAGCCGAGGAGCACCAGCACGAAGAGCTTGCCCGCCCACCAGGGCAGCAGGCGCTCGAGCATGGCGATCGAGCCCTCGCCGCGGAAGCTCTCGCTGGCCACGCGGCGGTACACGGGCAGGGCGCCGAACAGCGTGAGGGCGACCAGCACGAGGGTGGCGACGGGGGAGATGAACCCGGCGGCGACCGCCGCGATGGCGGGCTGGTAGCCGAGGCTCGAGAAGTAGTCGACGCCGGTCAGGCACATGACCCGCAGCCACGAGTGGGTGCGGCCGGCCTCCGCCTGGCCGTGCGGGCCCTGGTGCGTGCCGGCCGACTCGGCGCCCTCGAGCGCCCAGCGGCTGAAGCGGCTGCGGCGGCGCTGCCGGCGGACCGGACGGCACGCGTCGGGCACCTGCCGCTGGTCGGGGAGCCCCTCCTTGCCGGCGGCCCAGTCCGTGAGGTCGATGGCGCCGGAGTCCTGCGGCCGCTGAGCGCCGGGATCCGCTGCGGGGGTCGAAGCCTGCTCGGTCATCCGTCTCTCTTCGAAGGGCCGGCGGCGCCGGGACGGCGGCCAGTGTACGGCCGGGAGGGGAACGCCTCCGAGCACCCCTCGGCCGGGATACTGACCGCATGGGAACGCCGACCGGTCTGCACGACCCGCGGGTGCGGGGCCGCATGCTCGCCGCGGCGGTGCTCGCGTCCTTCGTCTCGTTCCTGGACGGGTCGATCACGAACATCGCGCTGCCCGCGATCGACCGCGACCTCGGCGGCGGCGTCGTCACGCAGCAGTGGGTGGTCGACGGCTACCTGCTGACCCTCTCGGCCTTCATCCTGCTGTCCGGCGCCGTGTCGGACGCCTTCGGCCGCCTGCGGGTGCTCCGCATCGCGCTCATCGCGTTCGCCGCCACGAGCCTGCTCTGCGCCCTCGCACCGACGGCCGGCGTGCTGGTCGCCGCTCGGCTGCTGCAGGGCGTGGCCGGAGCGCTGCTCGTGCCCGGCTCGCTCGGCCTGATCATCGCGGTGTTCGAGGGGCCGGCGCAGGCGAAGGCCATCGGCTCCTGGACCGCGTGGACCAGCGTCTCCTCCCTCTTCGGCCCCGTGCTCGGCGGGCTGCTCGTCGACGGGCTCGGCTGGCGCAGCGTCTTCGTGATCGGGCTGGTGCCCGCCGCGGCCTCGATGCTGCTGCTCGGCCGCGTGCGGGACGAGGCGAGGGAGGGGCCGGCTCCTCGCATCGACCTGCCATCGGCGGCGCTCGCCGCGGTCGGGCTCGGCCTGCTCACGGTCGGGCTGATCGAGGTGGGCGGCGGTCGCGACGCCGTGCTGCCCCGGGGCTGGGCGATCGCCCTGCTGCTCGCCGGGCTCGTCGGCCTGGCGGGCTTCATCGCCCGCGACCGCCGCGCGGCCCACCCCCTCGTGCCGCCGGCGCTCTTCCGGACGCGGAACTTCAGCGCCGGCAACCTCGCGACCTTCTTCGTCTACGGCGGCCTCGGCATCGGCTTCCTCGTGCCGGGCCTCTACCTGCAGCAGGTGCTGCGGCTGCCGGCGACCACCGCGGCGCTCGTCGGGCTGCCCGCGACCGTGCTGCTGATCCTGCTGTCCGGCCGCTTCGGCGCGCTGTCGGGCCGCATCGGGCCCCGGGTCTTCATGACGGCCGGTCCGCTCATCGCGGCAGCGGGTGCGCTGATGTGGCTGCTGATCGGGCTCGGCACCGGGCAGGCGGTGGTCGTCGCGGCCGGCACGGTGGTCGTCGGGCTCGGGCTGTCGATCACGGTCGCGCCGCTGACCGCGGCCGTGCTCGGGGCCGTGCCGGAGGCGGAGAGCGGCATCGGCTCCGCCGTCAACAACGCCGTCTCCCGAGTCGCGGGGCTCATCACCACCGCCTGCGCCGGCCTCGTGCTCGGCGGTGCGGTCAGCACGGCGGGGTTCATGCGGACCGCCGTCGTCGCCGCGGTGCTGCTCGCGGTCGGGGGAGCGGTCTCGTTCGCCGGCATCCGCAACGGGCAGCGCGCCTCCTCCTGATCGCAACTGCGCGGTTGCGCGGCGCGGTCCCAGTTGCGCGCGAGCGCTCGGCCGCAACTGCGCCCGGCGCGCGCAACTGCGGCCCCCGGGTGGCAGATGTGCTCGCTCGAGCAGAGACATCCGCCGCTCAGCGCCGCACCTCCGCTGCGCCCGCAGCCGTGCGGTTGCGCGGCAGGGTCCCAGATGCGCGCGAGCGCTCGCGCGCAACTGGGACCGGAGCGCGCATCGGCTGCGCGGGCGGTCACTCCAGGCGGTGGACGGCGCGCTCGGAGGCGCGGCGGAGGGCCGCGAGGTGGGCTCGGCCCCGCTCCGCGGCGAGGCCGAGCGCGTAGGCGTTGCCGCCCGCCGCGGTGAGCCGCTCCGACGCGGCCGGCAGGGCGTCGAGCACCAGCTCGAGGTCGCGGTGGTCGCCGAGCACGTCCGCCGCCTGCTCCGCGTGACGCGCCGCGAGCCGCCGCTTGCGCTTCGCCGGCACGACGCCGGCGGCCATCAGCTCCTCGAGCACGAAGCGGGCGCGCTTCGCGGCCTTCCGTGCGCCGTGCAGCGCATCGAGGCCGTGGCCGATGCTGCGGCGACCGCGGCGCCGGGCGCGGCGCAGCTCGGGCGCGACCAGGTCCGCGAGCGCCTCCGGGGCGTCGCCCGCACGCCCCCCGTCGGGCGCGAAGGCCTCCAGGTCCGCGAGCACGGCCAGCACGTCCTGCTCGCCGAGGCGGGCGGCGAGCGCGGCGGTGCGCCCGCGCAGCAGGTGGACGGGCTCCTCGACGAGCAGCGCGCGGGCCGCGTCCACGCCGGGGGTGCCCTCGGGCAGCTCGTCGAGCAGCCGCCCGGCCGTCTCGGCGGCGACCAGCGGGTCCCGCGCCTCGCCGAGCACGCGCCCGACCTCGCCGAGCCGCTCGCGCAGCGCGGCGCCCGCCGGGCCCGCGACGGGCTCGAGCGCGAGCAGCGACCGGATGCGGCGGATCGTCTTCCGCAGCCCGTGCACGGCCGCGCCGGCCGCGTCGTCGCCGTCGAGCACCAGCGTCTGCAGACCGCCGTGCAGCCGTTCGACGTGCTCGGCGATCCGCGCGGCGAGCACCGCGCCCGCGGTGTCCGACGGCCGGGCGGGGCGCTCGACGCCGACCAGGCCGAGCGCCTGCGCGATCTTCGCGGGGCTGTCGGAGGGGGTCGCGCCGGCGGCGGTCAGCACCTCGTGGACGCGCTCGAGCAGGGCGCGGCACGCGGCGCAGTCGTCGGCCTGCTCGGCCTCCCACTCCCGCCAGGTGCGCTGCACGCCCGCCGCGACGTCGGTCGCGGACACCACGTCGTCGACCACCTCGACCGCGCCGCCCGCCGAGTCGGTCACGACGGTCGCGGTGCGCTCGGTGCGGATCCGGGCGAGCGGCGCGACCCCGCGGCCGCGCAGCCGGGAGCGGAGCGCCGCCTCGAAGGCGTCCGGCACCCGGTCGGGCTGCTGCTCGTCGATCGGCGCGTGCAGCTCGGTGCGGCCGATCGGCCCGCGCAGCTTGATGTGCCACCCGGCGTCGTGACCGCCGGTGCGGCGGCGCAGCACGATGCCGGCGGCGAGCAGGGTGCGGTCCTCGGTGTCGAGGTAGACGGCCTCGAGCAGCGCGACCGGGCGGACCTCCGCCGTGACGACGTCGGCGACGCCGTGCAGCGCGGGCAGCGGCGTCCCGTCGGGCACGGCGTACTTCCGCTCGATCTCGATCGCACTCGACACACTCACAGATCCCATCCTGCCCGCTGAGCAGAATCGGACCCGTGACCTCTCTCGACTTCGGCCCCGTGATGCTCGGCGGCAACGTGTTCGGCTGGACCGCGGACCGCGAGGAGGGCTTCCGGGTCCTCGACGCCTTCGTCGACGGCGGCGGCCGGTCCATCGACACCGCCGACGTCTACGTCGCGTGGATCCCCGGGAACTCGGGCGGGGAGTCGGAGACGATCATCGGCGAGTGGCTCGCGTCCCGGAAGCGCCGCGACGACGTCGTGATCGCCACGAAGGTCGGCTCCCTCGCCTCCCGCAAGGGCCTGTCGGCGGCGAACATCGAGGCCGCCGCGGAGGACTCGCTGCGGCGCCTGCAGACGGACCGCATCGACCTCTACTTCGCGCACCGCGACGACGAGGAGACCCCGCAGGAGGAGGCGCTCGCCGCCTTCGACCGCCTCGTGCAGGCGGGCAAGGTGCGCGAGATCGGCGCCTCCAACTTCGCCGCCGACCGCCTCCGCTCGGCCGCGGCGATCGCCGCCTCCGAGGGCCTCACCCCCTTCACGGTCGCGCAGGACGAGTGGAGCCTCGTCGAGCGGGCCGCGGAGATCGACCTGGTCCCGACGCTCGACGAGCTCGGGATCGCGGAGGTCCCGTACTCCTCGCTCGCGAGCGGGTTCCTCACCGGCAAGTACCGGCCGGGCGCGACGAACGACTCGGTGCGGGCCGGCAAGGCCGGGGCGTACCTGGAGAACCCGCGGAACGTCGACCTGCTCGCCGCGCTCGACGACGTCGCGGCCGACCACGGCACGTCCGTCACCGCGGTCGCGCTCGCCTGGCTCGCCGCGCAGCGCACCGTCGCCGCGCCGATCGCCAGCGCGCGCACCGTCGACCAGGTCGCGGACCTGCTCGCCGCCGGCCGGGTGCGGCTGACGCCGCAGGACGTCGAGCAGCTGTCCGCCGCGACGGAGCCCGTCAGCGGCTGATCGTGGGGCGCAACCGGACCGTGACGGAGGAGCCGTCCGAGAAGACGTGCGTCGTCTGCGGACGGCGCATCGAGTGGCGCGCGAAGTGGGCCGCCGACTGGGACGCCGTGCGGTACTGCAGCGACGCCTGCCGGCGCTCCGGCCTCACCGACGCGGACCGGGCGCTCGAGCGCGACATCCTCGGGATGCTCGCCCAGCGCGCCGGGAACGCGACCATCTGCCCCTCCGACGTCGCGCGCGCCGCCGCGGAGGACTGGCGGCCCCTGATGGAGCCCGTGCGGCGGGCGGCCCGTCGGCTCGTCGCCGCCGGCGAGGTCGAGATCACGCAGGGCGGGCAGGTCGTCGACCCCTCGACCGCGAAGGGGCCGATCCGCATCCGCCGCGTCCGCCACGGCTGACCGCCCCGGTCTGGGGGCACGTCCCTCGCCGCCGTCGCCGCGCCTCCCGCGCATGCTCGTGGGGCCGGACGAGCCGGCGACGAAGGAGCCTCGACGACATGGTGATGCTGGAGCAACGGACGTCGGCGGCGCCGGTCGCGGACCTGGTCGACGAGGTCGACGCGGGCCCGGCGACGGACGAGGCCGCCGAGCGGCGGCTGCGCACGCTGGCCCTCAGCGGTGCCGGGGTGTTCGCCGCGATCCTCGTCGGCTTCTGGGCCTGGTGGCCCGCCGGCGTGGTGATCGGGCTCGTGGCCGGCACCCTCGCCGTGCTGCACGTCGGCCGGGCGATGCAGGCGCACGCGTTCGCCGACTCCGTCGACGGCCTGCCCGACGCGTCCGTGGAGGAGGAGCTCCGCGAGGACCTCGACCGCCTCCGCGCCGAGCTGGGCGACGACTGGCACGTCTTCCGCCGCGCCGCCGTGCTCGTGACCCGCGCGCAGTGGGCCTCGGTCGCCGGGCTGCAGCGCGAGCTGCGCATCAGCACGGCCGCCGCGCAGCACGTGATGGGGCGCCTCGAGCGCGAGGGCTTCGTGGGCCCGTCCCGTGGCAGCCGCCCCCGCGTGGTGCGGCTGACCCGCGACCGCGCCGCCGAGCTCGAAGCCCTCATGCCGGCCTGAGCGGACTCCTCCGGGTGCGTCCCGCAGCACCGCGCACAACGGTTCGCGAGGCGGCCCGGAGGTTCCGGGGCAGTTCCGTATCGAAGCGGTAACGACGCGCCGCCGGAAGTCCAAGAGACCGCTGAGCACTCGGTTCCGAGGCGGCTCCTTCGGGAAGAATGACACCGTTGTGACGACGGCCCGTCGTCGCCCACGCCGAAGACGTCGCCCTTCGTGTCGCGTGGTCGCTGAGCGTCTCCGCCCGACCTCGGAGCGCGCCCGAACCGAGGAACGCCCATGCCCTCAGCCCTCTCCGCCGCCCGTCCCGCCGCCGTCGCGCTCGTGCTGCTCGCCGCCGTCGTGCTGACCGGGTTCGTCCTGTACGCGTTCTGGCCCGCGGGCGTCGCCCTCGGCCTGGGCCTCGGGATCGTCGCCGTGCTGGCGATCGGGGCGCGCATGCAGGTGTCGGAGCGGGCCCTGCCGGCCGACGAGGACCTGGCCGCGCAGCTGGGCATCGAGCTGTTCCAGGCGCCGCAGCCGGTCGAGGAGCGCCCGGCGGCCGTCGTCGCGGAACCCGCCGAGGAGCAGGAGCAAGAAGCGGAGCAGGAGCAGGAGCAGGAGCAGGAGGCGGAGCAGGCGCCGGTGGCCGAGGTCGCCCCCGTCGCCGAGCGGCGCCCGGTCCTGCGCCCGGCGGAGGTCCGCCCGGCGCGGAGCAGGCCCGCCCGGGTCCGCCCGGCGAAGCAGCGTCCTGCCGCCGTCGAGCCCGTGGTCGCGAGCGTCGTCGCCGAGCCCGCGGAGCCCGCCGAGGCGGAGGACGACGCCGAGGACGCGCTGGCGCCCGCGCCCGTGCTGCACGCGCAGCCCGACGTCCTGTACTTCACCTCCGACGAGGACCCCGACGAGTCGGAGCCGCGCCTCGTCGTCGCGGACCCGGTCCGCACCGACCTCGAGCACCTCAAGGAGGAGCTCGGCGACGACTACCGCGACTTCGCGCGCGCGGCGCGCCTGGTCGTGTCGACGCAGTACGCCTCCGCGGCCCGCCTGCAGCGCGACCTCGACCTGCCGTACTCCCGGGCCCGCCGGCTGCTCGCCGACCTCGAGCAGCAGCACTTCGTCGGCCCCGCGACCGGCTCGCTGCCCCGCCAGGTGCTGATGCCCAAGGAGCGCCTGCCCGAGGTCGAGCGGCTGCTCACCGAGGCGTGAACCGGCCCCGCCGCTTCCCTGTGAAGTCCGTATCGGATCCCCGCCGACCGCCTGTCACGACCGGCGGGTCCGCACGGACTTCGTACGATTCCCGGATGCCTTCCCGCACCCGACCCGGAACGGCCCTCACCGCCTTCCTCGGCATGCTCGCCATCGCCGTGATCGCCGGGGTGATGGTCGCCGTCGCCGTGACGCCCGCGATCGCGCTCACGGGTACGACGGCGAAGAACGGCATCGGCATGTTCGAGGAGCTGCCGAGCGACCTGAAGATCACCGCCCTCGACCAGAAGACGCAGATCTACGCGAAGGACGGCGACAAGGACGTCTTGCTCGCCTCCTTCTACGCGCAGAACCGTCAGGTCGTGAAGTGGGACGAGATCTCCCAGGTCGCGAAGAACGCCGCGCTCGCCGGTGAGGACGTGCGGTTCTACGACCACGGCGGCATCGACCCCGTGGGCATCGTGCGGGCCACGGTCGCGAACCTCACGGGGAAGGACCTGCAGGGCGCGTCCACCATCACGCAGCAGTACGTCAAGAACGTCTGCGTGCAGGAGGCGGAGAACAAGCCCACCACCGAGCAGGTGAACGCCGCGTACGCCGTGTGCACCGACCCGTCGGTCGGGCGCAAGCTGAAGGAGGCGCGGTACGCCATCGCGTTGGAGAAGTCCTACTCCAAGGACCAGATCCTGCTCGGGTACCTGAACATCGCCGGGTTCGGCGGGCGCGTCTACGGCATCGAGTCGGCCGCCGAGTACTACTTCGACACCACCGCGGCGAAGCTCTCGATCGCGCAGGCCGCGAGCCTGATGGCGACCGTGAACAACCCGCAGTACCTGCGGCTCGACGTCAAGGACAACTGGGCGCACAACAAGGAGCGTCGGGACTACATCCTCGGCGTGGAGCTCAAGAACGAGCTCATCACGAAGGCCCAGTACGACGAGGCCGTCGCGACGCCGATCGCTCCGAAGATCACCCCGTCGAAGACCGGGTGCGAGGCCGCGGGCATCAGCGGCTTCTTCTGCGACTACGTCTACAACACGGTCCTCTCCGACAAGGCCTTCGGCAAGGATGAGGCGACCCGGCAGGCGAACCTCGAGCGCTCCGGCTGGAAGATCTACACGACGCTCGACCTGGCGGCGGAGAAGAAGGCCAAGCAGGCCATGAGCACGTACGTGCCGAAGTCCGCGGTCACCTGGAACGTCGGCGGCGCCGCGGTGTCGGTGGAGGTCGGGACCGGGCGGATCCTGACGATGGTCACCAACAAGGACTTCAGCTACACCCCGCACAAGGGCGCGACCTCGATCAACTACACGGCGAACCGCACGCTCGGCAACAGCGGCGGCTGGCAGCCGGGATCGACGTTCAAGGTCTTCACGCTGCTCGACTGGCTGAAGACCGGGCACACCTTGAACCAGACCGTGGACTCGAACCCGGGCACCGTCTCGGAGTTCACCGCGTGCGGGAAGCCGTACGCGGGGGAGCCGTACACCTTCGGCAACGACACCGGTGACGAGGGTGGGACGCAGACCGTGCTCAACGGGACCGCCCGGTCGATCAACGGCACGTTCGTCCGCATGGCCCAGCAGCTCGACCTGTGCGACATCCAGAACATGGCCGAGGCCTTCGGTGTCAAGCCGGTGACGGGAACCGCGAATCCGACGACGGAGGCGCCGTTCATCATCGGCGGCACGTACACGGTGTCGCCGGTGTCGATCGCCGCGGCGTACGCGGGCATCGCGAACGAGGGGAAGTACTGCAGCCCCGTCGCGATCGACAAGGTCGTCAGGACCGATGGCTCCGAGCTGAAGGTGCCCGCCACCTCCTGCAAGCAGGTCGTCGACCCGGCCGTGGCGAACGCCGCGGTGTACGCCATGCGCGGCGTGTTCACGGGCGGCACCGCGAGCGGCGACCAGACGGCTGACGGCCTCTACGAGTTCGGCAAGACGGGCACGACGAACGACGCGATCGACACGTGGATGACCGGCTCCACCTCCAAGGTCACCACGTCGGTGTGGATCGGCAACAACGGCACGAAGGCCGGGTACGCCCCGCAGAGCCTCCGCAAGACCACGCTGCCGACTCCGTGCTACACGAGCGGCAACGGCAACGCGGCCACCAACCGCCACTGCGTCTGGAAGGAGATCCAGACCGCGGTGAACAAGGACTACGGCGGGGCGACCTCGTGGACCGCGCCGGAGCCGCAGTACCTCTACGGCGGCGCGGCCCAGGTGACCCCGACCGCGACGACCGGGACCGTGCCGGCCACCTCGGGCATGACGAAGGACGCGGCCGCCGCGGCGCTGGTGCAGGCCGGTTACAAGTGGGCGTACGGCGACGACGTGGCGTCCGACCTGCCGGCCGGGCAGGTCGTCTCGACCGAGCCGGCTGCTGGGTCCTCCGCGCCCGCGGACACCCAGGTCGTCATCCACGCCTCGAGCGGATCCGCGGGCTGAGCCCTGCGCCGCTGATCCCTGCCGCACCCGTCGGGGTGCGGCAGGGCGGGCGCGTCAGAGGCCGGGGACGCTGACCAGTTGCTGATCGGGCCCGGTCGGCGCCGGGCTGTCGGCGGGCGCGCTCGGCGCCTCGACCGGGGCCGACGGCGCGGGGTCGGGCGCCGCCGGGCTGCTCGGCGCGGTGCTGGGCGCCGGCGCGGCCGGCGCCGACGTGCTCGGCGCGGGCGTCGTGGGTGCGGCGGTCGCCGTGGCGGTCGGCGTCGGCGTGGGCGTCGTCGGCGTCGGGGTGGGGGTCGGCGTGCTCGAGCGGGTGGCGACGGGGCGCGGGGCGTCGTAGCGCACGTCCTCGTCGGGAGCGGCGCTGGGCCGCTTCACCGGAGCGACGGCCTTCGACGGGGCGTCCTGGGCGACGTCGCTCGTCTGCGCCTTCGTGGTGTTCAGGTTCGACGCGGCCGAGATCGCGACGCCCGCGACCGAGGCGGCGAGCACCGTCGCGGCGACGGCGAGCACGGTCGGGAAGCGGCGGCGCTCCTTCGGCGCCGCGGTCGCGGTCGTCGTGGTCGCGATGCGCCCGCTGACCGGCATGCCGCGGCCGGGGGTGAAGAACGGCTCCTGCGGCGCGGTGGCGTCGGGGTGCGGCACCGGCGGCACCGCGGCGGCCACGCCCGCGATCGGCGTCGGCGCGGTCTGCGCCGCATCGGGCGCGGTGACCCGGCCGACGAGCTGCTCCCGCAGGGCGGAGGCGACATCGGCGGCGCCGGGCCGATGCGCCGGGTCGAGCGCGGTCATGCGCGACAGCAGCTCGGCCAGGGCGGGGGAGGCGTCCTCCGGCAGCGCGGGCGGGCGCTGCAGGCGGGCCATCGCGGCCTCCGCGGCAGCGCCGGGGAAGGCCCGCCTGCCCGTCAGCGCCTCGAGCAGCACGAGGCCCAGCGAGTACACGTCGCTCGCGGGCCTCGGTGCCGCACCGCGGACCTGCTCGGGGCTGAGGTAGGCGGCGGTGCCGAGGATCGAGTCGGGGCCGGTCAGGCGCGCGCCGTCCACGAGCTGGGCGATGCCGAAGTCGGTGAGCTTCGCGGCGACGAGGGAGGAGGAGTTCGCGGCCTCGGGCACGAGGATGTTCGCGGGCTTCACGTCGCGGTGCACCACGCCCTGCGCGTGCAGGGCGGCGAGGGCTCCCGCGACGTCGGCGACGATGCGACGCGCGAAGTCGGCCGCCAGCGGACCGCGTGCGCGGTGCAGCAGCGCGCCGAGGTCGGCGCCGACCACCAGCTCCATCACCAGGAAGGCGCCGAAGACGCCGTCGCCGTTCGACGCGTCGAGCACGGCGACGACGGACGGGTGGTTCACGGCCGCGAGCAGCCGCATCTCCTGCGTGGTGCGCTGCGGGTCGACCGCCTCGGCGAAGCCGCCGCGGAACACCTTGATCGCGACCGGGCGCTGCAGCCGGCGGTCGAGCCCCCGGTACACGGTGGCCATGCCGCCTCGGCCCAGCTCCCCGCGGATCTCGTATCGGCCGGCGAGGACGTCGCCCGGCCCGGGATCGCGCTCAGCCACGGAGGCGGAGGGAGGGCAGGGCGGGCACCGCCCCATTCTTCCCCACGCCTCCCTCCGCGTCAGCCCCGGAACGGGTCGGATCGGACCGTCCCCGGCGTGGCGGACGCCTCCACGGGCGGTGTCCGGGGCTGCTGCTGCGTGATGCAGTGGATCCCGCCGCCGCACGCGAAGATCGCGCGGGCGTCGACGGACACCACGCGCCGGCCCGGGTACGCCTCAGCGAGCACGTCGCGCGCCGCGGCGTCGGCCCGGGCGTCGCCGAACGAGCAGGCGACCACCCCGTCGTTCACGACCACGTGGTTCACGTAGGACCAGTCGACGAAGCCCTCCGCGTCGCGGAGGGTCCCGGGCGCGGGCAGCGGCACGATCTCGAACGGCCGCCCGGCCGCGTCGACGGCCTCCTCCAGCGCCCGTCGCAGCTGCGCCGACACCGCGTGGTCCGGGTGGGCGGGATCGCGCTGCTCGTGCAGCAGCACGCGGCCGGGGGAGGGGATCGTCGCGCAGATGTCGACATGGCCGCTCGTGCCGTACCGCCCGTAGTCGCGCGTGAGGCCGCGCGGCAGCCAGACCGCGTGCGTGGCGCCGATCGTGCGGGCGAGCTCCGCCTCCACCCGCGCCCGGTCCGCCCACGGGTTGCGCCGCGGGTCGAGCTGCACCGTCTCCGTGAGCAGGACGGTGCCCTCGCCGTCGACGTGGATCCCGCCGCCCTCGTTCACGAGCAGCGACGGCAGGACCTCGGCGCCGGCCGCCGCACCCACGGCGGCGCCCACCAGGGCGTCGCGGTCCCACGCCGCCCAGTCATGACCGCCCCAGCCGTTGAAGACCCAGTCGACGGCCCCGAGCCGCCCCGCCTCGTCGAGCACGAAGGTCGGGCCGGAGTCGCGCAGCCAGGCGTCGTCGAGCGGCGTCTCCACGACCTCGATCGCGCCGTCGAGCAGCCGCGTCGCCGTCGCCCGGGCGACCGGGTCGACGAGCATCGTGACGGACTCGAACGCCGCCGCGGCGTTGGCCACCTCGGCCCAGGCGGCCGACTCCTCCTCCCCGTCGCCGAACGTCTCGTTCGGCCGGGGGAACGCCATCCACAGCCGCTCGTGGGGCGCGGTCTCCGCGGGCATGCGCCAGGAGGTCGTCATGGCGTCGATCCTGGCGCAGCGACCGCCTCCGGCACGGGTCGCGCCGCTCGTGGGACCCTGGAGCGTGCCGATCCGCGACGTCCAGCCCCCGTGGACCGTGCCCCTGACCGACGGCGAGCACGTGCTGATCGAGTACGGCGTCGCCGTCGCGGCGATGAGCCTGATCGCCATGCTGACCCGCATGTGGTCGGCGCGGCGCGAGGTCGGCGACCGCTACCGGCCGATGGTGCACGCGAGCGTCGCGGTGTCCGCCGTCGCCTTCCTGTCCTACGTGCTGCTCGCCCTCGAGCTGCAGGGCGGCTACGTGCGGCGCGGCGGCGTGTGGGTGCCCCAGCCGGAGGCGATCGGCACCTGGACCGCGCGCTACCTGGACTGGACCGTCAGCGTGCCGCTGCTCGTCGTCGAGATCGTCGCCGTGTCGGCGGTGACCGGTCGCGCCGCCTCCCGCGCCCGACTGGTCGGCGGCGGCGCCGCGGCGCTGATGGTGACGCTCGGCTTCCTGGGCGGCGTCGTCATCGGCAGCGGCGCCGACTTCCGTGCGCTGCTCTGGCTCGGGGTCGCCTCCGCCGTCTGCTTCGCGGTCGTCTACGCGGTGATCATCGTCGTGGTGCTGCGGTCGCTGCCCGTGCTGCCGGCGGCCGCGCGGGCGCCGATGACCACCGCGATGGTCGTGCTGCTCGTCGTGTGGTTCGTCTACCCGGCGACCTACGGGCTGCAGGGCATCGTGTCGGGCGGCGCGTGGACCGTCACCGAGCACCTGCTCATGTCGGGCGCCGACATCGTGACGAAGGTGGCGTTCGGCCTGCTGCTGCTGCGGGTCGCGCGGATCCGCACCGCCTCCGACGTGGTCGCCGCGGACGACGTGCACCCCGAGAGCATCTGGATCGACCAGCTGCGGCAGTCGGAGGGGGAGCGGGCCGCCGCCCTGCGCGGATCGGACCCGCGCTGAGCCGGCACGAGGTCCCCGTCGGGAGCCTTCGGTACGCTTCCGGGGTGACGCGACCGCCTGCCAGGGCCGCCCGATGACCATGGCGTCCGCGGACGGCGTCGGGGCCCGGGTGGTGCTGCCGGAGCGGTACCGGATCGAGCACCTGATCGGCCGCGGCGGCACCGCGGTGGTCTACGCGGCCCACGACACCCTGCTGAACCGGTCGGTCGCCGTGAAGGTGTTCACCGCGCCCACCGACTCCGCGCGCGTGCTGCGCGAGCAGCAGCAGGAGGCGCAGACGCTCGCGGGGCTCAGCCACCACGCGCTGGTGACCCTGTTCGACGCGGGCGTCGACGACTCCGACCCCGCGCAGCCGCACATCTACCTCGTGATGGAGCGGGTCGACGGACCCGACCTGGGGCAGCGCCTCCGCAGCGGCGCGCTGTCGCCGATGCAGGTGACCTACCTCGGGCTCGACCTCTGCGACGCGCTGCTCTACGTGCACGAGCGCGGCTGGCTGCACCGGGACATTAAGCCCGCGAACGTCCTGCTGTCCGGCCGGCGGAGCGATCGGCGGCTGCGCGGCAAGCTCTCCGACTTCGGCATCGCGACGGTGCTCGGCTCCCACTCGGACGACGGCGAGTTCACGGTGGGCACCGCCGCCTACCTGAGCCCGGAGCAGGTGGAGGGCGGCCCGCTCGTCGGCGCCTCCGACGTCTACTCCCTGGGCCTCGTGCTGCTGCAGGCGGCGACGGGCCGCGTGTCCTTCCCGGGGACGGTGCTGGAGTCGGCGTTCGCCCGACTGACGCAGACCCCTGAGATCCCGGCCTCGCTGCCGCCGCGGCTCGCCGCCGTGCTCGCCGGCATGACGCGGCGCTCGGTCGGCGACCGCATGCCCCTCGAGGACGCGCGAGCCGAGTTCGAGCGCGCGGCGGCCGAGCAGATCGCGAGCGGCAGCGCGCCCGTCGCCCCCGCGGCACCGCCGCCGCCGCCCCGTCAGGCCATCGCGGAGGCGCCGCCCGACCGCGAGTTCACGCGGATCACCGGGATCGCGGCCCGGCTGCTGCGGGTGCCCTCCGCCTTCGTCGTGCTCGGGGACCCGCGCGAGGAGGCGGCGGCGTTCGTGCCCGACGCGCACCGCGCCGAGCTGGCGGCGCTCGCGCTGCGTGCGCTGCAGGTCGACCGAGCCGACGGCTGGACGGTCGAGGACGTGCACACCGATCCGTGCACGGCAGGGGCGGTGCAGCAGGCTCCCGTGCGCTCGATGGCGGTGCAGCCGATCCTCGACGGCTCCGGAGCCCGCGTCGGCGTGCTCGCCGTGCTCGACGCGCTGCCCCGGCGGTTCGGCTCGGAGGAGGCGGCGGTGCTCGTGGACCTCGCCGGGCTCGTCGGGCACGAGGTCGACCTGCGCCGGGCGGTGCGCCGCGCGCTGTTCTCGCGCGACTCCTGACCCCTCGCGATCAGCCTGCGGAGCGGCGGACGTGCGCCTGCGGGTCGAGGTCGTGCAGCGCGGCCGCGATGCGGTCGTCGAGCGCGAGGATCCGCTCGTGCAGCGACTCGTCGCCCGGCAGCCGCAGGACGTAGTACTCGGCGAGGGAGGCCCGCCTCGTGCGGTGCACCCGCACCTCGGCGTCGAAGCCGCGGCCGATCTCGGACCGCGAGGCGATCTTCATCGTCATGCCGGCGGATCCGACGAGGTAGATCTCGCCGTAGGCGACGTCGTCGCGCCCGGTCGGCAGCATCAGCCAGCGGGCGACGTGGATGAGCACCTGCTCCTCGCCCGCGTGGACCTCCGCGGAGACGCGCGGGACCATCGGGTTCGCCTCGATGCCGACCGGTCGTTCCCCGGACCGCCGCGCCACCGCGACCACGCCCGCCACCGCGCCGGCGAGCGCCAGCACCAGCAGCACCACGAGCACGATCACCTCGACGGACACGTGGACGCCGTCTCCTTCAGGCCGCTCGTCGGACGGCGTCGCTCCCGGTCGGTCCGCAGCGTGCACGCGGTGCGCGCACGGTCGGGTCCGTGGCGACGTCCAGCGTCGAGCGTCGCACAGGGCGCTGCGACGGGCCTGGAAGCGCGCGGGCGCGTCGGCGGGGGCTTGAACCGCGGTGCCGTCCGGGCGGATGATCCGGGCAGGAGGTCTCCCCATGCCTGAGCAGCGCCCCGGGTCCGCACGCACCGTCGTGGTCGGGATCCTGCCCGACCAGCCCCTGTGGGTGCTGCAGGCGGCGGGGGAGTACGCGCGGGCCTTCGACGCCGAGCTCGTCTGCGTCGCCGTCGACGCCACGCGCTACGCCTACCAGGAGATGCCGGACGGCACGCTGCTGACGGCGCCGATCGACCCCGACCTCGCGGACAGCGCGCCGATGTTCTCGGAGGAGCGGCTCGCCGAGATCGGCGGCCTGCTCGACCCGCGCGGGGTCCGCTGGTCGATGCGCGAGCTGATCGGCGTGGCCGCCGACGCCCTGATGCACGTCGCCGACGAGGTGGACGCCCTGATGATCGTGGTCGGCGCCCGCCCCGGCGGCCTCCGCGGGGCGCTGCGGAACGTCTTCACCGGTTCCGTCGCGCTGCGCCTGGCGCACCGGCAGTACCGTCCGGTGGTCGTGGTGCCGACGGCACCAGCGGAGACGGACGCGGCGCTGCTCGACGCGAGCTGACCGCGCGGCGGTCAGGCGACGCGGCAGGCCGTGCGCTCGACGCGGACGGTGGTGGTGCCCGACGCCGGCGTCGGCACGATGCAGAGCCCCGCGACGCGCACGGTGACCCAGCCCGCCGGCACGGCGACCGTCCGGGTCTGCCCGGAGCGGAGGGTGAAGACGGACCGGAACCCGGCGCGGGCCTGCGCCAGGTGGACGTCGTAGGCCTCCGGGTGCGCGGACGGCGCGACCTGGACGACGACGCGGGCCTGCTCGGCCTGCGCGACCGGTCCGGCGGAGCAGGCGGTGAGGGGGAGCGCCGCCGCGATCAGCGCGACGATCCCGAGACGCTTCGCGATCTGCACCGCATCAGCGTCGCCCCCGTCGAGGGGGTGTCGCCGCAGCCGCCGCGGCATGTCGCCGAGCGGCTCCGGCGGGACGGTCGGCGAGGCCCCCGTGATCCAGGAGCGCGCCGGGTGTCGGCGTCCTCGGAGCACCCGTCTTGTAGACCGGTCGCCGTGGCGGGGGCGGCGGAGGCGGTGGACGTGATCGTCCCCACGGCGGCGGGGCGCGTGCGCGGGCACCGCGAGGGCGGGCTGACGGTGTGGCGGGGCGTGCCGTTCGCGGCGCCGCCGGTCGGACGCCTGCGGTTCCGCGCGCCGCAGCCGCTCGAGCCCTGGGCGGGCGTGCGCGACACCACGCGGAACGGCCCGCTGCCGCTGCAGCCCCGCACGAACACGCTGCTCGGCGCCGGTCCGCGCACCCCGATGTCGGAGGACTGCCTGACCCTGACGATCGCGCGCCGCAGCACCGGCGACGAGCCGAAGCCGGTGATGGTGTTCGTCTACGGCGGCGCCTTCGGGATCGGCGGCGCGACCGCCTCCGCCTACCGCGGGGAGACCCTCGCCGCGGCGGGCGACGTGATCGTCGTCGGCTTCAACTACCGCGTCGGCGCCCTCGGCTGGCTGGACCTCTCCGCCTACGGCACCGAGCAGGACCCGATCGAGACGAACGTCGGCCTGCGCGATCAGCTCGCCGCCCTGCGCTGGGTGCAGGACAACATCGCGGCCTTCGGCGGCGACCCGGACGACGTCACGCTGTTCGGCGAGTCCGCGGGCGCCACCAGCGTGCTCACGCTGCTCGCCATGCCGGCGGCGGCGGGCCTCTTCGCCCGAGTCATCGCGGAGAGCCCCACCATCGCGTCCGTGCACGGGCGCACCCGCTCGCAGGAGTGGGCCGCCGAGCTCGTCGAGGCGCTGCCGGGCGGCGCCTCCTCCCTCCGCACGATCGAGCCGGCCGACCTGATCGCGGCCACGACCCGCCTCGACCTCGCCGTGTCCGACCGCACCCCGGCCGCCCGCGTGGTCGGACCCGTGGTCGACGGCGACCTGCTGCCCGACTACCCGATCGACGTGCTGCGGCGCGGGGCGGCGCTGCCGCTGCCGCTCGTGATCGGCACGAACGCGGACGAGGGCTCCCTCTTCCAGCGCATCCGCGGCCTGCGGGCCACGCCGGTGCGCATGGAGCGCCTGTTCGACGCCACGGTGCCGGAGGCGAGGGATCCGGTGCTCGCGGAGTACGGCGGCGGCCGGGGCGCACGCGCCATGGAGCGGTTCGTCACCGACCTGATGTTCTGGGCGCCCGCGCTCGAGGCGGCCGTCGGGCACGCCGAGCGCGCGCCGGTCTGGATGTACCGGTTCGACTTCGCGCCGCTCGCGATGCGGGCGATCGGCCTCGGCGCGGCGCACGGCTCGGAGCTGGACCACGTGATGTCGCGCGGGACGAGCGCGACCCGGCGGGTCGCGACGCTGCTGGGCGGCGACCGCGCGGGCCGGGCCCTCACGGGGCGGATGGCGGGCGCGTGGCTGCGGTTCGCGCGCACCGGCGCGATGCCCGAGTGGTGGCCGGCCTTCGACGGGCAGCGCCGCCGCACGTGGGTCTTCGACCGGGTCGATCGGCTCGAGGAGGACGCCCGGGGCGGCGTGCGCGCCGCGTGGCAGTCCTGGCAGCCCTACGGCTGACGCCCGACGCCCCCCCCGTTCCGGGGGGAGCGGGGATCCGTGCAGTCCCGCGTGGGGACCGGAGGCTCGACCGCGTCCTTCCTAGAGTCCGATGCGTGTTCTCCGGCTCCATCGCCCCGTTCCTCGCCGTGGTCGGACTGCTCGCCGTGCTGTGGGGCCTTGCCCTGCTGATGCGCGGCACGGGACGCCGTGCCCGCCGCGGCACCATCGCGGTGCTCGCCGTGGGCGGCGCGGGCATGCTGCTCGGCGGCACCGCCTTCGCCGCACCCGCGCTGCCCGCCGTCGACGGCGGCGCCGGCAGCGCCTCGCTCTCCGTCGCCGCCGCACCGACGCCGAAGCCCACCGCGTCCGCTCCGTCCGCGTCCGCAGCGCTCGACGCGCTCGCCGTCAAGGGCCGGGCGCCGATGACCGGCTACCAGCGGGTCGAGCGGTTCGGCAAGGCGTGGGCCGACGTCGACCGCAACGGCTGCGACACGCGCGACGACGTGCTGCGCCGCGACCTGACGCAGGTGACCGGCGGATCCTGCAAGGTCCGCAGCGGCGTGCTGCACGACCCGTACACGGGCACGACGATCCACTTCGTGCGGGGCGAGCGCACCAGCGAGGCCGTGCAGATCGACCACGTCGTGCCGCTCGCCGACGCCTGGCGCACCGGCGCGCAGCGGCTGACGAAGACGCAGCGCACCGCCCTCGCCAACGACCCGGTGAACCTGTTCGCCGTCGACGGGCCCACGAACACGCGCAAGAGCGACGGCGACGCGGCCACCTGGCTGCCGCCGGTCAAGTCGTTCCGCTGCACCTACGTCGCGCACCAGATCGCGGTGAAGCGCGCCTACTCGCTGTGGGTCACGAAGGCGGAGAAGGCGGCGATGCAGCGAGTCCTCGCCCGCTGCCCCGACCAGCGCCTCCCCGTCGCGACGGCGTCCTCGACGCCGGCGCCCTTGAAGGCCGCGGTCGTGCACCCCGGCGCGCTCTGCGCTCCGGCCGGCGCGACCGGCAGGACCGCCGCGGGCACCGCGATGACGTGCCGCACCTCGGCGACCGACGAGCGCGCCCGCTGGCGGCGCGCGGCCTGATCCGCGGGACTGCGCAGGCGGGTGCGGGCGCGGCGGGGCAGGAGTAGCGTCGTCAGGCCGGTCCGCTTCTTCAGCGCCTCCACCGGTGGCGCGGGCGGTGGCCGACGCAGGGAGCGCCCATGCAGGACGAGCAGCCGCCGCACCGGGTGGCGAGCGGGACCGCCCAGGCGCTGGTCGCCGCGGTCGACGCCGTCGAGGACGCGGAGAAGGCGCTCGATCAGCGCGTCCGTGTCGAGCTCGGCGTGAACAACACCGACTTCGCCGTGCTGCAGTACCTCGACCGCGTGCAGCGCCGCGGCGGCAGCACCCGGGTCGGCGACATCGTCGGCCGGTTCGGCGTCAGCTCCGGCAGCGCGACGGAGATCGTGCACCGGTTGACGCACGCGGGCCTCGTGCACCGCGTGCCGCACCCCTCCGACGCCCGCGTGCGACGCCTCGCGCTGACGGACGACGCCTCACGACGCCTCGAGGAGATCGTGGGCGCCGTGCGCGCGGACCTCGACGCGCTGCTCGACACCATCCCGCAGCACGAGGAGGAGCGCCTCATCGCGCTGCTCGGTCAGGTCCGCGACATCTTCCGGTCCGGCTCCACCGCCGGCTGATCGACCGAGACCTTCAGCAGGTCGCCCACCCGCTCCACCCGCACCGCGGCGAGGTCCGCGGCCACGGCGTCGGCGCCGAGGGTCTCCGCCGGCACGGAGCCGAGCACCCCGAGCGTCGCGCACCCCGCGGCACGGCCGGCGGTGACGCCCGCCACCGCGTCCTCGACGACGAGGCAGTCCTGGGGGCGACGCCGAGCCGCTCGGCGGCGGCGAGGTACGGGTCGGGGTTCGGCTTGCCGAGCGCCGTGTCGGAGGCGGTCACGAGCACGGGCGGCTCGATGCCGGTCGCCGCGAGCCGCGCGGCTGCCAGCGGGGCGCTGCACGACGTCGCGACCGCCCAGCGGTCGACCGGCAGGGCGTCGAGCAGCGCGCGCACGCCCGGCAGCACGACGATGCCCGCGGTGTCCGCGACCTCGAGCCGCTCGATGTCGAGGAACGCCGCCGCCGCGTCCGCAGCGGGTACGCGCTCGGCGACGATGTCGCGCGCCGGCCGGCCGAGCTCGGACGCGCGGACCCCGAGGCGCACGTCCCACCGCTGCTCCCAGACCGCCCAGGCGCGGTCCACCGCCGGCGTGGAGTCGATCAGCGTGCCGTCCATGTCGAACAGCACGGCGCGGACGAGGAACTCGGCGGCGGGCACCGATCCACCGTAGGGGAGCGTCGATCGGCCGTGCCGCATACTCCCGCCATGACGGACACCGCCCCGGTCGGCACCCTCGACGGCTGGGCCGTCGCACCCTTCTCCTCCGCAGGACTGACGCACGACGTCTACGAGCGCGGCTCGGGCCCAGGCGTCGTGCTCGTGCCCGAGGTGCCGGGGCTCACCCCGCAGGTGCTCGGCCTCGCCGACCACCTCGTCGACGCGGGCTTCACCGTCGCCGTGCCCTCGCCGTTCGGCACGCCCGGCCGCGAGCCGAGCGTCGGCGCCGTGCTGCAGGTGCTGCCCCGGCTCTGCGTGTCCCGGGAGTTCCGCGCCTTCGCCACCGACGTGCGCCGGCCGTTCTCCGACTGGCTCCGCGCCCTCGCCGTCGACCTCGACGGCCGCACGCCGGGTCCGGGCGTCGGCGTCATCGGGATGTGCTTCACCGGCGGGTTCGCCCTCGCCGCCGCGGTGGAGGGCGCCGTGCTCGCCGCCGTGCTGAGCCAGCCGGGCGTGCCCTTCGCGGTCGGCCGCGCACGGGCGGCGAACCCCGGCCTGTCGGAGGCGGACCTCGGCGTCGTCGCGGCGCGGGCGGAGCGCGGGGAGGTGTGCGCCCTGGGCCTGCGCTTCAGCGAGGACGCCGCCGTGCCGCGGGCGCGGTTCGAGTCGGTGCGGCGCGCGCTCGGCGGCGCGTTCGAGGTGCTCGAGCTCGACTCGTCGCCCGGCAACCCCGGCGGCTTCTCCCGCTCGGCGCACTCCGTGCTGACGAACGAGGTGCGGGAGCGGCCCGGCCAGCCCGCCTTCGAGGCGCGGGAGCGCGTCGTCGCGTTCCTCCGCGAGCGGCTGGGCACCGCGGCCTGACCCGCGTCGCGCGGTCGCTGCGGCGGCGCGCGGTCAGCATGCCTCCCGCGCGTCTCCACGGGTGCCGCGCGTCGTGCGGTCAGCCGCCGGCCGGTCGCGCGATGTCGCGGTCCAGCGGGCCGTCGACCCACTGCACCATGCGGACGCGGCCGTTCGCGGTCAGGGGCCAGTCGTGCAGCAGCGCGTCGACGGCCTCCGCCTTGCTCGCCGGGCCGATCGCCAGCCACTGGTCGAGCCGGTCGAGGGTGCTGCCCTTCCGGAGCCGCCCGATGATCCGCGCCCACTCCGAGTGGTCGGAGTAGACGCCGGTCGTCGTGCCGATGCCGCCCCTGCTCCTCGGCAGGGTGAAGGCGGCGACCATGCCCTCGACGACCGCCTGGTTGAAGCGCTGGTCGTCGCCCCAGGTGCGCTCGGCCTCCACGTCGATCCAGAACCGAGAGTGCGCCGGGTCGCGCAGGCCGGGGATCGCGGCGGCGTGATGCGCCATCTTCCAGCCGTAGACGTACGCGCAGGCGCGCTCCGCACGGCCGCCGGTGCAGGTCGTGCCCGAGGCGGTGGAGGCGAACGCGGTGGGAACCGGCACGCGGACGCCGTCGACGGTGTCGCCCGTCGGCCAGTCGGGGTGCTCCACCCACTTCAGCTGCGCCTTCGTCCACGGGTCGGCCGCCATCACGTAGTAGGCCAGACGGGGCTGCGACGACCCGCCGGTCGTCGTGTCCGCCCACTCGAACTCCCGCTCGATGCACGCGCTGACGGTGCCGGGAAGTCCGTCGTTCACGCCGACGACGACGAAGGCCGGGCGGCTCGCGAGCGGCAGCGTGCGCGTCGTGCCGTGCGGCGGCGTGCAGGCGGGCCAGCTCGCGTCGGCGCCCGGGCGCACCGTCGCCCAGTTCACCGGCGTCGGGGCGGGCTTCGCCACCGGCTCGTCCGGCAGGGCGGCGGCGAGCTGCACGCCGACCACGCCGGCGAGCAGCAGGATCACGCCCAGGAACACCGCCTGGACCGTCCACCGCCGCCGCACCCGGCGATCATGCCGACCGCGCCCCGGCCGCCGGCGGCGACGCGCGCCGCTGCGCCGAACCGCGGGCGCCCTGCGCGGCCCGCTCAGCGGGCGCCGGTCGTCCGGAGACCGGTCATGCGGAGACCGGTCATGCGGAGACCGGTCATCCGGAGGAAGGCGCTCAGCTCCGCGACCCCCTCCGCGTCGTGCGGCAGCGCCTCGCCGAGGGCGGGGGAGTGCACGAGGAAGCTCGCCCACTGCGCCCGCGAGATCGCGACGTTGACGCGGTTGCGGGACAGCACGAAGCCGATGCCGCGCGGCACGTCGGACGGGGACGAGGCGGTCAGCGAGACGATCGCGATCACCGCCTCCTGCCCCTGGAACTTGTCGACCGTGCCCACCCGCACGTGCCGCAGGCCCGCCGCGTCGAGCGTGCTGCGCAGCAGCGCGACCTGCGCGTTGAAGGGCGCGACGACGATCAGGTCGTCCTCGGCGAGCGGGTCGTCGACCCGTCCGCGGGACGGGTCCGACCAGGCCAGGCCGAGGTGCGCGCGGACGAGCGCCAGCACCGCGTCGGCCTCCGCGGGCGACTCGACCGTGTCCCCGGGGTGGTCCACGGGCACCGCGTGCAGCCCGGGCTCGATCCCGGCGAGGCGCCGGTCGGTCGTCTCGGGCAGGCGGGCCCGCAGCCGGCCCTCGTAGGAGAGCTGCGAGACCGCCTCCGTCAGGGCCGGGTGCATGCGCCAGCTCTCGGGCAGGAACACGCCGAACTCGGCGGGCAGCACGTCGTGCCCCTCCGACAGCCAGCCGAGCGCCGAGGCGTCCACCGGCTCGGGGTGCAGGCCCTGGCTCACCTGCGGCAGCTGCTGCGGGTCGCCGAGCAGCAGGAGGTTCTTGGCGCTCACGCCGACCGCGACGGTGTTCGCGATCGAGAACTGCCCCGCCTCGTCGATGACGAGCAGGTCCAGCTGCTTCCGCTCGAGCTGGTTCACGTCGGTGAAGGTCCAGGAGGTGCCGCCGACGACGTACCCGCGGTCATGCCGGCCCCTGGCCCAGAGCTTGACGCCCACGGGACGGTCGGGCTCGATCACGCTCCAGGCGCCGACGGTGCCGGCCGATCCGACGCGCTTGCCCACCAGGTCGGGATCGAGGCCCGCCTCGACGACGCGGTCGAGCAGGTTCTCGACGACGGCGTGCGACTGGCCGACGACGCCGATGCGCCAGCCGTGGTCGCGGACGAGCGCGGCGACGACGTGCGCGCCGACGTGCGTCTTGCCGGATCCCGGCGGGCCCTGCACCGCGAGGTACGAGCGGGACAGCCGCAGCAGGTCCTGCACGATCGCCTCGGCGGAGGCGTCGGAGGCGAGCCCGGCGTCGCCGGCGACGCGCGGGGGCGTGCGCTGCAGCAGGTCGAGCACGGCGTCGCCGGCGGGGAAGCCGCGCACGAGGCGCTCGCCCCACTCGAGGATCGCCGCGCGCTGGTTCGCGGTGCGGTACGGCGCCCCCGGGGTCAGGGCGAACGGCAGCTCGGACCACGGCTCGCACGCGACGCCGTCCCGGTCGCGGCCCGCCTGCTCCTCGATCACGACGGCCGTGCGGCCGCCCAGCAGCGGCACGACCTCGCGGACGGTGCCGCGGTCGTGCTCGCCGCGCTGCCCGGCGGGCACGGCGTCGCAGCCGATCGGCGCCGGGTCGTCGTACATGACGCAGCAGCGGTCGCCCGCCTTCAGCCCGCTGCCGGGTGCGAGCAGCCCGACGAGGCGCACCGTGCGCGAGTCGGAGCGCTGCCGCCCCTCCCGGCTCCAGTCCTCGAGGACCTCGGCCTCCTCGACGACGAGGACGTCCTTCTGCTCGGCCCAGTCGTCGACCGCCGCGATCTCGCGGTTGTAGTGGTCCCACCAGTAGGACTTGTCCTCGCGGCGGTGGTACTCGATGGCCGCCGCGGCGAGGGCGATCGCGGTCTGCTCGCCCGAGCGGTCGGCCCGGGGCACGTCGGCGATCCGGTCGAGGAGGGCGTCGCGCACCGCGTCCTCCTGCCGCGCGATCGCCGCGTCGGCCGGCGGCTCCTCGGGCAGCGGCGGCCGCCTCGCGATCCCGCCGTCGTCGGCGAGGCCGAGCAGCCAGTCGCGCAGGCCGAGCGTCGAGGCGCAGTCGTACTCGTTGTAGTCCGCGATCTCCCGCAGCTGCCCCGCCGCCTCCTGGGGGCGGCCCTCCTCGACGAGGCGGGTCCAGGTCACGTAGGCGTCGACCGAGTCGGCGCCGTTCGTCACGTCGCTCTCGCGCAGCCGGTCGCCCATGTAGAGCGGCTCGAGCTTCTTCAGGCTGTAGGAGCGCTCGGAGATGCGGATGGAGCGCAGCACGACCGGGTACAGGTCGACGAGCACGTGCTCGCGGAGCAGGTCGTCGAGCATCGCCTCGCCCACGCCGTGCCGGGCGCAGAGCTGCTGCAGATGGCTGCGCTCGTAGTCGGCGTAGTGGTAGACGTGCATCCCGGGATGCGCCCGGCGCCGCTCGGTGACGAACGTCAGGAAGTCGAGCAGCGCCCGCTTCTCCTGCTCGCGGTCGTGCGCCCAGAAGGGCCGGAACCGCTCGCGCCCCGCGCCGTCGAGCTCCACGACGCCGAACAGGTACTCGAGGCCCCAGGTGCGGCCGTCGTCGGACCAGAGGGGGTCGCCCTCGAAGTCGAAGAACAGGTCGCCGGCGTCGGGCTCGGGCAGCGCGGCGAGCCCGTCGGGATCGATGACCTGCGCCTCCACCCCGTGGCCGCCGCGCTGCTCGGCGGCGAGCTGGAGCCGCGCCTGCAGGCGCAGCCGCTGCAGCGGTGCGGCGCCGATGCCCTCCACCGCGCCGTCGCTCGCGGCGAGGTCGTCGATCGTGGCGACGCCGACCGCGCGGAGGCGGTCGCGCTGGCGCACGGTGAGCCGCCCGACGAGCAGCACGTCGCGGGTGGCCTCGACCTGCGCGGCGCACTCGGCGCACCGGCCGCAGGCGGCCACGCCCTCCGCGCCCCAGGCGATCGCGGCGGTGTCGGCCAGCCGGTCGTCGACGAGCGCGCGGAGGCGGCCCATGCGCGCCGTGAAGACGGGCTCCACGTCGGCCAGGCGGTGCGTGGAGGTGGTGCCGTCCCCGAGCAGCAGGTGCACCTGCTCGCCCATCGGCAGCCCGAGCCGCTGCAGCTGGCCGGCGTACGCGGCGAGCTGCATGAGCGCGGTCACCTTCGCGCGGCGCGCGAGCTTCGTGTCGTAGACCTCCCACACGTCGCCGGTGCGCACCAGGAAGTCGGCGAAGCCCAGGAACCGGCCGTCGAACAGCGTCGCCTGGAAGACGACGTCGGCGCCGCTGCGCATCGCGGTCACGGTGCGCTCCTGCGCGGCGGCCAGCGCGTCGAGGTCGCGGGCGTCGTCGGGCCGCTCGATCTCGACGACGCCGGCGCCGTACTGCCGCCGGTACGCCTCGAGCTGCCGCTCCTCGTGCGCGTCGCCGAGCCGCGCCGCCCGGCGGTTCAGCGCGTCGACGGGCTCGGGCACCGCCTCCACGCGGCCGAGCCGCGCGTCGAGGCGCCGCAGCACCGCCCACTCGCAGGCGGTCGCGGCGGTGAGGTCGGACGCCGACAGCACGACCGCGCCGGCTGCCGCGGCGCCGCTTCCCGTGACGAACATGGCCGCAGGCTAGGCGCGGCCTCGGACACGGGCGCGCTCAGGACCCGGGGAGGAGGGCCCGCAGGTCCGGGGCGCCCGGGGCGGCGACGCGCGTGGGCCCGCACCGGTCGAGCTCGCGCTCGAGGGCCGCGCGCTCCGCGCGGTCGACGGTCAGCCGCCACCGCGTCTTCACCGCGACCCAGGCCGCGACGTACGTGCAGCGGTCCCGCGCGGGCAGCCAGGTCACCGGGTCCTGGTCGCCCTTGTCCTCGTTCACCGCGGCCGTGACCGCGACGAGGCTCCACCGGTACCCGAGGTCGTTCCCGTACGCGACGAGCCGCGACGGCGCCCAGCGGTCGGCGCCCGAGCGCCAGGCCTCGGCGAGCGGCACCAGGTGGTCCAGCGTGAAGGCGTCCGGGTCGGTGGTGATCCGCCCGTCGTAGACGGACCGCCACTCGCCGGTCAGCCGGCAGCCCCGGCCGATCTCGAGCGGGCCGACGTGGTCGCGGATCAGCACCTCGCGACGCGTCCAGCACCCGTCGCCGTCCGGGTCGAAGGGCCCGTCGCCGTACCCGAACGCGCTCCGCCTGTAGGTCGCGCCCCGCTCCTCCGGCGCCGTGCGCAGGCCCTGCAGCAGGTCGGCGGCGTCCACGGTCGCCCCGGTGGCGGAGGCGGGCGCGGATGCGGACAGCGCGCTCGCGGGCGCATCGGGCGCGTCGGGCATCTCGCTGCACCCCGCCAGCAGCGCGAGGAGCAGCAGGGGAGCGGCGCGCAGCACCCCGACAGTGTGCCCGCCCCGCCCTCCCTCCGCGGATCCGCAGTTCCCGGCCGACACGCCGCACAAGCGAGGCCGGGACCCCGCGCGTCGTCCGATCCCTGCGGATCCGCGGACGAACTGCGGATCCGCGAGCAGTGCTGACAGGGCGTGTGAGCGGGGCGTGAGCGCCGTGTGAGCGACTGTCGGCATCGTCCTTCCCAGCGGCCGCACCGGCCGCACGGATCAGAAGGAAGGGGACGCGATGTCGTCATCCGCAGTGCCCGCCATCGAGGCGACCGGCCTCGTCAAGGTCTTCGGCGAGAACCGCGCCGTCGACGGGGTCGACCTCGTCGTGCAGCCGGGCAGCGTCTACGGCGTGCTCGGCCCGAACGGCGCCGGCAAGACCACCACCATCTCCATGCTCGCCACGCTGCTGAAGCCGGACGGCGGCTCCGCCCGGGTCTTCGGCCACGACGTGGCGAAGGAGGCCGCGACCGTCCGCGGCATGATCGGCGTGACGGGGCAGTACGCCTCGGTCGACGAGACGCTGTCGGCGACCGAGAACCTGGTCGTGTTCGGCCGGCTGCTCGGGCTGTCCGGCAGGCAGGCTCGAGCGAAGTCCACCGAGCTGCTCGAGCGCTTCTCCCTCACCGAGGCGGCGAAGCGCCCGCTGAAGAAGTTCTCCGGCGGCATGCGTCGCCGGCTGGACCTCGCCGCGAGCCTGATCGCGCAGCCGCCGCTGATCTTCCTCGACGAGCCGACCACCGGGCTCGACCCGCGGACCCGCGCGCAGATGTGGGACACGATCCGCGAGCTCGTCTCGACCGGCTCCACCGTGCTGCTGACCACGCAGTACCTGGACGAGGCCGACCAGCTGGCCGACCGCATCGCGGTCATCGACCGCGGCCGCGTGGTCGCGGAGGGCACCGCCGACGACCTGAAGGCCTCCGTCGGCACCGCCTCGCTGCAGCTGCGCCTCGCGGACGGCGGCGACCTCGCCGTCGCCGAGGCCCGCATCCGCAACCTGCTCGGCGTGCAGCCGGTCGCCAGCGCCGAGCGCGCCTGGCTGACCGTGCCGCTGCAGGACCCGGAGCGCGTCACCGACCTGCTGGTCGAGCTGCGCGACGCCGGCATCCGGCTGGCCGAGTTCGGCGTGCAGAAGCCCACCCTCGACGAGGTGTTCCTCGCCATCACCGGCCACGGCGCCGACCACAGCACGGCCGGAGCGGCCGAGAAGGACGAGGTGATGGCATGACCGCCGTCGCATCCATCGCCGCGGCCCAGCCGCGCAACGGTGTCACCCGCATCGCCAGCCAGTCGCTGACGATGGCCTACCGCGGCCTGCTCAAGGTGCGCCGCACTCCGGAGCAGCTGTTCGACGTGACGCTGCAGCCGATCATCTTCACGGTGATGTTCGCCTACATCTTCGGCGGCGCCATCTCCGGCGACGTGCAGCAGTACCTGCCCGCCCTGATCCCCGGGATCCTCGTGCAGACCGTCGTCACGGCCTCGGTCGTCACCGGCGTGCAGCTGCGGGAGGACATGGACAAGGGCGTGTTCGACCGGTTCCGCTCCCTGCCGATCGCCCGCATCGCACCGCTCGCCGGCGCCCTGCTGGCGGACACGGTCCGGTACGCGATCGCGACCGCGCTGACCTTCGTGGTCGGCGGGATCATGGGCTACCACCAGGTGTTCGACCACGTCGGGTGGACGATCGCCGCGGGCCTGCTGGTCATCGTGGTCGCCTGGTCGCTCAGCTGGATCTTCGCGCTGTTCGGCATGCTCGCCCGCACGGCCGGCTCGGTGCAGGGCATCTCGTTCCTCGTGCTGTTCCCGCTGACGTTCCTCTCGAACGCCTTCGTGCCCACGGGGACGCTGCCGGCGCCGCTCAAGGCGTTCGCGGAGATCAACCCGGTCTCGCACCTGATCACCGCGGTCCGCACCCTGGTGAACGACCAGCAGGTGACCGGCGACGTCTGGCTCTCCCTGCTGGGCGCGGCCGTCATCGTCGCGGTCTTCGCGCCGCTCACGGTCCGGGCGTACATGCGCAAGGCCTGACCCGCTCGACACGACCGGCCCCGCGCCTCCGACTCCGGAAGGCGCGGGGCCGTCGCCGTATCAGCCCCGCTGCCGCACGGCTGGCGAGCGCAGCAGGGCCAGCGCCTGCCCGGTCGCCACCTCGACCGGCGGCGGCGGGCCGACCCACTCTGCCGCGACGAGGTCGAGGGAGGCCATGTCCCGCCGGGCGCCGAACGCCAGCGCGGCGCCGAGCAGGCCGTCGGCCGCCTCGGGCGCGGTCCGGCGGAGCACGGCCGCGAGCCCGAGCATGCCCGCGCCGAGCACGGGCGCGTCGAACCCGAGCGGCCCGAGCCGCAGCACCACGATCAGCAGGACCCGGAGGCGGCGGTACGGCTCCGCGAGGTCGGCCGCGGGTACGCCGAGGCGCACCCGGGCGGCGAGGGCCGAGGCGTCCACGAGCACCCGCCACGGCGGGCTCGCCCGTCGAGCCGTCGCGAGGGCGGTCTCCCACCGCGGCAGCGCGGCCGCGCGGTCGCCGCGGGCGGTGGCGACCTCGGCGAGCCCCGCCTCCGCGATCGCGCGGTTGTCCCGCTCCTCGGCGGCGCCCGCGCGCCCGGTCGCGCCGGCCATCGCGCCGAAGAGCGCCTCCGCGGCATCGAGGTCGCCGAGCGCGGCGCGGTTCGCGCCGATCAGCCAGTCGAGCTGCCGCAGCTCCGTGTCGAGGTCGAGGGCGACGATCTCGGCGCGGACCCGCTCCGCCGTCGCCAGCGCCTCCTCGTGCCGCCCCTGCTGGCTGCGCAGGGAGGCGATGCTGGTGCGGGCGAGGAAGCGCACCCAGTGGAACCCGTTCCGCGCCGCGAGCGCGTCCGCCGCCGCGAGGTCGGCGATCGCGGCCTCGGCGAGCCCCCGGTTCTCCTCGAGCTGCGCCCGCATCAGCCGGGCGAACGTCGCGGAGAGCGGGTCGGGGGAATCGGCGAGCGCGTCGATCGCGGCCGTCCCCGCCGCGAGCGACGGCGCGAGCACCAGGGAGGTCGCGAACACGCCCCAGAACCCGGTCGCTGGAGCTCCGCGCCGGGTGGCGCGGCGCAGCAGCGCGAGAGCGCGGAGCACGGCCGGCGACCCGGTGATCTGCGCCACGGAGGCGGCGATCGTCAGCGCCTTGAGCGCGTCCTCCTGCTCCTGGCCCGTGCGGGGCCGCAGGGCGGCCGCGCCGAGCAGCTCGGGCAGGATCGCGGCGAGCGGCTCGAACTCGCCGCGGTACATCCAGTTCTCCATGAGGAGGCCCGCGACCGCGACGAGCACCGGCTCGCGGCCCGCGCCGCCCGAGCGCAGCACGGCGAGCAGGGTCTCCTCCTCCTCGGTCACGGTCCGCGTGGCGGCCGGGTCCCGACCGCCGAGCAGGCCCGGTGCGACGCCCCGGGCGAAGGCGACCGCCCAGGCGTCGAGCGCGGTCCGGGCCTGCTCCAGGGCGCCCCGCTCGGCGAGGTCGCGCAGCCCGTACTCGCGGACGGTCTCGAGCATCCGGTACCGGGCCCGGCCGGGGCCCTGCTCGGTGAACGCGAGCAGCGACTGGTCGACGAGCTCGGTCAGCTCGGCGGAGGCGTCCCGGCCGAGCAGCAGGTCGGCTCCCGCCGCGGTGAAGCCGTCGGGGAACACGGCGAGGGCGCTGAGCGCGGCGGCCGCGGCGGGGGAAAGCAGCCGGCGGCTCCACTCGATGACGGCGAGCAGCGTGCGGTGCCGGTCGGGCGCCGTGCGGTCGCCGCCGACCAGCACGGCGAACCGGTCCTCGAGCCGCCGGTCGAGCTCGGGCAGGGTCATGGACCGGAGGCGGGCGGCGGCGAGCTCGATCGCGAGGGGGAGGCCGTCGAGGCGCGCGCACACCCGCTCCACGAGCGCGGGGTCGAGCGGCACGCCGGGCCGGGCGGCGCGGGCGCGCTCGACGAAGAGGTCCGCCGCGGAGCCGTCCGCCGGCAGCGGCTGCGGGGCGACGACCGCCTCGCCCGGCACGAGCAGGGGCACCCGGCTCGTCGCCAGCACGGTGAGGTCCGGCACCGCGGCGAGCAGGTCGACGGCGAGCTGCGCGGCCGCGTCGACGACGTGCTCGCAGTTGTCGAGGACGAGCAGCGTGCGCCGGGCGGCGAGCGCCTCCCGGGTCCGGGTCCCGAGGTCGGCCGGCAGCGGATCGGCGAGGCGGCGGGTGCGGGTGCCGCGCGCGCCGACCGCGGTGCCGACGACGAGCTCGACCCCCTCGGCGTCCGGTGCGCCCGCGAGCTCGGTGAAGACGATGCGCTCGAAGCGGTCCGCGAGCCGCAGGGCGCTCTCGTGCGCGAGCCGGGTCTTGCCGAGCCCGCCCGTGCCGACGATGGAGGTGAGCCGGTGCGTCGGAACGGTCGCCGTCAGCCGCTCGAGGTCGTCCTGCCGCCCGAGCAGCGGCGTCGTCGCGGCCCGCACGCCGACGAGGTCGGCGGCGGTCGGCGCCGCCTGCGCGCGCAGCAGCTCGGCGTTCAGCCGCACGAGGGCCGGGTCCGGATCCGCGCCGAGCGCATCGGCGAGTCGCTCGCGGTGGGCGGCGAACGCCGCGAGCGCCGCGTCGACCCGGCCGCCCTCCGCCTGTGCCCGCATCAGGCGCAGCACCGCGTCGCCGTCGAGGGGCGCGCCGTCGACGACCCGCTCCAGCAGGGGCACCGCCTCGTCGCCGCGCCGCTCGTCGAGCAGCCGCTGCGCCTCGAGCCGCAGGAGGCGGAGGCGGGCCCGCTCGGCCCGCGCGACGAGGTCGTCGGCGAGCGCGTCCGCCTCCAGGTCGGAGCCCGCATCGCCCGTCCAGAGCGCCAGCGCCGCCGCAGCAGCGGCCGCGTCCGCGCGCTCGGCGGCCTCGAGGTCGGAGCCGCTGACCCGGTAGCCGGTGGGCGTGGAGGCGAGCAGCCCCTCGGCCGCGACGGCGCGCAGCCGGGACACGAGCATCTGGATCGCGCCGCGCGGGTTCCGCGGCGGCTCGTCCGGCCAGAGGTCCTCGGTCAGCCCGGCGACGCCGCGGCCCTCCGGCCCGGCCAGCGCGAGGGCGACCAGCAGCCGCCGCGGCATCGCCCCGGCCGGCGCGATGAGCGCGCCGCCGCCGTCGGGGAACCGGACCGGCCCGAGCACGCGCACGATCGGCCGGTCGGTCACCTCGCGAGGCTACCGAGCCGGGCGGCCGCGCCGATCACGCCGTCAGGTCGCGGGAGGCGAGCAGCAGGCGCACCGCCTCCTCGTCGCTCCAGCCGAAGTCGACGAGCCACGGCCAGTCCGCCCAGAGCACCGGGTCGAACGCGCGGATCGAGTGCACCGGCCAGCGCGGGTCGGGCTCGTTGTCGGGGTGCCCCGGCAGCTCGATCGCCGGGATCGCGTCGAGGGTGCGGTGCAGGCGGTCGTAGAGCTCGGGCGTGAAGCCCGCGTCCTCCGCCTCCCGCGCCCGCTCCGCCCAGTCGGCGAGCCCGGCGGGCCTCCCCTCCTGCAGTGCGGTGGTCAGCAGCCACATGGCGGTCGCGCCCGGCCAGCTCGGCCAGTGGACGCGGAGCACGCGCGTCCACTCCACCGCGCGCTCGCGGGTGAACCCCTCCCAGAGGGACTCGGACCCGCTCTGGTGGTAGACGAAGTCGCTCATCGGCGCTCTGCTCCTGCTGTCGGTCCGCTGCCGTCGGTCCGGGTCCTCAGGCTCGCACCCGCGACCGACAGCGGCCCGTGCGTCGGCGGCGGGTCAGCGGTGGACCTCGACGACGGCGCGGCCGCGGCCGTGGCCCTCCTTGCTCACGCGCTGGGCCTCCGGCGTCTGCTCGAGCGGGTACGTCTCCTCGACGATCATCCGCAGCGCGCCCGACTCCATGAGCGCCGCGGCCTCGCGCAGCGCGGCCGCCTTGTCGCCGCCGCCGAACGTCGTCCTCGCGCCGTGCTCGGTCGCGGACGCGTCGGCGATCGACACGACGCGCGACGGGTCGCCCGTCAGCTCGATCAGCTGCGGGATCACGCCCGCGCCGGCGAGGTCGGCGGCGACGTTCACCTCGGCGACCGCGAGGTCGCGCACGCGCTGCACCCAGCCGTCGTCGTAGGTGGTCGACAGGGCGCCGAGCGCCTGCACGTACTCCTGGTTCGCGGCGCCGGCGACGCCGATCACGATGAGGCCGCGGGCGCGCGCCAGCTGGATCAGCGCGGTGCCGACGCCGCCCGCGGCGCCGGAGATCACGAGCGTGTCGCCCTGCCGCGCCGCCACGGCGTCGAGCACCCGCACGGCGGTGTCCACCGGCACGGGCGCGGCGGCGCCCTCGTCGAACGGCACGTGCCGGGGCAGCTCCGCCCAGGCGGTCAGCACCGCGTACTCGGCGAACGTCGCCGGGCCCGAGCCGAAGACGCGGTCGCCGACCCGCACGTCCGTCACGCCCTCGCCGACCTCGTCGACCACGCCCGCGGCGTCGATGCCGACGATCTGCGGCGCCGTGAGCGGGCCCTTCGCCATGAGCCCCTCGCGGCGCTTCCAGTCGGCGGCGTTCACCCCGGCGGCGTGCACCCGGATGCGGATGCGGCCGGGACCCGCGTGCGGCTCCTCGACCTCCGCGATCTCCAGGACCTCGGGGCCGCCGAACCGCTCGAACTGCACTGCACGCATGCCGACATCCTGCCGTGCGCCGGCTCAGAGCCGCTCGACGGCGGCCGAGTGCCGGCCGGACACCAGCACGACCGCGGTCCCCGCGGCGACCGCCAGCAGGAGCGCCGCCGCGACCGCGAGGGTGAGCGCGTCCGGCGACAGCAGCGCCTGCCCGCGGAGCGCCTGCCAGGTGGTCAGGAGCAGCAGACCGCCGTAGCCGCCGCCCGCGACGGCGAGCATGCGGGTGCGGACCCGCTCGGGCAGCGGGAGGCGCGCCAGCAGGAAGGCGAGGAGCGGCAGCACCTGCAGGGCGTGGAGGCCGAGGAAGTGGCCGATCCGCAGGTCCCCGTGGAGGGTGCTCCAGCCGGTGAGGGGGAGGCCCGGGCCGCCGTCGACGCCGCCGACGGTGTGCCCGCCCGCGTCGTGCCAGCGGGAGTTCACCGTCATCAGCACGGCCTCGGCCATGCCCGCGAGGGACACGAGGAGCCCCCAGCGCATGCCCGCCGCGATCGTGCGGTCGACGCCGCGGGTCCGCAGCACGAGCACGGCGCCGATCGCGGTCACGACGAACACGGTGGAGATGAGGCCGCCCATCCCGAGGTAGACGACGGTGTCGAACGGGGTCGACTCGTTGAAGTGGCTCGTGGTGCCGCGGAGCACCTGCACGTCGATGGCGACGAGCTCCGCCGTCAGCGCGACCAGCATCACGGTCGCCAGGACCGCGAGCAGCCGGCGGCGGTCGGTCACGACGCCGAGCATCCAGCGGATCGCGACGAGGTACAGCAGCACCGAGACGCCGAACTTCGCCGGCTTCAGCCAGGCGGGCGCGCCCTCGATCGACCTCGGGTCCACGACGAGGCCGATCAGGGCGACCGCGAGCGCGACCGCGCCGACCCCGATCGCGACGGTCAGGAGGCGGCGGTGCGCGGGCGGCGGGAGGGGAGCGGGCGCGGCGTCGGGAGGCGGGGCGAGCAGCGGAGCGGCGGTCATGGCCGCCAGCCTCCGCGGGCGGCGCACCGCCCGCATCGGACCGCGGGGCCGGCCCCCTCCGCCCGCGGGACGAGGCGGCGCGGCCCCGGGATGCGCCACGCTGGCCCCATGGCGGCGAGGACCGGGGAGACGACCCACGCGGCGACGACCGACCGCATCTACGCGGCCGTCGCGCTGGTCGCCGCGGTGCTGGCGCTCGTGGAGTCCACGACGCCGCCCTGGCGGGTCGCCGCGGTCGCCGTCGCCCTCGTGCCGTGGGCGCTCGTCGTCGCGCGCCGCGAGCCGCCCGCGTGGCTCTTCCTGGTGCTCGCGGTGCTGCCGGTGGTGCCGGTGGTCATCGTGGGCGACGTCGGCGTCGTGCTCTTCATGACGACCGCGGCGCTCAGCCGGTTCGCGAGCCGCAGCGTCGACCTCCGGGTCCTGGCCGCGGTCGTGCTCGCGGTGGCGGCCGTGCCGTTCGTGCCCGCGCTGGTCCGGGACCACGCGCCGAACGGCGCCGGGTACTTCGCGTTCGGCGACGTGTTCGGCGCGCTCGTCGGGCTGCTCGTCTGGCGCACGGACCGGCTCGCCGCCCGGCTGCGGGAGGCGGACGCGGACCTCGCGGCGGCGCGGGCGCGGGAGGAGCGCCAGCGCATCGCCCGGGACGTGCACGACCTGGTCGCGCACTCGCTGACCGTCGTCGTGCTGCACGTCGGCGGCGCCCGCCGGGTGCTGCGCGCGGATCCCGCCGCGGCCGAGGCGGCCCTCGCCGACGCCGAGCGGGTCTGCCGGGAGAGCCTCGACGGCATCCGCGGCGTCGTCGGCCTGCTGCGCGACCCGGACGCGCGGCAGGGCGTCTCGCTCGACCTCGCCGAGCTGGTCGGCACCTACCGGGCCGCGGGCGTCGCCGTCGCGTCGAGGATCGAGGGCGATGCCGCGGCGCTGCCGCTCGCGACCCGCGTCGTGCTCTACCGGGTGGTGCAGGAGGCGCTCGCGAACGCCGCGCGGCACGCGCCGCCCGGCGGAGCGGTGACGGTGGCCGTCCGCGTCGCCGCAGAGGCGGCGCACGTGCGCGTGGAGAACCCGCACGGCGAGCGCCGGCCCTCCGCGGGCGGCTTCGGTCTCGCCGGGCTGCGCGAGCAGGTCGCCGCGGTCGGCGGCGACCTCACCGGCGGGCCGGACGCCGGCTCCTGGGTGCTGGACTGCCGCCTCCCGGTCGTCCGGCACGCGGCGGCGAGCGCGTGAGCGCCCTGCGGGTCGTGCTGGCCGACGACCAGGCGATGGTGCGGTCGGGGCTGTCGCTGGTGCTCGGCGCGGAGCCGGACGTCGTCGTGGTCGCCGAGTGCGCCGACGGCGCCGCCGCGGTCGTCGCCGCCGGGCGCTTCGCCCCGGACCTCGTGCTGATGGACGTCCGCATGCCCGGCGTCGACGGGCCGGAGGCGACGCGGCGCCTGCGCGCGACGCCGGGCGCGCCTCCGGTGCTCGCGCTCACCACCTTCGACGACGACGAGGTGCTGTGGGCCGCGATCGACGCGGGCGCCGAGGGCTTCGTGCTGAAGGACAGCCCGGCCGAGTCGCTCGTGCTCGCGGTGCGGGCGGTCGCGGCCGGAGGCTCGTGGCTCGACCCGCGCGTGCTGCCGCGCGTGCTCGCCCGCGCCCGCGCGGGCGGACGCCCCGGGACCGGCAGGGCGGCGCTCGCCCGGCTGACCCCGCGGGAGACGGAGGTGCTGCAGCGGATGTGCCGCGGCGAGAGCAACCCGGAGATCGCGGCCGGGCTGGCGATGGGGGAGCGGACCGTGAAGACGCACGTCTCCGCGATCCTGGCCAAGCTCGGCGCCCGCGACCGGGTCGGCGCCGTCGTCGCGGCGCTGGACGCGGGCGTCGGGCGCGACTGAGCCGCGGCCGGGGCGCGCGCTACCGTGCCGGACGTGGTCCCCGCCCTGCGCATCGAGCTGCCGGGGCCCGTGGACGCCGCCGTCGCGTTCCGCGCGCTCGCGGAGCGGCACCCGCACCTCGTGTGGGCCGACCGCCCCGCCGGTGGGCCCGCCTTCCTCGGCGTCGCGCTCGCCGAGCCGGTGGTCGTCGCCGAGCCGGCGCCGGACGCCTTCGCCGCGCTGCTCGACCGGCTCCGCGCCGGGCTGCCCGCGGGCGTCGCGTCCCCGCACCTCGGCTGGTGGGGCTGGTTCGGCTACGAGCTCGGGGCGGCGGCCGACCGGGTGCCGGCCGCGGCCGCGGCCGCGCCTGCCGCGGCCTTCCTCCTCGCCGAGGTCGGCGTCGAGCTCGGCGCCGCCGCGACGGTCGTCGCGCTGCCGCACCGGCGGGCGGAGGCGGAGGCGCTCGCGGCCCTGCTCGCGCCGCTCGCCGGCGCGCCCGCGCCGGCGCCCAGGGAGCCCGCGGCGCCGACCTGGCGGTGGCGGCACGAGCGCGGCGCCTACCTCGAGCGCATCGACCGCTGCCTCGCCGCGATCACCGCGGGCGACGCGTACCAGCTGTGCCTCACGAACCGCATCACGGCGGACCTGCCGGCGCCGCTCGACCCCGTCGACGTGCTGCTGCGCCTGCGCGACGACGCGCCGCTCGCCGGCGCGGGCGTCGTGCGGATCGCGGGCTGGACGCTGGTGTCGGCGAGCCCCGAGACCGCGCTCGTGATCGACGCCGAGGGCCGCGCGACGAGCCGGCCGATCAAGGGCACGCGGCCGCGCGACCCCGACCCGCAGCGCGACCGCGCGCTCGCGGCGGCCCTGCGCGAGGACGAGAAGGAGCGCGCCGAGAACCTGATGATCGTCGACCTCGTGCGCAACGACCTCGCCCGGGTCGCCCGCACGGGCTCGGTCGCCGTGCCCGAGCTCCTCGTCGTCGAGTCGTACCAGGCGGTGCACCAGCTCGTGTCGACGATCACCGCGGAGGTGGTGGGGGAGCCGCTGGCGGCGGTGCGCTCCCTGCTGCCCGTCGGGTCGATGACCGGCGCGCCGAAGCACGCCGCGATGCGCCTGCTCGCCGAGCTGGAGGCGGGACCGCGCGACGTCTACGCCGGCGCCTGGGGGCGCCTCGGCGTCGACGGCACGATCGCGCTCGCGGTCGTGATCCGCAGCGTGCTGCTGCACGGCACGACCGCGACGATCGGCACCGGCGGCGGCATCACGATCCTGTCCGACCCGGCGGCGGAGTGGCGGGAGCTCGAGCTGAAGGCGACCTGCGCGCTCGCCGCCATCGGGGTGCGCGACCCCTTCCCCTCCGCCCGGCTGCGCCGCTGAGGCGGTCGGCGGCCCGATACTGGAGGTCCCGGTCCGCGACGACCGGGCCGGCGGACCGCCCGCCGTGCCCGATCGGACGGAGAGCCGTGCCCCAATCCCTCCGCGTCCTCGACGTGCTGCGCTCGCCCCGGCTGCTGACGCGGGAGGCGCTCGCCGGCGTCGTCACGACGCTCGCGCTCGTGCCCGAGGTCATCTCCTTCTCCGTGATCGCGGGCGTCGACCCGCGCGTGAGCCTCGTCGCCTCCGTCGCGCTGCTCGCGATCACGACGGTGCTCGGCGGCCGTCCCGCGATGGTCACCGCCGCGGCCGGCTCCGTCGCCCTGGTGATCGCGCCGCTGGTGCACGCCCACGGCACCGGGTACGTGCTTCCCGCGGTGCTGCTCGGCGGCCTGGTGCAGGTGCTGTTCGGCGTGCTCGGGCTCGCCCGGCTGATGCGGTTCGTGCCGCGCAGCGTGATGCTCGGGTTCGTCAACGCCCTGGGCGTGCTGATCTTCGCGGCGCAGGTGCCGCACCTGCTCGACGTGCCGTGGGTCGTCTACCCGCTCTTCGCGCTCACCCTCGCGGTCGTGCTGCTGCTGCCGCGCCTGACGACGGCCGTGCCCGCGGCGCTGGTCGCGATCGTGCTGGTGACGCTGATCGCGGTGCTCGGCGGCCTGCACGTGCCGACGGTCGGGGACGAGGGGGAGGTGTCCGGCGGCCTGCCCGGCCTCACCGCCTTCACCGTGCCGCTCAACGCGGCGACGCTCGCGATCGTCTGGCCGACCGCGCTCAGCGTCGCGTTCGTCGGGCTGCTCGAGACCCTGCTCACCGCGAAGCTCGTCGACCGCATCACCGACACCCCGTCCCGGAAGAACCGCGAGTCCTGGGGCCTCGGCGTCGCGAACATCGGCGCCGGGCTCTGGGGCGGCATCGGCGGCTGCGCGATGATCGGCCAGACGCTCGTGAACGTGAAGGCCGGCGGCGGGCGCACCCGCGTCTCCACGGGCGTCGCGGCGGTCTTCCTCCTGGGCCTGCTCACCGCGCTCGGCCCGGTGCTCGCCGTCATCCCGATGGTCGCGCTCGCTGCCGTGATGATGGTCGTCGCCGTGACCACCGTCGACTGGCACAGCCTGCGGCCGGCGACGCTGCGGCGGATGCCCGTGCCCGAGACCGCGGTGATGGTGCTCACCGTCGCCGTGGTGCTGCTGACGAACAACCTCGCGCTCGGCGTCGGGGTCGGCGTCCTGCTCGCGATGGTGCTGTTCGCCCGCCGCGTCGCGCACGTGACGCAGGTCGACCGCGTCGTGGCGGGGGACATCGCGCGGTACACGGTGCGCGGACCGCTCTTCTTCGGCAGCAGCAACGACCTGGTCGACCGCTTCGCGGTGGCGGAGGACCCGGAGGAGGCCGTCGTCGACCTCACCCACGCGCAGGTGTGGGACGCCTCCACGGTGGCCGCGCTCGACGCGATCGAGCAGCGCTACGCCGACCACGGCCGACGGGTGCGCTTCGAGGGCCTGGACGAGCGCAGCACCGACTTCCACGCGCGCCTCACGGGCCGCCTCGGCGGCTGACCGCGTCCAGGAGTCGCCGCTTCGAGCGTCTTCCAGGCTCCAGGACGTGTCCGAACCGGCGGCCTCCCGCTCATCCGTTCTCAGGACTAGTCGTGCGAGACTGATCCCGTGTCCTCCATCCGCGTCTTCCTGCTCGGCGCCCTCGCCGAGCGCGGGCCGATGCACGGGCACCAGCTGCGCCTGCTCGCCGAGAAGGAGCACGTCCACATGTGGACCGACTTCCACGTCGGCGGCATCTACGGCGCGCTGAAGCGGCTGCTCGCGGAGGAGCTCGTCGAGCCCGTCCGCACCGAGCGCGACGGCGCCCGGCCCGAGCGGCAGATCGTGTCGATCACCGACGCCGGACGGCGGGCCTTCGACGCCCTCCGGCTCGAGACGCTGACGAGCTTCTCCCTGCGACCCGACCCCTTCGACCTCGCGCTCGCGCGCGTGGGCAAGGACCTCGTGTCCGACCTCCCCGGCATCCTGCAGGCCCGACGCGCGGAGGTCGCCGCCGCGGCGGACCACCACGCCGAGCGCCTGCAGCACGTCGACCAGTACCTGACCGTCGCCGAGCAGCACGTGATGCGCCACCAGAACCACCGCCTGCAGGCGGAGCTCGACTGGCTCGACACCGTGCTCGCCGACCTGCCCGCCATCGTCGAAGACGAGACGACCCGAGAGGCCGACTGACCATGACCGACTCCGCACCCGCCATGGGCACGATCCAGGTGGCGCCCCGCCGCGCCTGGATCGCGTTCGCCGTGGTCCTCGTGGGCGCCGCGATGTCCCTGATCGACGCCACGATCGTGAACGTCGCGCTGCCGTCGATCCGCACGAGCATCGACGCCTCCGAGGCGACGCTCTCCTGGATCATCTCCGGCTACGCGCTCGCCTTCGGCCTCGCGCTGATCCCCGCCGGCCGCGTCGGCGACCGGTTCGGCCACAAGTGGGTCTTCTTCACCGGCCTGGCGCTGTTCACCGCCGCCAGCGTCGCGTGCGGGCTCTCGACCTCCGACGGCCAGCTGATCGTCTCGCGGGTCGTCCAGGGCCTCGCGGGCGGCATCTACCTGCCCGCCGTCTCCGCGTACATCCAGCTGCTGTTCTCCGGCCGCGTCCGCGGCAAGGCCTTCGCGATCTTCGGCGCCGTGCTCGGCGTGTCCTCCGCCATCGGCCCCGTGCTCGGCGGTCTGCTGATCCAGGCCTTCGGCAACGAGGAGGGCTGGCGCTGGGTCTTCTACGTCAACCTGCCCATCGGCATCGTCGCCCTGATCGCCGCCGCGATCCTCGTGCCGAACAGCCCGAAGCAGGCGTCGGCGGCCAACGGCGTGGACGTCGTCGGCCTGCTGCTCGTCTCGGGCGCGCTGACCGCGATCCTCGTGCCGCTCATCGAGGGCCAGGACCAGGACTGGCCGGTCTGGACGTACGTCTCGCTCGCCGGCGGCGTCGTGCTGCTCGTGCTGTTCGGGCTCTGGGAGCGCCGTGTCGTCGCCCGGGGCCGCACCGCGCTCGTGCCGCCGCACCTGTTCAGCCACGCGGCGTTCACCGCGGGCACGTTCCTCGCACTGGTCTACTTCGCGGCGTTCGTCAGCATCTTCTTCTCGATCTCGCTGCTCTGGCAGGCGGGGCTCGGCCACACCGCCCTCGAGTCGGGCCTGGTCTCGATCCCGTTCGCGTTCGGCAGCATCATCGGCGCCTCGCAGAGCACCCGCCTCGCGATGCGGTTCGGCCGCACCGTGCTGATCATGGGCACCGGCCTCGTCGCCCTCGGGCTGCTCGGGGTGTGGCTCGTGCTGCTCCTGGTCCCGTCCGCCGACCTGACGAACTGGGACCTGCTCGGCCCGCTGCTCGTCGCCGGCTTCGGCAGCGGCCTGTTCATCGCCCCGAACGTGCAGTTCATCGTCGCGACGGTCGACCCCGCGGAGGCGGGCGCGGCCAGCGGCGTGATCTCGACGATGCAGCGCATCGGCTCCGCGATCGGCATCGCGGTGATCGGCAGCGTGTTCTTCGGCAACTTGCGCATCCCGACCGACCGCCGCCCGTCGGCGACCGACATCGCGAACGCGTTCGGCGACAGCGCCAGCGCGGCCCTGCTCGTGAGTGCCGCCTTCGCGGTCGTCGCCTTCCTGCTGGTGTTCACGCTGCCGAAGGCGGTCGGGCGCGGCCACGGCCGGGCGCCGCAGCAGCAGCCGGCCGGGGAGAGCGTCCCCAGCGCCTGACAATCGTACGGGCGGCGGCTCAGCCGCCGCCCGTACGGTCGGACGGTGAGCACCTCCGACGCCGGCAGCACCCAGATCCACCTCGCGCACCGCCCCACCGGCTGGCCGACGCACGACGACTTCCGCACCGTCGTCGTCGACCTGCCCGAGCTGCAGCCCGGCGAGGTGCGGGTCCGGAACGAGCTGCTGTCCGTCGACCCGTACATGCGCGGGCGGATGAACGCGGGCCGCAGCTACGTGCCGCCGTACGAGCTGGACGAGGTCATGACCGGCGCCGCGATCGGCCGCGTCGTCGCCTCCCGCGCCGACGGGCTGCAGGAGGGCGACGTCGTCACCCACCAGCTCGGCTGGCGCGACGTCGCGCAGGGCCCGGCCGGCGAGTTCCGCGCCGTGCCGGAGGTGCCCGGCGTGCCGCTGTCCGCGCACCTCGGCCTGCTCGGCGTCACCGGCTTCACCGCCTGGCTCGGCCTGACGCGCATCGCGGAGCTGCGGGAGGGGGACGTCGTGTTCGTCTCGGGCGCCGCGGGCGCGGTGGGCTCGGTCACGGGCCAGATCGCGAAGCTGAAGGGCGCCGCCCGCACCATCGGCTCCGCCGGCGGCCCGGAGAAGCAGCGGCTGCTCACCGAGCGGTTCGGCTACGACGTCGCCCTCGACTACAAGGCGTCGCCGATCCGCGAGCAGCTCGTCGCGGCGACCGGCACCGCGCAGGGCGAGGGCATCGACGTCTACTTCGACAACGTCGGCGGCGACCACCTGGAGGCCGCGCTCGAGGTCTTCAACGACGGCGGCCGGGCGGCGCTCTGCGGCGCCATCGCCGGGTACAACGAGGCGCAGCGGACCCCCGGCCCCGACAACCTGTGGCACGTGATCACCCGCGGGCTGACCCTCCGCGGCTTCACCGTGCCGACCTGGTTCCGCTTCTTCCCCGACTTCGTCGCCGAGGTCGGGCCGTGGGTCGCGGAGGGGCGGGTCGTCTCGGACGAGACGGTGCGCGAGGGCATCGACGGCGCGGTCGACGCGTTCCTCGACCTGATGCGGGGCGCCAACACGGGGAAGATGCTCGTCCGCCTGTGATCCCGCTCACGCGTCGCGGCCGCATCGCGCTCGGCGCCGCCGGGACCGCCGGCGTCGTCGCGTGCTCCGCCGCCGCGGTGGTCGTGCGCGGGCTGACCGGCGTGCCCGGCCTCGCGATCGACGCGGACTGGGCCCGCTTCGTCGACGCCCATCAGCAGCCGGTGGTCGTCGGCGCGTCGCGGGTGCTCGCCGCGCTCGGCGGCGCCCCGCTGTCGGTCGGCGTCGCGGTCGCGGTGGCGGCGCTGCTGTGGTGGCGTCGCGGGATCCGCAGCGCCGTCGCGTTCGTCCTCGCGGCGGCCGTCGACGAGGCGCTCGTCACCGCGCTGAAGTTCTTCGACCAGCGCCCGGGACCGAGCGGCGCGGTGTTCGAGGACCGCGGCTCCTTCCCCTCGGGCCACACCGCCTACGCGGCGGTCATCGCCGTGGTGCTGGCGCTCACCACCCGGCGACCCGCGCTGCGCGTCTTCGCGCTCGCGCTGATCCCGGTGATGGCGCTCAGCCGCACCGTCGTCGACGCGCACTGGCTGACCGACACCGCGGCCGGCGCGCTGTGCGGCGCGGGCGTCGCGGCGGTCGTGGTCGCCCTGCTGGCGCCCCGCCGACCCTGAGGCGGATGCCAGAGTGGTGCCGATGGATCAGCGCATCGAGGACCGGGCGGCCGGGGCCGTGCTCGCATCGGCCTGCGGCGACGCGCTCGGCGCCGGCTACGAGTTCGGGCCGCCCCTGCAGCAGCTCGTGCCCGTGCGGATGCGCGGCGGCGGCTCCCTGGGCTGGGCGCCGGGGGAGTGGACCGACGACACGTCGATGGCCGTGCCGATCCTCCGCGTCGTCGCGCGGGGCGTGCCGCTCGACGGCGCCGCGCTCGACGAGGTCGCGGCGGCCTGGATCGACTGGTCCAAGGAGGCGCCGGACGTCGGCAACCAGACGCGGGTCGTGTGCGACGCGGCCCACGACCGGACGGCCGACGCCTTGGCGGAGTCCGCGCGCGCCTTCGCGGCCGCGCACCCGAACTCGGCCGGCAACGGCTCCCTGATGCGCACGACGCCGGTCGCGCTCGCGCACCTCGACGACCTGCCGAACCTCGTCGCGGCCGCCCGCCGCGTCAGCGCGCTCACCCACGCGGATCCGCTCGCGGGCGACGCGTGCGTCCTGTGGTCCCTGGCGATCCGCTCCGCGATCATGACGGGCGACCCGGCGATCCGGTCCGGGCTCGGCGCCCTGCCGCGGGACCGGCGGGAGTACTGGTCGAGCCTGATCGACGAGGCGGAGGAGCGGCGTCCCGCCGACTTCACAAAGAACGGCTGGGCGGGCGCCGCCCTGCAGGGCGCCTGGTCGGCGGTCACCCACGGCACCGGCGTGCAGGACGTGCTCGAGCGCGCGGTCCGCGGCGGGAACGACACCGACACCGTCGCGGCGATCGCGGGCGGCGTGATCGGGGCGATGGAGGGGGCGAGCGGCGTGCCCGACGCCTGGCGGCGGATGGTGCACGGCTGGCCCGGCCTCACCGCCGACGACCTCGTCGAGATGGCCGTCGCCGCCGTCCGGGCGCGCCACACGGCGACGACCGCGAGCCCGGAGCACGTGCTGCTCGACGCGGTCCGCGTCCTGCACGGCCGCGGGTACGAGGCGCTGATCGTGCTCCCCGCCTTCTCCGCCACCGGGCACTGGCGGTGCCTCCTGCTCGGCGCGTCCGGTGCGGAGTACCTCGCGTACACCGACGCGCGGCAGTGGGACCTGCTCGACGACGGCCGGGTCGACCCGATCGGCGCGGAGGAGCTCGCGGACCGGCTGCTCGCCGTGCGGCCCGATCTGGAGCAGGAGCGCCGCCCCGCCGCCGCCTACCGCTTCTGGTACGCCGCACTGCTGGAGCACGCGGGGGACCGGCTGCCGTACACGAGCGACGACTACCAGTCCCCGGTCGACGAGGGCCGGGTCGGACTCACCGGTACCGCCGGTCCCGGCCTGCTCGGCGGCTCCTTCCCCCTCCCGCCCGCCGTCTGACCTCATCGCGGCGGCCGGGTCAGCAGGTGACGAGCTCCCCGAGCAGCGCGGCGACCTCCTCGGGCGGGAGGCGCAGGGTCGCGTCGCCGATCGACAGCTCGGTGCGCAGCACCCGCGGGTCGCCGGTGGGCGAGGCGCCGCGGAGGGTCCAGACGCCGTCGCGCTCGGCGACGCGGCGCACGTTCGCGTCGAGGACCGCCTCCGGCACGTCGAGCAGCAGGTGGAGCATCGGCGTCTGCGGCGGGTCGGGCACGACCGTGACGCCCGGCACGTCGGCGAACGCCGCCGCGATCGCGCGGGCGTGCTCGAGGTAGCGCGGCATCAGCGGCAGCCGCTTGCGCAGGTTCGTCAGCGCGGACGCGGCGGCGGGCCACAGCCCGTACAGGGTGCCGCCGAGCCGCCGGCGCCACTCCCGCACCTGCGCGACCGTCTCCTCGTCGCCGGCGAGGCAGCAGCCGGCGAGGGCGCCGATGCCCTTGTAGAACGAGACGTAGACCGTGTCGAACAGCGCGGCGAGCTCGGCCGGTGGGCGGTCGTACCCGGCCGACGCCTCCCACAGCCGCGCGCCGTCGCAGTGCACGGCGGCGCCCCGCCCTCGAGCCCACTCGGTCTGGGCGACGAGGTCGTCCCAGGCGGGCAGCTGCCCGCCGATCTCCCGCTGAGGCAGCTCGAGCAGCAGGGCGGCCGGCGGCTCCGCGACGGCCTCGAGGTCCTCGAGCGTCAGGAGGCGGTCCGCGGCGCCGACCGCGCGGCCGAGCAGGTGCTGCACCCGCTCGAGCGCGCCGTCCTCGTGCACGGCGAGGTGGCAGGTCGGGTGGTACAGCACCGTGCCCCGCCCGGCGCGGTCGGCGTGCACGCGGAGCGCGGCCTGCTGCGCCATGATCCCGCTCGGCAGGAACACGGCGGCGGGCTTCCCGAGCAGCGCGGCGACCTCGGCCTCGAGCTCGGCGACCACGCCGCCCGCGCCGTAGCGGTCGACGGCCGTGTCCGCGGGGATGTCCGCGAGCGCATCGGCGGCACGGACCGGGCCGTGCCCGGCGAGGAAGCGGTCGCAGCGGTCGCGGAGCGCGTCCGCCTCGGTCTCGGTCAGCACGCGGTCGAGCGTGCCAGGCGGCGGCTGGGTCTCAGCGGCGCCGGATCTCGCCGCGCAGGGCGGCGATGTCGCGGTAGCCGTCGACGGCCATGGTGAGGTCCGCCTCCGCCAGCAGGGAGCGGACGACGTGCTCGACGCCGCGCTGCCCGGCGGCCGCGAGCCCGTGCACGTACGGTCGCCCGACGGCGACCGCCGTCGCCCCGAGCCCGAGCGCCTTCACGACGTCGACGCCCGAGCGCACGCCCGAGTCGAACACCACCGGCGCGCCCTCGGCGGCCGCGACGACCGGCTCGAGGCACTCGATCGCCGGGATGCCGCCGTTCGCCTGCCGTCCGCCGTGGTTCGAGCAGACGATGCCGTCCATCCCGCCGTCGAGCGCGCGCTTCGCGTCGTCGGGGTCGCAGATGCCCTTCAGCAGGATCGGGAGGGAGGTCATCGAGCGGAACCACGCCAGGTCGTCCCACGTCATCGTCGGGTTCCCGAACAGCGACGCCCAGAGCCGCACGACGGCCTCGCCGCCGGTGCCGCCGGACTCCGCGAGCAGGGTCCGGAACCGCGGGTCGGTCAGGTAGTTCGCGAGGCACTTCCCCTGCAGCATCGGCAGGTAGGCGCGCTCGAGGTCCCGCGGCCGCCACCCGTTGATCCAGGTGTCGAGCGTGATCACGATCGCGCCGTACCCGGCCGCCTCCGCGCGGTGCACCAGGCTCTCCGCGAGCGCCCGGTCGGCGGGCGGGTAGAGCTGGAACAGGCCCGGGGTGCCGCCCTGCGCCTCCCGCACCGCCTCGAGCGGCGCCTCCGACAGCGTGGAGGCGATCATCGGCACGCCCGTCACGGCCGAGGCGCGGGCGGTCTGCAGGTCGCCGTCCTCCGCGACGACGCCGAGCACGCCGACGGGTGCGAGCAGCAGGGGGCTCGGCAGCCGCATGCCGACGAGGTCGATCGACAGGTCGCGCTCGGCGGCGCCGGCGAGCATCCGCGGCATCAGGCCGAAGCCCTCGAAGGCGGTGACGTTCGCGGTCTGCGTCGACTCGTCGCCCGCGCCGCCGGCGACGTACCCGAGTACCGCCGGATCCATCGCCGCGGAACCGGCGCGCTCCAGCTCCGCGTACGACATCGGCAGGTCGGGCGCGACGCCGGCGACGCCCTGGAGGTAGATGCCGAGCTGGTAGTCGCTGAACGCCGCCATGCCGCTCACCCTGGCACGCCTCGCGGATCCGGTCTTCCGTCGCGGATCCGGAAGGACTGCGCGATACCCCGCAGCGGAGGGCGCGGAGGAGGCGGGCTGCCGGAGCCGACGCGGCAGGGCCAGGATCGGACCGTGGACACCGAGGGAGGCGCGCGATGAGGGTGGTCGTCGCCGGCGCGACCGGGACCATCGGGAGGCCGCTGGTCGAGCAGCTCGTGGCCGCGGGCCACGACGTGGTCGGGATCACCCGCCGCGCCGACGCGGTGAGCCCGCTGTGGGCGGGGGCGATCGTCGCCGACGCGCTCGACCGGGCGGCGCTGCTCGCCGCGTCGGAGGGCGTGCGGGCGGACGCGGTGATCCACGAGCTGACCGCGATCGACGGGCTGCCGCTGCGGCGCCGGGACCTCGACGCGACGAACCGCCTCCGGATCGAGGGCACCTCGAACCTGCTCGGCCTCGCGGCGGCGGTCGGCGCGCACCGCATGGTGACGCAGTCGTTCCTCGGCGGGTACGGGTTCGTCGAGCGCGGTGCCGAGCCGATCGCGGAGGGGGCGCCGTTCGGCGTGCCGAGCGCCGCTCGGCCGGAGGTGCGCCCCGTGGTCGAGGCGCTGAAGGCCGCCGAGCGCCTGACGCGGGCGATGCCCGGCATCGAGGGCGTGAACCTGCGCTACGGCTTCTTCTACGACGCGCGGTCGCTGCGGGCGACGGCAGCGCGGCTGCGCCGCCGGGCCCTGCCGGTGCCGCGGCGGGGCGGCGGCGTCCACTCCTACGTCTGGGTGCCCGACGCGGCGGGCGCGACCGTCGCGGCCCTCGAGCGGGGCGCCGCGGACCAGGCATACAACGTCTGCGACGACCGCCCCGTCGCGTGGAACGACTTCTACGACACCGCGGCCCGGGTGCTCGGCGCGCCCCGCCCCCTCCGCGTGCCGGACGCCGTGTTCCGGGCGACGCCGTACGCGCGGCAGGTGCTGCGCAGCAGCATCCCGATGTCGAACGCCAAGGCCCGGCAGCGGCTCGGCTGGGTCCCGGCCGCGCCGACGATCGAGGAGGGCTTCGCGCTCGCCCTCGGCCGCTGATCCGCCCCTCCGCGGCTCCTCCGCCTGCCGCAGCGGGCGGAGGAGCCGCGGAGCGGCGGGCGTGCGTCAGACGGCGACGGGCTCCGGCGCCGCGGCGGGCGCCTGGACGTGCGCGGTGTGGAGCGCGAGCCCCTGGCTGCGGCGCCGGAAGACGACCGCGGCGAGCACCGCTCCGAAGGCGAAGAAGGCGGCGCACCACCAGTAGGCGGTCGTGTAGCTGTGCACGGCGGCCGCGGCCCCGACCGCCGCGGTGATCGGGCCGTGGTCGGCCAGGTAGTCCGTCGCCGCGGTGGCGGCGAGGGTGTTCAGCAGCGCGGTGCCGATCGAGCCGCCCACCTGCTGGCTCGTGTTCACGAGCGCCCCGGCGACGCCGGCGTACTGCCGGTCGACCCCGAGCGTGGCGGTCTGCATCGACGCGGGCATGATCGTGCCCATCGCGGTGCCCATCAGCATCAGCGGCACGAGCAGGTCGGGCGCGTAGGCGCTGCTCGCGTCGAGCCGCGTGAACAGCACGAGGGCGGTGGCGGCGAGCAGCATGCCGATCGGCACCATCACCTTCGGGCCGAAGCGGGGCACGAGCACGTTCGTGCCGACCTGCGCAGCGAGCACGAGCATGCCGATCATGGGCAGGAACGAGATCCCGGTCCGGATCGGCGTGTAGTGCAGCGTCGTCTCGATGTAGTACGTGACGAACAGGAAGACGCCAAACATGCCGATGCCGGCGATCAGCACGGAGGCGTAGGCGGCGGCCCGGTTCCGGTCGCGCAGGATCGCGAGCGGCAGGAGGGGGTGCGCGGCACGGCGCTGCCAGAGGACGAAGGCGACGCCGAGCGCGACCGCGCCCGCGAGGAAGCCCCACGTGGCAGGGGAGCCCCAGCCGTCCGACTCCGCGTTCGAGAAGCCGTAGACCAGGCCGAACAGGGCGCCGGAGACCAGCAGCGTGCCGGGCACGTCGAGCTTCGGCCGGGGACCGGTGCGCTGCAGGTTCGGCACGAGCAGGATCGCGCCGATCACGGCGACGACCGCGATCACGTCGTTGATGTACAGGTTCCACCGCCAGTCGAAGCTCTCGGTCAGCACCCCGCCGAGCAGCAGGCCGACCGCGCCGCCGGCGCCGGCGAGGGCGCCGAAGACGCCGAACGCGCGGGCCCGCTCCTTCGGGATCGTGAAGGTCGTGGTGAGCACCGCGAGCGCGGTCGGCGCGAGCATCGCGCCGAAGACGCCCTGCAGGGCGCGGGCCGCGACGAGCAGGCCGAAGGTGGAGGCGGCGCCGCCGAGCGCGGAGGCGATCGCGAAGCCGACGAGGCCGATCAGGAACATGCGCTTGCGGCCGACGAGGTCGCCGAGCCGACCGCCGAGCAGCAGCAGGCTGCCGAACGCGAGCGAGTAGGCGGTGACGACCCACTGGCGGTCGGCGTTCGAGAAGCCGAGATCGGCCTGGGCGGCCGGCAGGGCGATGTTCACGACGGTCGCGTCGAGCACGACCATCAGCTGGGCGAGGGCGACGACGGCGAGCGTCCACCAGCGCCGGGAGGACGGGGCCGCGGCGAGCGGCGAGGCCGCGGGCGGGGCGGCCGAGGGGGAGGAGGTCATGGCGGGGAGCATATACGGAACGGAACAGTTCCGGATATGACGCGTTCCAGAACGTGGGCGTGTCGTAAGATGGAGCCCGATCAGGAGGGGGAGCCGCGATGACGCCGCTCGACGCTGCGCAGCAGGACGTGGTCACAGCCGTGCCGCCCGCCTCCTCCGATGAGCCGGGCGCCCCGGCGAAGCTCGGCCGCAAGCGCGATCACACGCGCGATCCCGAGATCCTCGACGCCACGATCGACGTGCTCGCGGAGTGCGGCTACGACGGCCTGACGATCGACATGGTCGCCGCGCGCGTGAAGGCCGGCAAGGCGACGCTCTACCGGCGCTGGCCGTCGAAGGCCGAGCTCGTGATCGACGCCGTCGCGTGCATGAAGCAGGCGCAGTCGCGCATGGAGGACCTGCCCGACACCGGCACCCTCCGGGGCGACCTCGTCGCGCTGGTGCGCCCGCCGACCCTCGAGGACGCCGAGCGGAAGATGCGCGTCATGGGAGCCGTGGTCTCCATGCTGTCCCGTGATCCGCAGCTCGCCGACGCGGTGAACGAGGCGATCTCCGAGCCCCGGGCCCGACTGAACCGCCTGCTGTTCGAACGCGCGATCGAGCGCGGCGAGATCCCGCCGCGGTCCGACGCGGAGCTCGACCAGATCGCCCACATCGGACCGTCGATGACCGCCTACCGCACCCTCGTGCAGCGCCAGCCGATGAGTCGCGACTTCGCGATCGGCCTGATCGACACGATCGTGCTGCCCGCGCTGGGCGCTCCGCGTCCGCAGGCCTGAGCCGCGGCTCGGGGTGCCGGGTCCGCACGACTGCGGGTCCGTCGCGACCCCGCTCCGCCGGGAGTCGTCGCCACATCCGCACCCGGCCTGGCCGTCGTCGGACCCGTGAGCGAGACTCGACGCATGGCTTCGGGACGGGCGGCGCGGGCCGACGAGGTGATCGGCACGTTCTTCGGTGAGCGCGCCGCGCAGGCGGTCGGGCGGCGGCTCGAGCGGCTCCAGCGGGCGGAGGAGGACCTCCGCATGTTCTTCGAGGAGCACGCCGAGCTCGTGCTCGAGGGCCCCGAGCTCGCGCTGCTCGCCCTCGAGCGCCAGTTCGAGCACGAGGGCGCCGCGGCCCGCGTCGCGGAGGCGGAGGCGCTGCTCCTGCTGCTGCCGCTGTTCCTCGAGCAGTCGCAGTGGCAGGGGCTCGACTACGAGGACCGCCGGCTGCGGCTCGAGCTCGCCGAGCCGCTCGCGCACGACATCGCCCGCCTCCCCGAGCTGCGCGAGCAGGACCTGAGCGCCGCCGTCTGGATCGTCGAGTCGACCGTGCGCCACGCCGTGTGGATGCTGCGGCAGGAGCGCGAGGCGACCCGCCCCCGCTGACCGGCGACCGGATCCGGGCGACACGCGGCGCGCGGTGGCCCGGAGGGCCCCGCGTCCGATGGACTCCACCCGTGCGACGTCGGCGGCTCGGGATCATCGGTGCTGCGGCGGTCCTGCTGGCGGCCGCGCTCGGCGGCGCGACCGTCGCGGACGCGGCGCCCGCCGCCCGCGCGGCGTCGACCTCGGTGACCGAGTACCGCCTCGGCGACCTCGTGCTCGCCGGCAAGGGGGACTCCACGACCTCCACCGTCGGCAACGGCGGCTCGCTCGTGCTGCTCGGCGACTACGACGTGCGCTGGTGGGGCACGCGCGCGAAGGCGCACGTCTCGCTGCAGCGCAAGGTCGGCTCGGGCGCGTGGACGACGACGGGCGCGAAGGTCAGCTCGACGAAGAACGGCTTCAGCGTCCGCACGCCGGCGTACTCCACGAAGGCCGCGAAGCGCACGGTCGCCTACCGCCTCGTCTCGAAGGCCTACTCGTCGTCCGGCACCCGCGTGCGGAACACCTCCCGCTCCCGCGTCGCCCGCATCGGCTACGAGAACCAGGCCCGCTACACCGGGCTCGCGAAGACCGTCTACCGGTACGCGAAGGCCTACTGCCCGAACACGGCGGTGCACGTGGCCGGCCTGCACGTCGCGGCCGGCGACTACGCGACGGGCACCCTCCTGATCCGCGTCGTCGCGGAGGTGAGGAGCTACTCGGCGAAGGACGTCCGGGCGCTCGCGCTGCACGAGTGCTCGCACGAGCGCCAGTGGCTGAACTACGGCGGCACGGTCGCCGGGCACCGCACCATGCAGGCCGCGGCGAAGCGCATCTTCTCGAACTGGAAGCTGCCCGCCGGCGCGAAGGCGCCGTACTTCCGCGCCGACCCGTCGATCACGCCGATCGAGCACGCGGCCGACTGCGGCGCGCAGTCGCTCAACCCGGGCGGCTACCTCGGCTACGGCGGGTACTGCACGCCCGCCGAGCTGCGCGCCGGCAAGCGCCTGCTGCTCGGCTCCCGCTACTGAGGTCGGTCGGCCCGCCTCAGTCCTTTGCGGGGTCCGCCCACCACTCGTAGGCGGCGGTCGCGCGTTCGAGGAACGCGCGGATCACCGCCCGCTCCTCCTCGTCCGACTCCTGCACCGCGGCGTCGAGCGCCGAGAGCAGCGAGTCGAGCTGCCCGCGCACGGTCGACACGGCCTCGTCGCTGGGCTCGAGGCGGATGCGCCGGCGGTCCGCGAGGTCGCGGCGCCGCTCGACGTGTCCCGCGCTCGTCAGCCGGTCGACCAGCTCGGTCGCCGCGGCGGGGGAGAGCGCGAGGCGGTGCGCGAGCTCGCCGGGACCGACGGGCTCGTCCGACAGCGACAGGTAGCCCATCGCCGCCAGGTCGGTCGGGTGCATCCGCATCCGCCGTCCGAGCGCGGCCTCCGCGTCCGACATCGCGGACTGCAGGCGGCGGAGGGCGCGGGTCTCCGGCTCGGGAGCGCGGAACGCTTCGTGCATCTCCCCATTCTCACTCGTTCGGCTGCCATATGATTCGGTCACCGAAACAGATGGGGACATCATGGACCGGATCGCAGCCTTCCTCTCGGGCCGGCGGAGCGCCTGGCTCGTGCTCCTCGGCGGCTTCGTCGTCGTCGGCGCCCTGTTCGCGCTGCTGCCCCAGCCCGCCTCCGGCACGACGCCGACCACCGGCTTGCCCGCCTCCGCGGAGTCGCAGCGCGTCGCAGCCCTGCTCGAGCGGTTCCCGGGCGCCGACCGCACGGTGGCGATCGTGGTGTTCGACCGCGGGTCCGGCTTGACGTCCGCCGACCGCACCGCGGTCGCCGCCCGCGCGGCGGCGCTCGCCGGACGGTCCGTCGTCCCGCAGGCGGTGCGCCCGCTGGTGAGCGAGGACGGAACCGTGGCGGTCGTCGCGGTGCCGCTCGACGCGCAGCGCGTCGAGGCCGATCCGGAGGCGGTCGCCTCCTCCCTCCGCACGGTCGCGCGCGCCGATCTGCCCGACGGGCTGACCGCGCGCATCACGGGCCCCGTCGGGTTCCAGGCCGACGTCGTCAACGCGTTCGCGGGCGCGGACCTGCGGCTGCTGCTCGTCACCGCCGCGGTCGTCGCCGTGCTGCTGATCGTCACCTATCGCAGCCCGCTGCTCTGGATCGTCCCGCTCGTCGTCGTCGGCGCCGCGGACGGGCTCGCCCGGGTGGTGGTCGGCGCGGTCGCCGCGGCGCTCGGCGTGACCGTCGACGCCTCCGTCTCCGGCATCCAGTCGGTGCTGGTGTTCGGCGCGGGCACGAACTACGCGCTGCTGCTGATCTCGCGGTACCGGGAGGAGCTGCGCCGCCGGCCCGACCACCACGGCGCGATGCGGGCCGCCGTGCGGGCCGCGGGCCCGACGATCGCCGCGAGCGGCGGCACGGTGACGCTGAGCCTGCTGACGCTGCTGCTCGGGGAGCTGTCCGGCAACCGCGCGCTCGGCCTCGCGTGCGCGATCGGCGTCGTGATCGCGATCCTCGCCGCGGTGCTGTGGCTGCCGGCCGCCCTCGTCGTGTTCGGCCGGCGCCTGTTCTGGCCCTTCGTGCCGCGGCACGTCGAGGGGGACCGGGCTGCCGAGCGCGGCGTCTGGACCGGCATCGGCCGCCGGGTGGCGCGACGCCCGCGACTCGTGGCGCTCGCCGCCGTCGTGGGCATCGTGGCGCTCGGATCCGGACTGACGGGCTTCCGCTTCGGGCTGTCGCAGACCGAGCAGCTGCTCGGGAACCCCGAGAGCGTGCAGGCGCAGGCGCTGCTCGACCGCTCGTTCTCCGCCGGCACGTCGGCGCAGACCGTGGTGCTCGCGCCCGCCGCGGATGTCGACCGGGTGACCGCGATCGCGGAGGCCGCCGAGGGCGTCGCCCGCGTCACGCCGGGCGGCACCGCCGGCGGCCGGACGGAGCTCGACCTGCAGCTCGACGGCGCGCCCTCGAGCGACGCGGCCTTCGCTTCCGTCCGCGCGCTGCGCGACGCGTTCCGGGACGAGGGCGGGTCGGTCGCCCGCACGCTCGTCGGCGGCAGCGACGCGACCGCGTACGACCAGCAGCAGGCCCAGCTGCGCGACCAGCTCGTCGTCGTGCCGGCGATCCTCGCGGTCGTGTTCGTGATCCTCGCGCTGCTGCTGCGGTCGCTGGTCGCGCCGGTGCTGCTGCTCGCGAGCGTGCTCGCCACGTTCCTCGCCAGCCTCGGGCTGGGGAACCTGCTGTTCCAGCGCGTGTTCGGCTTCGCGGGCTTCGACGTGCAGGTGCCGCTCTTCGCGTTCCTGTTCCTCGTCGCACTCGGCGTCGACTACAACATCTTCCTCACCGCGAGGGCCCGGGAGGAGCGCGAGCGGCACGGCACGCGGGAGGGGATCGTCGTCGCGCTCGGTGCGACGGGCGGCGTGATCACGAGCGCGGGCGTGCTGCTCGCGGCGGTCTTCGTCGTCCTCGGCGTGCTGCCCGTCGTCGCGCTCGCGCAGATCGGCACCCTCGTCTGCATCGGCGTGCTGCTCGACACGCTCGTCGTCCGCACGCTGCTGGTGCCCGCCCTGGTGCTCATCGCGGGGGACCGGTTCTGGTGGCCGTCGCGGCGCGACGCCGTGCGGCGCCGCGACGAGACGGCGGCGCCTTGATCCGAGTTCGGCGCCTCGGGGTTCCCCGGGCGGCGGCGAGCACACTGTCGTCATGGTCCTGCCCCGACGCCCGATCGGCACCACCGGCGTCGAGGTCTCGCGGATCGCGTTCGGGGCCGCGCCCGTCGGGAACCTGTACGAGGCGATGACGGACGCGCAGGCGCACGACGCCGTGCACCGCGCCTACGAGCGCGGGGTGCGCTGGTTCGACACCGCGCCGCACTACGGCGTCGGCCTCTCGGAGCGGCGGCTCGGCGCCGCGCTGCGCGAGCTGCCGCGGGAGGAGGTGGTCGTGTCGACGAAGGTCGGCCGACTGCTCGTGCCGAACGCGCACCCGACCGGCCGCGACGCCCACGGCTTCGCCGTGCCCGACGACCTCGTGCGGCGGTGGGACGTGACGGCGGACGGCGTCCGCGCCTCCCTCGAGGCGAGTCTCGAGCGGCTCGGACTCGACGCCGTCGACATCGCCTTCGTGCACGACGCCGAGCAGCTCTCGCCGACCGCGCCGCGGGAAGGGCTCGAGGCGCTCGCCGACCTCAAGCGCCAGGGCGTCGTGCGCGCGATCGGCGTCGGCACCAACAGCGTCGAGGGGCTCGCCGCCCTGATCGAGGACGGCCTGCCGGACGTCGTGATGCTCGCCGGCCGGTACACCCTGCTCGAGCAGCCCGGCCTCGCGACCGTGCTCGAACCGGCGCGACGGGCGGGCGTCGCGGTCGCCGCGGTCGGCGTCTTCAACTCCGGCCTGCTCGCGGAGGAGCGGCCGCGGGCGGACGCCACCTACGACTACGCGGCGGCGCCGTCCGAGCTGGTGCGCCGGGCGACCCGCATCGCGGAGGTCTGCGAGGCGCACGGCACCCCGCTGCCCGCCGCGGCGATCGCACTGCCCCTGCGGCACCCCGCCGTGGCCGCGGTCGCGCTCGGCATGCGCAGCGCCGAGCAGGTCGAGCAGAACCTCGACCGGTACGAGGCCGGGGTCCCGGAGGCGCTGTGGGCCGACCTCGTCGCGGAGGGCCTGCTCGATCCGGCGGCGGCGACGCCGTGAGCGCGTACGCCGCCTCGTCCGGCAGGATCCGGGCATGGTCCTGATCGCCGTCCACGGCCGCGCCGCCGTGCACCTCCCCGCCGAGCGCGGCACCGTGCTCCTCGCGGTCGAGCGGGAGCACGAGGACCGCGCGACCGCCGTGGCGCAGGTCGCCGCCCTGCACGAGCGCCTGTCGCACGAGGCGCAGGCCTTCCTCGACGAGGGCGCTGCGGCCCGGTGGTCCAGCGACCAGGTGCAGGTGCGGGCGGAGCACCGTCACGACGGCCCGACCGAGGCCCGGCGGCTCGTGCAGATCGCCGCGGCGCGGCTCGAGGTGCGCTTCCGGGACCTCGACGCGCTGTCGGCGTGGGTGCAGCGCATCGGCGAGGAGCCGGGCGTCGTCGTCTTCGGCGTCGACTGGACGGTGACCGCCGCGGTACGGGCGGCGGGGGAGCGCGCGGCGCGGGAGGGGGCCGTGCGCGACGCGACCGAGCGCGCCGCGGACTACGCGCACGCCGCCGGCCTCGGCGACCCGGTGCTCGCCGCGGTCTGGGAGGACGGCCTCCGTCGGGGCTCGTCGCGCGCCGACACGGGCTGGGTCGCGCAGTCGAAGGCCGCCCGTCTCGACGGCATGCCCGCGCTCGTCCTGCGGCCCGACGCGATCGCCGTCGCCGCCGCCGTCACCGCCGACTTCGAGGTCGCGGGCGCCCCGCCCAGCGCCTCCTGAACCCCTGACCGCCGCCGTCGACCACCGAGGAGCACCCGAATGACCGATCCCCAGCAGGGCGACTTCGCCGGCCTCGTCGCGGTGGTGACCGGAGGCGCCTCCGGCATCGGCGCGGCGGTCGCCGACCGGCTGGCGCGCGAGGGCGCGACCGTGGCGGTCCTCGACCTCGCGGACTCGCCGACCCACGCCTCCTTCGCGGTCGACATCGCCGACGACTCGTCCGTCCGTGCGGCCGTCGACGCGGTGGCCGAGCGCTTCGGCGGCATCGACGTGCTCGTGAACAACGCGGGCATCGGCGCGCAGGGCACGGTCGAGACCGCGACCGACGCGGACTGGGCGCGGGTGCTCGACGTGAACGTCGTCGGCACCGCCCGCGTCACCCGCGCCGCCCTGCCGCACCTGCGTCGCTCAGCACACGCCGCCGTCGTCAACACCTGCTCCGTCGCCGCGACCGTCGGCCTGCCCGAGCGCGCGGTCTACAGCGCGAGCAAGGGCGCCGTGCTCGCGCTGACCCGCGCGATGGCGGCCGACCACCTGCGGGAGGGGATCCGCGTGAACGCGGTGAACCCGGGCACCGCGGACACCCCGTGGGTGCAGCGCCTGCTCGACTCGGCGGCGGATCCCGCCCAGGAGCGGATCGCCCTCGAGGCCCGTCAGCCGTCGGGGCGCCTCGTGTCGCCGGAGGAGATCGCCGACGCGATCGCCACCTCGCCGGTCCGCGCGCGGGCTCGACCACGGGCGTCGCGCTCACCGTCGACGGCGGCCTGCAGCACCTGCGGCTGCGTCCCGAATGAGCGGCCTCACGCTGTCGGTGCCCGACGCGGGCCTGCTCGCGGCGCTCGAGCCGCTGTCCGACGGGGTGCGCGGCGCGGTGTGGGACCTGCTGACCCCGCCGCCGGTCGGGACGATCGACCTCGTCGTGCCGCCGTACCTCGGCGACTGGCGGCAGCGCCTCCCGGCCGTCGCCGCGGTCGCGCCGCGACTCGTGCAGAGCCAGCTGCTCGGCTACGACGGGGTCGCGGCCGTGCTGCCGCCCGGCGTCCCCTTCGCGAACGCGGTCGGCGTGCACGAGCCGTCGACCGCGGAGCTCGCGGTCGGGCTGCTGCTCGCCTCCCTCCGCCGCATCGACGACTACGTGCGCCAAGCCGCGGCGGGCGGGCCGCAGGTGCCGGCCCTCGGCACGAGCCTCGCCGACCGCCGCGTGCTGCTGCTCGGCGTCGGCGGCGTCGGCACCGCGATCGCCCGCCGGCTCGCGCCATTCGAGACGGAGGTGATCCGCGTGGGCCGCACCGCGCGGACCGACGCCGACGGGCCCGTGCACGGCATGGCCGAGCTGCCCGGCCTGCTGCCCGACGCGGAGGTCGTGGTGCTCGCGCTGCCGCTCGACGGCACGACGACGCACCTGGTCGACCGCGCGTTCCTCGCCGCGATGCGGGACGGCGCGCTGCTGGTCAACGTCGGCCGCGGCGGCCTCGTCGACACCGATGCGCTCGTCGAGGCGACCGCGGACGGCCGCATCCGGGCCGCCCTCGACGTGACGGAGCCCGAGCCGCTGCCCGCCGGCCATCCGCTGCTGGCGTCGCCGCACGTGCTCGTCGTGCCGCACGTCGGCGGGGCCTCGACGGCGATGCGGCCGCGGCTGGTCGCGCTCATCCGCGCGCAGGCCGAGCGCCTGCTGCGTTCGGAGCCGCCGGCGCACGTGGTGCTCGGCGGCTAGCGTCCACGCATGCCTCCGCTGCCCGCCTCCCTCGACCTCACCGGGCGCACGGCCCTCGTCACCGGCGCGGGCAGCCCGACCGGCATCGGGTTCGCGGCGGCGACCGCGCTCGGGGAGCTCGGCGCGCGCGTGCTCGTGACCGCGACGACGGACCGGATCCACGACCGCGTCGCGGAGCTGCGGACCGCGGGCGTCGACGCCGAGGGCGTCGTGACGCGCCTGGACTCGGAGGCGGAGGTCGCGGCGCTCGCCGCGTCGTGGCGCGATGCGCCGGCGATCCTGGTCAACAACGCGGGCATGGTCGCCACGGGCGAGGACATGCCCGGGGGCGACGTCACGGTCGACGTCGCGCAGTGGGAGGCGGGGCTGCGGCAGAACCTGACGAGCGCCTTCCTGATGACGAGGGCCGTCGTGCCCGGGATGCGCCGGGCAGGCTGGGGCCGCATCGTGAACGTCAGCAGCGTCACCGGCCCGGTCATGGCGTCGCGGGCCGACGTCGCCTACGCGGCGGCCAAGGCGGGCATGGCCGGTCTCGTCCGCGCGCTCGCCGTCGACGAGGCGCCCGCCGGCATCACCGCGAACGCCGTCGCCCCGGGCTGGATCGCCACCGGGTCGCAGCTCGAGTCGGAGGCGCGGGAGGGGCGCCTCGTTCCTGCGGGCCGCAGCGGCACCGCCGGCGAGGTCGCCGCCGCCGTCGCCTGGCTCTGCACGCCCGGTGCCGCCTACGTCACCGGCCAGACGATCGTCGTCGACGGCGGCAACAGCGTCGCGGAGCAGCGCCTGCCCGACTGAGGCCGCATCCGCCCGCCGCTCCGCGTGTCGCCGCGCGGCGGACGCGTCCGACCTCGACAGTGGAGGTGCGGCCCGGTGTCCCGGCCGCTTCGACGTCAGCGCTGCCGGAGTCCGGCAGTCCGGGCTCCCTGCGCACCCACCCGAGGAGCCCCACTTGACCGAGCACGCCCGCCCCTGGTCCCGCCGAGCGCTGGAGGAGGGCGGCTTCCAGGGCTTCGTGCCCTTCGCCGAGCTGGCCGGGGCCGACGTGCCGCTCGCGCCCGGCGTCTACGCGGTGCTGCGCACGAGCGGTGAGCCGCCGCGCTTCGCGAGCACCAGCCCGGCGGGCCGGTTCAAGCAGAAGGACCCCGCCGTCGCGGTGGAGGTGCTCGAGAAGCGGTGGGTCGACGGGCCCGAGGTGCTCTACATCGGCAAGGCCACCACCGGCTCCGCCGGTCGCCGCGGCCTGCAGAAGCGCCTGGAGGAGTACCGGCGGCACGGCGCTGGGGAGCCCGTCGCCCACTGGGGCGGTCGCTACGTCTGGCAGCTCGAGGACTGCGACGAGCTGCTGGTCGCCTGGAACCCGACGGACGAGGACGCCGCCGCCGTGGAGTCGCGGATGCTCGGCGACTTCGTCGACCGCTACGGCGTGCTGCCGTTCGCGAACCTGCGCCGTTGAGCCGCGGCGCGACCGGCAGCATCGAGCGCATGGGCGCGGACGGCGGGGTGCGGCGCCTCCGTCCGGTCGCGTCCGGCGTGCTCGTGGCGACCAGCCGCCGGGACCGCACGAACACCGTCGTCCTGCTCGGGCCCGCCCGCACGGCGCTGCTCGTCGACCCCGCGTGGACGCCGGACGAGCTCGACGGGCTCGCGGCGGACCTCGACGTCCTCCGCCTGACGGTCGCCGCGGTCGTGTCGACCCACAGCCACTTCGACCACCTGCTCTGGCACCCGCGCTTCGGCGCCGCGCCGCGATGGGGGTCCGCCCAGACCGCCGCCGCGGCCCGCCGGCCGATGCTCGCCGAGCTCGGCACCGGCTACCCCGCCTCCGCCTTCCTCACCGCGCCGCCCCTCCGCCCGCTGACCGGGCCGGTGCCCTGGCGCGGCACGGCGGTGCACCCGGTCGTCACCGACGCGCACGCCCCGGGCCACACCTCGCTCTGGATCCCGCGGGGCCGCGTGCTGCTCGCCGGCGACCTGCTCAGCGACGTCGAGGTGCCGCTGCTCGCGGACGAGGACCCCGCGGCCGCCGGCTACCGCGCAGGCCTCGACGCGCTCGAGCCGTTCGCCGCCCGGGCCGCACTCGTCGTGCCCGGTCACGGGAACCCGGGCCGCGACGCCGGGCACCGTCTGCGCCGCGACCGGCGGTGGCTCGACGCCCTCGGGACCGGCACGCCGCCCGCAGACGACCCGAGGACCGTTTCCGAGGCGAACCGGGCGGCGTGGGAGGCGGCGCTGACCATGTTCCGGTAACACCGCGGAAACGCCGAGGGTGGAGCATCCCGCCAGGCGCGTCGCGCCGGAGGGAGACGAGACCGGTGACCGCAACGATCGAGCCGGGCAGCGCGCCCGCCGCCGAGGAGTCCGCGAAGCTGCAGCGCCACTTCGGCCGCTTCGACATCCTGTTCTTCCTCATCTGCACGATCGTCGGCGTCGACACCATCGCGTCCGTCGCCGGCGCGGGCGGCGAGGCCTTCACCTGGATGGTCGTGCTGGCCGTCGTGTTCTTCGTGCCGCAGGCGCTGCTGTTCGCGGAGCTCGGCAGCGCCTTCCCGCAGGAGGGCGGTCCGTACCTGTGGACGCGGATGGCCTTCGGTCACCTCGCGGGCGCGATCAACAACTTCCTCTACTGGGTCACCAACCCGGTCTGGCTCGGCGGCACGCTCGCGATCAGCGCGGTCGTCGCCCTGCAGACGTTCTTCAACGACGGCGCCGACTTCGGCACCCCGGCCGTGCTCGCGATCTCGGTCGTCTTCATCTGGGTCGCGGTGCTCGCGGCCGTGCTGTCGTTCCGCATAGGCAAGTGGATCACCACGGTCGGCGCGTTCGCCCGCTTCGTGCTGCTCGGCCTCTTCACGGTCTGCGTCGTCGTCTACGCGAGCCAGCACGGGGTGCACGGGCTCGGCGCCTCGTCCTTCCTGCCGACGATGGGCGGCTTCGTGGCGCTCGTCGGCGTGCTGCTGTTCAACTACGTCGGCTTCGAGCTGCCGTCGGCCGCGGGGGAGGAGATGCGCGACCCGAAGCGCGACGTGCCGTTCGCGATCGCCCGCTCGGCGGTCGCCTCCTTCCTCCTGTACGCCATCCCGATCCTCGGGATCCTGCTCGTGATCCCTGCCGACAACGTCACGAACTTCGGCGGCCTCGTCGATGCGATGAAGAGCGTGTTCACGGTCTTCGGCGGCTCGGTCGGCGCCGACGGCACCGTCACGCTGACCGGCCTCGGTCAGGTCGTGGGCGACCTGGGCGCGATCCTCTTCGTGCTCTGCGTGCTCACCTCCGGCGTCACCTGGATCATGGGCTCCGACCGCGCGCTCGCGGTGTCGGGCTACGACGGCGCGGCGCCTCGCTTCCTCGGCGTGCTGCACTCGACGCTCGGCACGCCCGTGCGCGTCAACGTCTTCAGCGGCATCATCTCCACGCTCGTGCTGGTGCTCGCGCAGGTCATCACGCAGGGCAGCGCCGCGAAGTTCTTCGGCGCGGTGCTCGGCGTCACGATCTCCACCACGCTCGTCAGCTACCTGCTGATCTACCCGGCGCTCTGGAAGCTGCGGCGGACCCGGCCCGACGTGCCCCGCCCCTTCCGCATGCCGTACCACCGGGTGCTCACGGTCGTGCTGATGGCGCTGCTGGCCTTCACGGTCGTGCAGCTCATCGCGCCGGGCGCGCCCTTCGCCTGGTTCGGCGACGACTACCGCCCAGACGGCTGGAAGGCGGGGGAGGCGGGCCTCTACCTCGCGACGGAGCTCGTGCCGGTGCTCGTCTTCATCGGCGTCGGCGTCCTGTTCTGGTGGCTCGGCGCCCCGACTCGCCGCGCGAACGCAGCCGCCGAGCGCGCGGCCCACGAGGCGCTGCCGGTCGAGTAGCTCGCCCGCTTCCGGTCCGCCCCGCGCACCTCCGGTCCGCCAGCTGCGCCCAGAAGCGCGTGCGGCGGACCGGAAGCGCGGCTCAGGCGTCCAGCTCGCCGAGCGCCTCCCGGGCACGCTCGATGCGCGCCTCCAGCGGCTCGTCCCACCACTTCGGCCCGCGCTCGCCCAGGCCGTGCTTCGCGATGCCGACCCGGACGCGGGCTGCGGCCACCGCCTCCTCGTCGCCCCGTCGGGAGGCGGCGCCGACCGTCGCGCGCGCGGAGCCGAGGTGGGACCGCAGCGCCGCCGCGACGTCCTCGGGCAGCCCGGGATCCGTCCTCCGCCAACGGCGCCCGTTCACGACGAAGAAGTGGTCGTCCTCCTGCGGCTCGTCGACCATCGGCGCACAGTACCGGCGCTTCACGCGACGAGCCCGGACCGGTGCGACCGCAGCCGCACCGGTCCGGGATCACGCCACGAGGGTCAGAGCCGGTCGCTCCTGGTGAACGCCACCGAGTCGTAGGCGCCGACCGTGATCGTCGCCGTGCCGTTCGCCCGGACGCGGACCGTCGGTCCGGAGCACGCGCCGCCCCGCTTGACACCGTGGATCACGTCGCAGTACCGGCCCGACGGCAGGCCCGTGCGCACGGTGACCGTCTTCGCCTTCGCCGCGTTGTTCGTCGAGAAGAACCCGACGTTCCCGCGACTGAACGCGATCAGGTTCGCGCCGTCGTCGTACCAGTTGCGCACGGGCGCCTGGCCGACGCGGTTGTGGAAGCGGACCATGCCCTTCACGCCGAGCTGCCGGTCGGTGCAGCTCCACGCCGCGCTGCCGCAGTCCGTGTCCGTGATCCGCCCGTCCGCGGTCGACGGCGGGGACTGGTTCGTGTCCTTCCCGAACGTGAAGCCCGCGTACACCTGCGGCGTCCCGTACGGGTAGGCGAGCATGAACTGGGTCGCGATCAGGTTGTTCGGGTCCTTGTAGTTGAGGCTCGAGCCGTTCCGCTCCGTGTCGTGGTTCTGGATGAACACGAGCTCGTTCGCGCTCGGCAGCAGGCCGCCCGCCTCGCCGAACACCTCGAGGTCGCCGATGTTGCCGTCGTTCCTCGGGGTGCCGTCGTCGTCGTAGGACGTGAACGCGTTCTGGATCGCGGTCGTGTAGTCGAAGCCGAGCACCTGTCCCTGGCCGGTGAACGCGGCGGGGGAGATGCGGCCCGGGCTGCCCGCGCCGACCTCGAGCGCGAAGTACGGCCGCGTGCCGTCGACGGTGCGGCGGAGGCGCGACTGGATCGCGGCCAGGTCACTCTGCCCGACGTGCTTCGCCGCGTCGACCCGGAAGCCCGAGACACCGTAGGAGAGCAGCGTGTTCAAGTACGCCGCCAGCGTGCTGCGCACCTTCGCCTTCGACGTGTCGAGGTCCGAGAGCCCGACCAGCTCGCAGTCGAACACCTGCCTGTAGTCGTTGAAGTCGCGGATGCTGCCCATCCGGTCGCTCGAGCCGGAGGCGGGCGGCACCGGGCAGTTCGCCGGGTAGGAGTGGAAGTCGCTCGGCGAGTAGACGCCCGGGTAGGAGTACTTCGTGAAGGCCTCGCCGCCGTAGGAGGTGGTGCCCTGCCCGGTCATGTGGTTGAGGACGGCGTCGACGTACACCTTGACCCCGGCCGCACGGCAGGTCTTCACCATCGCCCTGAACTGAGCTGCGGTGCCCATCCGACTGGTGAGCCGGTAGTCCGCGGGCTGGTACACCTCCCACCACGGGTGCAGCACGTCGTCGCTGCCGTTGCCGAGCGCGGTGCGCTTCGTGGAGTCCTGCGGCGGCGCGACCTGCACGCCGGCGTAGCCCGCGGGCCCGAGCTGCGTGGTGCACTCCTTCGCGACGGACGGCCAGTTCCACTCGAACAGGTTCGCGAGCACGGGCGTCGCGCTGCTCCTGCCCGGCTTCTCGGGCGCGGCCGTGGCGGGCAGGACCACGGAGGCGGTCAGGGCGCCGGCAGCGAGCAGCGCGACGCCGGCGGTCGCGGCGCGCACGCGTCGACGTCGCCAGAAGGGCTTCGGCGGTCGGGTGGGGTTCATCGGATCCTCCTCATCGAGGGACGGGAGCCGACGGACAGTGGGTGGGTCGGCTCCGTTGCCAACGAGCCGACCGTAGGAGGCGGGAGGCGCGGCGCGCCAGAGCCCCCGCAGCCGGATCAGGTCGGAGGCTGTTCCTCGCCGCCGTCGGCGCCCGCCGCTTCGACCTGCGCCTGCACCGCCGGATCGACCTGCGCGACCGCGTCGATGAGCTCGGCGAGCAGCGCGTCGGTCCGCGTCCGCAGCTGCGCCAGCGCCGCCTTCTGCTCGCTGCGCGTGAGCGCCTCCGCGAGCCGCACGCCGCGCTCGATCCCGTCCGCACGGGCGACGTAGGTGGAGGCCTGCACCGGGCTGCCGGCCGCCTTCTCGGCATCGCGCGCCACGTCGCGCACGATCCCGAGGTTGCCGCGGATCTTCGCCGCCTCGCCGTGCTTCCGCTGCTCCGCGATGACGCGGTCCGGCACCGCGGTGAGCCGCGCTCGGAGCCAGGTCGGGATGTCGGGGTGGTCCTTCAGGTACTGCGACAGCACGCCCACCGCGGCGACGATCTTGGGACCGTTCTTCACGATCTCGGGCCAGTTCTTGACCGCGAGCCTCCAGATCGCCCCTGCAGGAGTCGCCATGACCGTCCCTTCGCCGTGCGAGGGATCGTAGACGCCGTCGCCTCGACGGAGGCGGGCGGCGCTAGTCCGCGACCGGTCGCTGCTGCAGCTCCTCCGGGCTCGGCAGGTAGACGAGGTTGCCCTGCGCGTCGTAGGTCGTGCTGCCGGTTGCGTCGCGGAACAGCACCGGGATGCTGCCCGTCTCGTACTGCAGCAGCCGGGGTGCGGGCACGGTTTCGCCGGACGCGCGCAGCGCCTCCGCCTCCGCGCGGAAGTGCGTGCGCACGTCGTCCGCGGCGCGCTGGTTCAGGTGCCAGTTGTCCGTGTAGGCGGGCAGGTTGCCGTAGCGCTGCCGCAGGTAGTGCCGGATGCGCTTCTGGTCGATCCCGAGCTCGCGCTCGAGATCCGATGGGGTGGTGTCGTCGGCCACGGCCCCGAGTGTATTGCCCGGTGGCGACGGAGTTTCGGCGCGCGGATCAGTCCTCGTCCGCGCGGAGGCGCAGGATGAGGCGGAGCACTGCGGTGACCGCCGCGGGCAGCTCCGCCTCCTCGACACCCGCGAACGGCGGGTCGAGGCGGCGCTCCAGCGGCACCACCGTCTGGATGCGCCGGAGCGTGCCCGCGGGCAGCTCGTAGTCGGACAGGGACGCGAGCACGTGCCGCAGTGCGTCGGCGGCCGGGCGGTCCAGGGTCGGCAGCACCCGCAGCGGCACGTCGAGGAGGCCGCGCGCGTCCTCGCCCGCGAACGTCGGGTCGACGACCTCGTTGTAGAGCAGCAGGTTCACGGCCATCAGGCCCGACCTGGTCTCCTCGACGGCGGGCAGGGCGACGATGCGCTCGACGAGGCGGAGCGCCCGGGGCTCTTCGCCGACGTCGAGCGCGGCGATGGCCTTCTCGGCCAGGTTGTCACCGGCGGCGAGCCACGCCTGCGTCTCCGCGTTGCGCTGCGCCCTGTCCGCACGGCGGAGGTCGCCGAGCGCCTTCGCGGTGTCCCGATCGAGCTCGGCCTGCAGCGCGTCGAAGTCGTCTTCGGAGTAGCGAGCCATGACTCGACCGTAGGGGGAGGACGCCGCACCGGGCCACGCCGGTCGAGCGCGAATGGTTCGTGAGGGACCTGCTGTCTACTGGTGCACCGGGACGCGCGGACGTCCCGGTGCACCAGCCGACGGGGGCGACCATGAGCGATGCCGACGTGCCACCCGAGCTCGCAGCAGCGATCTACCGACCGTGGGAGGCGGTGGTCGAGACCTGGGAGCAGTTCCAGGGCGTCCTGTTCGATCCGACCGGTCGTCACCCCGGCCGCGACATGGTCTGGCGCGGGGTCAAGCAGGCCGACTGGGGTGTGATGAGCTCGCTCTACCGGGCGCTTCTGAAGCTGAATGAGCGGCCGCCGACCGAGCACGAGATGAACGTCGCGGAGCAACGCACACTCGACCTGGCGCGCAAGGACTGGCGGTTCGACGACAAGCCGGCGCTCGAGCTGCTCGCCCACCTGCAGCACTACGGAGCACCGACGCGCCTGCTCGACGTCAGCCTCAACCCGCTGATTGCGCTCTGGTTCGCGGTCGAGCACCGGGAGAAGGCCCCGGACACGGACGCTCGGTTGTTCGCCTTCGTGACCGGGTCGAAGTTCGTCTCGCTGAACCCGCGATGGGGTGGCCGCTACCTGCGCTGGCACCAGCCCGAGTACCGGGGCGACCGCGGACGGCTGGCGAACGACTGGGGGACCGGCAGGAAGCGGCGCGTCTGGCGACCGCCGGCGTACAACGCGCGGATCGCCGCGCAGAACGGCGCGTTCATCATCGATGGCGTCCCCCTCGAGGACCCGGCCCGGCGGGAGACCGACTCCCGTTCCTACGTGCCGGTCGCCCAGCTGCAGCAGGTCTCCTCGATCAACCTGCGCTTCAGCCGCCTGGAGCGCGACAACCTGCGCCCCGAGTCCGCGCCGGTGTTCACGATCCGGATCAAGGCGGCAGCCAAGCAGCAGATCCGGGAGCAGCTCGAGCGGCGCTTCGGCTACAGCGCCTCCTCCATCTACTCGGACATGAGCGGGCTGGCGGAGCACCTCAGCAGGAACCCGCAGCTGCTGCGACCGGAGAAGTGACGAGCGCACCGCCCTGCCGGAGCAGGTCCGTGATGTCGCGCGATCAGAAGGGTGCGTCCTCCGGGTAGGTCGCGGTGCGCACGTGGACGGCGGGCTTCACGTAGCGCACGCCGCCCCACTTGTCCTTCCAGCGGATGCGGCCGTCCGGCTGCATCGTGACGTCCGCGAAGCCCGCGTCCTTCGCCTGGTGGCTCGCTCGGCAGAGGATCTGCAGGTTGTCGTGGCGGGTCCGGCCGTCGTGCTCGAACCGCGTGATGTGGTCGATGTCGGCTCGGTGCGCCGGCAGGCCGCATCCGCAGCCGCAGGTCCGCTGCCGGAGGTGCAGCAGCTTCTTCAGCCCCGCCGGGATGTAGCGCTCGTGGGTGTCGATGGCGAACGCCGCGTCGTCCACCGGGTCGACCAGGACCCGGGTCCAGGTCGTGGTGTGCGCGACGACGGCGCGAGCGGTCTCGGCGTCGATCGTGCCCATGCCGGCGATCTCGCTGGGCTCGTCGGTGGCGCCGGTCGCGCTCGCCGCCGGGACGACGACGAGGATCGTCGCGTCGATCAGCACCCGGCTGGTGTCGGATGTCTCGCCGAGGCGCTCCATCGGGAAGGACGGCCCGCCCTCCTCCGGCCCGCGCATCCGCCCGGTGAGGATCGCGTCGATCGCCGTGTCGACCATCAGCGCGCCGATGGTTCGGCACTCGCCTTCGGCACCGTGCGCGGCGACGGCGTGCTTGCGGATGCGGTCGTAGGCCGCTGCGATGTCGGCGGCGGTCGAGTGGATCTCGAGCACGCCCTGCCCGTCCTCCTCAGCGCGGGCGCGGACGTGTCGGCGGTTCGACGCGGTCCGGTGCCGCTCCGTCGTCGCTTCGGGGTCGAGCCGGTCGCGCAGCTCGCTCAGCTCGCGCTCGATCGCCGTCGGCCGCTCCTCCTGCGCCAGTGACGCCGCCTGCTCGTCGAAGGCGGCGAGGTGCTCGGGCGCCAGCCCGATCGCCTGGGTGCCGACCACGACGGCCGCGCGCTCGGAGGTCAGGCCGCCGAGGAACACCGCCCAGGTCCTCGGCAGGTGATCGCGCAGCATGCGGGCCGCGTCCAACCGGCGCTCGACGTCGAAGCGCGTGGTGCGCAGCTCGTTCGCCTGGTGCAGGAGGAAGCCGCGGACGATCGGGTCGTCCGGGCGCAGCCGGGTGCCGGTCTGCGCCTCCTCCTCGCGCATCATCGCGTCCAGGCCGGCGAGCATCAGGTGCAGGCGGATGGCCTCGGCAGCGTTGACCATGCGGTCCGCGTGCTGCAGCGAGCCGGTGAAGAGCTCCTCGCGCGCATCGAGCGCAGCGAGGGCCGCGGCGGGTTCGAGCGGCGGTCCGCCCGGGTCAGTGGGTTCCGACATGCCCGCATGCAACCACGCCCCTCCGACAGACCTTCGTAGACGTGTTCGAGCGGCGTCGTTCGGAGCCGCCTCCCGTGCCGTAGGAAGGAGAGCTGCTCAGCGCTGCTTCCGCCGGAAGAGCCGGGGCGGCTTGCCGACGACGCCGCGGAGGGTCTCGCCCGTCGGTTCGACCTGCGGCTCCATCCGCTTGCGGAACGTCTCGCGCCGCAGCTCCTCGCCGGCGACCGCCTCGTGCAGGCGCTGCAGGTCGCGCAGGGTGAAGGCGGTACCGGCGGTACCGGCGAGGCCGCGCGGGTCGGCCGTCCGGTCGTACTCCCTCCGGAGTCGGCCGACCGCCTGCCGCACGATCTCCTCGTGGTCGAACGGCAGCGGCCCGATTCCACGCACGGGCACGACGCGGGCCGAGGCGGAGTCGATGTGCCTCGAGGGGACGACGGCGAAGTGCGCGACGGACAGGACCCAGCCCCGGGTGTCCCGCTCCGGGTCGTCGAAGACGTCGAGCTGCTCCGGCACGAGATCCCGGATGCCGGCCTTCTGGTCGAGCGACCGCTGCACCGCGTCGCGCAGCCGTTCGCCGGGGCGCAGGAAGGTCCCCGGCAGCCGCAGGTCGCCCTGGGTGTCGCTCAGCACCACCGAGAGCTCGTCGTCGAGCACGGTCAGCACCGCGGTGTCGACCGCCACGTTGGGGCGCGGGAACGAGTCGAGGGGGCGGTCGGCGGAGGTCATGCGAAGAGCCTATTGCGGTTTGGGAAGAACGTGCCTAATCTGAGTTTGCAAGCGAAGTACCAAATACCCAGGAGTCAGACCATGAGCACCCACCTCCCGCACCTCGACGTCGGCAGCGGCCGCCAGCGCGGCGCCCTCACCCTCTTCCCCGTGTGGGTCGACGCCCCGTCGATCCCCGGCATCGTCTGGAGCGCGTCCGCACTCGAGATCGGCGAGCTGCCGAGCGCGAGCGTCGGTCGGCTCGTCGTCGCGAACCACGATGCGCGCCCCGCGCTGCTGCTCGAGGGCGATGTGCTCGCCGGCGGACGGCAGCACCGGATGGCTGCGGCGAGCACCCTCCTCCCAGCCCGGAAGTCGATGCCGATCGACGTGCTCTGCGTCGAGCAGGGCCGGTGGGCCGGGGAGCGCACGCACCACTCGACCGGCCGCCGAGCCAGCTACGCGGTGCGGCAGGGCAACCTCGCCGGCGCCGAGCGGGGCGGCGCGCAGGGCGAGGTCTGGGAGCGGGTGCGCCGCTACGACCGCGCGTTCCAGGCGTCGCCGACCTCCTCGATGCTGGACCACCTCGACCGCGTCGACGACGAGCCGGTGCGGCGCATGAGCGGCCAGCGCGGCGTCATCGTCGGCATCGGCGGCCGGGTCATCGGCATGGAGCTGTTCGGCAGCAGCCGAGGCCTCGCCACCCGCTGGGACGGCCTGCTCCGCGCCGCGCAGCTCGACGCGCGGATGGCGCCGGCGGTTCGCACCACGTCGCACGACGCCCGCGAGTTCGTGCGAGCGCTCGGGCGGACCTCCCTCCGCGAGGGCGAGCGCGCCGGCCTCGCCAGCACGGTCCGGTCGGATCGCGGTCCGCTGCGTGCGACCGGCATCCGCGGTGCGGACCTGCCTGGCGCGCCCCTGCTCCACCTGACGGCGTTCGACGACTCGCACCCGCTGCTCGCCGCGGCGTGAGGAGGGGAGAAATGACCACGTACCGGATGGGCGACGCCGACGTCCGCCTCTTCATCTCCGCAACGGACTCCGACCTGCCGATGGACCTCGGCGCCTACGCCGAGGTCGCCTCGGACCTCGGGGTCGAGATGGTCCGGCACGTCGGCGGCGGCTGGGTCCGGGAGCCGGGAACAGCGGCCGACCTGCTCGAGAAGGACTCGCGGCTCACGTTCGAGACGCACCGCCACGCCTTCGACGACGTGGACGCCGAGGCCGTGCCGAGGCTGCAGCACCAGCTCGAGCAGGTCGCGCTGGCCCGCCGCATCGCGACCGAGGCTCATCGGGGCCAGACCGACAAGCTCGGCGTCGACTACATCGAGCATCCGCGCCGGGTCGCGGCGCGGCTCGACCCGCTGGACGAGCAGGCCGTCGCATGGCTGCACGACGTGCTCGAGGACACCGAGGTGACGGCGGAGGACCTCCGGGCGCAGGGCGTCGACGGCGAGGTCGTCGACGCGGTCCAGCTGCTCACGAGAAGCGAGGACGAAGCGACCTACTACGCATTCATCGCCGGGTCGCCGCTCGCGCGGAGCGTGAAGCTCGCCGATATCGCGGACAACACGGATCCTGAGCGGACGGCCCGGCTCGACACGACCACCCGGCAGCGCCTCGCGGCGAAGTACCGGCACGCACGACGCGCCCTCGGCGCGGAGGAGGAACAGGCATGAGCGCAGAGATGAACGACCGCGCTGCGGGCGCGGTGCTGGGCACGGCCGCGGGCGACGCGCTGGGTGCCGGCTACGAGTTCGGGCCGGCGCTGCCGGACGACGCGGAGGTCGGCATGATCGGCGGCGGTGCGTTCCGCTGGGAGCCGGGGGAGTGGACCGACGACACCTCGATGGCCGTCCCGCTGCTCGAGGTCGCCGCGCGCGGGCAGCGGTTCGAGGGCGAGGCGCTCGAGCACGTCGCCGCCCGCTGGCTCGACTGGAGCAGCACCGCGAAGGACGTCGGCAACCAGACCCGCGCTGTGTTCCGCGCCGCTCGCGCGCAGGGGACCGCGGAGGCGGTCCGCGAGGCCGCGGCCGACTTCGCGCGCACCCATGAGCGCTCTGCCGGCAACGGCTCGCTGATGCGTACCGCGCCCGTCGCCCTCGCCCACCTCGACGACGAGCTCGGGCTGGTCGACGCCGCCCGGCGGATCAGCGACCTGACCCATGCCGACCCGCTCGCCGGCGACGCCTGCGTGCTGTGGTGCCTCGCGATCCGTCGCGCGATCGTGACCGGGGGCCTCGACCTGCAGGCGGGCCTGTCCGCGCTCCCCGCCGAGCGGCAGCAGCAGTGGGACACGCGCATCGCGGAGGCGGAGCAGAAGCAGCCCCGCGACTTCCCGGCGAACGGCTGGGCGGGCGGTGCGCTGCAGGCCGCCTGGTCCGCGATCACGCACGGCACCTCGTGGGTCGACGTGCTCGAGCGCGCGGTCCGCGGGGGCAACGACACGGACACGGTCGCCGCCATCGCCGGCGGCCTCGCGGGAGCCGCGTACGGCGCCTCCGCGGTCCCGGCCCGCTGGCGCCGCATCCTGCACGGCTGGCCGGGGCTCGATGCCGACCAGCTGATCCGGATGGCGGTGCTCGCCGCGCAGGGCGGGCGCGACGACGCGAAGGGCTGGCCCTCCGCCGAACGCTTCCCGGCGAACGGGTGGCGCACGCTCGTCCGGCACCCGCACGACGACGGCGTCTGGCTCGGCTCGCTGCAGGCGCTCGACGACCTCCCTCCCGAGATCGACGCGGTCGTGTCCATGTGCCGCGTCGGCACCCGGCAGATGGGCGCAGCGCAGACGGACCGCGAGCAGGTCGAGTTCTGGCTGATCGACCAGGACGGCCGCAACCCGAACCTCGACTTCGTGCTCCGCGACGCGGCCGACACGGTCGCCGCCCTGCGCGCGGAGGGGAGGACGGTGCTCGTCCACTGCTACGCGGGCCAGAGCCGCACCCCGGCCGTCGGCGCCGCGTACTCGGTGCTGCACCGCGGGAAGCCGGCGGACGTCGCGCTGCGCGAGGTGGACGGCGCGCTGCCCAGCGGCGGTGCCGCCCCGTACTTCCGCGACGCCGTCCGGCGCCTCGCGGCCACCGCCGGCGAGAGGTAGGCGCTGATGCTCACCTGGCTCGCTGACAACTGGACCGAGGTGCTCGGCTTCGGCACCGGCGCCCTCTGCGTCCTCCTCGCCGCGCGGCGGAACATCTGGAACTTCCCGATCGGCATCGCGAACAACCTGGTGTTCATCGTGCTGTTCGTCGGCTCCGCGCTCTACGCGGACGCCGGGCTGCAGGTCGTCTACCTGGTGCTCGGCGCCATGGGGTGGTTCGCCTGGGCCCGCCGGAGGCCGGAGGCGGTGGAGGGGTTCGCCTCCTCCACTCCGCGTCGCGCGATCGTGCCGCTGGTCCTCGCGGCCGTCGCCGGCACCGCGGTGCTGACCGTCGTGCTGACGGCCTTCACGGACTCGACGACGCAGCTCGCCGACGCCTCCACGACCTCGGTGAGCCTGGTCGCGCAGTACATGCTGAACCGGCGGTGGATCGAGAACTGGTTCGTGTGGATCGCGGTCGACGTCGTCTACGTCGGGCTCTACGCAGTGAAGGGTCTGTTCATCACCGGGGCGCTCTACCTGCTCTTCATCGCACTGTGCATCGGCGGCTACCGCGCCTGGCGTCGGCACCGCACCGCGGTGGTGCAGGCCGGCGCCGACCCGGTCGCGGCGGTCGTGCGATGACGACGCGCTTCCGGCACGGGCTGGTGCTCGGCAAGTTCTACCCCCTGCACGCCGGCCACTCGAACCTGATCCGCACCGCCCTGCGGCAGTGCGACGAGGTGACCGTGCAGCTGCTGGTGAACTCTGCGGAGCGCATCCCGCTCGAGACCCGGCTCGCGTGGCTGCAGGAGGAGCACCCGACGGCCCGCATCGTCGCGGAGGTCGACGACGCGGAGGTCGACTTCGAGTCGCCGACCGCCTGGGACGACCACATGCGCGTCATCGAGCGCCTGCTGCCGACGCCGGTCGACGCGGCCTTCACGAGCGACGAGTACGGCGCCGACCTCGCCCGCCGCCTCGGCGCCGAGTGGGTGCAGGTCGACCCGGGCCGCGAGCTGAACCCGGTGTCAGGCACTGCGGTCCGCGCGGACCCGGCCGCGTACTGGTGGGCGCTCGCCCCGACGGTGCGGGCCTCGCTGGCGCAGCGCGTGGTGGTGCTCGGCGCGGAGTCGACGGGAACGACGACGCTGAGCCGGGCGCTCGCGGAGGCGCTCGGCACGCTGTGGGTGGAGGAGTACGGCCGCGAGTACAGCGAGATCCGCGAGGGCGGCCTGGCGGCGCCCTGGCGCAGCGACGAGTTCGACCTGGTCGTGGACCGCCAGCTGCAGCTGGAGGAGCAGGCGCTGCGCCGCGTCCCGAAGCCGCTGCTCGTCTGCGACACGGACCTGCTCGCGACGGCGCTCTGGCACGAGCGGTACGTGGGGGAGCCGGCGCCGCGGATCCTCGAGCGGGCAGCCGCCCATCGGCCGGCGCTCTACGTGCTCACCGGCGACGAGATCCCGTTCGTGCAGGACGGCATGCGCGACGGCGAGCACATCCGCCACGACATGCAGCAGCGGTTCCGCGAGGTGCTCGCCGCCCAGCGCGTGCCGTGGGTCGAGGTGCGAGGTGCGTGGAGGCGCGGGTGGCTGCGGTCCGGCCCCTCGTGGCGGACCTGCTGCGACGCCGGCTCGACCCTCCCGCGTGATCCTCGCCCCACTACCGTCGCGTCATGGGGTTCGACATCCTGGCGATGGAGCCGTCCGCGACGACCGATGAGGGGCTCCGCGAGTGGTGGGCCCGCGAGGCGGAGTGGGCGGAGCCGTTCGACTACGACGACCCGTCCCACGCGACGGCTGCGGTCCGGATATCCTTCCAAGACCTCGTCGAGTCGTTCCCGCCGATGAACGGCCCGCTCGCGCCGAGCGAGGAGCGGATCGACGCCGATCCGGACCTCGAGAACCGGTTGACGGACTACTCGATCGGTCGCGACTTCGTGTTCGCCGATTTCGGCTTCGCGGACGACTCCGACCGGCTGGGCGACCTGGCGCAGCAGCGCTTCATGCAGCTCGCCTACCGGCACGGACTGGCGATCGTGCTGACGACGGGTGATCTCGACGTCCTGCGCCCCGACCGCGACCCGCTGCCCGACTGGGCGTTCGCGCGCCGGGACTGATCCTGCGGCGGTCGGTACGGCTGCGCTCGCAGCCGCACCGACCGCGGTGGGCAATGCGCCTCAGGCCCCCGCGCCGCCGTCGACGGCGAGCATCGCGCCCGACACGAAGGATGCGCGGTCGCTGAGCAGCCACGCGGCCGCCTCCGCGACCTCGCGCGGCTCGCCCATGCGCCCGAGGGGCGTGGAGGCGCTGATGCGGTCGACGACGCCCGGCGTCTGCGCCTCCCACGCGTCGATCATCTCGGTGCGGGTGCCGCCCGGGGTGATCCCGTTGACGCGGATGCCGGCCGGGCCCCAGGTAGCCGCGGCGGTCTCCGTCAGGCTGTTCAGCGCCCGCTTCATCGCGCCGTAGGCGGGCAGCGCGGGGTTTGCGCGCAGGCTGCCGATGCTGGAGGTGTTCACGATCGCGCCGCCTCCGGTGCCGCGCATCGCCTCCGCCTCCGCCTGCATCGCGATCCACTGGCCGCGGAAGTTCACGCGGTACACGTGGTCCATCTCGTCGACCGGGGTGCCGTCGAGCGGGCCGGGCTGCTGAATGGCCGCGCCGTTGTTGAACGCGACGTCGAGCCGTCCGTGCAACTCGACCACCCGCGCGACGGCGCCGCGCACGGACTCGGGTTCGGCGAGGTCGCAGCGGACCCAAGAGGCCTCGCCGCCTTCCGCCCGGATGGCCGCGGTGACGGCCTCGAGCTCGGACTGGCTGCGGGCGGCGAGCACGACCCGTGCTCCCTCCCGGGCGAAGAGGTGTCCTGCGGCCGCGCCGATGCCGCGGCCGCCGCCGGTGATGAATGCGACCTTGCCCTCGAGCAAGCCGGTGGAGGTGGTGTTCGTCATGCCCATCAGCGTTCGCCCGGGCCGCAGGCGGAGGCAGGCATCGCCGATACCTGGCTGGGCTGCGTGCGGCGAGCAGACTGGGGGCATGGATAGGCAGGAGCTCGGGCTGTTCCTCCGCAGCCGGCGCGAGCGCATCCCGCCGGCGGAGGTCGGCATGACGTCGGGCAGCCGTCGCCGCACGCCGGGGCTGCGGCGGGAGGAGGTGGCGACGCTCGCGCACATCTCCGGCGAGTACTACGTACGGCTCGAGCAGGGCCGCGCCCCGCGGCCGTCGCTGGAGGTGCTCGCCGCGCTGGGCCGCGCGCTGCGGCTGAACGACGCGGAGCTGGACCACCTGCACCACCTCGCGGGCACACCGCCTGCGCCGCCCGACCGGATGCGGACCGACGTGCGGCCGAGCGTGCAGCAGCTGATCGACCGCCTCCCGTCGACCGCCGCCTTCGTGACCTCCGCCGCCTACGACGTGCTCGCCTGGAACGACCTCGCCGCGGCGCTGATGGTCGGGATGACCGACGCCGGCCCGCGCGAGGGGAACCTGGCCCGGCGCGCCTTCCTCGCCGCGGAGGACAGCCTGTTCCGCGTCTCGGACCGGGACGAGTTCCGCCGCAACGCGGTCCTGCAGCTGCGCGCGACCGCCGCGCGCTACCCGAGCGATCCGGCCGTGCAGGGCCTGATCCGGGAGCTGCGGAGCGGCAGCGACGTCTTCGCCGCGCTGTGGGTGGCGCACGACGTCGACCCCGTGCCCGTGATCACGAAGACGTTCGACCACCCGGTCGTCGGCGCGGTCACGGTCGACTGCTCGGTGCTCGACGTCGCCGACCGCGACCAGCGGGTGATCCTGTACACGGCCGCACCGGGCAGCCCCGCCGCGCAGGCGCTGGAGCTGCTCGCCGTGCTCGGCACCGAGCGGATGGGCGTCGGGCAGTAGGGAGCGTGACCCGAACATGCGCAGCCGGACCGAGCAGTACCGCCTCAGCGACCGAGCGCGATCAGGAATGGCACGGCGCTCGCGCCCGCGATGAGCATGCCGACGGCGGTGGACAGCGCTCGCTGACGCATGTGAGCGCGCTGCTGCGCTCGAGGGTCGACGAGCGTCAGGACAGGGACTTCGGGCATGGGGAGGAGGCCTTGGGGGAGGCGGAAGCGGGATCGGGTGGTCCTGCTGCTCGAAGGCTCCCGCCGCATGAGACCGGAGGCTAGCCCCCGAACGGGAGGCAGCAGGTCACGATCAGAACGACGCATCGGAGGGCAGCCGGCCGTCCTGAGCTTCGTCGTCGGCTTCACGAACCTCAGGCCGCCGCCCACCTCGAGCGGCCGCTGGTTGCACGGCCGCTTCCGCGCTCGGTCGCGCTGTCCGACGTCGTCCCGACGGTACGTGCATGGCACCCGTGACGCCGAACCGCCCGATGGCGGACGGCATGCTCATCGAGTTCTTCCTGAACGAGGAGGTGTGCCTGACCGGCAAGCGTCTGCGACGGGTCGAGGCCGCGCACGGCGACCTGCTCGCGTGCTTCGCCCTGCACCTGCCGGCGATCGATCACGATGCGGCGGACCGCCTCGCCGCGGATCCGCGGAACGACCGCGCTGATGCAGCGGCCCGCGCAGTGCGGACCGAGCGGATCCTCGAGCTCGTGCCGTTCTTCCTCGACGAGCCGCGGTGGCACGGCGACGATCTGCAGGACCGTCGCGTCCGGATGAGGCTGGCGTGGGGCCTCGCGCAGTGGGTCGGGCGACGATGCGACCTGCTGGGCAGCAAGCCGTACGAGGCGGTTCACGCCGCCGTGTGGCGGTCGCAGAAGGAGGTCCGACGCATCAAGGCAGAGGCCGCGCGTCGCGATCTCGAGGAGCGCGAACTGCTGTCTCCCGCCCTCCAGGCTCTGTTCCGCGAGGTGGAGGAGCGGCGCGCACGGGAAGTCATCCTTATGTGAATCTCTGTCTGCTTCGACCTTTCGCCCTAGCAGCCGATGTGCCTCGGAATGGGAGCGTCGGGTCGACGACAAGACGTCAAGAATTGGTTTGTGAACGGGCCGCGCGATTGGTCGCAGGACGGGGAGCCATGGCTCCGTCGCAGCAGCTCTCGACGCAGACGTCCCACGGGCTCGCTGCTGGTCGGTCCCGGTCGACGAGTGAAGAACGGTCCGTCGAGGAGCAGGGCAGCCCTGCTGAGCGCTCTGCTCGGGCTCGCCGCGACGCTCGTCGCTATCGCGCCTCTCCTTGATGCATCGCGCGGTAGTGGGCATGGGTGGATATTCACGACCCTTGGAATCGCTGCGATCACCGCAGGCGTGCGCGCTCTTCGCCGTAACCGGGTGTTGAGCTCGACGTTCGTTCACGCAGCTGCCTGCCTTGGAATCGGTACTGGCTTGCTCGCAACAGCGACGATGGGCTGGATGATCTTGTCGTCCCATCAGGCGACCAACCCTGCCCCTATGAGCCAGCCGATCGCCGTCGCCGCCGTTCCGCCAGCCGCGGTATCTCCAGTTCCCCAACTGCAGCGGCCGACGAGTGCGCATTCCGCCATGCAGACGCCAGCAACGAAGGTCGAGGATCTCGGTCCGCTGCTCGGTGGGCTCGTGTTTCGGCTCCGCCAGTCGCACGTCGCGGGTACTCCTTGGCCGACACTCATCGCTCCCGACTCCGCACATCGCGTCTCGGACTTGAGCGGAGTACTGCAGGTGCTTCCTGCTGATGTGGACATGCAGTACCTCGCTTCATCCGACGCGACCGCATACCGGATCCGCTTGTTCCTCGTTGCGGACCCGACGAAGTACGTCGACTACGACTCGAACATCGACGAGATCACAAAGTCGCCATCCTTCTGACGTCTCCTCCGCGCGCTGCCCTCGTAACGGGACCGCGACCGCGACCGCGAAAAAGTTGTACGCCGCGAGGAGTACCTCCAGTGCCTCCCGACGCCGGACGCGCCTGCGCCTCCCGGTGACGACGCTGTTCCAGTCGCCGACACCGGCGGCCGAACGCGGAGGAGCGGGCCATGGCACGGAGCGGAGCGCGGCGCAGCCGACGACGCTGGTGGGTTCTCGGGATCGTGGCGCTGGTCGTCGCCGGGGGAGCGACCGCCTCCGGGGTGGTGATCGCCAGGCGCGCAAATGCCGCGGATCCGCCGTTGACCGCTGTCGCGACGCGGCAGGACGTCATCCGCTGGGTGAGCGGCACCGGCACCCTCGTCGACGAGTACACCTACTCGATCGCCGCCGACGGCTCCGCGACCCTCGTCGAGCGCGCGGGCGCGAGCATCGCGGGCGGTGCGGCTGCGGCCCCGCAGAGCGCCGGCGGCACGGCGACCACCGACTCCGTCTCCGTGCAGCCCGGCCAGCGCGTCGAGGACGGCACCCGCATCGCCCGCGTGAAGCGGGCGGACGGCACGAAGCACGACGTCGACTCACCGGTCGCGGGCCACGTCCGCTCGGTCTCCACCGCGCCGCACGCCACCGCCGACGAGCTCGCGACCATCGGCGCCGGCCGGGTCCTCGCCGCACTCGCGATCAGCGAGAACCAGATCGCCGAGGTCCGCTCCGGCGAGAAGGTCGCCGTCGCGCTCGCCGCCGGGTCCGCCGCGACGACCGGCGTCGTCGACGCGGTGCAGCAGGTGCCCGACGACAGCAGCGGCGCCCTCCGCTACACGGTCCTCGTCCGCCTCGACCGCATCCCCTCCGGCGCCCGCATCGGCATGACCGCCACCGGCGCGATCACGACCGCGCACGCGGACGACGCGGTCGCGGTGCCGGCCGCCGCCATCGAGGTGCACGGCAGCGCGCTCCAGGTGGAGGTGCAGAGCGGTGGCACCACCCGGGCGGTCCCGATCCGGACCGGCCTGGTCGGCGACACCGAGGTGGAGGTCGTGTCTGGGCTCCGCGCCGGCCAGCGCGTGGTCGTCGGCGCCTCCGGTGACGTCGCCGCCACCACCCGCCGGCTCGGCCCGCCCGCCTCCGTCACCGGCTCGAACCCGACCGCCTCCCCGACGGGAGCGTCCCGGTGAGCGGCCCCGTCGTGCGCCTGTTGGGCGTGCGCCGCGAGTACGAGGTCGGCGACACCACCACGGTCGCCCTCGACGGCGTCACCCTGTCGATCGAGGAGAGTGAGTTCGTCGCCATCGTCGGCCCCTCCGGCTCCGGCAAGTCGACCTTGATGAACCTGATCGGCTGCCTCGACCGTCCCACCACGGGCACGGTCGAGGTGGCGGGGGAGGACGTCGGCCGCCTCGACGACGACGCGCTCACTCGCCTGCGCGGCGACGCGATCGGCTTCGTGTTCCAGCAGTTCCAGCTGCTGCCGCAGACGAGCGCGATCGACAACGTCGCCGCGCCGCTGCTGTACCGCGGCGAGCGGGTGAAGGCCGCGAGGGCGCGGGCGGCGGAGGTGCTCGCGACGCTCGGCCTCGGCGACCGACTCGAGCACGACCGCACCATGCTCTCCGGCGGTCAGCAACAGCGGGTCGCGATCGCGCGGGCGGTCGTCACGGAGCCCGCCCTGGTGCTCGCGGACGAGCCGACCGGCGCGCTCGACTCGAAGTCGGGCGACGCGGTGCTGCAGCTGCTCGAGTCCATGAACGCGGAGGGCCGCACCATCGTGCTCATCACCCACGACGCGTCGATCGCGGCGCGGGCGCACCGCCGACTCCACATCCGCGACGGGCGCCTGACCGAGGCGGAGGTGGCGGCGTGAATCTCTGGACCACCGTCACCCTGGCGCTGTCGCGCCTGGTCGCGGCCCGCACCCGCTCCCTCCTCACGATGCTCGGCGTGATCATCGGCGTCGCCGCGCTGCTCGCACTCACCTCGATCGCGAGCGGCGCGACGAGCAGCATCACCGGTTCGTTCAGCTCCCTGGGCGCGACCACCGTCACGGTGACCGGTACCGGCCCAGGCGCGCTGACGGAGGCGGACGCCGACGCGCTGCGCGGCACCCCGGACGTGACGCTGGTCGCGACGACCGCCTCCGGCCGGGGTGACGTCGCCTTCGGGGGCGACACCGAGCAGCTGGCGCTCGTCGGCGTCGACGCCGCCTACGAGGCCGTGCAGAAGCCGGCCCTGTCGGTCGGCCGGTTCCTCCCGAGCTTCCCGGGGGGAGCGGAGGCGAGCACGGTCGTGCTCAGCACCTCCGCTGCGAACGCCCTGCACATCACAGCAGCGGAGGTGGGCCAGCCGGTGACGGTCGACGGCCGCGTCTTCACCCTCGTCGGCGTGCTCGACGACGCGACCGGCTTCAACACGAGCGGCACCGCGTACGTGCCGCTTACGGCAGCACGCGACCTGTTCGCCCGGACGCCGTACGTGAGCTCGGTGCTGCTCGCGGCGACGGACACGGCTGCGGTGGCCGGCGTGCAGGCGGACGCGGACGCGATCCTCCGGGCCCGATACGGGCTGACGGCGGACGACCCCGCGTCGTTCTCGATCACGAACCCGGCGTCGGTGATCAGCACGATCGGCACTGTGCAGAGCCTGCTGTCGCTGCTGCTGGGCGGCATCGCCTCGATCAGCGTGCTGGTCGGCGGCATCGGGATCATGAACATCATGCTCGTGTCGGTGCGCGAGCGGACGAGGGAGATCGGCGTCCGCCGCGCGATCGGCGCGAGGCGCGGGCAGATCCTGACGCAGTTCCTCGTGGAGGCGGTCGTGCTGTCGGTCGCGGGCGGGCTGATCGGGATCGTGGTCGGGATCGGGTTGTCGGCGCTCGTGGCGTTGATAGCAGGGTGGGCGCTTGCGATCTCGCCGGTGACGGTGCTGCTCGCGGTGCTCTTCAGCGTGCTCGTCGGGGTGGTGTTCGGGGTCGTGCCCGCGCGGACCGCGGCTCGGCTGCAGGTGGTGGACGCACTTCGGTTCGAGTGAGCGGGGCGTCACGTCAACGTCCGACGGTGCGTTGCTCGCGGTACCAGCGCGACGCTGTGGCACGAGAGCTAGGTGTGGGAACTGGCGTCGCGGATTGTCGAGCAGGCCGCCGCGCCCGCGCCCGCGCCCCTCGAGCGCGCGGCCGAGGATATCCCCTTCGTGCAGGACAAGATACGCGCCAGCGAGCACATCCGTCACGTGATTCAGCAACGGTTCCGCGAGGTATTTCCTTCGTAATTGGTACCCTGGGCGGAAGCGAGTGGAGGAGTCGACGAGTGGAAGTGCTCGTGCCTGGCGAGCGTGGATCAACTGGGTCTGCAGAGGCGGCACGTCCCCTAATTTGCGATACCTGAGCTGGTTCCCTTCTATGCGCGCAATATTGCATACACTGAACCAAACGGTTGTCCGCGAATGAGGGGTAGCCGCGGGTCCGAGCATCGGCGAAGCTTGGTCCGCAACTGACCGAGATTGGAAGCGGAAGAGCGTTTGGCTGTTGAACTAGTCGCTTGGCGACAGAATGAATCGAAGCTGCCCCGTAGGGAATACGAGGCTGTGCGCTAGGTTGCAAACTCTTTGCTGCTGCACCTCCGCGATCCAGAAGCTCAGCGACTGATCGACGAGGTGAACCAGCCGGGGCGAAGCAGCGGCGAGGTTCAGGCCACGATCCTCGGACGAGCAGCATCGCTAGGGTTCCGCAGTGAAGCACGGGGACTCTTCTCCGACTACTCCACGCCCGGCCTCCGGCCGGACTACTTTCTAGAGCTTCCCGCTCATGAGACCGGCATCCTCCTCGAGGTCGAACGCGGCAAGACCACCATCAACAACATGGATCTTCTCGACTTCTGGAAGTGTCATATCTGCGTCACGGCTGATCACTTGTTCCTGATGGTTCCGCAGAGGCTGCAACAGAATCTGGACGCTTCGCGGATCACTCGCCCGTTCGACTATGTCAAGAAACGTCTGCCGACATTCTTCTCGGGTAGTAATTACACGAACGTCCGCTCCGCTTGGCTCTTCGGCTACTAAGGAGACTGTTGAGGTGACCGGTAAGAGACATTGCTCGGATGGTGCCTCGGCTGCTCTGTAACAGCGCGGCGCAGAATCGTTCGAATCGGTCCGTGGTCTTGACCCACCGGGGAGTGTGCGCCCGATGTCCGTGCCGCGCCCTGCGACTTGAGGGCGAGTGCAAGTTCGCGTCGCAGTAGAGCGTTCGCGACCCGGCTCGACGTCCATGGGCGTACGAGGCGCGGCCAGAGTCTGGAGAGGCGGTCGGTCTCCGGGAAGCGGTGGCGGTTGAGGGCTGGCTGTCCACGCTCGTCACCTCGCCTCGCCGGCATCGTTGCGCGAGGACTGCTGCCCCTCGTTCGAGGGACACGCCAGACCATTCGGGGCTGAGTGGCGTGCGCTGCATACGATCCCTCCGCTCACGGTGAGCGGAACGAGCGGGTAATCATGGGCGAAGTTGAGATCGAGATCCAGCATGTGCCGGTGGTGTCCTTCGCGGGCACGCACAACGGCGCGTCCGTGGTGCAGGAGCTGTCCATTCGGTCCGCCAACGCCGTACTTGAAGACGTCGATGTAACGGTGAGCCTGGAGAGTCTCGGCCAGCAGATGGCCGAGACCTGGGCGCAGCGGGTTCCCCGTGTCGGACCTGTCGCGACACGGTGGAACGACCTCAAGTTTCGGCTCGACGCTGCGGCCCTCTTCGCGCTCGACGATCAGCGTGAGGCTGACCTGCGCGTTCGCGTCGTCCAGGGCGGAGTCGTCCTCGCCGAGATGAAGCGCGACGTGCAGCTGCTCGCCGCGAACACCTGGGTCTGGACGGACCCGCCGGAGGAGTCGGCGCTCACACTCGCGGCGTTCGTCACGCCGAACCACCCCGCACTCCGATCGGTGCTCGATCTTACAGTCGACCGGCTGCGGTCGTCAGGCCAAAACTCCGGGCTCTCGGGGTATCAGGATCCGGGTCACGTCCTGCCGATGGTGGAGGCGTTGTACGAGTCGGTCCGAGGGATCGGATTGACGTACGTCGATCCGCCAGCGTCCTGGGATCTGTCGGACACACGGGGGCGGCCACTCGCGCAGCGCATTCGGACGCCCGGCGAGGTACTTGGTGAGCGGGTGGGAACGTGCATCGACACCGCGTCGTTGTTCGCTGCCCTGCTGGAGAACATCGGGCTCAAGCCCGTGCTCGCCCTCGTGCCGGGCCACGCATTCGTCGGACTGTGGACGAAGGAGCGCGAGGAGTTCGCGTTCCCGGATCCCGTGATGCCCCTTGCCGCTGTGATCAACCATGTCGACGAGGGCAACATCGCGCTCTTCGAGACCACCACCGTCTGCGGCGGTCCGGACAGCGCGCCGTTCGCGGTAGCACTGGAGAAGGGCCGCCAGCGCATCAGCGAGAAGGAAGCCCTGCGGGCGAACGCGGCTTCCTCGCGGTTCGTCGACGTTGCGCAGGCGCGATGGAAGCGACGCGTGCTGCCGATCCCAGCACGGGTGGTCCTTGCAGACGGTCGGGTCGAGGTAGTCGAGTACAAGCCGCAGGAGCTGTCGATCTCCCTGCTGCAGAAGGCGCTCGCAGAAGAGGGCGCCGGAACGCGCGCGGGACTGCGCCAGATGGAAACCCCGGTTCGTATTCGGCGATGGAAGGACGCGCTCCTCGACCTGAGCTTCCGCAACCCGCTCATCAACTACCGGTCGCCCGCAGGATCCTCGCTCGGGTTGTTCCTGCCGCCGGGCAGTCTCGGCACGATCGAGGATCTGCTGCAAACCGGTCACGAGTTGTCGGTGGGGCCGAGCCAGTTCCAGGCCCCAGATGGTCGCTTCGCAACCTTGGATCAGCGCGGCCAATTCGACAGCAATCTGAACAGTGAGCTGGTGAATCGACTCGTCGCGGCTCGGCAGGTCTTCACCACCGCGACGCCCGACACCTTCCTGACCCGGGTCCGTCGCATTGCGTCCCTGTCGAAGGTCGGTCGCGAGGACAACGGTGTCAACGACCTCTACCTCGGGCTCGGGATGCTGCACTGGCAGCCGGAGGGCCGCACGGAGGCAGTGCGCTCACCGCTGATCCTGATCCCGGTCGTGCTGAAGCCCTACAACAGGAGCCGCGAGTTCCGCCTCGCGATCGACGAGACCGGCACCGTCACGCCGAACTTCTCGCTCGCTGAAAAGCTCTCGCAGGATGTCGGCCTCAAGCTTCCGAAGCTCGTCGAGCCGGATCTCGATGACGCGGGTGTCGACATCGACAGACTCATCGCCTACGTGCGGGAGGAGATCACCAAGGCCGGACTGCAGCACTTCCGCGTCGACGAGTCCGCCGTGCTGGGATTCTTCGATTTCAGCACATATCGACTGTGGCGCGACCTCTCCGACCACTGGCCCGCATTCCTTGACAGCCCTCTCGTCAAGCACCTGGTCGAAACCCCGAACGTGGAGTTCGAGGACCCGAGCAAGGCTGCCGACTCAATCCCCGAAGATTTGGATGACCTCGCTTCGCAGCTGCCCATCGCAGTCGACGGATCGCAGGCCACGGCCATCGCGCGGGCCATGTCCGGCGAGACGTTCGTCCTGCAAGGCCCTCCGGGCACGGGAAAGTCGCAGACCATCACGAATCTCCTCGCGCGGGGGCTCCACCAGGGGAAGCGGATCCTCTTCATCGCGGAGAAGCCAGCCGCTCTCAGCGTCGTCAAGGACCGGTTGGAATCGGTGGGCCTCACCTCGTTTTGTCTCGACCTCCACGACAAGGGGATGCGGCCCGCGGCAGTACGCCAGCAGCTCGCCGAGGTGATGGATCTCGAGGTGCTCGCCGATCGAGACGGCTTCGAGTCCGCGGGCAGGGAGCTCGCTCGTTCCTTGTCGCCGCTCCAGTCGTATCCGCGGCGGCTCCATGCTCGCGGCGCTTTCGGGGAGTCCGTCTACTCCGCGCGGAGCAAGCTGCTGTCCAACCGAGCCACTCGATTGCTGCCGGTCGAGAGCGCGTTCGTCGCGCGCGGGGATGCAACCGCCCGCCGTCGGGTGATGGAGTCGCTCCTCGAGCTCGCGGACGTCGGCGAGTCCGCAGGGATCGCGCGGACCAATCCGTGGTCTTTGGCGACGATCAGTGGGAGCGACATCGATGCGTCGCTCGAGCAGCGGGTGTCCCACGCGGTCGACGCGATCGCCTCTGGTCTCTCGTCGCTCTTCGGGTCACGCGAAGGTGCGAGTTACCTCGCGGAGGTCGAGTCCCTCGACGAAATCGTGTCCGCCCGGGAGCTCATCGTCGCCTCCAGCTTCTCGATCGCGGTGATCGATGCGGCGGTTCAGCCAGACCAGCGAGCAGCCAGGTCCGCTGCAATGCAGGAGCTGAGCATGCCGGAGGAGACGTCGGGACCAGTACCCGTTGCCCCGACCGCGATCGACGCGCCGGTGGATGAGCTTCAGGAGCACGCAAGCAGCGCTCGGGGGAGTTTCTTCATCGGCCGGAAGAAGCGAGTCGCTGCGGTCTGCCGTGAGGTCGAAGCGTTCCTGCCGGCCGGCACCGCGCTGCCGCCGGAGGCGCTTGAGGACGCCATCCGGAGCCTCGCGGAGGCTCAGCGAGGTGCTCGTAACACCAGGTCGCGCTGGCTGGCGGTGCAGGGCGCAGCCATCGACGCCGGGGCGAACCCGCTTGTCCCGGAGGACCGGGCCGCGGCGCTCCGTTCACTCAGAGCGCTCGATCGCGCGGTCGCCGTGCTCGCGGACGACGGCACCGCAGCGCGGCGTCGGTTCCGCTCGCTCGCGTCTGCCGGCCACGAGGTCGTGAACACCGCGTCAGCGCTAGCGATGGGTGTCGCACAGCTCGTCGAGTCGCTCGCCGTCACGGAAACCAGCACGAGACTCTGGACTGGCGACGAGCGGATCGGCAACCGGCTCGCAACGACCAGCGTCCTGTGGCAGCGGGACCGAACAGAACGCGGGTTCACGCAGCTTCGCCGCTGGGCAGCGCTGCACGACTCGACGGCCCCGCTCCGCGCAGCCGGGCTGCTCGAGGCCGAGCGCTCGCTGCTCGCTGGTGACCTGCCCTATCGCGAGGCCGACGAGGCGTTCGAGCGCGGGCTGCTCGAGGGGGTGCTGCGCCGCCAGTTCGACGACGAGCGGCTCGACGCCTTCGACGGGCCGGTGCAGGACGCCGCGGTCCGTTCGTTCCAACGGGCTTCCCAGGACCTCGAGCGTGCCGTCCCTGGCGTGATTGCGGCGGACATCGTCGATTCCCGCGGTTTCCGCAGCGGTGTCGGAGTAGGCGCCGTCGGCGAGCTGCGGCGGGAGATCAACAAGGTACGACGGGGCAAGCCGATCCGTCGCCTCCTGGCGGACCACTGGGACGTGATCCAGCGGCTCACCCCCTGTGTGCTCGCGAGCCCGGACTCGGTTGCGCGGTTCCTGCCCGCGGATCTCGGCAAGTTCGACCTGGTCGTGTTCGACGAGGCGTCCCAGATCAAGGTGCCGCACTCGATCGGCGCTCTGGGCCGCGCGAGGTCCGCGATCGTCGTCGGCGACTCGAAGCAGATGCCGCCCACATCGGTGGCTGAGCTGAGCCGCGCGGAGGACGACGACCTGGCGGCGGACGACGAACCGACGATCGACGAGGAGAGCATCCTCTCCGAGAGCTTGCAGGCGCGCATCCCGGACCTGCTGCTGTCGTGGCACTACCGCAGTGAAGACGAGTCGCTGATCGCGTTCTCGAACCAGCTGTACTACGACGGCCGGCTGAGCACCTTCCCGGCGGCGTCGACCGCCGTCGCGGACAAGGGACTGTCGTTCGTGAAGGTCGATGGTCAGTTCCTTGGTGGCGCGGGTGCTCGCACCAACCCCGCCGAAGCGCAGGCGATCGTGGCCGAGATCGTCCGACGCCTGCACGACCCGGTCCTTCGGCGCCACAGCATCGGTGTCGTCACGTTCAACAAGCCGCAGCAGCTGCTGATCCTGGAGATGCTGCAGTCGCTCGACGACGAGCTCGTTCAGGAGGCGTTGGAGCGCTCGACCGAGGAAGGGATCCTCGTCCGCAACCTCGAGAGCGTTCAGGGCCAGGAACGGGACGTCGTGCTCTTCTCCGTCGCGTTCAGCAAGAACGCGAACGGCGTCCTACCGACGAACTTCGGTCCGCTGAACCGCGTCGGGGGCGAGCGCCGCTTGAACGTCGCGGTGACCCGTGCTCGCCGCCAGGTGGTCGTCTTCTGCTCCTTCGAACCTCACGAGCTCCAGGCTGAGCGCTCAGCGTCCGTCGGCCTACGGCACCTGCGGAGCTATCTCGAGCTTGCGCGTTCGGGACCGGAGGCGTCCGGAGCGGTGTCCGCGCGAGCGCCAAAACCTGCCGACCGACACCGCGACGAGATCCTCGATGCGCTGCGAGGTGCAGGGCTGGTCTGCGAACCGGACGTGGGTCTGTCGGACTTCAAGGTCGACATCGCGGTGATGGATCCGCGCGACCCAAACCGGCGGCTGCTCGCCCTGCTACTCGACGGCGAGCAGTGGAGCAAGCGGTCGACCTCGGGGGACCGGGACAGCCTTCCCGCGCAGATCCTTGTCGCGAAGATGGGGTGGCCTGCGGTGGACCGGATCTGGCTCCCGACCTGGCTGAGAGACCGCGCGAACGAGGTCGAGCGCATTCGGGATCGCGTGGCCGAGCTATCGGCTGCAGCCCTTCCCGGTGCCCAGCCGGCGGTCGAAGCCGTGAACATTGCCGCGCCACGACCACCGGTGGTCCAGCGAGAGCAGTACTCGGCGGCGCCGGCGCCCGCGCTGAACCAAGCCCTCGACTGGTCACACATCCCGACCTGGTCCGCGTGGCCCCTGCAGGTCGTCGGACAGGCGTTCATCCTGGATCAGCTGCGCGATCCGTCCGCGCTGCGGCACCTGCAGGACCTCGCCGAATTCCTGGTGTCGGTGGAGGGACCGCTCTCACCCGCTCGATTCGGCAGGCTCGTCGGCCAAGCGCACGGGATGCAGCGGGTGCCGACGAAACGGGTCCAGGAGATCGCTGCCCTTCCGATCCCGCGGCTGCACCGAGATCACGAAGGCTTCCTCTTTCCTGCCGATGCTCCACCTGCGGAGTTCGCGAGGTGGCTGCGTTCCGAGCCCGGAACTGGCCGAGCGGTGGAGGACATCTCGCTGGCAGAACTCGGCAATGCGATGTCCGACGTTGCTCGAGCCGGCCTCGGGATGTCAGCCGATGATCTGGTCCGACTGACCGCGCAAGGATTCGGGATCGGCCGCGTCACGGTCGGCATCCGCGCCCGGCTGGACACGGCGATGCAACAGGCGATCAAAGCAGGGAAGTTGGCGCACCGCGGTGACCATGTCGTAGCGCCGGAAGTACTCGCATGACTCAGTGGTGCTGGGTGCACGCACTTGGCAGCCGCATCGTGCGACGGCAGACTCCGGACCGCGAATGACGCACCGGCCGCGTGGCCGGATGTTCCATGAGCGGGTGCGTGGTGACGACGGCTGAACGCTTTTTGTGTTGAGGCTTTTTGTAGTGACTCCCGCGACAGGCGGGACGAGGTCAGAGAGAAAAAATGACGACGAGCAGCGCGCTGGTACCAAGCGGTGCCCCGCAGATGAGCACCTACGAGCGCCAGGTCTGGGAGGCGCTTCACAACCACTGGGAGCGCCGATCGAATCGGCGTGGTCTGCCCAACTGGGCTGGAGCTGCCATCGATCATGTTGGTGAGGCCGCGTCGAAAACGGCCCACAAGGTCGCTGACGGCGTGCCCGATGCGGTCGCGGAGCCGGTTCGTCGTGTGGGTGACTTCGTCGCTGATAAAGCCGCACGCCCCGTGATGCACTCGGTCGCGGCCCTCCTCGAACTGGTCGACGACTGGGCTGTCGAGCTCAACGATCCATCGGGCGTGGAGAAGCTGGCCAAGAAGCAGGGCATTGAACTAGATCGGTTCACGGACTTGCGGCAGCAGGACCTCAAGATCTGCGACCGGCTTCTCGACCGCAACTCGCTCAAGTGGCGCACTGCAGGTGCTCTCGAGGGTGGCGCGATGGGCGCCCTGGCCTTGGTACCAGTGGCGGGGATCGCGGCATCGATCACCGCCGACATCCTCGTAGTCCAGGTGCTCAGCGTTTCGATCGCGTCGCGCGTCGCCTACTCGTACGGTTTCGACGCCAAGGACCCTCTCGAGGAGGAGTTCATCGAGCGTCTCGTGAAGCGCGCCTTCATCGCGCAGGCTGCCAAGGCACAGCCCATGGTCAAGGCGGCCCAAGCCGCGAAGGCGATCGAGAAGCGGCAGCGGTGGTCGGCGAAGCTCCTAGCGGACCATCGCACGATCGCAGCGACGAAGAAGCTGATGGAGCATCTTGGAGGCTCCGGCGCGAAGGTTTCGGTGCAGTCGGTCGCGAAGGTGGTGCCGTTCATCGGCATCGTCCTCGGGGCCGGGATGAATTCGGCCGTACTCGGAAGCGTCGCGGAGGATGCGAAGCGGTACTGCCAGACGAGGTTTCTCTGCGAGAAGTACGGGCTCCCGCTCCCCGTCGCGCTTGCACAGGCAGACGACGAGGGTCTCGACGCGTCTGCTGTTAGCTAGATCCGTCGACGAGGGATGGCGCCAACGGTTCCGACCGCGGGGGCCGGGGTGCTTGCGACACGAGGTTGTGGCGATGCTGGAGCCGACGCAACCATTGCGTAGGTTGGGCGGGTTGTGTCGAGGGGGACGTGGGAATGAGAGCCGACTCAAAGCTCTGGCGAGAGATGGGCGATCCCGCGCAGGCGCAAGAGGCCGAGGCGCTCGCCGTCGTCCGTGGACTGCTTCCAAATGACGGCATCGCCCGAGCCTGGGCGAACGTCACCTTCACCGACAACGATGGGCGCCTCAACGAGGTCGACGTCCTCATGCTCACCCGCGCGGGCCTCACCGTGGTCGAGCTCAAGGGCTGGCACGGGGCCATCGTCGGTGACCAGCAGACGTGGACGCACGCTGGGCGGACCGGGGCGAACCCTCGCATCCTGGCCAACAGCAAGGCCAAGCGACTCGCGAGCGTGCTGAGCGACCTCGCCTGGACCAACCGTCTCCCGAAGGGCACGGTGCCCTACGTGAGCGAAGCCGTCGTGCTTCACGGTCGGGACTCGCGGGTGAAGCTGGATCAGTTCGGCGCCGAGGCCGTGTGGGCGCTCGATGGTTTCAACGTCAAAGCTTCCGGAGCGCCGCTCAGGCTGTTCTCCGAACTGGTGTCGGAGGTGCCGAAGCGAGCGCCGATCGACCGCGCGAAGGCCAACGGCGTTGATGCCCTGATGAACGCCGCCGGGCTGATGCCTCGCCCGAGGCAGCGCATGATCGGCCAGTACGCGCTGGACTCAGCCGAACCTCTCGGGGAGGGACCCGGCTGGCAGGACTTCCTCGTCACGCACCCCCACGCGAAGACCAAGCACCGAATCCGGCTCTTCCCCTACCCGAAGGGATCCAGTCGGGACGCCAGGGCCGACGTTGATCGCCGCGCCGAGCGCGAGTTCCGTCTCACCCAGGGCGTCGTCCATCCGGGCATCATCGGTCCGAACGACCTGATCATGTCGGAGGAGGGAGCGGCCCTCGTCTTCTCCTACGACCCGGAGGAACGGAGCCTCGCCGACTACCTCGCCGAGCACGCCGACGACCTCACCTTCGAGGACCGAGAGCGGATGGTGCAGGAACTCGCGGAGCTGGTGCGGTTCGCCCACGGCCAGCGGCTGACGCATCGGGCGCTGTCTCCCACGAGCGTCCGCGTCAAGAACAGCATGGACGGCGTGAGTCTCCGGATCCGGGACTGGGATCTTGCGCGGCGGCCCGAGTCGGGTACGAGCACGGCCACCGAGGTTTCCAGGGGCATCACGCAGGTGGTCAGCCACGTCGAGCAGAACGCCCTCCTGTACCTGGCGCCCGAGACGCTGCGTGGGTCTGCGCCGGCGTCCGCGCTCACACTCGACGTGTACGGCGTCGGCGCGGTTGCGTTCGAGGTCCTGACGCAGAAACCCCCGGCGACAAACCTCGCGGCGCTAGAGGCCCTTGTCGCCTCCGACGCAGCGGGCCTCGATCCCCGTGCTGTGATGCCGGAGCTGTCCGACGAGCATGCGGCGGTCATCGTCGAAGCGACAGCGTTCCACGAGGGCCTTCGACTGCTCGACATCAGCGCCTTCCAGGCCGGCTTCGAGCAGGCGCAGCGGAAGGAGCGGCAGGCGGAATCTCCGGTACCCGCACCCGGCGATCCGCTCGATGCCGGGGTGGGAGAGATCGTCGGTGGCCGCTTCGAGATCGAGAGTCGACGCGGTTCCGGCTCGACCGGGGTCGCACTTCAGGTGACGGATTACGACGCCGGCCACGAGCACGTCATCCTGAAGCTCGCGAAGGACGATGCCGCAGCCGCGCGCCTCGCTGTTGAGTCGGAGGTTCTCGGCCGCCTCGACAACGCGCGCATCGTGAAGCGACTCGAGGGACCGGTCGCCGTCGGCTCTCGCCATGGCCTCCTCATGACCGATGCCGGCACCGAGACGCTCGCGGACCGCATCCGGCTCGAGGGCAAGGCCACGATCGAGCAGCTCGAGCGCTGGGCGGCCGACCTCTTCGAGGCGGCGCAGCATCTCGAGGAGCTTGGCGTCTTCCACCGAGACATCAAGCCGACGAACCTCGCCGTGCGACCGGACCCCGGGAACCGCAAGCCTCGCCTGACGCTCTTCGACTTCTCCCTCGCGGACGAGCCGCTCACGAACGTGCACTCTGGCTCCCGTCCCTACCTCGACCCCTACCTCGGGTCCGGCGGCCGGCCGCAGTACGACAGCGCCGCTGAGCGCTTCGCGATCGCCGCGACATTGTTCGAGCTCGCCACGTCGTATCCGATCTGGTGGTCCTCAGGGGATATGCCGGCGAGCTCGTTGGAGGCGCCCATCGTCGAGCCCTCGTCGTTTGACGAAGGGGTCGCTACAGGGCTCGTCTCGTTCTTCCGAACCGCTTTGGCGCCCCAGCTCGCAGACCGCCATCCGTCCCTCGTTGCGATGGAGGAGGCGTGGAGCGCAGCATTTGCCGGTGCCCGCGTCGGTAAGGGCGAAGCTGAGGCGAACGACCTGAAGGCCGACGCTGCCACCCTCGACACATCGCTCACCGACGCAGGCCTGAGCGCCCGCGCCCTTTCCGCACTGTCCCGTGTGAAGGCGAGCACTGTGGGCGAGCTGCTCGGCGTCCCGCCGATGCTCATCAACCAAACCCGCGGGGTCGGCGAGCAGGTTCGCCGCGAGATCCAATCTCGTCTCCGGGAGTGGCGGCAGCGGCTCACGCAACCGACGACTCAGGTCGAGGCACCGGTTGTGCCCGGACGTCGTCCCGTCGAGTCGTTTCTCGGCACGATCGCGCAGAAGCCCGACGAGTCGAGCGAAGACCGGTACAAGCGGCTGAAGAAGAACGGCACTCTGAAGGGCGCGATGGAGGATGCCGGTCGCTGGGTGCGGGACCTCGGAGGTGTCGCAACGCTCGACGAACTCGTGACGAGGCTCCTCCGCGAGTACGGCTCCACGCTCGCCGACGGCATGCGAAGGAAGGCGGCGGAGGAGGTCGTCCGCGCGATTCTCGAACTCGACAGCCGGTCGAGCACTCCGCAGTTCCTGTTCCAGCGGTCGCGAGACCGCTCCCGCACCGCCATCGCATACGCTCCCGATGACGGCAGCGGCCTCTTGTTCGACGACGCCGAACCGCATCTCGAAGCGCTGTTCGCTCACGCCGCCCTGGTCGACCGGCTGCTCACCGAGGAGGACGTCGTCCCGGCACCGCGGCTCCGGGAGACGCTGCTCGCCAGCGGCGCGCCTGCGCTCCGCGTGACGGACGCCCGCGTGGTGCAGCTCGCCATCGGACTGTCCGCGACAGGCAGGATCTCGTCAATGGGGGAGGCGTACCGCGCCGACCTCGACCCCGCGCACTCGGTCGAGCTCGCGCTTCGCGGCGCGGCGGCGCGCGAGCTCGCGGTGGTCACGATCGAGCAGCGCGTGCGTGCCCGTTTCCCCGACCTCGCGTCGATCCCAGCGCGGCCCGAACTCGACGCTGCCGTGAAGTCCGCGATGCCGTACCTGGAGTGGCGCGACAGCGAGGGCAAGTACCAGCTGCGGGATGTCGGCGATGCCTCCCTCACCCATACCGGCACCTCAACGGCCTGGGGTCGTTCGGCGGCGGATCCAGCGATCGCGGCGCGGCTCGCCGGCTCGATCCGGGACAAGGGCCCGCTCGTCCTGGTCGTCTCGAGGAAGCAGATTCTGCGCACCACTGCGACGAGGCTCGCCCGCGGGTACGGACTCACGATCGTCGACTTGGCCGATGTGGCCCTCGAGGCTCTGAGGGTGGCTGCGGACGCCAAGGGCGTGCAGTGGCCGATCGTGCTGCGGGCTGATGGTCAGTCGGACGGGTCGAGAGACCGACGGAACTTGGTCCAGCTGGCCCGCCTCGGGGTCGCACCGGTCTGGGAGGAGCTGCTCACGCGCGATGAGCCGATGCTGTTCCTCAACGCCGCTGTCCTCGCCCGCCTCGGGCTCGTCGACCTCATCACGAACGTCACCGACCTGGCGACCCCGCGTCAAGCGACCCGCTGGTTCCTCTTGCCCCGCCCCCTTTCCGGCGGAACCCCTGATCTCGACGGCACTCCGTTCCCGTTCGGGGCCGACGGGTGGCTTGAGCTCTGCTTCGAAGGGCCGCCGGAAATCGAGTCCGTCCCATTTAATCCCAACAGTTTCGACAAGATCGGCACCAATTGATCGACTCCGCCCTCCTCCTCGCCGACCTCAAGCGTGAGCTGAAGTCGCTGGAGGCAGACCTTCGGGTGCGCGCCGAGGATGACGCTGATCCGTGGGGAGCGCGGCTCCGCGACGAGTACGAGACTGCAAAGCGACGCGAGCGCACCGGTCTCGCGTGGATCGAGTGGCGCGACGGCGAGGTCTCGCAGGCGGCCGTCGCATGGATCCTGGCGAGTGTGTTCATCCGCTTCGCCGAGGACAACGGCCTACTCGAGGGAGCCCAACGAGATGGGCGCCCGGTGGCGCTGCCGTGGATTGCGGCCCCCGGCGAGGGCATCGAGCGCGCGGTTGAGAACGAGCAGGCGTACTACGCGGCGACACCTACCGCCACGAGCCGGGATTGGCTGCAGGACGCCTTTCGCACGCTGGCCGACCTCCCCGCAGGCCGCACGTTGGTCGACCCCGACCATTCGGCCGTCTGGCACGCACCGATCTCCGCGAACGCATCGGACAGGCTGCTCGCCTTCTTCCGCCACACAACGGCGGCAGGTAACCTGATGCACGACTTCAGGGATCCCGAACTCGGAACACGATTCTTGGGGGACCTGTACCAGGACCTCTCGGACTACGCAAAAAAGACATACGCGCTGCTGCAGACCCCGGTCTTCGTCGAGGAGTTCATACTCGATCAAACCCTGACGCCAGCCATCGCGGAGTTCGGCCTCACGGGCTTGAAAATGATTGACCCTGCGTGCGGCTCCGGTCACTTCCTACTTGGTGCCTTCAATCGCCTTACCGCCGCTTGGGCGGAGACGGCGCCCAGTGCCGACAAGGGTGAGCGGGTGCAGCGCGCCCTTGACTCTATCCACGGCGTGGATCTCAACCCCTTTGCCATCGCGGTTGCGCGTTTCCGGCTGACGACGGCTGCAATCAAGGCAGCAGGAATCCGCACTCTTGTTGGAGCTCCAGAGTTTCGGTACCGCCTAGCAATTGGAGACTCACTGCTCGGGAGTGTCGACCGAGTCGAGCAGTTGGACATGACGGGTGAGGAATACTTCGAGTACCACAACGAGGACCTGAGCGAGTACGCTGATATCCTCAGGGGTAATCGATATCACGTCGTGGTCGCGAACCCGCCATACATCCAACCATCTGACCCGAAGCTTCGGGACCAGTATAGGGCGCTCTACTCCACATGTCATCGAAAGTATGCTCTCTCGGTGCCGTTCATGGAGTTGCTCTTCCGCCTCGCGAGACGAGGAGGGGCGGGCGGTGCGGGATACGTCGGGCAAATCACCTCAAACGCGTTTATGAAGCGCGAGTTCGGCAAGAAGTTGATTCAGGAGTTCCTTTCGGGCGAATACACCGGCAGCGTACCCGAGCATGTCGAGCTGACATATATCATCGACACCTCCCGCGCGTGGATACCGGGTCATAATTCGGAAGGCACTGCGACCGCGATTCTTGTGGGTCGACCTCGGAAGCCTCAGAGTTCCACCGTGCGCGCAGTACTCGGCGTGCGCGGCGAGCCAAGCCGGCCGGCAGTCGCGGCAGACGGCTTAGTTTGGCGCGACATTGTCGAACATCTCGACAGTCCGGGCTACCAAGGTCAGTATGTCTCGATAGCGGACGTACCTCGGTCCGCGTATCGCACCTTCCCGTGGTCGTTATCCGGTGGCGGCGCAGGGGAACTAAAGAAGCAGATTGAATCAGCTAGCACGGGTCGGTTAGGTGACCAAGTCGCTGAAATTGGAATTGTCGCAGTACTCGGTGAGGAGGCGCCCTTCGAGGTGCCACCCTCCTTCCGGGGCCCCACGATCGGCCTGGTTTCCGGCGAGTCCGTCCGGGACTGGAGTCTTAGGGAGGTGCGGCGGTACTGGCCCTACGATGCGCATCTGCGCCCCAACACGGAATTAGGAAAGTCTCGCTGGCTTTGGCCGTATCGCGCAGTGTTGCGCAATGTCATCTTCTTCGGTAAGTCTCCCGCTCAGCGCGGGTTCGAGTGGTACCAGTATGTATATCTTGCTGCGAACAAGCTCCGGACTCCTCTCTCTATCGCGTACCCGGAGGTTGCGTCCCATAATCACTTCGTTCTGGACCGCGGCGGAAAGGTGTTCAATCGTCCGGCACCAGTGATCAAACTGGCGCCGGAAGCAACCGAAGATGATTACTATGACATTCTGGGGGTGCTGAACTCTTCTGTCGCCTGTTTCTGGACTCAGGAAGTCAGTCAGCAGAAGCAGGGTGGCGACGAGCGCTGGGACTGGCATTTCCAGGTCAACACAACGAAGCTTCACCCGTTTCCGCTGCCCTTGGATAGGGCTCGTGACCTAGCACGCCAAATCGACGAGCGTGCGCAAGCTCGGTCAGCGACGCTTCCCGAGGTTGTACTTGCGAATTGGGGTCCGGGAGCGCTCGCACACGCGCACTTGGAGTGGATTCGCCTTGGGAGTGAGATGGTTGCTCTGCAGGAGGAACTCGACTGGCGGATGTACGTAGCCTATGGGCTTGCGGATCCGCAGCTGTCGCCGAAGGTGGAGGGGTTAGCGGCCATCCAGCCGAATGAGCGACCATTCGAGATTGGACTAGCCCGCGCGGTGGCGCGTGGTGAGACAGAAACTGCGTGGTTCAACCGTCACGGTCGCTTACCTCTCACAGAACTTCCCGAGCATTGGTCGAGTGAATATCGTGATCTCATCGAACGGCGCCTCGCGGCAATTGCGTCGAATCCCGGGTTGGGTGTTCTAGAGCAACCGGAATATAAGCGCCGATGGTCTGGAGTAAGTTGGGAAGAACTTGTCAACTCTGCTGTGCAGGGTGCACTCCTCGGTCGGCTAGATTCCGCCGACTTGTGGCGGGATGCGTCCGGTCGCCCGCTCGTCCGCTCCGCAGCGCAGATCGCGGATGAGTTGCGCCATGACGAGGGGATGCGTGAGTTGATGGCGATCTATACAGGCTCCCAGGACTACGACTTCGCCAACGAGCTCGGTCGGCTGCTGGCGAGCAAGGCGGTTCCAGCTGTGGCTGCATCGCGCTACAAGCCGTCCGGCATAGAAAAATCTCGTGCGTGGGAGCGAACTTGGGACGCTCAACGCGCGGAGGATCGTGGGGAGCGGGTGCAGGTTCCGGTTCCACCGAAGTACGTGCAGGCGGACTTCCTTAAGGCGTCCTATTGGTCGGCGCGAGGAAAGCTCGACGTGCCAAAAGAACGGTTCGTGGCTTTCCCCGGCAGCAAACTGCCTGACGACGTGACCGACGTGTACGGGTGGGGAGGGTGGGATAGCCGCGAGCGCGGGCAAGCCATAGCACGCTTCGCGAACGAACTCTCACGCGCAGGGTCGCCTGCGGAGCAAGTGGTCCCGCTCGTCGGCGCGCTAATCGAGGTCGAGCCGTGGCTGCGGCAATGGCACGACGAGTTGGACACGCGCACCGGCGTCAGCCCTGCAGCGGCCGTTGAAAGCATCATCACCACGTTGCTGGGCCGCCTCGGTTTGGGCAGGGACGAGATCCTGGCCTGGAGGCCGCCGGCACCGACGCGCGGGAGGAAGAGCGCATCATGACCGAGTACACTCTGAACTCGCCGCTGCGGGACGTCATTCACGTGCCGGAGCGGGTCGAGGCCGCGGACTTCGTCATCAAGCTCGACGAAGGCGTCGCCCGACACGAGCAGACCATCAAGCACTACGTCGTCACCGACGCCATCGCAGCGGCCATTGGTGAGGGCGTCGATCTCGTCAGCAGCTCCGTGTCTCGGCAGTCGTCGCGTGGTGCCTTCCTCGACGGCTCGTTCGGCTCTGGTAAATCGCATTACATGGCGGTGCTCCACCTCCTCTTGTCGGGCAGCACTGCTGCGCGTCAGATTTCCGGACTCGCGCCCGTCGTGGCCATGCGGCAGGAGACGCTCGAGCGGAAGTTGCTCGTGCTCGACTTCAACCTGCTCGGTGCACGATCGTTCGAAGACGCGATCTTCGGTGGCTACCTCGAGACGGTGGGCCGGAAGCACCCGGACAAGCCGGCGCCCGTGCTTCACGCTAGCGATTCGCTCATCAGCGACGCCCGGAGGATGCGGGCGCGCGATGGTGATGCTCGTTTCTTCGATGGGCTCGGGGGCGTCGGCGCTGGCTGGGGTGACCTCGATGGGGCGTGGGATGGCCCTAGCTTCAATCAGGCCGCCTCTGAAGCACCAGGTCATCCCGACCGCGACCGCCTCGTCGGGGATCTCATCGCCGCCTACTTCGGTGGGTATGCGCGCGCCGGTGAGTGGCTACCGATGAGGGACGGGCTGCAGGCGCTCACGGGGCATGCGAAGTCGCTCGGTTACCAGGGCGTCGTATTCCTGATCGACGAGATCGTGCTCTGGCTCGGTCAGCACCTAGCCGACCAGAGCTGGGTACAGCGCGAGATCGAGAAGGTCGTGCAGCTCGCAGAGAACGCCGCCGCGAACCTCCCGATCCCGATCACCTCATTCCTCGCGCGGCAGCGGGACCTGCGCGACTTTCTCGGCACTCACGTGGCGGGCGCCCAGCGCGTCGCGCAAGGGCAGTTGTTCCAGTACTGGGAGGACCGCTTCTCCAAGATCCGTCTCCAAGCCGCCGACCTGCCGAAGATCGTCAAGCAGCGACTACTTCAGCCGGTGTCGGCATCGGCCGCCGCGACGTTGAACCAAGCGCTCATTGAGGTGAAGCGCGACTACGCGTCGTGGGGCTATTTGCTCAGCGACGACGCGAAATCCGATGAAAGGGCATTCGCCGACGTCTACCCGTTCAGTCCTGCGCTGGTCGACACGATGGTGGCGCTCTCCAGCCTGATGCAGCGGGAGCGCACCGCCCTCAAGCTGATGGCGGAGCTGCTCAGCGAGGGGCGGGACCGCCTGCTCGTTCGCGATGTGATTCCCGTCGGTGATCTGTACGCGCCCATCGTGCTCGGCGGCTCGCAGCCGCTCTCGGAGGAGATGAAGCAGCACTTCGCGATCTCCGCCCGCTTTTATCGGTCGAAGATGCTGCCGTACCTGCTTCGGAGGCACGGTCTGGCAGACAGCGAGATCGAGGGACTGCCGCGCAGCCACGCGTTCATCACTGAGGACCGGATCGCGAAGACGGTGCTCATCGCCGCACTTGCACCTGAAGCGAAGTCGCTCGAGAACCTCACCGCGGCGAAGCTCGCCGCCCTCAACTGGGGCACCATCGACGCGTTCATCCCGGGTACCGAGGCGGAGCAGGTGCTCGGACTGGTGCGCGCCTGGGCGACCGAGTTCGGCGAGATCCATATCGGCGACGGAGCCGACCCGATCATCACGGCCACCCTCAGTGGCGTCGACTACGACTCGATCCTCGACCGGGTCCGTACCGAGGACAACCAGCAGACACGTCGGGAACTCGTTCGCAAGCTCATCGCGGAGGAGCTCCAGCTTCCGCCGGACAACCTCGTGGGGCGTCAGCTGTCCCACGTGTGGCGCGGACACCGACGCACCGTCACGGTGAAGTTCGGCAACATCCGCGACGAGTCCGAAGTGCTCGACAGTGACCTCATCCATGGGGACGGCGAGTGGCGCGCGGTGATCGACTTCCCGTACGACAACGGCTCCCATTCTCCGGCCGACGACGTGGCGCGCCTCCGGAAGCTTCGCGACGGCGGTCGCTCCGCGAACACAATCGCGTGGATTCCGAACTTCCTCTCGGAAGCACGGCAGGGCGACCTGGGCAAGCTGGTGCTTCTTGAGTACCTGCTTACCGGGAACCGCTTCGACCAGAACGCCGATCACCTCGCCCAGGCTGATCGGGGGCCCGCGCGCCAGACGCTCGAGTCCCAACGACGCACGCTCCGTGAGGTGCTCACGACGGCGCTTCGACAGGCCTACGGGGTCAACGCCCCAGACGATTCGAACGTCGGCCGCGACCTTGCCGGCAACGAGATCTACTCGGCACTCGTAGAGGGTCTCTCAATCGCGCCGCCGCCCACGGGCACTCTGCTCACGGGCCTGCGACATGCGCTCGAGGCGGCGTGGACGTACGAATTCCCCGACCATCCCCTCCTCGGCAGCGAGGAGGTCACCGACCGGCGACTCAACGAGGCGCTCACCCTCGTGGGCTCGACCGTGGAGCTCGGCGGACGGCGACAGGGCCTCGCAGCGAACGAGCAGCGTCTCGCGCAGGACATCATCGTGCCGCTCGGACTGGGTGCGCGGAACGAGAACGTGGTGGTCGTCGACACCGCGAATTTCAGGTGGGGTGGAAACCTCGCGCGTTGGGAGGCGGAGCTGGGGTCGCTGATCACCGTCGGCGGCCTGCGAGGAAAGCTCGCTGCCTGGGGCATGACGAAAGGCATGGAGGACGCGGTCCTGATCACCTGGGCGCTGCTCGGCAACTACGAGTTCGGCGGCACCGGCGCGCTCACGGTCGGGTCGTTGCCCGACGGGGCGACCCCGCGGAAGGCGAACGTGCCCAGTCAGGGCGACTGGGATGCCGCCGCTCAGCGAGCCGGGACCATCTTCGGTGTGGCGCGTGAACCGAACCTCACGCCGCGTGCCGTCAGCAGGTTCGCCGGCGTCATCCGCACCCAGGTGTCCGGGAGTTCCGTCGGCGCGCTCGCGGGCCAGCTTGAAGCGCACGCAGAGGTCCTCGGAATCGACCGGTTCGCAGTTGGCGGGCGCATCGCGACCGTCCGACGCGCGGGCGAGCTCGTGCAGGCGCTGTCGTCGGCGAGCGGGGACAAGACGCTCATCGAGACGCTCGCAGCCTTCGACCTCCCCGACGATCTCACTGCCCTCGGTAGCACGTTCGGCGCAGCGGAGCGGCTCGCTCGCGCGATGGACGGGCTCGACTGGGGGATCATTGCGGCCGCTCAGTCGCGTAGCGATGCGGTGTTCGACGCGACGCTCTCCCGGCTGCGGGAGGCCGCAGCCCTGGAAGAGTCTGTCGTTCCGTTGGAGGCGCGCCTGCACGAAGCCGCAGCAAAGGCACGGGCACTCGTCGTTGTGGTTCCGCCGCCTAAGCAGCTGGTAGTGCACCCGCCCCACCATCGCCGAACCGTCGTTGCTGAGCTGGACGGTGCGCTCGAGGATCTCCGAACAGAGATCAAGCGGGAAGCCGGTGCGGACGGCACGGTCACGATCACATGGCAGGTCGACGGAGCATGACGGCACCGACGGTCACCGAGACCGCACTGCGCGAGCACCTCACCACGTGGCTCACCGACGCGCGCCGACGGTCGCGGACCATCCTCGTTCGGGCTCAACCGGCATGGTCCGGGGCGCCCGCGCTCGAGATCAGCGGTGAGAAGGTGCGGATCGTCGAGGGCGTTTCGGGGCTCGCCGCGCTCGATGCCATGCGCGCCGCCGACAAGAACGAGTTCGTTGCGGTGCTCACCGCTCTCACCGAAGCGGAGCTCGGCACTCCTGTCGTTCTGGAAGTCGAGAAGCAGAGAGTCACCGACCTCGACGAATGGAACGTGCTGCCCGCACTCTTCGGCGTGCGCGACGCCCCGGCCCGGCCGGTGCGGGATCTCGGATCGTGGGTGCCGCGCTTTCTGACGTCGCTGCGGCACGACCGAGGATTCCCGCCGGCTCCGGGCGGGGTGCTGACCGCCGACCACGTCGTACGGTCCGCTCTCGTCGCACTGCTCGGCCTTCACCGGCTCGATGCCCTCGAGTCGTCAACCGCGCTCGCGCCGCTCGACGACGCGGGAGTGCGAGCCCGTCTGGACGAGCTCGGTCAGGACGCCCGTGAGGGTTTCATCAGGGCGGTTGCGACGCACGTGGATTCGCACCTCGCGATGGCGCTCCGGGCAGTAACCGCGCCCGGGCGCGTCTCCGCGATCTCGGTCGGGTTGGTCGTCGGGGAGCTGTGGGCCGCTGGGGCGACGCCTCCAGACGCGACGGTGGCAGCAGCGCGGGTGCGCGCCGAGCGGTACATCGGGCCCACACCAAGTGCCGTCGCTGCCCAGCGGTACGGCGCGTCAGCGAAGCTCATCACCCAGCGGTGGCTCGCAGACGGCGACCAGCACTCACGGGAGGTGCTCGAGCAGGCAGAAGCGCTCTGCGGCGACCTCGGCTGGACAGAAGGCGCCGCAGCCTCCGACTTCCTCCCTGCCGGGCTGCGGGCCCGCGTCGCCGCCTTCGCCGCCTCCATCGAGGCAGCCGCCGCGGCGCCGAATCCGCGCGCCTCCTTGACCGTCGACGATGCCCTCACGGCCATAGAAGCGCACGGCGCCCGCGCAACCTTTGCTCGGTCGTCGGCCACCGCCCGCATGGCGGCACGTCTCGTCCGCTGGCTCGTCCAGACAGCGCCCCCGACACCAGGGCTCACCGCGGCGATGCTGTCGTACGCGACCGATGGCGCCTGGGCTGAGCGGGCACTCGGGGACATCTGGGACGGGGACACCGATCGTGGCCTTGCACAGGCGTACCGGACGCTCGCTCACGCGGTGCAGGCCGTGCGCCGCCAGCAGGACGCGGCTGCCGCCGCGACCCTGACCGGGGAACTCGTCGCGGACGACGCCGTGCTGCCGATCGAGAGCCTGCTGTCGCGGCTCGTCGTACCGCTCACCACCCGCGACCGGGTTCTCCTGATCGTGCTCGACGGGATGAGCGCACCGACCGGCGTGGAAATCGCAGCCGGCCTCCCGGCACAGGGTTGGACCGAGCTCGTCCAAGCGGCGACGCTGCGACGCGGCGCCGCGCTCGCAGTGCTGCCCACGGTCACCGAGTACTCGCGCACATCGCTCTTCGCCGGCGAGCTGCTCGCGGGAAATCAGCAGATCGAGAAGTCGCGTTTCGCCGCCGCAGTGGGCGGGATCGTCTTCCACAAGGATGATCTCCGTGCCGAAGCCGGGCATGCGCTTCCGCCCGCTGTCAGCGACGCAATCGCCGACTCCGGGCGCAAGGTGGTCGGCGTCGTTCTCAACACGATCGACGATTCGCTGGCAAGTGCAGACGCCGACTCACTGCGCTGGACGCTGCACTCGGTCGCGCATCTCGAGGCGGTCCTGGCTGCTGCACAGAACGCCGGGCGGACCATCATCCTGACCTCCGACCATGGGCACGTCGTCGAGCGCGGGAGCGAGCTGCGGAGCGTTCCGCAGTCACCGGCCCGTTGGCGCGATGCATCGACCGGGCCATCTGGAGCACACGAGCGGCTCGTGACCGGGCCCCGCGTGCTGGCGCCAGGCGGCACCGCAGTGCTCGCCGTGTCCGACGGCCTCCGCTATGCGTCGAAGAAGGCGGGCTACCACGGCGGCGCCTCGCTGGCCGAGCTCACGATCCCGCTGATCGTCATCAAGCCGCGAGGCGTTCAGAACCCAGATGGCTGGGTGGAGGCGCCGCCGCAGGAGCCGACCTGGTGGAACGAACCGGCCCGGGCGAGCGTCGAGATGCCTCCTGCGCCGGTTAAGCCGACACGATCCAGGACGACCAAGGTGCCCGTGTCGTCCGCCGCGCTCTTCGACCTCGAACCCGATGCGGCCATGACGCCAGGGCCCTCGGGGAGGAGCATCGGCGAACGCCTCATTGACAGTCCGATCTACAAGGCCCGCCGCGGCATCGCGGGGCGTCACCCCGTGGACGACAGCGTGGCGGTGACGATCCTCACGACATTAACCACTGCGGGGGGCCGTGCACACCGGGACACCCTCGCGGTCCGCGCCGCAGTGCCCGGCACGACGATGGCGGGACTCCTTGCTGCGCTTCGTCGGGTGCTCAACGTCGACGGCTACCCGGTCATCGATATGGACGCCGATGGGGCGACGGTCGTCCTCGACCTCAAGTTGCTGGAGGAGCAGTTCGAGCTCGGAGCCGCATCGTGACCGCCGTCAGTCCCCGGCGACGTCGCGAGATCATCGACGCCCTCCGTCGGGGCGCGGTGCCGCAACGCGGACTTGACGTGATGGCCGTCGGCCTCGAGCGGTTCCAAGGGGCGCTGAGCGATGAGCTCGATGCCGTCACCGACGGTGGTGCGGTGTTCAAAGCGGTTCGCGGTGAGTACGGCGCGGGTAAGACGTTCTTCGCCCGCTGGATCACAGAGACGGCGAAGCAGCGCGGGTTCGCGACCGCGGAGGTGCAGATCTCGGAAACCGAAACGCCGCTGCATCGGCTCGAGACCATCTACCGGCGCATCACCGAGAACCTCGCCACGGAAGCGACTCCGGCAAGCGCGTTCCGGGAGGTGATCGACGAGTGGTTGCGAGTGCTGCAGGAGGATGCGATCTCGGCCGGCGCGGACGCTGCTGACTCGAACGAGGTCGCGCGAAGCACGGACGCGCTACTCGAACGGCGACTCGCCGTGGTGTCGCGGACGGCGCCGGCGTTCGCCGCTGCCCTCCGCGGGTATCACGTGGCGACCGCCGCTGGAGAGGTCGAGACCGCCGACGGGCTGGCCGCGTGGCTCGGCGGGCAGCCGCATGTGTCCGCGTCCGTCCGGCGCGTCGCGGGGGTACGCGGCGACCTCGACCACTTCGGTGCCTTCGGGTTCCTCCAGGGCCTCCTCGCCATTCTTCGGGACTCGGATTACGCCGGACTCGTGCTGGTTCTCGACGAGGTCGAGACCCTCCAGCGGGTCCGCAGCGACGTCCGCGAGAAGTCGCTGAACGCCCTCCGACAACTGCTCGACGAGATCGATGCAGGGCGGTTCCCGGGGCTGTACGTCCTGATCACCGGCACGCCTGCCTTCTACGACGGCACGCAGGGCGTGCAGCGGCTTCCGCCGCTGGCCGCCCGGATCGGCGTCGACTTCAGCGGCGACCCCCGCTGGGACAACCCGCGGGCTCCTCAGGTGCGTCTCCCTGGCTTCCAACGGCAGAGCCTTCAGGAGCTCGGGGAGCGCATCCGCGACATCTACGTCAGCGGAAGCTCGCAGGCGGACCGAATCACAACCCTGGTCACCGACGGCTACCTCGGCGGTCTCGCCGACACGGTCGCTGGACGGCTCGGCGGCAAGGTCGGTATCGCCCCGCGTCTCTACCTGCGCAAGCTCATCGACATCCTGGACAAGATCGAGCAGTTCCCCGACTACGTGCCGCCTCAGGCACCGGATGTCGCGGTCCTGGAGACCGAGCTCAACGCGGACGAGCGGGCGGCCATGGGTGGGCTCGACGCGATCAGCATCGATGTCTGACGTCGCAGAGCTGACTTCGGCACTCGAGTACCACGTCGCGAACACGCTCGGGTGGCTCGACCTCCGTCCATTGCAGCGGGCGTCCATCTCTCCAGTGCGGTCCGGCGCGGACTGCCTCCTGATCGCGCCGACCGCCGGCGGCAAGACGGAAGCGGCATCGTTCCCGGTGCTGTCGAGGATGGTCGACGAGGGCTGGCAGGGGCTCAGCGTCGTCTACGTGGCGCCGCTGAAAGCGCTGCTCAACAACCTCCTCCCGCGGCTGGAGCAATACACCGCGTGGCTGGGGAGGCGGGTCGCGCTCTGGCACGGGGACATCGGCGACGGCCCCCGGCGCGCCATCCTGAGCGAGCCGCCCGACATCCTCCTCACCACTCCGGAGTCGCTCGAAGCGATGCTCGTCTCCCGGAGGGTCGACCACCGACTGCTGTTCCGCGGGCTGCGCGTGGTCATCGCTGATGAGATCCACTCGTTCGCCGCGGGCGATCGCGGCTGGCACCTGGTCGCAGTGCTCGAGCGAATCCAGCGCATCGCCGATCACCGGTTCCAGCGCATCGGGCTGTCGGCGACGCTCGGCAACCCCGACGACGTGCTTGCCTGGTATCAGGGATCGAATGCCGCAGCGGGTGTCGCTGGTGAGGTCGTTGCCGCAGGGGATCCTCCCTCCGCCCCCGATGTCACCCTCGATTACGTCGGGTCGACCGAGAACGCCGCCGTCGTCATCTCGGCGCTGCACGCGGGGGAGAAGCGGCTCGTCTTCTGCGAGTCGCGAACCCAGGCAGAAGAGCTCGCCTTCGAGCTGCGCGCACATGGGGTCACCACCTTCATCTCCCACTCCTCGCTTTCGCTCGATGAGCGACGGCAGAGCGAGAAGGCGTTCGCAGAGGCTCGTGACTGCGTCATCGTGTCCACATCGACGCTCGAACTCGGCATCGACATCGGCGACCTCGACCGGATGATCCAACTCGATTCGCCACGGTCCGTCGGGTCGTTCCTGCAGCGGATGGGACGGACCGGGCGTCGAGCAGGCGGTTCCCGCAACGCACTGTTCCTCGCCACTGAGCACGAGACCTTCCTGCGGGCGGCGGGGCTGCTTCAGCTGTGGGGGACCGGTTTCGTCGAGCCGGTGACGCCGCCGCCCTCCCCGCGGCACCTTGCAGCTCAGCAATTCCTTGCGCTTGCGCTGCAGGAGCGCCGGTTCGCGCGCGGGACCTGGCGCAAGTGGTGGTCGAGCAGCCCTGTCATGGACGACGGCGAGGAGGTCCTCGACTACCTCATCGCGCAGGGGTTCCTCGCCGCCGACGGTGGCTGGCTCTTCATCGGGCCTGCCGCGGAGAAGGCGTTCGGCGGACGAAATTTCCTCGAGCTGCTCAGCACGTTCATCGCTGACCTCGAGCTCAGCGTCGCGCACGGGAGGAAGGAGATCGGCGGCGTCTCGCCGATCTCCCTGAACGCTCCGGTTCTTCGCGGCGAGAAGCCGCTCCTCCTCGCAGGTCGCGCCTGGAAGGTCGTCGCCGTTGACTGGCAGAGGCATCGGGTGGATGTCGAGCCGGAGATCGACCGCGGCAAGGTGCGGTGGTCCTCCGAGCCGATGCCGGAGTCCTTCCAGATGGTGCGAGCACGCCGTGACGTGCTGCTTGGGGCTGCCCCGCCAGTGTCGCTCACGCAGCGGGCGACCAAGGTGCTCGCCAGCGTGCGGGAAGGGTGGTCCGAGCGCGTCGACCGCGATGGTCTCGTTCTCGTGCGCGGGACGAACGAGGTCGAGCTGTGGAGCATGGCTGGCCTGAAAGCCCACGAGACGCTTGCCGCGGCTCTGCCCGCCGGCTTCGAGGCGCGATCCACAAATGAGGCCATCCGCTTCAGCACTCAGTTCGACGCCGCGATCCTCCGCCGGAGCGTTCTGGATTCCGCCTTGCCCTTCATCGCTGCTGATTCGGTCAGCGGATTGAAGTTCTCGGCTGCCCTGCCCGCGGATCTGGCACGCGCGACACTCGCCGAGCGGTTCGTCGACCGCCCGCATGCCGCGGAGGTCGCGCGAACCTCAATCGTGAACCGGCGGCAGCGGCAGGGCGACCAGTGAGCCGTGCCTCGGGCTGATCGTCGACATCACAGGCTCCAAGCGCAACTGGCTGATGCACCCAACGAAAGGATCTGACCCTGTCCGACGAATTGCCCCTCTTCGAGCCGTCACCAGCGGTGCAGCGCGATGAGCCGAAGCCGATGTCGGACCGGCAGAGAGAATCGCTCCGGGCGGCGTTCGCTCAGCTCGGCGTCACGGCTGCGAAGGACCAGTTTGCGCTCGTCGAGACGCTCACCGGCCAGCGAATTTCGTCCCCGCGAGAACTCGGCGCCCAGCAGGCTCAGGCGCTTCTGATCCAACTTCGGCGTCGCAGCGAGCAGGCGGGGCAGACATTTACCGGTAACGCATGGGCCGATCGGCAAGAGGACACCTGGATCGACAAGTTGTGAGTTGAGAGCTGACAGGACTCGCGCACGTGCCTGAGGCAGGAAAGCCAGAAGAACCGGTCAGCGTGGATCAGTGGCTGCCATCAGGCACGGCTAAAGGCGTTGCGCGAATTAGGAGTGGATTTTTATCCAGTGCTGGTGGTCGAGGGCGTCGGATGAGCCTCGCGTAGCGACACCGCCGCGACACCAGTGGCGACCGGACGAGTCGTGGTGCGCCGCCAAGGCCCTCCCAATCGTGGCGACCTGCCGACCACACCAGGAGCACTTGCGCATCTTCGGCTTTTTCGTCGCCTTCGATCCGCGTTGCTCAACGAGCGGCGGACTGTGCTGAGCACTGGGCTCCTGCACTCGGGGTTGAGCTGTGGCTGGCAGCGCAGGACGAGTGCCCAGCCGGACGCTTCGCCGCTGTGCCTTGAGACGCTGAAGCTCCGCCCGAGCGTCCTTAACGTCCTGGAGCGCGCGCTTTGCTCGCGCAACTGACTCCGCTTCGCGGCGCTCTGCCTCTTTGACGAGTCGATCGAGCGCAGCGCGGTCGATCTCTGAAGATTGTCGTGACGCCTGTGGCACGCGCCGATGATGGCTTCCGTTGCCGTGCAAATGCAACCGTGTCGGGCAATCAGTGCCCTCCATGGGCCGTGATTAGATGGAAGAGCGTGCCCTCACCTCCGGCGGCGTGGAAGCCGTGGCCCACTTCGTACCTCGGGTGACGTGGTCATGGATCGCGGACCTTCCGCTGGGGGCTCCCCTACGCGGTGGGCAACGCAGCGGGTTCCTCCACCTCCCGTGTCGGCTCGCCCGCGAGGAACCGTCGGACCACGTTGTTGACGAACGCTGCGTCAGCCGGGGTCGCGCCCGCGCCGGCCGGGTGGCCCCACAGGGACGGGATCGGGAGGAAGGTGGCGCGCGGGATGCTCCGCGCCTCCAGCTCCGCGTCCCCGACCGGGAAGTAGAGGTCGGTCGCCCCCGGCATCACGAGGACCGGAACGTCGATCGACGTGAGAGCCGCGGCGGTGTCGCCGTCGAAGCCGGGGGTGGTGCCGACGTCGTGGCGCTGCCAGGTGCGGCAGTGCAGCACGACGTCGTTCGCGTCGGCGCCGGGGAGGAAGCCGTCGCGGAACTCGGCCATCGTCGACTCGAAGGTCGCCTCCGGGTCCGCCTCCCGCCACAGCTCGTCCCGCCACCACTGCTGCGAGTACAGCCATGCCGCCCAGACCGTGCCGAACGCGCCGAGGCCGATGGCGGGCTGCTGCTCGTACTCGCCGTGCGCGAAGGCGGGGTCGGCGAAGAGCGCCGCGAGCTGGCCCTCGAGCCGGGCGACGCCGTGCGAATAGCAGCGCGCGGTTCCCGCGAGCGCGACGACGCGGTCCGCGAAGCCAGGTGCGCTGACGGCGAGCTGGAACGCCTGCATCGCGCCCATGGAGAAGCCCACGACCGCGGCGAGGTGCTCGACGCCGAGCTCCTCCACGAGCAGCCGCCGGATCAGCTCCACCGTGTCGCGGATCGTCGTGACCGGGAAGCGCGGGCCGTCGAACGGGGGAGGGGTGTTGCTGGGGGAGGACGAGACGCCGTTGCCGAGCAGCTCCGTGGCGATCACAAAGAACTCGGCCGGGTCGAGCGCGAGGCCCTCGCCGATGATGAAGTCGTTGTCCGCAGAGCCCGCCATGAAGTGCGACGGCACCAGGACCGCGCCACGTGGCGCGCGCGGTGAGCCGAAGGTCCGGTAGGCGAGGCGCGCCTCCGGCAGCACCCTCCCCGACTCGGTCGTGAACTCGGCGACGGTGAAGAACTGCGGATCCTGGGTCACCGCGTCATCCTCTGCCCGCCTCCATGCGGGAGGCCTGGTGGCCGCCGGCGACGGTCAGCGCGTCGTGAGCGCCAGCAGGAACTGCCCGCCTCCGGGCTTCACCTCGGTGGCGAAGCGCTGGTCGGGCGCGAGCCGGGAGAGCCGGTCGACGAGCCAGTCGGCCGCCTGGTCGGCATCCTGGTGGGTGGGGCAGCGAGCGACGACCTCGCGGCCGCCCTTGCGGGACAGGCGCTCGACGGTCTCGACGATGGGCGCGGGGTCGACGACGAACAGGTCCGACGACCACGGGACGACGGCCTTCACCGCGCCCTTGCGGGTGTTGCAGGCGCGGTGCGCCAGGCGCTCGGGGACGGGTGCGCCCTTCTTCGGCTTGGCGTTCGTGACGGCGTCGATGCTCGGGCCGCGGGGGTCGTTGACGCTCATGTCCGGGTCCACGGGCTCGTCGCAGAGCCAGCAGCGCCAGCCGTCGCGGTCGCCGACCTCCGTCAGGGTGCTCATGCTCCGACGGTACGGGAGGCAGGAGGCAGCCCACGCCGCAGACCCTCGACATGCGAGGCGTCGTCCCCGTAGCGTCGCCGTCGCCCCAACGATGTCGTCGAGGAGAACCCATGCGCGTCCGACCGCTTCCCCGCACCTTGGGCCTCGGTGCCCTCGTCCTGGCCGGCTGCCTCGCCGTCGGCGTCGCGCCCGCGAACGCGGCACCGAAGCCGTCGCTCGGCAGCACCGGCACCGCCTCCGTGTTCAGGGTGAACCCGGTGCAGTCGACCGGCATCGAGACGCTGACCGACCAGAACGACAGCGCGAGTGCGGTGCCGAGCTCGGCCTACGCGACGGTGCCGCTGCGGAACCTCGACGGCAGCGGCACCCTCACCGGCACGTGGGTGGCGGTGCAGTCCGCGACGGGCACGCCCGCGACGTCGTCGACGAACACGTTCGTGTATGACCGCAGCCAGGACCAGTTCGAGCAGGTGATGGCGTACTTCTGGGTGAACCAGGCGCAGGAGTACATCCAGTCGCTCGGCTTCGGCAGCACCCTGCCCGCGGTCAACGAGCAGCAGCAGATCGTGAAGGTCGACCAGTACGGCGGCGACAACTCGTACCAGACGGACAAGCCGTTCCGGATCCGCTACGGCAAGGGCGGCGTCGACGACGCGGAGGACGCGGAGGTGATCGTGCACGAGTACGGCCACGCCGTGCACGCCGCGCAGGTGCCCGGCTTCGGCGCGAGCGAGGAGGCGGGCGCGATCGGGGAGGCGTTCGGCGACTACCTCGGCGTGACGGTCGGGCTCGCGGCCGCCAAGCAGTACGGGTGGGCGGTGAAGACCCCGCAGGCCTGCGTGGCGGACTGGGACTCCACCTCCTACACGGCCGGGCCGGTGCACTGCCTCCGCCGCCTCGACGGCACGAAGACGGTCGCGGACAAGGACGGCGAGGTGCACGACGACGGCGAGATCTGGAGCCGCGCGCTCTGGGACATCCGCAACGGCTACCTCGCGAACGGGTCGACGACGAAGGCGGCGGACACGACGATCATCGACGCGCAGTTCGACTTCGCACCCGACACCTCGTTCAGCGCCGCGGCGAAGGCGACCTACGCGACCGCGCTGCAGCGGGACGGTGCGAAGGCGGCCGGGATCGTGAAGGCGGCGTTCGCGGCGCGCGGGATCACGTTCTGAGCCGCAGAACGGCCGGAGGCCGGCGGGCCACGCAGTCCTGACCGTCGGCAGGAGCGGTCCGCTGCGGAGGTTGCTCCTCCGCAGCGGACCCGCTCGACCGGCACGCGGCGATCGGAACGCCTCCAGGACCTGGTCAGCGCGACGGACCAGGGTCGATCCGCAGCGGGAGTCGCTCTCGCTGCATCACCTCGCGACGGAGCAGGAGGCCGCATGGCAGACGATGCAGGAGCGACGATCGGGTCGGACATCGTCCGTCCTCCGGCGGAGCTCGTCGCCCGGCTGCGGGCGATCGGCAGCGCCACCGTCAGCGGGGAGCTGAACCGCCTCGGCGTGCGCAGCGCCGCGATCACCGGCCCCGTGCCGCGCACGCCCGGCCGCGTGATCGCGGGGCCGGCGCTGACGCTGCAGTTCCTGCCGAAGCGGGAGGACCTGTACCAGGTCGACGAGTACGCGGACCCGGAGCGGCAGCTCCACCGGCACGTCATGTACCACGCGCGGCCCGGCGACGTCGTGGTCGTCGACGCCCGAGGAGACACGACCAGCGGCGTCTTCGGCGAGATGATGCTGACCTACTTCGCCGGCCGCGGGGGAGTCGGGGTCGTCGTCGACGGCTGCATCCGCGACTTCGGCGCGGCGAGCCGGCTCGACCTCGGCCTGTTCATCCGCGGGACCACGCCGAACTTCCACAGCCAGACGAACGTCATGCCGCACGCCGTGAACGTGCCGATCGCGTGCGGCGGGACCGTCGTCATCCCCGGCGACGTGATCGTCGCGGACGACGACGGCGCCGTGGTGGTGCCCGCCGCTCTCGCCGAGCAGGTCGCCGCGACCGCGGGGGAGCACGCGGCGTGGGAGGAGTTCTCCCGCCAGCGGCTCGCGGAGGGCGGCGACCTGCGGCGGTACTACCCGCTCACGGACGCGGCCCGGCCCGAGTACGAGGCGTGGCTGCAGCAGCAGGGGAGGACGTCGTGAGGATCAGGGAGGTGGTGCCCTGGCTCGTCCGCGCGCCCGGCACCTTCTGGGGCGAGTACCTGTTCGTCGAGGTGCGCACCGACGAGGGCCTCTCCGGCTGGGGCGAGGTCACCACGACGACGCACGCCGCCGATCGGGTGGTCGCGGACGCGCTGCGGCGGGTGAGCGCTTTGATCGCCGGGGACGACGCGACGCGCATCGAAGACACCTGGCACAAGATCTTCCGCGCCTTCACCTACGCGGGCAGCCGCGGGGTCGGCACCCTGGTGACCAGCGCGGTCGACATCGCGCTCTGGGACCTGCAGGGGAAGCGGCTCGGCGTCCCCGTCGCCGATCTGCTCGGCGGCCGGGTGCGCGACGACCTCGCGATCTACACGCACCCCGATCAGTCGCGGTTCGCGACGCGGGAGGGGGTGGAGGAGGAGCTCGGGCGGATCCTCGCCTCCGGGCACGACGCGATCAAGATCGACCCGTTCCCGCACCTCCACGGGGCGTCGCCGGCGAACGACCGGTACCTCGACGGCGGGCTCAGCCGGGAGGCCGAGCGGCAGGCGGTCGAGCTGACCGCGCACGTCCGCGAGGTGGTCGGGCCGCAGGTCGAGCTGCTGATCGACGCGCACGGCCGGTTCGACGTGCCGACGGCGATCCGCCTCTGCCGGGCGCTCGACTCCGCCGCATCCATCGACTGGTTCGAGGAGCCGGTGCCGCCCGAGAGCATCGACGCCCTGCGCCAGGTGAAGCGGCAGGTGACCGTGCCGATCGCGGTCGGCGAGCGGCTGCACACCCGGTGGGACTTCGCCGAGGTGCTGCGGGAGGGGCTCACCGAGTTCGCGATGCCGGACGTCACCTGGACCGGCGGCATCTCCGAGCTGAAGAAGATCTCGACGCTCGCGGAGCTGCACCACGTGCCGATGACGCCGCACGACGCGAGCGGTCCGATCAATCTGGTCGCCGGGGCTCAGGTGATGCTGACAGTGCCGAACTTCTACCGGATCGAGACGGGCTCGTTCGATCTCGCGCCGTACAACGCCTTCCTCACCGAGCCGCTCGACAACACCGGCGGACGCTTCCACGTCCCATCCGGGCCCGGTCTGGGGATCGAGCTCGACGTGGACCACCTGCGCAGCGCCGCGCTCGAGGGGTTCGGCGGGTAGCCGGGCGGCGGTCGAAGCGGGACGTGGGTGCGCTACCTGCCGACCGGTACGTTCCAGTCGGACCGCGAGGAAGGGCGAGGCGATCCCGTGGTGCGCGCCCCGGACCCACGAGGCTCGTCCCATGACGAATGACGCGCCCATCGCTCCCGGATGGTTCCCAGATGAGCAGTTCGGCGACCAGGAGCGCTGGTGGGACGGCCGAGCGTGGACGGAGCACGTCCGCCCGAAGGGGAGCGGGGCCGGTGCGGTCCAGCCGGCGACCTCGGCGGCGAGGGGGCAGGCGTACGTCGTGCTGCAGGTCGTGCTGAAGGAGCGCCTGCTCGGCACGGGGTCGGGCAACCTGACGCAGCTGGAGGGCGTGATCAACGAGCAGGCGGGTCGCGGCTACCGCCTGCACACGATCACGACCACCACCTCGGGCAGCAAGGGCATCGGCGGCGGCGACCGGATCCAGGCGACGATGGTGTTCGAGCGGCTGTAGGCGCTCGCGCTGCGCGTGCTGCGGTTCGGGGCACGATGGAGTGGTGACGGATCGGGTCGAGCAGGAGGCACGAGGCGTTCGGTCGTGAGCGCTGACGAGCTCGCTCTCCGCCTCCGCTCAGCGGACGGGTCGGCCCGGCTGCGCGCGGCGCTCGACGCCGGCACGCGCCGCGACCCGGCGTCGGTCGAGGTGCTCGTCGAGCGCTGCGGGGTCGAGCCGGACTTCTTCGTGCGGGACATGCTGACCTGGGCGCTCACGCGGCTGCCCGCGGATCTGACGGTGCCGCGGCTGGTGGAGGAGCTGGCGTCGCCGTTCCCGCAGGCGCGCAGCCAGGCGCTGCACACGCTGTCGAAGGTCGGCGATCCGCGGGCGCGGCCGGCGCTGACGCCCGCTCTGCTGCACGATGAGGAGGACGGAGTGGCCCGCGCCGCCTGGCGCGCGGCGGTGGTGCTGACGCCGGTGGCGGAGCGCACCGCGCTGGCGGAGGACCTCGCGACCGAGCTCGGGCGCCGGAACCGGGAGTGCTGGCGCACTCTCAGCGAGGTGCTCGTCGCGGTCGGCGAGCCGGCCCGGACGGTGCTCGACCGGGTCGCCGACCAGGGCACCTACTCCGAGCGGGCGCACGCCGCCGCGACGCTGCTGCTGCTCGACGGGCTGGCCCGCGACTTCCGCTCGGCCGTGGAGGAGGCGCAGCGGCTCGCGCTCGAGGCGGATCCGGAGCGCGGGTAGGCGCGAGGCGGCGTCAGTGCAGCGTCTGGTCCTCGGTCGCGACGCCGATCAGCAGCGACCAGCGGCTGCCGGGAGGCGCGGCGACCGCGACCCGAGAAGGCGGGAGCTCGGCCCGGTATTCGAAGGTCTGGGGCGCGGAGGTGCCCGACGGCTCCGCGGAGACGCCGCGCGCGAGCACCATCGGCTCGGAGAACGCCCGCCCGATGGGCAGGCGCGACAGCGCGCGCCATGCGACCGGGACGCGCGCGTTCGACGAGATCACCACGACGGCGCTGCCGCCGCGCCGGGAGTCCGGCGCGCCGACCGCGAAGACGGCGTTGCCGCGACCCTCGACGAGCCGCCCCACGACCGGTCGGCCGCGCACCGAGGTCGCGGTGGGCGTCGACCGCAGCACCGAGCCCGGCAGCACGGCGAGCGTCTGGCCGTCGCCGACCCCGATCAGGATCGGGTCCGCGGCGGTCGTGGCTCGTGCCGTCGGTGTCGCGACCACCCGGGTCGGCGCCCGCTCGCCGAGCGCCACGACCAGCGCGACGCCGAGCACGACCGCCAGCCCGGCGCCCACGGCGAGGAGCCAGCGGCGCCGCGGCCGCGGCTGCGCCGGCGGGGCAGGCTCGTCGACCGGCGCCTCGGGCGCGACCGCCTCCCGCTCCGCGAGGTACTGCCGCAGGTCCGCCTCCGTCGAGCCGGGGCGGTAGAGGCCGCGGCGCAGGGCGTCGAGGCGCTCGGTCGCCTCGCGATCCTGCGGCCCGGCCATCGCAGCAGTGTCCCCGATGCGACCGTGAGCGCTCAGCCGAGGTGGCGGGCACGCGCCACGAGGGCGGGGATCGAGCCGTCCGGGTAGGCGCAGACCGCGATGAGCGCGCCGCGCTCCGCGGTGTCGATGCCGGCGTCGTTCTCGACCCGGTCGACCACGCGGCAGGAGGTGAGTACGGCGCGGACCCGTGCGGGCTGGGCTCCGACGGCGATCACCGTCGTCGAGTGCGCCACCGGGGTGGGCAGGTCGGCGAGCCCGTTGTGGCCGCTGACGACGCGGTCGCCGAACCGCCGCGAGAACCGCGAGACGGCGCCCGCCTCCCCGTAGTTCGCCGCGAGCACGACCGCCTCCGGATGCGTTTCGCCCGCGCGGTCGACCTGCGCGGCGAGCTCGGGCCAGCCGATCTGGTCGTCCACCGCCCGGTTGATCGCGGGGATCGGGGTGAGGGCGAGCACGGGGAGGGGCAGGACCGGCAGGCTGATGACGGCCGAGACGACGGCGCCCCACCGGATCTGCGCGGTGACGAAACCGCGGCGCTGCAGCGTCGTCGCCCACGTCTCGACGGGGACGCAGCCGAGCGCGAAGACGCAGATCAGCGCCCCGAACGGCCAGTAGGGCTGCCCGCCGCCGACGACCGAGATCGCGACGACCACCGCGAAGGCGATCGGGAGGAAGCGGAGGGAACGCAGCTCCGGGCGGCGGAACGGCGCCAGCAGCCCGGCGATCCAGGCCGGGACCGCGACCGGGCTGATCAGGACGACGAGGAAGGGGACGACGAGCAGCAGGTCGAGCGGTCCGCGGCCCGCCCCGAGGGCGGCGCCCATCCGCACCTGCGGCAGCCCGTTCGTCAGCTGGTAGACGAGCTGCGGAGCGCCGAGCCCGACGACCAGCGCCACCCCGCCCCACAGCCAGCCGGAGCGGTACCAGGACCGGGGCCCGATCACGGCGAGCCCGACGGCGATGCCGACGAGCAGGAACGTGACCAGCAGCTTGTTCGACAGCCCCAGCCCGGCGACCGCGCCGGCGAGGAGCCACCAGCGCCCGTCCTGCCGGAGGACGGCCCGCATCGCCGCGAGCACCACCGCAGGCCAGACCAGCAGGTCGATGGTCCCGGTGAGGAAGGAGTGGCCGAGGACCAGGGAGAACGCACCGAAGCCGCACCCCCACGCCGCGACGGTCTGCGCGAGGACGCCGCCTCCCGCCTCCCGCGGGATCAGCGCGCAGAGCGGCACCGCGGCGGCGGCGATCAGCGCCGCGACCACTCGGATCGCGACGGGCGAGTCGACGAGCCCGGTGATGCCGTGCACGAGCAGGGGCGTCAGCGCCGGCTGGTCCGGGTAGGCCCAGGCGGGCGGCAGCATCCGGAAGTAGAGCTCGTCGCGCTCCCAGCCGTAGGCCGAGGCGCTCGCGAGGAGCAGGACGAGCAGCACGCCGGCCGCCGTGAGCACCGGGCGGGTGGCGAAGGGAGGCCGACCTGCGCGGGTCAGCTGCACTTCCACCCGCCGATCCTGGTGCAGCAGGTCGCCGGAGGCGGAGCGCGGGCAGCGGTCCTTCAGCGGAGGAGGGCGCTGCTCCGGCCGTCGACACGGGTGCTCCCAGCCTGTTGCCAGGAAAAGGCGCATCCGCAGGGCCCGATCGCGCCGTAGTGATGGTGACGGGTCCGACCCGGACCCGCTGACCTGAAGGAGTCCGAAGTGCGCAAAGCACTGTTCGCAGGCGTCGCCGTCGCCGCACTGCTCACCGCCGGGATGGCCGCGCCGGCGGAGGCCGCGACCCACCGCTTCCCGGGCCGCACCGCCGAGGTGTCGGTGCTCCACGCCGTGCCGAACACGGTCGTCGACGTGTACCTGAACCACAAGCGGATCCTGAACGACTTCAAGCCCGGCACCCTCGCCGGCCCCCTGAGCGTCAAGGCCGGCACGTACACGGTGTCGATCACGAAGGCCACCGCGAAGAACGACAAGAAGCCGATCATCGGGCCGGCCAAGCTGAAGTTCGTCGCGGCGCGCAGCTACACCGTGGCGGCGCACCTCACCGCGAAGGGCAAGCCGACCGCGACGCTGTACCTGAACACGATCAAGAAGACGCCGAAGGGCGACGGTCGCGTGATCGTGCGCCACATCGCCGCGGCACCGGCGGTCGACATCCTGGTGAACGGGAAGGTCGCGATGAAGCACCTCAAGAACCCGCACCAGTCGAAGGCGGACATCAAGGCGGGCACCTACTCCGTCGCGGTGGCGCTGGCGGGCACGAAGAAGCCGGTCATCGGCCCGGTCGACGTGAAGGTCAAGAAGTACACCGACACGATCGTCTACGCCTGGGGCAGTGCGGCCCAGGGCGACCTGACGGCCGCGGTGCAGACGGTCAAGACGAACCGCTGATCGACGGGCGGGAGGGGGACGCAGCACCCCTCCCGCCGCCTCCGACGGGCCGCGCTCCTCATGAGGAGCGCGGCCCGTCGTCGTCAGCCCTCGAGCCGGGGCAGCAGGCGCGCGGCGGCCGCCGTGAGCAGCTGCGTCACGACGAGCGCCGCGCCGAGCACGCCGATCGCGAGCGCCGGGTCGACCGGTAGCAGCGCGCTGAACAGCGAGCCGAGCAGGGCGACGCCGAGCGCCATCGCGGTCTGCTGCGCGGTGACCATGACCCCGCCGCCGACCCCCGCGAGGGCACCGGGTACGCCGGACAGCACGATGCGGAACAGCGCGCCGACGCCCGCCGCCTGCCCTATGCCGCCCAGCAGCAGGGCGACGAGCAGCAGGGGCGGGGACGGCCGGTGCAGGTCGAGCAGCAGCGCGACCGCGATCGACGCGAAGCCCGAGCCCTGCACGAGCCCGGCCGCGACGAGCACGCCCCGCCCGAACCGGCGCAGCAGCCCCGGCACCGCGAACGAGGTGGCCACGTAGGCGACGGTCACCGGGGTGATCGCGAGGCCCGACGCGAACGGCGTGAGCCCGAGCACGTACTGGCTCGTCAGCGCGAAGCCGAACAGGAAGGCGCCGACCGCGACGAAGAAGACCATCAGGACGGGGAGCCCGCGGCGCATCGACGGGACCCGCAGCAGGGACGGCGGCAGCAGCGGCAGCCGGCCCCGCGCCTCCGCCCGGCGCTCCGCGACGACGAGCAGCACGACAGCCGGCACGACCGCGGCGAGCAGCACCAGGCACCACACCGGCCAGCCGAGCGAGGGGCCCTCCGTCAGCGGCACGAGCAGTCCCACCAGGGCGACGCCGAGCAGCACGATCCCGAGCGGGTCGAGCCCGGCCGCTCCCGTCGCACGGGTCTCGGGCACGGTGCGGCGGAGGAGCAGCAGCGCCGCGAGGCCGAACGGCACGTTCACGAGGAACACCGCACGCCAGCCCAGGCCGAGCAGGTCGAGCTGGATGAGCAGCCCGCCGACGAGCTGGCCGGCGACCGCCGACAGCCCGCCCGCGACCGCGTACCGGCTCACCGCGCGAGCGCGCGCGGGGCCGGTGAGGACCGTCTGCACGGTCGCCAGCACCTGCGGCGCGAGCTGCGCAGCGGCGGCCCCCTGCAGGAAGCGTGCGGCGACGAGCAGGCCGGTCGTCGGCGCGACGCCGGCGAGCAGCGAGGTGATCGTGAAGGCGGCGAGGCCGATGCCGAAGAGCCGCCGCCGGCCGAAGCGGTCGCCGAGGCGACCGCCGGGCACGAGCAGCAGCGCGTAGGCGACGCCGTAGCCTTCCGCGATCAGCTCGAGCGCGGCGGGCGAGGCGCCGAGGTCGCGCGCGATGCTCGGCAGCGCGACGTTGGAGATGAAGAAGTCGAGGTTGGCGAGGAACGGGCCGACGAGCAGCACGAGGAGTCCGAGGCGCCCGAGCGCCGCCTCCTCCTGCCGCAGGTCGCCGCGGAGCGTCGAGGTCATGCGGCCACTGTCCGGCCGTGGCGATCCCGGTACCAGGAGCCGCTGCATCCTGGTACCGGCAGCACCTGGCTCGATCGGTGCGCGGAGAGCAGACTGCCCGGATGAGCGATCGTCGAGGCGAGCTGGGGGAGTTCCTGCGCTCGCGCCGAGCCGTGGTGACGCCCGAGGACGTCGGGCTGCCCGCCGGCGGCAGGCGGCGGACACCGGGCCTGCGGCGGGAGGAGGTCGCGCAGCTCGCCGGGGTGGGCGTGACGTGGCTGACCTGGCTCGAGCAGGGGCGTGACATCCGTGCCTCCGAGCAGGTGCTGACAGCGATCGCCCGCGCCCTGCGGCTCGACCAGGACGAGCGGAACCATCTGCTCGAGCTCGGCGGCTTCGGTGCGAGCGCGCAGCCGGCGCCGGCTCCGCTCGACGGCGCGGTGCTGCGGCTGCTCGAGCGCCTCGGTCCCGCGCCGGCGTACGTGCAGAACGCCCGGTACGACGTGCTGGCGCACAACGCGGCGTTCGGGCGGATGGTGACCGACCTCGACGCCGTCCCCGCGGAGCGACGGAACACGATGTGGCTCGCCTTCACCGACGTCGCCTGGCGGGCCGCGATGCCCGACTGGGAAGCGGTGACGGCGCGGATGGCGGCGCAGCTGCGGGCGCAGGGCGGCAGCGAGCCGGAGGCGGGACGCCGCGACGAGCTCGTGGCGCGGCTCAGCGAGGCGTCGCCGCGGTTCCGCGAGCTGTGGAAGCGGCACGACGTGGTCGAGCCGCGGGTCGGGCACAAGGTCTACATCAGCCCGATCGTCGGCCGCCTCCGGTTCGACGTCGTGAGCACCTGGCTGCAGCCCCGCCACGGCCTGCGGCTCGTCGTGCACGTGCCGGCGGACGCGGAGACGGAGTCCCGCCTGCAGGCGCTCGCGGTGGAGCCGCGGTCCTTCGCGGTCTGAGCGTCCGGCGCACACTGGCGCCGTTCGGCGGGAACTGGTCCACTGGGCCGATGCTGCCGCTGCTCGAGGTCCTGGGAGCGCTCGGCATCGTCGCGCTGGTCGTCTTCGCGATCGTCACCGCGGTGTCCAGCGGCTCGACGCCGCGCGAGGGCGAGGTCGTGCCTGCGGACACCCGCACGGTGTCGGACCGGCACCGGCACCGGTGGACGCGGTGGCAGATCCTCGAGGAGCGACGGATCCACCTCTACGGCGAGGTCGACGAGGGCCGCGACCTGCCCGACCGCATCGACGTGGTGCTGCGCCGCGAGTGCGCGCGCTGCGGGCTGCCGCAGACGAAGACGGTCCGAGGGCTCGACGCCGACCGGCGCGACTGAGCGTCGTCAGCGCGCTCGCGCGACCAGGCGAAGGCGGGTGGACGCGGGGGCGATCGTGACGCGCTGCCCGAACCCGATGGAGAGCCGGTCGCGCTCGATGCCGTCGCCGAACGCGACCAGCAGGTCGGACTGCGCGGTGAGCGCGAGCGGGCGCTCGGCCGTCGCGACGCCCCAGCTCAGCGCGGTGCCCGTGGCGCGCGACGGCCACGCCTCGCGGACGAACCACGCGACGTCGTCCGAGCCGGCCGCCGGCAGCCGATCCGCGAGGTGCCGGTCGGAGGCGATGGAGGAGATCCAGCCCGTGCTGCCGGTGCCCGTGCCGGCGATGAGGCCGGAGCACGACTGCCGCTCCTCACCGCGCGCGCCGTCGGCGAGCGTCCACCGCGACGACTGGTGACCTGGGCTGCCCACGTACACATCGTTCAGCGCGATCAGCGACTGCCCGTCGTCCAGCCGCGCCTGCACCATCGTGCGCTCCTCGACCGCCGCGGTGCCGCGGGCGATCGCGAGCATCTGCGCGCGCGCCTCCGCGGGGGAGAAGGGGACGAGGACGCCGGCGTTGATGCCCGGCTCCGGGTCGATGCCGAGCACGGGCTGCCCCCGCAGGTACTTCGCGACGTTCGCGACCAGGCCGTCCTGGCCGACCGCGACGATCACGTCCTCCGGGGCGAACAGGTACCGGTCGAGCTCGTCGCGCTCGACCGAGGCGCGGCGGAACCCGTCCGGCACGGCGTCGGTCACCGCGGTGAGGGCCGCCTCCACGGCGTCGTGCCTCGCCTGCACGTCCGCGATCGACCGGCCGCGCGAGCGCAGGAAGAACTCCGCCTGGCCGTACGTGGCGTGCCGGTCGACCAGCTCGTCGAGCTCGGACCTGCGGTGGACGATCACGATCCTCGGCGCGAGCGCCACGGGCTCAGTCCTTCGCGGGAGCGGCCGGCTGGCCGAGCTTCGTCAGCGCCTGGGTCAGCACGTCGGGCGTCAGGTTCAGCGTCCCGATGCTCGGCAGGTGCTCCGCCAGCGCGCTGAACGCGAGCGAGGTCAGCAGGGCGGGGTCCATGCCGGCGTAGGAGGCGAGGCGCGCGGTCTCGGCCTCGGCGCGCGCGGCGCCCAGCTCGCGGGTGCGCGCCGCCTCGGCCTCGCTGCGGATACGGTCGCGCTCGGCGGCCGAGGTCGCGGCAATCCGCGCGGTCGCCGCCTCCTCCGTGGCCCGGCGCTGGGCGTTCGCGCCCTCCTGCTGCACGAGGTGCTGCTCGCGCGTCGCGAGCTCGATCTTCGACTGCAGCTCGTTCTCCGCGATCGTCCGCTCCCGCTCGACCGCCATGGCGCGGCGCTCGTAGCTGGCGGCGTCCGCCTGCTGCTGGACCCGCTCGCGGACCGGGGTCTCGAGCGCCTTCTCGAGGTCCGGCTGCGGCCGGATGCCGACGATGCGGACGGCGATCACGAGCACGGAGGTCTCGGCGAGGCGGGTGTCGGCCGCGAGGCCGGCGGCGGTCACGTTGCGGACCACCGGGATGCCGGAGCTGAGCAGGTCGACCAGCGGCACCGTGGAGATGTGCTCGACGGCGTACTGCTGAGCGAGCTCGGTGATGCGGGTGCCGACCTGCTCCAGCGGCTTGCCGATCCACTGGCCGCGGTACGGGTCGATGGAGAAGTCGATGCGCTGCGCCGCGACCGCGGGGTCCCCGAAGCGGTAGGTGACCGTGGCCTGCACGGACACCTCCTGGAAGTCGACCGTCCGGGCGCGGAAGAGCATCGACAGCTCCGCCTCCGCGATGGGCACCTCGCTGATCGCCGCGTTCAGCGGGCGGAAGAAGAACGCGATGCCCGGTCCGCGGTGGGCGGGGCGGCCCTTGCGGGTGTGGATCACGTAGCTCGTGGGATTCGAGCGGAGGTGCTTCGAGAACGGGAAGTGGCGGATGTCGGCCATGGCTGCTCCGGGTCGGCGGGCGGGTGCCGCCACGCTATTGGCGCTCCGACCGGGGCTTCCATCCCCAGTCCGGGCGCGCCGGGCGCTCAGGCTCCGGAGGCGTCGTAGCGGAGGCGCACCAGCTGCGAGTCCTCGAGCCGCCGCACGTCCAGGAGTCGCAGGGGGCGGCGAGGGCCGGACCAGAGCTTCGTGCCGTCGCCGAGGAGCGCCGGGCCGATCATCACGTGCAGCTCGTCGACGAGCCCGGCCGCGAGCAGCGCGTTCCAGGTGGTGGCGCTGCCGAAGCTCACGATCGTGCCTCCGTCGCCCTGCTTGAGGCGCGCCACCTCCTCCGGCCCCTGCGCGACCGGCACGATGCGGGTTCGGGCGGCCCAGGGCCAGGCGGGGTCGGGTCGCAGCGAGTCGGAGATCACGAGGCGCTCCAGGTCCACGTTGAGGCGGGCGATCTCGCGCTCGATCGCGGGCTCCGACTCGTCCCCCTGCACCCGCGTCCAGTAGGCGCCGCCGTCGAACCAGCGGCTGCCGTGCACCACGGCTGCCGCGTCGCGGAGCAGCTCCGCGTTGTAGCGGCTGAAGCCGTCGTCGAACGGCATCGCCATGACGTCCTTGCCCGGCCCCTCGAAGAAGCCGTCGACCGTCGCGATCACCGACACGATGTACTTCCGCACGGGGCCTCCCTCGGTCCACCGCCCACCGAAGCAGGCGACGGCCCGCACGGCAAGGGATCAGTGCAGCTGGTCCGCGATCTGCGGGCTGGCGGCGACGACGAGGGTCCAGCGGACGTCGTCCGGCGCCTCCACCGCGATGCGCGCGGGCGGCGCCCCGGGGAAGACGAACGTCGACGGGGTGGCGACGAGCGTGCCCGGATCGGCGGTGCCGTGCGCCATCACGACGGGGAAGGAGGAGAAGTCGTTGCGCGTGAGCAGGCGCAGGGCGCGCCACTCGGTCGGTGCCGACCGCGCGGCGGTGAGCACGACCATCGCGCGGCCGCCGTCGAAGGTGCCGGGCAGCAGGTCGACGGGCACGACCGCGGAGCCCCGGCCCTCGAACCGCTGCCCGATCACCGCGGTGCCGCGCACGGTCGTGGCCACCGACCGCGGGCCGGAGACGCCGGCCGTGTCGACCGCGTACCGCGCTCCGTCCTGGACGTCCTGCTGCAGGACCGGCGCCGCAGTGGGCCGGGCTGTCTGCTGGAGCGGCTGGGCGAAGCGCTGACCGACCAGGATCCCGCCCGCGGCCGCGAGGACCACGGCGAGCACCGTCAGCCCGAGTCGCCAGCGCCGGGGGACCGGCGCCGCCGGAGCCGCAGCGGTCGTCGCCTCCGGGTCGGGCGGCCGCACCGCCTGCTGCTCCGCGGCGTACCGCTGCCGGTCGGCGTCCGTGGCGTCCGGCCGGTAGAGCGCGCGGCGGAGGGCGTCGAGGCGCGGGACCTCCTCCGGCGACTGCTGCGGCGCGGTCATGGGGGCACTCTGCTCCGCGCGGCCGGGGAGGGGAAGCCCGGCGTCAGTCCGCGGCGCGCTCTGCTGCGGCCTCGCCGGCGCTCGTGAGCGTCTCGTTCGCCTCCGCGGGCTCGCCGTGCTCCTCCGGCACCGGCGCGTCCTCGTGGCCGTCGAACGCGGTGTCCGGCTGCTCGGGGTGGGGCATGAAGGGTTCGGCCATCGACATGGAGGCAGCGTCGACCGCCCAGGTGAACGGCGGATGGGTGCCCGGCGACATTGCTCATGCGGCGGGTGGCACGCTGGTGCCCGACATCAGGAGGCAGTCATGCTCATCGCGTTCTCGGTCGCACCCAGCGGAGGCGAAGGCACGGACGGGTCGGTGCACGACGCCGTCGCCGCCGCCGTCAAGGTCGTGCGGGACTCGGGGCTGCCGAACCGCACGAGCTCGATGTTCACCGAGATCGAGGGGGAGTGGGCCGAGGTGATGGAGGTCGTCCGCCAGGCCGTGGAAGCGGTCGGCGCGTACGGCCCCCGCGTCTCACTCGTGCTGAAGGGCGACATCCGCCCCGGGCACACGGGCGAGATCACCGGCAAGCTCGACCGGCTCGAGGCCGCGATCCAGTCGCAGGAGGCGTCGGGCTCCTAGGCGCCGCCGACGAGCGGGCCGTACAGATCCGGGCGGCGGTCGCCGAGCAGGTCGACGTGCTCCGCCTGCCGCTTGTCCCGGCTGTCGAGCAGGTCGAGGTCCGCGGACGCGGTGCCCGCGGTCGGCCCCACGGCCGCCACCAGCGCGCCCTCGGCGCTCACGATCGAGGTGCCGCCCGTCCAGTCGACGCCGCGCTCGAGGCCGACCCGGTCGGCGCAGACGATCGCCATCCTGTTCATCCGCGCCGTCGCGATCGCGATCTGCACCTCCGGCGCGCGCTCGCCCTCGGGCACCGGCACGAGCGGCCAGTTCGTGGGCACCGCGAGCAGGTCGGCGCCGGCGAGGGCGGCGATGCGCGGCCACTCCGGGAACTCCATGTCGAAGCAGATCATCACGGCGATGCGGCCGAGGCGGGTCTCCACGACCGGCGGACGCGCGTCGCCGGGTCGGAAGAACAGCTTCTCCCGGTCCCACAGGTGCACCTTCCGGTACACGGCCCGGACCCCGGAGGCGTCGAGCAGCGCGGCGCTGTTGTACAGCCGGCCGTCGTCGCCGGTCTCCGCGAAGCCGACGACCACCACGGCGTCGCCCGCCGCGGCGGCGAAGCGCGCGAAGACCGCGTCGTCGGGGGCGAGGCCGAGCGATGCCGCCTCCTCCGGGCTCTCGAAGACGTACCCGGAGGTGGTGAGCTCGGGCAGCACGACGAGCTCCGCACCGGCGGCGACCGCAGCGGCGAGCGCCTGCAGCGCCCGGTCCGCGTTGCCGGCCAGGTCCCCGACGACCGGGGCGAGCTGCACGGCGGTGACGCGGGTCACGGCACGACCGTCGCGGGGTCGGAGCTCTCGAGGTCGGCCTGCACCTGCTCCTTGAGCCCCCTCCGGAACGAGATCACGACGCCGATGATCAGCCACACGGCGACGAGGTACGGGAACCAGCTGTAGGGCGGCTCGAGGCCGACCGCGTTCTTGTACAGCGTGTACGCGAGCAGCACGATCGCCAGGATCGGCACCACGATCTGCCACTTCGGCGTCCCCGTGCGGCCGACGAAGAACAGGAACCGGATCGCACCGACCGTGGCGAGCACGTAGGCGATCAGCAGGCCGATCGTGCCGATCGTGAGCACCCAGTAGGTGGCGTCGAGCACGCTCGCGTTCGTCAGCCGCTCGATCACCATGCAGACCGCGGCGAGGCCGCCGCTGACGAGCAGCGCGGTGACCGGCGCGCCCTTCGCGTTCACCTTGGCGACGCCGCCCTGCAAGCCGGCGCCGCGGCCGAGGGCGAAGAGCACGCGGGAGGCGCCGGAGAGGGTGCCGATCGAGATCGCGAAGAGGCTGACTACCGCGAAGACGGTGAGCAGGTCCGCGAGCCACGGCCCGACGTAGGCGCGGCCGAGGTCGCCGTAGGGCGCGGCGGCGCTGGTGAGACGCTTGACGTCGGCGTCGCTCGTGCCGTAACCCAGCGTCTGGGCGACGATCGAGAGCAGGTAGAACGCGCCGACGACCGCGACCGCGATCTTCAGCGCCTTCGGGATGTCTCGCTTGGGGTCGCTCGTCTCCTCGCCGAGCGTCGCCGCGCCCTCGAAGCCGGCGAACGCGAGGAAGCCGAACACCGCCGCCCCGCCGATGGTCGTGATGTCGGTGCCGGCTGGCAGCTGGAGGAAGTCGAGGCTCAGGCCGCGGCCGCCCGGCGCGGACCCGGTGCCGAGTCGGAACAGCACGATCAGGTTGAGGATCGTGACGAGCGCCGCGCCGATCAGCTCGGCGTAGAGCAGCACGCGGGTGATGACGTGCACCTCGCTGCGGCTGACGAGCAGCACGACCGCGAGGGCCACGATCGCGACGATCAGCCAGTCCGGCGAGAACGACAGGCCCAGGTCCTGCAGCAGCTGCTCGAGGAACAGCCCGATCTCGATCGTCGATCCGGCGCCGATGGTGAAGTAGGCGAGGAACAGCATCCAGCCGGCGACGAAGCCGGCGCGGGCGCCGAGCGTGATGCCGACCGTCGCGTAGACGGAGCCGGTGTGCGCGATGTGGCGCGACAGCTTCACGAACCCGTACGCGACGAGCGACACGGCGACGAGCGCGAAGACGAACGCCCAGGTCGCGCCGCGGCCGAGGATCCCCGCGGCGCCGACGCCGAGCAGCGCCATCACCCCGACGGGCCCGATCAGGCCGATGGAGAACGCCGCGGCGTCCGTCACCTTCAGCTCGCGATGCAGGGCGGTGGTCTCACCGGAGGAGGTCGTGGTCATGGAGGCCTTCCATCGGCGTCGGGCAGGACGGGCGTTCAGGAACTGGGGGCGACGGTAGGACCGGCATGCCACGCGGACAAGCGGCAACCGGCGACAGCAGCCATAGGCCGCGCCTTGGGCCGCCGGTGCCGTCCCGCGATGCCGAAGGCGCGGCCTATGGCTCGTGGCAGGGATCGGCCCTACCGCGGGTGCCGCGCGGACCGCAGGCTGCTGGTCATGCGCTCCACCCCCTCCGTCCTCGCCCGCCTCGACGGCCGCTACCGCGTCGTGAAGGCGCCCGGCGTCGACGCCCCCGCCGCCCAGCAGGACCCGGCCGTCGCCGCGACGGTCACACGGATGCTGCGCGACATCGAGGACCGGGGCATGGACGCGGTGCTCGAGTACGCGAAGCAGCTGGACCACTGGGAGGGCGGCGACGTCGAGCTCGACGCCGCGGCGATCGCCTCCAGCGGCGACCGGCTGCCCGCCGACCTGCGCGCCGCGATCGAGCTCGGCGCCGATCGCACCCGAGCGTTCGCGGCGGAGGCGCGCTCGCACCTCGTCGACTTCAGCACCGAGCCGGTGCCCGGGCTCGTCACCGGCGTGAAGTACGTGCCGGTCGGCCGCGTCGGCGCGTACCTGCCCGCCGGCCGCTTCCCGCTGACGGCCAGCGCGTTCATGACCGTCGGCGTCGCGAAGACCGCGGGCGTGCCGGAGGTCGTGGCCTGCACGCCGCCGCAGCCGGGCGGCGGCGCGAACGACGCCGTCGTCTACGCGGCCGCCTGCTCGGGCGTCGACCGGGTGTTCGTGCTCGGCGGCGTGCAGGCGCTCGCCGCGATGTCCTTCGGCCTCGTCGGCGACGGCCCCATCGACATGCTCGTCGGCGCGGGCAACGCGTTCGTCGCGGAGGCGAAGCGGCAGCTGTTCGGCCGGGTCGCGATCGACCTGCTCGCCGGCCCCAGCGAGGTCGCCGTGATCGCCGACGAGTCCGCGGACCCGGAGGTGGTCGCCGCCGACCTGCTCGGGCAGGCCGAGCACGGGCCGCAGTCGCCCGCCGCGCTCGTCACCACCTCCGCCGCGCTCGCGGACGCCGTGGTCGCCGCGGTGGACCGGCAGCTCGAGACCCTGCCGACCGCGTGGGTGGCCGGGCCCGCCTGGCGCGACTTCGGGTCGGTGCTCGTCGCGGACGACCGCGAGACCGCTGCCGCGCTGATGGACGACCTGGCGCCCGAGCACCTCGAGGTCATCACGACCGACGACGACTGGTACCACCGCCGGCTCACGAACTACGGCTCGCTGTTCCTCGGGCCGTGGAGCACCGTGGCCTACTCCGACAAGGGCATGGCGGGCACGAACCACGTGCTGCCGACCGCGGGCGGCGCGAAGCACAGCGCGGGCCTGTCGGTCTCGCGGTTCCTGAAGCCGCTGACCTACCAGCGCATCGAGCGGTCCGCGACGCACGAGCTGGCCGACGCGGTGCAGGTGATCTCCGCCTCCGAGGGCATGGCCGCGCACGAGGCGACGGCGACGATCCGCATCGCCGCGCTCGACGGGGTCACGCCGGCCGCTGCAGCATCCGCAGGGCGAGCCTGACCAGCTCCGCGGTGGCGGGGGAGAGCACGGCGCCCTCCCGCTGCACGAGCGCGATGGTGTCGTAGAGCGGCTCGGCGAACGGCGCGAACCGCAGCTCCGGCGGGCACGCGCCGCTCTCCGCGACCGCGCGGGAGAGGAACGTGTCGCCGATCCCCGCGGCGGCGAGCGCGAGCGCGGACTCCACCTGCTCCACGTCGACGACCGCGTCGAGGTGCACCCCGGCGAGCGACGCCCGCTCGAGCAGCTGCCGTCGGGTCGGGTCACGCCAGCCGTAGTGGGCGTCGTAGAGCACCAGCTGGCGGGCGCCGATCTCCTCGATGGTCGGCGGGTGCTCGACGTGGGACGGGTCGGCGGAGGCGTAGACGACCTCGTCGCGGCTGAGCGGGGTGACCGCCAGGCCGTCGGCGTCGATCGGCAGCACGACGAGGCCCGCCTCCAGCTCGCCGTCCGTCACGGCGCTCGCGACCTCGACCGAGTTGAGGCCGACGATCCGGAGGCGCACCGAGGGGTAGCGGGCGTGGAACTGCGCGAGCAGCTCCTCGAGCCGGTAGTACTTCGCGTTGCGCAGCAGGCCGAAGGAGGCGGTGCCGCCCTCGAGCGCGGTGACGGCGCGCAGGGTGCGGTCGGCCTCGTCGGCCGTGGCCGTCACCTTCAGCGCGACCGGCAGCAGCGCCTCGCCCGCCTCCGTGAGCACGAGGCGGCGGCCGCCGCGGACGAAGAGGCGGGTGCCGTACTCGTCCTCGAGGCGCCGGATGAACTCGCTGACCGACGGCTGCGCCATGTGCAGCTCGCCGGCGGCCGCGGTGAACGAGCCGACGCGGGCCGCCGCGGTGAACACGCGGAGCTGCACCAGGCTGAACACGGAGGCGAGGCTAGCGAGCCCGCGGGGCCGCCGCCGATGCGAGGCGGAGGCCTCAGCCGCGCAGGTCCTGCGGCAGCAGCGCGGCGATGAACGGCAGCCAGCGGACCAGCCCGATGAGCGAGAGCACGAGCCCCGCGATCGAGCGGCCGAAGCCGGTGTCCTTCCGGCCGTCGCGCGCGAGTCGGCGGCTGCGGACGAGACCGAGGACCGAGATGACGAGCCCGATCGCCGGCAGCACGCCGAGGGCGCCGAACAGCACGGCGATGATGCCGACCGCGAGGGCCGCGGCGGCGAAGGGGTTCGACAGGGCGAGGGCCGGGCTGACCACCGCGTCCGACGCGGCCTTCAACGCGTTCTTCGGAGCGCCGGTCGTCTTCGCGACCTGCTGCGGGCTGATCGTGCTGCTGCGGGCGGCGTCCTCGGCCGCCTCCCGCACCTTCGCGACGTCGTCGTCCGCGCGGCGGCGGGTGTCCGACCAGTCGAGGCCGTTCCACCAGCGCACCATGCCGGGCTGCTCGGGGTCGGGGCGCCAGCCGGGCTGATCCGAGGGGGTGGCCACGGGGTCTCCTTCGTGTCGGTCCCTCCATTCTCCCGGAGGCGGAGGTCGCGTGGGACGGTGTCCTCATCCGGCGTCGTCGTTCGTCGTACCGGTGCAGGCCCCGAGGGACGGAGAACCGATGGACATGAATGCAGCGCGGATGAAGCTCGAGCTGGTGGTGATCCCCGTCGCCGACGTGGACCGGGCGAAGGCGTTCTACGTCGACACGCTCGGCTGGCACGGCGACGTCGACGTGCGGCCCGCGCCCGGCGTCCGCGTCGTGCAGGTGACGCCGCCCGCCTCCGCCTGCTCGATCGGGTTCGGCTCCGGCATCCCCGTCTACGACGCGGCGAGCCCGGCGGCGGACCTGCACCTCGTCGTCGAGGACATCGAGGCGGTGCGCACGGACCTGCTCGGCCGCGGCGTGCAGGTCGGCGGCATCACCGACGTCGGCGGCGGCGTGCGGTACGCCGGGTTCAACGACCCCGACGGCAACGGCCTGCTGCTGCAGGAGATGGCCTGGCGGACCGGCGACGCCTACTGATCCCTCGTTCCCTAGGACTCGGATGCCTACGGGACGAAGAGCAGGACTCACTCGGCGTCGCGCAGCTCCCACGGGACCTCGCCGACGAGCACGACCGGCTCCTCGGGCGGCAGGTCGAACTCGCCGGGCACGTCGAAGCCGCCCGTCGTGCTGACGCGACCCGCGTGGATCACGGTCTCGCGCCCGTCGGCGGCGACCGTCGGCACGTCGCCCAGGTGGTGCTCGAGCAGCAGCTCGGGTTCGGTCTCGGAGTGCATGCCTCCATCCACGCCCCCGAGGGCGCGGAGGAGGCGGAGGCGTGCGCGGTTCCCAGGGAGTCGTCAGCGATGCAGCGGGCTCGCACCGGCGCCGACCTAGCCTCGCCCACCGGACGCCCCTCCGGCCGCTGACTGCGACCGCGGGCGGGGAAGGACGGCGCACATGGACCGCATCGATCTCGGAGGCCTCGACGTCTCCGCGCAGGGCCTCGGCTGCATGGGGATGAGCGAGTGGTACGGCCCGGGCGACTGGGACCAGTCCATCGCGACGATCCGCCGGGCGCTCGAGCTCGGCGTGACGTTCCTCGACACGGCGAACGTCTACGGCGACGGCCACAACGAGGTGCTCGTCGGGCGCGGCGTCGCGGGACGCCGCGACGAGTTCCAGATCGCGACGAAGTTCGGCATCGACCGCAGCGCCGGCGACGCCAACCGCGTGATCCGCGGCGAGCACGACTACGTGAAGCGGCAGGCGGAGTCCTCGCTGCTGCGCCTCGGCATCGAGACGATCGACCTGTACTACCTGCACCGCCCCGCGCAGACCGCGGAGATCGAGGAGACCGTCGGCGCGATGGCCGAGCTGGTCCAGGAGGGCAAGGTCCGGCATCTCGGCCTCAGCGAGGTCGACGAGTCGCTGCTGCGCCGCGCGCACGCCGTGCACCCGATCACCGCGGTGCAGAGCGAGTACTCGCTGTGGACCCGCGACGTGGAGGCGATCGTGCCGGCGATGGCGGAGCTCGGGGTCGGCTTCGTGCCGTACTCGCCGCTCGGCCGCGGTTTCCTCACGGGCACGGTGGACCGCTCCTCCCTCGACGCGAAGGACTTCCGCGCGAAGAGCCCGCGGTTCGTCGGCGAGGCGGGCGACGCGAACGAGGCGATCGTCGACGCCGTGCGCCGCACCGCGCAGCGGCTCGGCGTCGAGCCGGCGCAGGTCGCGCTGGCATGGGTGTCGGCGCAGGGGGAGCGGCTGGGCGTGCCCGTCGCGCCGATCCCCGGCACGAAGCGCGTCAAGTGGCTCGAGCAGAACGTGGCCGCGCTCGACGTGACGCTCGACGACGAGGCGCTGCGGGAGCTCGACGGCCTCGGCGCCGCCGTGGTGGGCGCCCGCTACTGACGAGCCGGCGGTGCCCGGGAATCCCTGGGCACCGCCGTCGTTGACCTCAGCCGGGGCGCTTCCTCGCGCGCCCCGCGGAAGGAACTCCTTGGACCTCTTCACCCCGACCGAGCTCGGCGACCTGCACCTCGCGAACCGGGTGGTGATGGCGCCCCTGACCCGCGTCCGCTCCGGTGCGGACGGCGTACCCGGCGAGCTCGTCGCCGAGTACTACGCGCAGCGCGCCTCCGTCGGCCTGATCATCTCCGAGGGCGTCTACCCCGGACAGGACTCCCGCGGCTACTTCGGGCAGCCCGGCATCGTGAACGACGAGCAGGAGGCGGGCTGGCGCCGCGTCGCCGAGCGCGTGCACGCCGAGGGCGGCACGATCGCCATGCAGCTGATGCACGCGGGCCGCGTCTCGCACCCGGACCTCACCGACACCGGTCGCACGCTCGCCCCGAGCGCCGTCGCCATCGAGGGCGAGGTGCACACGCAGCACGGCAAGAAGACCCACGTCACGCCCGCGGCGCTGAGCGCGGAGGAGCTGGCGATCGTGCGGGACGAGTTCGTCGAGGCCGCCACCCGTGCGGTGCGCGCCGGCTTCGACGGCGTCGAGCTGCACGGCGCCAACGGGTACCTGCTGCACCAGTTCCTGTCACCGGCGTCGAACGTGCGCACCGACCGCTGGGGCGGGTCCGCCGAGGCGCGGGCGCGCTTCGTGATCGAGGTCGCGGAGGCGGTCGCCGCGGAGATCGGCGGCGGCCGCGTGGGCATCCGGATCTCGCCCGCTCACAACATCCAGGGCGTGCTCGAGTCCGACGAGGCGGAGACCCGGCGCACCTACGAGGCGCTGCTCGACGGCCTCGTGCCGCTCGGGCTCGCGTACCTGAGCGTGCTGCACAAGGACCCGACGGTCGCGCTGGTGCAGGACCTGCGGGAGCGCTTCGGCGGGGGCTTCATCGTGAACACGGGTTTCAGCACCCACACCGACCGGGACGAGGCGCTCGCGCTGCTCGAGCACGCGCACGCCGACGCCGTGGCCGTCGGCCGCGCGGTCATCGTCAACCCCGACCTGGTCGAGCGCTGGCGCGTCTCGGCGCCCGAGAACGCGCCGCGGCCCGAGCTGTTCTACACGCCGGGCGCGGAGGGCTACACGGACTACCCGCGCCTCAGCGCCTGACCGCAGCCGGTCAGCCCGCACCGCCCGGGCGCGCCCAGGCGGTGAGGGAGACGGAGCCGCCGTCCTTCACGTCGAGGTCCGCCGGCAGGGCGATCCGCGGATCGCCCTGCCGGACGGAGACGTACACGCGGCCGGCGCGCTGCTCGCCGGCGGCGCTCTGCGCGTTCCAGCCGAGCGTCGCGACGGCGGCGTCGCCGGGTGCCAGCCGGACCCGCCGTGCGCCCGCGTCCTGCGCCATGAACGAACCGCCCTGGACGACGAGCACGTCCATCGCGTTCCCGGCGGCGTCGTCGAACACGACGTCGGGGTAGCCGTCGAGCACGCAGGCGGCGTCGCCCGTGTTGGTCACCGACACGGGCAGCGCGCGGTGGCCCGTCGCCGCGTCGCCCGTCCCGAGCGACAGCGTCACGTCGCTCGGTGCGCAGGTGCCCGCCGGGCTCGCGACGGGCGACGGCGCGATGCGGTCCCAGCCGTAGGCCGTCGGCGCGGGGGACGGGGTCGCAGCGGGAGGCGCCTCCGGCGTCACCGGCTGCCGCACCAGCGGTGCCGCGACGAGGAGCAGCACCGCCCCCGCGGCGACGGCGAGGACCGCGGCGGGCAGGATGCGGGCACCGCGTCGGTCGACGGGCGCCGTCGACCGGGATCGCGCGAGCAGCAGCGCGGGGAGCCACCCGTAGAGGAGGCCCCAGAGGCCGGCCGGCGCCGCGTTCTGCACGATGCTGCTCGCGGTGTAGCCCGCGCCGGAGGAGCCGACCTCCGGCAGCACGAGCGCCGCGGCGACCGCGCCGGTGCCGATGAAGCCGGCGACGAGGACGGCGAACCAGGCGGGGACGAAGCGGTGCTCGCCGTCGCGGAGCACGAGCCGCAGCAGGAGCGCCAGCACCCCGGCGTACAGCGCGCCCGCGAGCAGCGCGAGGCCGAGCGCCCCGCCGCCGGGGGCGAACCACGCGGCGTTCGGCAGCGTCGTCGGCAGGACCAGGCCCGCGAGCACCGAGGGCGTGCGCGGCAGCGGCCGTGCGGCGATGCTCAGGGCGCCGATCCCGACCCAGAGCACCGCGGCCGTCAGGACGGCGGGGACCAGGGCTTTCAACGGCGGCACCCGCGGAGTGTAGGAGGGGGTGCGCGGCGGCGGGCGCCCCGCCCCGTGCTCTCGGGGGCGGGCGGAGCGGCTGTGCGAGGGTGGGCGCCTCCGAGCGGAAGGGCGTGCCGTGCCGCCGACCCACGTCCTGATCACCGGTGCGAGCATCGCCGGACCGTCGCTGGCGTTCTGGCTGCACCGCGCCGGCATCCGCGCGACGATCGTCGAGCGGGCGCCCGCGTTCCGCAGCGGCGGGCAGAACATCGACGTCCGCGGCGTCGCCCGCGAGGTGCTGCGGCGCGCGGGGCTGGAGGACGCGGTCGCGGCAGCGACCACGGGGGAGCGGGGCACCCGCTTCGTCTCCGCGGACGACTCGTCGCTCGCCGAGTTCCCCGTGACGGGCTCCGAGACGGACGGGCCGACCGCGGGGATGGAGGTGCTGCGCGGGGACCTCGCGCGGATCCTCCTCGACGCCGTGCAGGCCGACGTCGAGATCGTGCACGGCGACCGGGTCGCGGCGATGCACGAGGACGCCGACGGTGTGGCGGTCGAGTTCGAGCACGGCGCCCCGCGGCGGTTCGACCTGGTCGTGGCGGCCGACGGGCTCCGCTCCTCCACCCGCGCGCTCGCCTTCGACGACGTCCGCATCCGCTCCCTCGGGCTCGAGATGAGCTACCTCACCGTGCCGCGCACGGCGGCCGACGACGACTGGTGGCGCTGGTACCCCGCGGCGGGCGGCGGCAGCGCGAACCTGCGTCCGGACCGGCACGGCACGATGCGCGCGCTGCTGACGGAGACGACGGACGACCGGGGCGAGCATCCGGCCGCCGAGCGCCGCGGCGCCTCGACGCGGTCGGCGGCGGAGCAGCGGGCGCACCTGCGGCGTCGGTTCGCGGGCGCCGGGTGGGAGTCGGAGCGGATCCTCGCGGCGCTGGACGACGCCGGCGACCTCTACTTCGAGTCGATCGGCCAGGTGAAGGCCCCGCGCTGGTCGTCCGGCCGCATCGCCCTGACCGGCGACGCCGCCTGGTGCGCCTCCCCGGTCAGCGGCATGGGCACGAGCCTCGGCCTCGTCGGGGCGTACGTGCTCGCGGGGGAGCTCGCTTCGAGCGACGACCACCGGGCGGCGTTCGCGGCGTACGAGCGCCGGATGCGGCCCTACGTCGAGCGCGGGCAGGACCTGCCTCCCGGCACCCCGCAGCTCGCCAACCCGCGCAGCCGCCCGGGCCTCGCACTGCTCCGCACCGTGCTGCGGGCAGCCGGCACCCCGCCGGTCCGCGCCGCGATCGGCCGCCTGTTCGCGCCGCCCGCGGACGAGTTCGCGCTGCCGGACTACCCGCGCCTGCAGCGCGTCGCCTGACTGCGGCCGCCGCCGGTCACCGGAGGCACGGGAACCGGTCGTAGCGTCGGACCTCCAGGAGCGGGAGGCACGGCATGCCGGGCAGGTTCGACAAGCGGGTCGCGATGGTGACCGGGGCGGGTTCGGGGATCGGCGCGGCGATCGCGCGCGGCCTCGCGGCCGAGGGCGCGATCGTCGTGGGCGTCGACGTCGACGAGACCCGCCTGCACAACGTGCAGCGGCGGATCGAGATCGCCGGCGGGCTGCTCGTGCCCGTGGTCGCGGACGTCACCGATCCGGGGGCGGTCGAAGGCGTCGTCGCGACGGCGGTCGAGCGTCGCGGCGGCCTCCACCTCGCGGTGAACAACGCGGGCGTGGGCGGATCGCACGGCCTCGTCCACGAGGTCGAGCTCGACGACTGGCGCCGGGTGATCGACGTGGACCTGAACGCGGTGTTCTATGGCATGAAGTACGAGGGCGCCGCGATGGTCGCCTCCGGCGGCGGCGCGATCGTGAACGTGTCGAGCATGCTCGGCCTGGTCGGCGACCCCGACGCGATCGCCTACACCGCGGCGAAGCACGGCGTCGCCGGCCTGACCAAGGCCGCCGCCGCCGGCTACGCCGAGCACGGCATCCGGGTCAACTCGGTGCACCCGGGCTGGGTCGACACGTCGCTGCCGACGCACACGACGCGGGAGGAGCGGGAGGTGCTGAAGCGCCGCAACCCGATGGGCCGGCTCGGCCTGCCCGAGGAGGCGGCCGAGGTCGTGCTGTTCCTCCTCTCCGACGCCGCGTCCTTCGTCACCGGTGCGCAGTACAGCGTGGACGGCGGCTACACCGCGGTCTGAGGCGGGAGCGCTGCGGTCGGGGAGCCGCCGAGCGGGCCCGTTACGGTGCGACGCATGACCGATCCCGGCCTGACCGAGACCGAGCTCACCGAAGGGCTGCTCGCGCCCGGCGCGACCGAGTCCCCGGCGCTCGCCGCCCTGGTCGACGACGTCGCGATCCTGTCCACCGAGCAGCAGGAGCACGTCGCCGCCCTGCACGGCGAGGACCGCTGGAACGTGGACGCGGTCACGCAGCAGTTCACGTTCACCGCGCCGAACGGCACCGCGCTCGTGTGCCGCGCGCACCTGCTGGGCACCGCCGCGCCGGGCCCGGGCAGCTGGCTGTGGGGCTGGGTGAACGCGAACGGCTTCCCGGACGCGTTCTTCGAGCGGTCGGAGGCGGTGCGCGTCGCCACCGCGGCGCCGGAGCTGATCGAGCCCGAGGTGCCGCTCGCCGCGGGGCTCCCGCTGCGGCTCACCCTGGCTGCGAAGGCCGTCACCGGGATCCGCGCCCACTACTCCGCGCCCGTCGGCGGCGGCACGCGCGTCTGGCTGCTCATCGAGCACCCCGACCTGGTGCTGCCCGCGCCGACCGTCGTCCGCACGCTGGAGGCGGTCCGCGTGACGGTCGAGAGCGTGCAGCTGACCGACCACCGCGCGGCTGTCCACGCGTGGGCGCGGCACCGCGATGTCCCGGCGGCGGCCGTCGAGCCGGAGCAGGACCTCGCGCCGGCGACGGTCGCGGTCCGGCTGCAGCTGAGCGACGGCGAGGTGGTCGTCGGCTTCGACGAGGCGGGCCGGATCGTGAACCTGCGTGCGACGGCGCGGGCCGCCGAGGACGGGCCGGCGGAGCCCGGTGCGTCCCCGGCGGCCGAGCGGCCGCGCGGCTTCCTGTCGCGGCTGCTCGGCCGCGACTAGCGCGACCAGGTCAGTCGCGGTACCAGTTGCGCTCCCAGCGGTGGCGCGCAAGCGCCTCCCGCTGCTCGGCCGGCAGGGCGCCCCGGTCGCTCGTCGCAGCGTTCCGCTCGACGTTGCGGACGGTGCGCATGCCGGCGATGACGGTCGACACCGCGGGGTGCGCGAGCACGTAGCGCAGGGCCAGGTCGGGCACCGCGTCGCCGTCGACGCCGAGGTCCTGCGTCAGCGCCCGCACGTGCTGCTCCACCTGGGCGGGGCGGTCGCCGCCGAAGAACGTGGCGCGGAAGTCGCCCTCCTCGAACGTGGTGTCCGCGGTGATGCGGCCGGTCAGCCCGCCCTCGTCGAGGGCGACGCGGACGATGACCCCGACGCCGTGCTCCTGGCACGCGGGCAGCAGCCGCGACTCCGGCTGCTGGTGGAACACGTTGTAGATGACCTGCACGGTCTCGACGACGCCGGACTCGATGAGCGCGAGCGCGTTCTCCGGCTCGTAGTCGTTGATCGAGACGCCGAAGTGCCCGATCTTCCCCTCCTCCTTCAGCGCCTGGACCGTCTCGAGCCAGTCGCCCCTCCCGACCCACTCGTCGGACCAGACGTGGAACTGCAGCACGTCGAAGGACTCGAGGCCGCTGGCGCGCAGGCTCTCCTCGACGCTCGCGCGGATGTGGTCGCCGGGGAAGGCGTCCTCGACGGCGACGCCGCTGCGCGCCGGCCACTGCCCGTTCCTCGGCGGCACCTTCGTCGCCACGATCAGGCCCTCGCCGGCGTGCTCGCGCAGCACGCGGCCGACGAGCTCCTCGCTGCGGCCGTAGCCGCGCGCGGTGTCGATGAACGTGCCGCCCAGCTCGATGAACCGCTCGAGCGCCTGCAGCGACTCGTCGTCCCTCGCGCCGACCCAGCCGCCGCCGGGGCCACCGATGCCCCACGCGCCGTAGCCGATGTCGGACACCTGCAGGCCGGTGCGGCCCAGCTCGCGGTACTCCATGGACGTCTCCTTCGATCGTGCTCCTCGCACCGTATGCGGTGCAGTCGGGGGAGGCGTCGGCCGCGAGCCCGCACGTCGGCCGCCGTGCAGCGGATGCGCAGGGTCCACGCTGCACAAGCGGGTCACATCTTCAGGGGGCGTCCGTCATGCTTGCGCACCGATCCAGATGCCCCGGACCGGAACGAGGACCGCGTGACCGACTCCAGCGACACGACCCGGCGCAAGCTCGCCGCCGTCGTCTACAACCCGATCAAGATCGACCTCGACGCCGTGAAGCGGGTCGTCGCGGCGGAGGAGCAGGCGGCGGGCTGGGAGCCGACGCTCTGGTTCGAGACCTCGAAGGAGGATCCGGGCGGCGGCCAGGCGAAGCAGGCGCTCGAGGCCGGCGCCGGCGTCGTGATCGCGGCGGGCGGCGACGGCACGGTCCGCGCGGTCGCCGAGGTCGTCGAGGGCACCGACGCCGCCCTCGCGCTGCTGCCCTCCGGCACGGGCAACCTGCTCGCGCGCAACCTGTCGCTGACGCTGAACGACCTCGAGCACTCGCTGCACTCCGCGTTCGCCGGCGGCGACCGCTCGATCGACGTCGGGCTGACCGACATCTACCGCGAGGACGGCAGCCACACCCGCCACGCGTTCCTCGTGATGGCCGGCTTCGGCATCGACGCGAAGATGCTCGCCGCGACCGACGACGAGCTCAAGGCGAAGGTCGGCTGGCTCGCCTACGTGAAGGCGTTCGGCCAGGTGCTGCGCGACAAGAACCGCCTCCGCCTGCGCTTCAAGCTCGACGGCGAGGACGTGCGCCGCATGAGCGCGCACACGCTGATCATCGGCAACGCGGGCTCGCTGCCCGGCAACATCCTGCTGCTGCCCGAAGCGGCGGTCGACGACGGCCTGCTCGACATCGTGATCATGCGGCCCGAGCAGCTGGTCGGCTGGATCCAGATCTTCACGAAGGTGCTGTGGGAGAACGGCGTGCTCGGCCGGGTGCCCTTCCTCCGCCGCTTCCGCACGCGCGAGGTGAAGGCCCTGAACTACCTGCGCGGCAAGGTCCTGCGCGTGCGGCTGAACCACCCGGAGGAGATCGAGCTCGACGGCGACCCCTTCGGCAAGGCGATCGGCATGGTGACGCGCGTCGCCGAGCGCGGGCTCACCGTGCGGGTGCCGGCCGACGTCGCCGAGTCGCCGGAGACCCCCGCGGAGGAGCAGCAGCCGCTCGCCGAGGCCGACGCGTAGCCCGGCCGTCGTCGGCCCGCTGCGGGTGGCTCCGGCCGCCCGCTGCGGGCCGCTTCCGTCCGCGGACGGTCAGCCGACGGACGAGTCCGCGATCTTCAGCACGCCGCCCTGCTCCACGAGCCGGAACGTCGTGACCTCGACGCTGGTGCCGCTGCTGCGGCGGTAGGTGAGCGTCGCCCGGACCAGGTCCGCACCGACCTGCCGCACGTTCGTCGCCGTCACGGACTGCACCGGGGCCCAGAACGAGTCGAAGCCCTGGCGGCCGCCGGCGTGGTTCTTCTGGTAGTCCGACGTCAGCTGCGACCACGCGGCCGACGTGTTCCGCGGCACGAGCGTGTAGTACCGCTGGACGGTCGCCACCGGCGTCGCCGTGACCGGCGGGGCTGCGGTGCGGCTCGGCGCCGCGGTCGGGCTCGGCGCGACGGGGGTGGGCGCGGGGCTCGACGGCGGTGCCGTCCGGCTCGGCGTCGACGTCGCCGACGGACTCGCGCTCGTGCTCGCCGACGACGGCGGGGCGGAGGGGGAGGCGGCGACCGAGCGGGTCGCCGCGGCGGCCGGCGCGCTCCGCGTCGGATCGGGGTCGCTGCCGGGCTGCAGGGCGCGGACGAGCCCGAAGCCGCCGAGCGCCAGCACGACGAGCGCTGCGAGGACGCCGAGCAGCACGCCGCGCCGGCGGCGACGGACGGGCGGCCCGGCGGCGGGCTCCGCGTCGGGCTCCGTGCCGGGCGGCTCGGCGGGCGGCGCTGCGGCAGGGACGCCCTCGCGGGTCGGTGCGAGCAGGGTCGGTGACGGCCGGGTCGGCGCCTCGAGCGGCGTGGCGGCCTGGGCGGTGGCACCGGCGGCAGCGGCCCCCGCCGCAGCGGGCGCGAGGTCCTCGGAGTCGGGCGTCGTCGAGGGCTCGGCGGGCGCGGGCGCAGGGACCGCGTCCGCCACGAGGGTCGACGTCGCCTCGCCGGCGACCGGGACCCAGGCGGTGGGCGCCTCGGGGTCGTCGATCGCGGCGTCCTGGTCCGGGGCCGCGTCCGAGACGAGCTGCAGCGTCGGCACGGCGGCGTCGCCGGCCTGCTCCTGCACGGCGACGAGCCGCCGCGCCACCTCCCGCATGGTCGGCCGCGCCTCCGGGTCCGAGCCCATCATCTGCAGCAGCAGCGGCCCGAGCGCGCCGCTGTCCTTGGGGGCCTGGAACCCGCCGGAGGCGACGCGGTGCAGCACGGCGATGGAGTTCGGGTCCTCGCCGAACGGGGCGCGCCCCTCCGACGCCGCGTACAGCGTCGACGCGAGCGAGAAGACGTCGGAGGCGAAGGTCGACTCGTCGCCGCGGGCGACCTCGGGCGCGAGGTAGGCGGGCGTGCCGTGCACGAAGCCGGTGGAGGTGAGCGTCGCGTCGCCGAGCGCGTGCGAGATGCCGAAGTCGCTGAGCAGGGCGGAACCATCGGCGTCGGCGATCAGGATGTTGCCGGGCTTCACGTCGCGGTGCACGATGCCGAGCGCGTGCGCGGCGGCGAGGGCGGATGCGACCTCCGCGCCGATGCGCGCGACCTCGCCCACGGGCAGCGGTCCGCGGCGCTTGATGAGCGCGGACAGCGGCTCCGACGGCACGTACTGCATCACCAGGCAGGGCTCGCCGTCGTGCTCGACCGCGTCGAACACGGGGACCGCGTGCGGGTGGTGGAGGCGGGCGGTGATCCGCGCCTCGCGCATCGCGCGCTGCTTGGCGAGCTCGGTCTCGTCCTCGGTGACGCCGGGCTGCAGGCGCAGCTGCTTCACCGCGACGGGGCGCTGCAGCAGCTCGTCCCGGGCCTCCCACACGACACCCATGCCGCCCGCGGCGATGCGGCGCTGCAGCCGGTAGCGGCCGGCGATCAGATCCTCCGGAGCACCCACCGATTCCGCCTCCGAGGACCGCCGTTCACGTGGCGGCCATGGTACGGGAGCCCCTCCCGCCGGGACCCGGCCGACGGTCAGGCGGAAACGAGCCGGGTCTCCGCTCGCAGGATCCCGAGCGGCGTCAGACCGCGGCGGCCCCGGGCGGCGGCTCGGACGAGAACCGGATGCGGGGGAACAGCTCGGGGATGTGCGAGTCCCAGACGCCGTGCGGGCTCCACGCCCAGCCGCCCGAGTCGTCGGGGGAGGCGCGGCGCGTGTTGAAGCGCGAGAGGGCGATCCGCCACTCGTCGCCGTCGCGCGGCGGCAGGGCGCGCCCGTCGGGCTCAGCCAGCACTCCGAGCGCGGCCCACGGGACCGCGATCTCGACCCGCCAGCCGCGGTCGACGACCCGGTCGTCGTTGATCGTGCCGTCGACGTGCACCGCGGTGCGCAGGCCCGGCAGGTCGTAGCCCCAGAAGCCGGTCCGGGGACCGCGCGGGTGGCCGGAGAGGCCCACCCCGTCGAACGGCGCCGCCTGCGGGTGGTCGCGCCGCAGGGCGGGCACGCCGTCGTAGTCGGCCCTCCCGTAGGCCTCGTCCCACACGAACAGCACTTCGTAGACGGTGTTGAACGCGTTCACCTCGAGCTCGTAGTACGCGTCGGCGCCGGCGATGAACAGCTCCACGTCGTCGTCGAGCCAGATGTGCGCGTCGCGCTCGGTGAGCGTCGCCGTCACCTGCGGCTGCTCGAGCCAGAACCCGACGTGCAGGTGCTCGTCGTCCCACAGGATCGCGGCGGACGTGTCGAGCGCCGTCGGGGCGCCGCTCACCAGGTCGACGAAGCGGGGCGAGCGGGGTGCGGCGCGCCAGCACGCCGCCTCGAGCCGGCCGTCGCCGTCGGGCGGGGTCGCCGCGCGATGGGCGGTGTACGTCGGCACCTCGTGGACCGGGCGGGGCAGCTGCACGCGTGCATCCTGCCGCGCCTTGCTCTCGTCAGACAGTGAGTGTACGGTCACTCACATGCCGGAGCCCACGATCACCCTGAGCACCGCGGACGAGCGGCGGCGCACGGTCGTCGACGCCGCGATCGCCGTGTTCGCCCGTACCGGGTACGCCGCGACGCCGGTCGCCGCGGTCGCCGAGCAGGCCGGCATCTCGACCGCGTACGTCTTCAAGCTCTACTCGGGCAAGGAGGCGCTGTTCGTCGCGGCGCTCGAGCGGTGCTTCGTCCGCGTCGTGGACGCGCTGCGCATCGGTGCCGATGCGAGCCGTTCGAGCGACCCGGCCGCGGTCCTCGACGCCATGGGGGAGGCGTACGCCCGGCTCATAACCGACCGCTCCCTGCTCATGCTGCAGGTGCACGCCATGTCCGCCGCCGACGTGCCCGCCATCGCGCAGGCGCTCCGCGCCGGGCTCGAGCGGGTCACCGCGTTCGCGGGCGAGCGCAGCGGCGCGCCGTCGGCCGCGGTGCAGCGCTTCCTCGCCTACGGACAGCTCTGCCACCTGATCGTGGCCACCGGGCTCACCGCGGAGGACGGCGAGTGGGCCGGCCTCATCGCCGACGGCATCCGCCACTACTGACACCACCCGCCTCGCCGCCTGCTGCGATCGCTGCGGGTGAGTGAGCGAACAATCACCGAGGAGTGCACCATGTCCACCAGCACCACCACCCGCATCGTCCTGCCCGGGATCGTGGAGCCCGAGGGTCTCGTCCTGGAGTCCGTGCCGACGCCTGCGCCCGCCGCGGACGAGGTGCTCGTCGACGTGGAGGCGAGCGGCGTCTCCTTCGCCGAGCAGAGCATGCGGCGCGGCCGCTACCCCGGCCAGCCGGCCTTCCCCTTCGTTCCCGGCTACGACCTGGTCGGCCGCGTGCGCGCGGTCGGCCCCGCCGGCGACCCCGCGCTCGTCGGTCGTCGCGTGGCCGTCGCGACGAAGACCGGCGGCTGGGCGACCCGGGCGATCGTGCCCGCGGCCGACCTGGTGCCCGTGCCGGAGGGGGTCGACGCGGATGCGGCGGAGGCGGTCGTCGTCAACGGGCTCACCGCGTGGCAGATGCTCGTCCGGACCGCCCGCGTCCGGCCCGGAGGCACGGTGCTGGTGCACGGGGCCAGCGGCGGTGTCGGCACCGTGCTCGTGCAGCTGGCGCGGGTCCGCGGGCTCCGCGTCATCGGCACGGCGTCGACGCGGCACCACGACGCGCTGCGGGCGCTCGGCGTGGATCCCGTCGACAACCGGGCGGGGGACCCGTACGCGGCGGTGCGGCGCCTGGCGCCGGAGGGGGTGGACGCCGTCTTCGACCACCTCGGGCTCGAGAGCGCACGGCACTCGTTCCGCCTGCTCCGCCGTGGCGGAGCCCTGGTCGTCTACGGCACCGCCGTCGAGAAGGACACCGACACCTCGGTCCTGTCGCTGTTCGCCGCGATGCTGTCGCGGATCGCGCTCTGGAACCTGCTGCCGAACGGGCGGCGGGCCTCGTTCTACGACTTCTGGGGCGGCCGCCGCTTCCGGCCCGCCGCGTTCCGGCGCCGTCAGCACGAGGACCTCGCGGCCGTGTTCGCCCTCGTCGCGGACGGTACGGTCGTGCCGCACATCGCCGCGCGGTTCCCGCTCGAGCGGGCCGCGGAGGCGCTCGCCCTCGCCGAGTCCCGCACCGTCCGCGGCAAGGTCGTGATCGTGCCGTGAGACCGGGAGGCGGGATGCGCACCGCGCAGCAGTGGATCGACGAGCTCGGGCTGCAGCCGCTGCCCGGCGAGTCCGGCTGGTGGGCGCCCGCCTCCGCGTCCGAGACCGCCGTGCGTGCCGGGGAGCGGGAGCTGCCCGCCTTCACCGCGATCCACTACCTGCTCGACGCGGCGCGGCCGGTGAACGTCTGGCATCGGCTCGAGCCCGACGACACCCACGTGCTCGTCGACGGCGGTCCGGTCGAGTACGTGATCCTCACGGACGGCAGGCCGCCCCAGCGGCTCGTGCTCGGTCGGGACGTCGCGGCCGGGCAGACCCCGGTCGTCACCGCCCCGGCGGGGTCCTGGAAGGGCCTCCGGCTGCTCGACCCGGCCGGCTTCGCGCTGATGGCGACCGTCGTGACGCCCGGCTGGACGGAGGACCGCGTGCGGATCGGGCTGCCCGAGGAGGAGGCGGCGCGCTGGACCGGCGCGGCGCCGTGGCTCACCGCGGACCTCGTCGAGCGGCTGAACCGCCCCTGAGCGGGACCGGTCAGAAGTCCGTCGCGCACGTCCGGCATCGGAAGCGCGGGGCGTCGTCCGCCACCAGGCAGCCGCCGAGGGCGATGTCCGGGTCGTCGAACAGCTCGGGCGCGGGCAGCCCGTAGGCGATCCGGCGCGGGTCGCCGGCACCGCACACCGGGCACGCCCGCCCCCGTCGTGCGCCCCGCTGCTCCATCAGCAGGACGGTACGCGCGAGCGGGGACATCGCGGGCCGTCAGGCCCCGGCGGTCCGCCGCCCCATCCAGATCGTGTGCTCGTCGCGCTCGAGCTCCGCGAAGCCGAGGTGCCCGTAGAGGCCGATCGCGTTCGCGTTCCGGGGGCTCACGCCGAGGTGCACGCCGGGCACCTCCACCGCGCCCAGCCGGGTGCACAGGTCGTCGATCAGCACCCGGGCGAACCCGAGCCCGCGCAGCCGGTCGAGGAAGTCGATGTGGAGGTGCGCGGGGTAGTCGCCCAGCAGCGCCGACGGCGAGGCGGGCGGCGCCACGAACCGCGCCGCGACATCGCGGTCGGCGGGGGAGAGGTCCGGCGAGTCGGCGGGATGGTCGGCACGCAGCGGAGGCCACCACTCGGCGCCCGCCCACCGCTCGAACGCCGCCGTCGACGGCACGGCGAGCAGGTAGCCGGCGACGCCCTGCGCGTCCACCACCGCGCGGCACCACTCGGGCGCGAAGGCCAGGTACGGCCCCGCCCACACGTGACCGAGCAGCTCGGGCGTCGGCCGCCGCGCCGCGATCTGCTCGGGCGTGAACCCGGTCTCGAAGCAGATCCGGTAGATCGCGGGCGCGTCGGAGCGGCGCGGCGCGCGGACGGTCGGGGTCGCCATGGTCGAAGCGTAGGAGGCGGCGTCAGACGCGAGGCGACCAGGCGGCCGCCGCGGCGCGGACGCCGCTCGCCAGCCGAGCGAACCGGTCGGCGTCCACCTCGACCCCTCCGGCGCGCAGTGCGAGCACCGCGGCGCCGACGAGCCCGTCGGCCACGGGCACGGGCGAGGCGCCGCCCGCGGCGTCGAGCAGGGGCGCGGCGAGCGCGGGGTCGGCGCGCAGGACGCCCTCGATCAGCACGCTGCCGCCGACCACGAGCGGGCCGTGCGACTGGTGGCCGCGCACGCGGGCGAGCAGCGCGGCGAGGGCGGCGACCGCGTCCTGCACGATGCCGCGCGCCACCGGGTCCTCGTCCGCGAGCGCGAAGGCGAGGGGCGCGAAGCCGGACAGCTGCACGGGCGGCAGCTCGTAGAGCACGTGCACGAGCCGGTTCATCACCGGCGGTCTGCCCTCGACGGGCACCCGGTCGCCGTCGTCCTCGAGCCCGACCGCCTCGAGCAGCGCGGGCGTCAGGCGGGTGGTCGGGCCGCCGTCGAGGTCGTCCACCACGGCGCGCGCGACGCGGTGGCCGACGGCGAAGCCCGACCCGGCGTCGCCGAGCAGCCAGCCGGTGCCGTCGACGACGCGGGCGAGCCGGCCGTCGCGGATCACGCCGCCGATCGCGCCGGTCCCGGCGATCAGCGCGGCGCCCTCGGTCTCGTGCGTGCCGGAGGCGAAGAGGGCCAGCAGGTCGCCCGCGGGCCGCACCGGCACGCGGACGCCGAGCGGGGCGATCCGCCCCTCGATCCCCGGCAGGTAGTCCTCGTGGCCGCCCGCGTGGGCGAGCAGGACGACCTCGACGGCGCCGCCCGATCCGCCGCTCGCGGCCAGCGCCTGCTCGATCGCGGACGCCACCGCGGCGGCCGCCGGGCCGGCTCCGCGCGAGGTCGGATTGCCGCCCGCGGCCCGTCCGTAGCCCCGGCAGCGGCCCTCGGCGTCGACGAGGACGGCGCGGCTGGAGGTGCCTCCGGCATCGATCCCGAGGAACTCACGCATCGTTACTTGAACGAAACACGAACGCCACATGACGAGCCTATGGTGAAACCAGATCTCAGGCGAAGGCGCCCGAGGGTGAAACAGATTCTGCAAAGGGCTGCTCATGACCGGTACGGTTCCACCGCACGTCGAGGTCGATGACGACGCCCCCGCCACCGCGGTCCAGAACCGGATCCGCGCCCGCTGGGCCGAGCTGCCCGCCGCGACGCTCCGCGTCGCGCAGGTCGTGCTCGACGACCCGCGCCTCGTGCTCGACCTGCCGATCAACGAGCTGGCCGAGCGCGCCGGCACCTCCGCCGCCACGGTCACCCGGTTCTGCCGCCAGGTCGGCTACTCCGGCTACGTCGCCCTGCGGATGAGCGTGGCGACCGAGGTCGGGCGCACCTCCGCCCGCCCCGCCGCAGCCGACATCGGGCGGGCGTTCGGGCCCGACGACGCCGCGGAGGACGTGCGCAGCACGCTGCTCGTCGGCGCGATCCGGAGCATGCAGCAGACCGCCGAGTCGATCGACCTCGAGGTGCTCCGCACCCTCGCCGAGGCGATCACCCGCAGCCGGCACGTGGACCTGTACGGCGTCGGCAGCAGCGCCCTCGCGGCGGACGGGCTCGCCACGCGCCTCTACCGGATCGGCGTCTCCTGCAACGTCTGGTCCGAGGTGCACGCCGGCCTCACGAGCGCGGTGGTGCAGGACGAGGAGTGCGTCGCGATCGGCTACTCGCACACCGGCCGCACCGCCGAGACGATCCAGATGCTGCGGGAGGCGGGCCGGGCCGGCGCCCTCACGGTCGCGGTCACGAACGACCCGGCCTCGCCCCTCGCGGCGGAGGCGGAGCTCGTCGTCCAGACCTCGGCGTTCGAGCAGTTCCTGCAGCCCGACGACCTCGCGGCGTACTACAGCCAGGTCTACGTCGGCGACCTGCTCTACGTGCTCACCGCGCAGGTCGACTTCGCGCGGTCCAGCCGGCACCTCGCCGCCTCCGCCCTCGCCGTCGGCCCGCACCGCGCAGGCGGGGTGCCCGTGCGCCTCGCGCAGCCCGACCCCCGCGCCGGCGCGACCCCGCCGCGCGCCCCCAGAGCCGCCCCGACCGACACCACGCAGAGGAACGCCGTATGACCGACTTCACCACCGCCCTGCACGACTTCGCCGCCGAGGTGCGCACCCGGCTCGCCGCGCTCGAGGACCTCGCCGCCGGCGGCGGCTTCGACGCCGCGATCGACCTGCTCACCGACGCGATCACCTCAGGCGGCGTGCTCTACGCCTTCGGCACCGGCCACTCGGAGGCCTTCGCGATGGAGATCGCGGGGCGCGCCGGCGGCCTGATCCCGACGAAGAAGATCGCGCTGCGGGACCTCGCGCTGCAGGGCGACCTGCCGATCGCGGAGCTGAAGGGCGCGAACCTCGAGCGCAACCCCGACGTGGCCGACCGGCTGTTCGAGATCGCGGAGGTCGGCCCCCACGACGTCGTGCTGATCGCCTCCAACTCCGGCGTGAACGGCTCGATCGTCGGCTTCGCCCTCGCCGCGAAGCGCGCGGGCAACCCGGTGATCGCCGTGACGTCCTACGACCACACGATGCAGGTGCAGCCGAAGCACCCGAGCGGCTCGCGGCTGAAGGACATCGCCGACGTCGCGATCGACAACCTCGCGCCCTACGGCGACGCCTCGATCACCATCGGTGCGGACGTGCCCGTCGGCGCCGTCTCCTCCATCACCGCGGCGTTCATCGCGCAGGTCCTCACGCTCGGCGTCGCCGAGCGGTTCGTGGCAAAGGGCGAGACCGCGCCCCTCTACCTCTCGGCGAACATCCCCGGCGGCGACGAGCACAACGTCGCGCTCGAGCAGCAGTACGGCATCTCCCGCACCGCCTGATCCCTCCCACAGCGCACCACCGACCGCACCACCGACCGCACCACCCCAGCAGCAGCACCAGGAAGAAGGAAGAAGCATGAACGACCAGACCCCAGTGATGCACCGGCGGACCTTCCTCCGCGGCGCACTCCTCGCCGGCATCGCCCTGCCGCTCGCGGGCACGCTCGCGTCGTGCGCGGCCGGCGGCGCGAGCAGCACCTCCTCGGCGGACTCGGGCGGCGCGAAGAGCGCGAAGAACCCCTTCGGCGTCGCCGCGAAGTCGACGGTCGCCGCGTCGATCTTCAACGGCGGCTACGGCACCGACTACGTCGACTTCGCCGCGGGCGTCATGAAGAAGCAGGCGGAGGGGGTGGTCGCGTCGGTCACGCCCGTGACCAACGTCGCCCAGTCCCTGCAGCCGAAGTTCGTCGCGGGCAACCCGCCCGACCTCATCGACAACAGCGGCGCGAACGCGATCGGCATCTCGACGATCCGCAACCAGCTCGCCGAGCTGTCCGACGTGATCGCCGCGAACAACTACGAGGGCACGAAGATCGCGGACACCCTCTACACGGGCGTCACCAAGCCGGGCACGATCGACGGGAAGCTCCTCGTCCTCAACTACGTGCTGACGGTCTACGCGCTCTGGTACTCGAAGTCGCTGTTCGACGCCAACGGCTGGACCGTGCCGAAGACGTGGGACGAGGCGTACGACCTCGGCGTGAAGGCCAAGGCGAAGGGCAAGTACCTGTTCGTCTGGGGCAAGGAGGCGGCGACGTACTACCAGACCCTCGCGATCGCCTCCGCGATCAAGGAGGGCGGCGACGAGATCCGCCTGTCGCTCGAGAACCTCGAGAAGGATTGCTGGTCGAAGCCGGCCGTGCAGTCCGTGTTCAAGGGGATGAAGAAGATCATCGACGCCGGCTTCTTCAAGCCTGGCGGCGCGGGCACGCAGTTCACCGCCGCGCAGGCGCAGTGGTCGAACGACGAGGCCGCACTGCTCTACCCCTCGGGCTCGTGGATCGAGAACGAGATGAAGAAGCAGACGAAGACCGACTTCAAGATGACGGGCGCTCCAGAGCTCACCGTCTCGTCGAGCCCGAAGCTGCCCTACGAGGCGATGCACTCCACGGCCGGCGAGCCCTTCGTCGTGCCGTCGAAGGGCAGCAACGTGGCGGGCGGCAAGGAGCTGCTGCGCGCGATGCTGTCGAAGGAGGCCGCGACGAACTTCGCGAAGACGCGGCTGACGCCGTCGATCGTGAAGGGCACCGTCCCCGCGGACGGCTTCGGCTCCACGGCCCTCGTGTCGCAGTCGGCGCTGCTCGACGCCGCCGGCTCGAACGTGTTCTCGTGGAACTTCGTCGACCTCTACGGGACGAACACGGATCAGCTCGTGGTCTGGAACACCTTCCTCTCCGGCAAGTCGTCGGTCGCGCAGCTGACGAAGAGCCTGCAGGACATCACCGACAAGGTCGCGAACGACGACTCGGTCACGAAGGTCAAGGTGTCGTGACCGTCCTGACCCGCACGGCTCCGACGACGGGCGGCCCCACGCGGGCCGCCCGCCGGCGGCGGCGCCTCACCTTCGACAAGGTGTCGTTCGCGCTGGTGTTCCTCGGGGTGCCGCTGGCCGTCTACGCGGTGCTCGTGCTGTCGCCGTTCGTGCAGGCGGTGTACTACTCGCTGACCAGCTGGAGCGGGTTCGACTCGTCGATGACGTTCATCGGCCTGGCCAACTACGTGAACGCCTTCCAGGACGACGTCTTCACGACGTCGGTGCGCAACAGCGTGACGCTCGTGCTCGTGCTGCCGATCGTGATCATCGCGATCGCCATCGCGCTCGCGTCGCTCGTCACGATCGGCGGCTCGTCGTCGGGACCGGTGCGCGGCGTGAAGGGCGGCGAGTTCTACCGGATCCTGCTCTTCTTCCCCTACATCATCCCGGCCATCGCGGTCGCGATCATGTGGGGCCAGATCTACGACCCGAGCAACGGCCTGCTGAACGGCCTGCTCACCTCCCTGGGGCTGAAGGGCTTCGCGTCCTACCCCTGGCTCGGCGACGCCCGCACCGCCATGGCGGCGACCATGTTCGTGATGGTCTGGGCGTCCGTCGGCTTCTACGTCGTGATCTTCGTCGCGGCGATCAAGGCGCTGCCCGCCGAGATCTTCGAGGCGGCGCGTCTGGACGGCGCAGGCCGCTTCCGCATCGCGACCCGCATCACGGTGCCGATGCTGCGGGCCAACATCCGCACCTCGCTGATCTACACCGGCATCTTCTCGCTCGACGCGTTCGTGTTCATGTCGGGGCTGAACGCGGGCGGCGGGCCGCAGAACTCGACGCTCGTGATCTCGCAGGAGCTGTTCAAGACCGCGTTCACCAAGGGCCAGTTCGGCTACGCGTGCGCCATGGGCGTCGTGCTCGCCGCGATCACCCTGCTGTTCGCCGGCGTCGTCTTCCTCGTCGACCGCCTCACGGGCGGTCGCGAGGACCTGATGGAGGAGTGACCATGGCCACCGAAGTCGTCGGATCCGCGGTGCTCGCCCGGCCGCGCCGCAGGAGCGTGCCGACCGGCGAGCGGGTCACCGGGGGCGTGTCGCAGGCGGTGCTGATCGTCTGCGCGGTCGTCGTGGTGCTGCCGTTCCTCTGGACGATCATGTCGTCGTTCAAGACCACGAACCAGGTCCTCAACTCGCCGTTCTCGCTGCCCGACCGGCTGCACTTCGAGAACTACGCGAACGCCTGGACGCAGGCCGGCATCGGCTCGTTCTTCGCCAACACGCTGATCGTCGTCGGTGGCGCGCTCGTGATGACGATGGTGATGGGCTCGATGTGCGCCTACTACCTGGCGCGCTTCCGGTTCTTCGGCAACCGCGTGATCTACCTGCTGATGGTCGCGGGCCTCACGTTCCCGATCTTCCTCGCGATCGTGCCGCTGTTCTTCATACTGAAGTCGCTCGGGCTGCTCGGCACCCTGCCGGGGCTCGCGATCACCTACTCGGCGTTCGCGCTGCCGTTCACCGTGTTCTTCATGGTGCCGTTCTTCAAGGCGCTGCCCGCCTCCGTCACCGAGGCGGCCGCGATCGACGGCGCGGGGGAGTGGCGCACGTTCTTCTCGATCATGGTGCCGATGGCGAAGCCCGCCATCGCGACGCTGTCGATCCTGAACTTCGTCGGGCTCTGGAACCAGTTCCTGCTGCCCGTCGCGCTGAACCCGGACCAGCGGAAGTACGTGCTCACGCAGGGCATGGCCGCGTTCGCGGGCACCGCTGGGTACTCGATCGACTTCGGCGCGCTGTTCGCCGCCGTCGTGATGACGATCGTGCCCGTGCTCATCGTCTACCTGGTGTTCCAGCGGGCGCTGTCGGGCTCCGTCGTCATCGGCGCCGACAAGTGAGCGCGGGTCCTCGCGGATCCGCACTTCGTGCGCGGATCCGCAGTTCCTGCCCGACACGCCGGGCAGGGAGCCGCTCGGACCGGCGTGTCGCGGCAGAACTGCGGATCCGCGAGGCATGAACGCGGAGGAGGCGCGGAGGGCCGCCGCCGGCGTGCTGCTGCCCGGGTTCGGGGGGACGGCGCTGCCGGAGGCGCTCGCCGCGCACCTGCGCGCCGGGCTCGCGGGCGTGGTGCTGTTCGGCGCGAACGTCCGCGACCCGCAGCAGGTGCGGGCGCTGACCGACGCGATCCGCGCCGCGCGGCCGGAGGCGGTCGTCGCGATCGACGAGGAGGGCGGCGACGTCACCCGCCTCCACCAGCGCGAGGGGTCGCCGGAGCCGGGTAACGCGGTGCTGGGCCGGCTCGACGACGAGGCGCTGACCGCGGCGTCGGCGCACGCGATCGGGCTCGAGCTGATCGCCGCGGGCTGCACGCTCGACCTCGCGCCGACCGCGGACGCGAACGTGAACCCGGACAACCCGGTGATCGGGGCGCGCAGCTTCGGCGCCGACGCGGCCCTCGTCGCCCGGCACACGGCCGCGGCGGTGCACGGGCTGCAGGCGGCGGGCGTGGCCGCGTGCGCGAAGCACTTCCCGGGGCACGGCGACACCGCGGTCGACTCGCACCTCGGGCTGCCCGTGATCGACCTGGACCTCGAGGCGCTGCGGCAGCGCGAGCTGCTGCCCTTCGTCGCCGCGATCGAGGCCGGCGTCGCGGTCGTGATGACCTCGCACATCGTGCTGCCGCGCCTCGATCCCGACCAGCCGGCGACCATGAGCCGCCGCATCCTCACCGGCCTGCTGCGGGAGGAGCTCGGCTTCGGCGGGGTCGTCGTGTCCGACGCGCTCGACATGGCGGGCGCGAGCGGGGAGATCGGGATCCCGGCGGCCGCGGTGCGGTCGCTCGCCGCCGGAGCGGACCTGCTGTGCCTCGGCACCGACAGCGAGCCGTACCTCGACGACGTGCTCGACGCCGTCGTCGCCGCGGTGGCCGCGGGCGAGCTGCCCGAGGCGCGCCTGCGGGAGGCGGCGGACCGCGTCCGCGGCCTCGCGGACCGCACCGGCACGGCCGAGGTCTTCCCGCGACCCGACGTGCGCATCGCCGACGCGTTCGACGTGCAGCCGGAGGCCGCCGCCGCGCTGCGCAGCACGGAGGGGTGGACCGTCGTCACGCTCGACGCCGAGCCGAACATCGCCGTCGGCGCCGGCTCCTGGGGTCCCGCCGCCGCTGCGGCCGCGGACCCCGCCGGGCCGGGCGCCTTCCGCTTCTCCAGCTGGCCCGCCGTCGCCCTGCCCGTCGACCGGGCCGCGCCCGTGCCGGCGATCGACGGGCCCGTGCTCGTGCTGGGCCGCGACGTGCACCGCCGGCCGCACGCCCGCGCCGCGGTCGACGCCCTCCGCAGCGGCGGCCGCACCGTCGTCGCCGTCGACATGGGGTGGCCCGCCGAGGACCGCCGCTACGCCGACGTCGCCACCTTCGGCGCCTCCCGCGCGGTCGGCGCCGCGCTGCTCGCCCTGCTCACCGGAACCGAGGAGCCCTCATGGAGATCGTGATCCTGCCCGACGGGGCCGCCGTCGGCGAGGCCGCCGCCGCCCGCATCGCGGCGGTCGTGCGGCAGAAGCCGGAGGCGGTGCTCGGGCTGTCGACCGGCTCCTCGCCGCTCGGCACCTACCGCGCCCTCGCGGAGCGGGTGCGCCGCGGCGAGGTCGACCTCTCGCGCGCCCGAGGCTTCGCGCTCGACGAGTACGTCGGGCTCGAGCCCGGGTCGCCGCAGAGCTACGCGGCCACCATCGCCCGCGACGCCGTCGAGCCGCTCGGGCTCGACCCCGCCCGGGTGCGCGTGCCGCCCGGCGACGCCGACGACCTCGAGGCCGCCTGCGCCGAGTACGAGCAGGCCATGCGCGAAGCCGGCGGCGTCGACGTGCAGCTGCTCGGCCTCGGCGCGAACGGGCACATCGGCTTCAACGAGCCGACCTCCTCCTTCGCCTCCCGCACCCGCATGAAGACGCTCGCACCGCGCACCCGCGAGGACAACGCGCGCTTCTTCGGCGACGACCTCGACGCGGTGCCGCTGCACTGCGTGACGCAGGGGCTCGGCACGATCCTCGAGGCGCGGCGGCTGCTGCTCGTCGCGCAGGGGGAGGCGAAGGCCGCGGCCGTGGCGGCGATGATCGAGGGCCCGCTGTCCGCCATGGTGCCCGGCTCCGCGCTGCAGCTGCACCCCGCGGCGACCGTGCTGCTCGACGAGGCCGCGGCCTCCCACCTCCTGCTCACCGACTACTACCGGTTCGTCGAGGAGCACCGGCCCGCCTGGCAGCGCGTGGTCTGATCCTGTCTGCCGCCTCGGGCACGGTTCCGATTCGGAACCGTGCCCGGAGCGGCAGCTGCCGGTCGAGGGTCAGCGGAGGCGGACGCCGTCCGCCCAGACGGCCTCGACCTCGAGGTCGTCGGTCAGCAGCACCGCGTCCGCCGGGGCGCCGACGTCGAGCGAGCCGAGCTCCGGGCGGCCGATCGCGTGCGCCGGCGTGGCGGTCGCGGCGAGCACCGCCTGCTCGAGCGGCACGCCGGCCGCGACCACGGTCCGCAGCGCCGCGTCGAGCGTCAGGGTGGACCCGGCGAGCGCGCCGCTCGCAAGCCGGGCGGCGCCGTCCTGCACCACGACGTCGAGGGGACCGAGGCGGTACTCGCCGTCGCCGAAGCCCGCGGCGGCCATGGCGTCGGTGATGAGCGCGACCCGGCCGGGCGCGAGGCGGAAGAGGCCCGCGACCAGGATCGGGTGCACGTGCAGGCCGTCGGCGATCAGCTCGACGGTGACGCCGGGCCGGGCGAGCGCCGCGCCGATCGGGCCCGGCGCGCGATGCGCGAGCACGGGCATCGCGTTGAAGGTGTGGGTGAGCAGGGAGGCGCCGGCGTCGAAGGCGGCGCCGGCGGTCTCGAGGTCCGCGACGGTGTGCCCGACGGCGATGCGGACGCCGGCGTCGACGAACGCGCGGATCGCCTCCGGCGCGCCCGGCAGCTCGGGCGCCATGGTCACCTGCACGAGCGTGCCGTCGGCGGCGGCGAGGAGTGCGGCGACCGCTTCCAGAGTGGGCGCCACCAGGGCGCCCGGGTCGTGCGCGCCGCGGTTGTCGGGGCTGAGGAACGGGCCCTCGAGGTGCACGCCGAGCACGAGCGGATCCTCGCGGGCGAGCGGCGCGAGCCCGCGGAGCGCGTCGACGAGGCGGTCGACCGGGGCCGTGACGAGCGACAGCATGCTGCGGGTCGTGCCGTGGGCGCGGTGCGCCTCGAGCACGCGGGCCACGGACTCCGGCCCCTCCGAGACGTCGCCGCCGCCTCCACCGTGCACGTGGACGTCCACGAAGCCCGGCGTCAGCAGCCGCCCGCCGGCGTCGAGCACCTCGCCGTCGTGCGCGGGCGCCTCGCCGGAGCCGCGCGCCGCGACCCGGCCGGCGGCGAAGCGCACCCAGCCGTGCTCCACGGCACCGCCGGAGACGACGCGCGCCCCCGTGATCAGCAGGGCGTCCTGGTCCGTCGTCGGCACCTGGCCAGGCTACCGAGCCCGCCTCGCCGCTACCTCGTGCCGTCGAGGTCCTTGCGCTGCTTCCCGAGGCGCAGGCCGTCGCGGCGCAGCTCGATCTCCCAGAGCTTCGCGTGCGCGGTCTTCGACCCGCGGTGCGCGACGAGGAGCGACTTCGCGGGATGCCCCTTCGTCGGAAGCGTGCGGAACACCATCCCGTGCCCGGTGTCGTGGCGCAGCAGCGGCTGCCGCTGCGTCCACGGCCCGTGCAGCTTGCCCGACGACGACACGGCGGACGTCACGACGTAGTGCCCGGTGACGGTGCCGTTCGTGTTGTTGATCGTCTTCTCGTACGTCGACCAGAGCATCGCGAGTGCACCGCCCGGCAGGTGGATCAGCTGGGGGCCGTCGGTCACGTACGGGAGGATCTGGTTCGCGGACGGCGACGGCATCTCCTGCGAGATCCACGTCGCGTCGGAGCCCTTGAAGAGGTGGATCGGCTTGCCGTCGGCGCCGGACAGGTCCTTCTTCATCGGGATCGCCTCCATGGTCCCGTCGATCTTCTGCACCCACTCGTGGGCGTAGACCATCCACGGGCGGCCCTTGCCGTCCTCGTAGAGCGTGCCGTCCAACGTCATGAACGTCGCCGGCGCGACCGGCTTTGCCTTGTCGATCACCGAGAACGGGCCGAGCAGCGAGTCCGCGACGGCGACGACGGTGCCGCGCGCGTGCTGCGGGATCTGCACGGGGATGCCGGAGGCGTTCGGGCGCGGCACCGGCAACGGCTTCTTCGGGTTGTGCAGCGTGACGAAGAGGTACCAGCGGCCCTTTAAGCGGTGCACCTCGGGCGCCCAGCCGCCGTTCCAGCCCCACAGGTCCGTGCCGGGCGTGAACACGACGACCGGGTCCGACCAGCGCTTCAGGTCGGTGCTGCGGTAGACCATCGTGCCCGCGCCCTTGACCCCGGTCCGAGCCGGGTCGTTGGCGACGTAGAGCCAGTAGTGGCCCGACGGCTTGTCCGCGACGACGTAGGGGTCGCGCAGCACCAGGTCGGTGAGCCGGTGCGGGTAGGCGGTGGGCGGCGCGGGCACGGCGGCGTCGCTCGCGGTCGCGGAGGCGGCGGTGATCCCGGCGGCGAGCGCCGTCGTCCCGGCGCCGAGCAGCACGCTGCGTCTCGAGAGGGTCATGGCGGCTCCTCGGTCGGGGAGCGGCACGCGCTCCGGCGGCACCCCTCGAACGAGGCGCACGCGGGAGCGACGGTATGCAGGCGCCCGGCCGGCTCGGAGGAGGCGACCGGGCGCGTCGGGATCCGGGCGCTCCTGGAACTCACTGCGCTGACGGGGCCTACCGCTGCTGATCGCCGGGTGCGCACCGGCGGAGCAGCAGCGGAGAGCCCCGTCAGCGACGAGGGCGACGCCCGGAAGCGCCCGGATCCCGCAGCGGGTCAGCCGGCCGAGCGGGCCCGCAGCATGCGACCGCCGACGTCCGTGCCGAGCAGCAGGGCGGTGCGGGCCGTCCTGTTCACGCCCGGTGCGTCCGCCGCCGCCTCCGCCCGCTCGAGGAACCCGCGGTCGACCACCGCGTAGGGGAACATGCCGCGGACCAGGCCGAGCTGCCCGAGCATGCCCGCGCTGCCGAAGGAGGCGAGCGCCGACAGGTAGCGGTCGGGGTACTCGGCGAGCACCTCGACCTGCAGGGGGCGCCAGAACCGCTGGCTCACCCGCTGCCGGGCGGTGCCGGCGGGCACCGTGCGGTCGACCATCAGGGCCTGCCAGACCTCCGCCTTCGCTTCGGCGTCGTCCTGTGAGGCGCGCACGGACAGGGCGCTCGCGAAGGCGTCCGGGTCCGGGTCGCGGGCCTGGAGCGCCTCGACCGCGGCCGGGTCGACGTCGCCGAGCTCCGCCCGCCGCGCGAGCACGCGCCACGCGAGGTCGACGTCCTCGTCCGCCGCGTCGCGGAGCAGCGCGAACTGCGCCGGCTGGGTGGCGGTCGCCGCGAGCGTGCGCAGCGCGGGCTGCCGGTGCGGCCCGGACCGCGCGAGCCGGGCGGCGGCCGCCGCGAGGCGGCCGGTCAGGTCGGGCACTCGGGACAGCGGCGTCCACGACTCGGCGGCCTGCAGGCCGAGCGCGAGCAGCCCCTCCACGACGGCCGGGCTGGTCTCGACGGCGACGAGCGCGGTGATCGTGTCGACCACCTCGTCGGCGGTCAGCTCGCCCTTGGCGAGCATGTCCCACGCGGTCGCCACCACGAGCGTCCGCGACAGCGGATCGGGCAGCTCGCCCACCCGGGTGCGCAGGGTCGCGAGCGCGGACGCGTCGCCGCGGACGGCCGCGTAGGTGAAGTCGCCGGCGTTCACGAGGTGGACCGTGCCGCCGGGCAGCTCGACCGGGGTCGCCGCGCCGGCCACCTCCACCTCCACCTCGCCGCGCGGGACGAGGCCGTCGGCGGTGGGGTCGTACCCGGCGATGCGGAGGCGGTGCGGGCGGGGGGAGCCGCCGTCGGGAGCGGTCGCGTGCAGCACCGACCCGTCGAGCGTCAGGGTGTCCGTGCCCGCCCGGTCGAGCCAGTCGGCGGTCCACCGCGTCAGGTCGCGCCCCGAGGCCGCGGCGAACGCCGACATCAGGTCGTCGAGCACCGTGTTGCCCCAGGCGTGCGCGGCGAAGTAGGCGCGGAGGCCTGCCACGAACGCGTCCTCGCCGACGTAGGCGGCGAGCTGGTGCAGCACCGACTCGCCCTTGTCGTAGGTGATCGCGTCGAAGTTCGCCATGGCCTGCTCGACGTCCGGCACGTCGCCGCGGATGGGGTGCGTGGCCGGGCTCATGTCCTGGCGGTAGCCGACGATCTTCGCGTCGAGCAGCTCGGTCGCCCACGAGTCGGTGAACTCGGTGGCGCCCGCGAGCGCCCATGCGGCGGCCCATGATGCGAACGCCTCGTTCAGCCAGAGGTCGTCCCACCAGCGCATCGTGACGAGGTCGCCGAACCACATGTGCGCCATCTCGTGCAGCACGACGTTGGCGCGCACGGCCCGCTCGCGGTAGCTCGGGGCGCTGCGGTGCAGGAAGTCGTCGGTGTGGGTGACGCTGCCCCAGTTCTCCATCGCGCCGCCCATGTCGGGCACGAACGCCTGGTCGTAGCGCTGCTGCGGGAAGGGGAAGGCGAAGCGCTCGCCGAACCAGGCGAGGCCGCGCGCGGTCAGGTCGAACAGCTCGTCGGCGTCGCGCTCGAGCACGGCGGCCAGGGACCGGCGGCTGTAGAGGCCGAGGTCGTACCCGTCGACGGTGCGGCGCAGCTGGTGGAAGGGGCCGGCGTTCACGACGGTGACGTAGGTGGACAGCGGGGGAGTCGGCGCGAAGCGCCAGCGGCGGGCCGCGTCGTCCGCCTCCGTGATCGTCTCGGGCGCGCCGTTGCTCGTGACGGTCCACGACTCCGGCGCGAGCACGGTGAAGCGGTGCACCGCCTTGAGGTCGGGCTGGTCGAAGCACGCCCACAGGCGGCGGGCCTCGTCGGGCTCGAAGGTCATCCAGATGTAGACGAGGCCGTCCGTGGCGTCGACGGTGCGGAGGATGCCCTGGCCGTCGCCCGTGTCGGACTGCGCGGCGGCGACCACGAGCACGTTGCGCTCGCGCAGGTCGGGGAGCGGGAGGCGGCCGTCGGCCACCGTGCCGAGGTCGAGCGCGACGCCGTTCAGCGTCGCTGACGAGACGTCCGCGACGACGTCGACGAAGGAGGCGGCGCCGGGTCGGCTGCAGGTGAAGGTGCTCGTCGAGACGGTGCGGAGCGTGTCGCCCTCGAGCAGGCCCGTCAGGTCGACGTCGATCTCGTACTGCTCGACGGCGAGCAGCGCGGCGCGCTCGGCCGCCTCCTCGCGGGTCAGGCTGGCGATGGGCATGCGGACTCCTCGGGCGCTGCGACGCGCGCCGGGATGCGCCGTCGCGGCGTCAGGCTAGCCCGCGCGCCCGACGGGCGGCCGGGCGGTGGCGTCCGGCCGCTCGATGCGCATGCAGCGCTCCCGTCCCCGCATCGAGCGGCTACTCGCGGGGTGGCAGGGCCTTGCCGAGGTGCACCGACCGGGACTCGGTCGCGTAGAAGCCGAACGGCGCGACATCGTCGTAGCCGCGGGCGCGGTAGAAGCGCACCGCTGCGACCTGCGGCTCGCCCGTCGTGAGCGCCACGTGCTCGGCGCCCGCCGCTCGCGCCTCCTCCTCGAGCCTCGTCAGCAGCGCGGCGGCGTACCCCTGCCGCCGGGCCTCGGCGCGCACGTACATCCGGCGGATCTTCACCTGCGTGCTCGAACCCGGCAGGAACGACCAGCCGCCCATCGCGACCGGCACCTCACCGTCGTAGCCGAGGAGGAAGCCGCCGTGCGGCGGCAGGAACTCCTCCGGCGCGATCGGGTCCTCGTCGGCGCCGCCGTAGACCTCGACGTAGTACGCCTGCACCTCCTCGGTCAGCACGAGCGAGTCGGGATCGTCGAGTCGGGCGGGCCGCAGGTCGAGCACCGCAGCAGGGTAGGAGGGGGCGGCTCCGGGGCGCCTCCGGAGCGGTCGAGCCGGCCCGCCGGACGCCTTCCCCTAATCCGTGAACACGACGGCCGCGCCCCAGCGCACGCCGTCGGGCGCGGTCACGTGCAGCTCCACGGGCCGGTCGCCGCTGCCGTACCGGTAGGTGTGCACGGTGATCTGGCCGCCCTGCTGGAACCCGCCGCGCTCCTCCTGCTGCACGTACTGCTGCTCGCCGGACGGGTCCACCTCCCGGCGCAGCGTCGTCCAGTCGACCTGCGCCGAGCCGGCCGTGACGAGCAGCACCGTCGCCCGGCCCCGCACGGTCTCGGGCGGCACGGGCGACAGCCGCACCGTGCCCTCGCCGATGCCACGCCGCTCGAGCGTCTCCACGCGGGTCGGGTCCCCGAGGCTCAGCGCGCGGTGCGTCACGAGGAACGCCGCGATGCCGCCGAAGTTGCCGAGCGTCAGGTTCTCCTGCACGGTGCGGCGGTCCTCGTCCGACATCGGGACCGGCGTCGGCGGCGGCGCGCTCGGCTGCCCGTCCGCGGCGAGCCGCGCCGCGGTGATCCCGCCGACCAGCAGAGCGACGACCACGGCTCCGCCGGCGATCGCCGCACCGACCCGCCGCCGCCGCGCCGGAGGAGGCGCCGCCGGGACGGCCGGGTCCTCGGGAGGCTCGGGCTCGCGCGGCGCCGGCTGCGCCGGCCCCGCTTTCGCGACGCGTCCGGCCGCCTCGTACCGCGCCCGGTCCGCCTCCGAGGCGCCGGGCGCGTAGAGGCGCCGCCGCAGCGCCTCCGGGTCCTCCCGCACCATCCGCTCAGTCTGGCCCGCGAGCGGTGCGGATCGGCGCAGGCGGCCGAGACCGGGTCAGCGCCGGCGGATCACGACCTCCTCGCGGTCGAGCACGCGGCCGTCCGCGTCGACGAAGGCGACCCGCACGGGCCGGCCGTCCGCGTCGTGGTACTGCACGCCCGCTTCGCGCTCCGAGCGCAGGTGGTCGCGGCCCCAGTCGCCGAGCGCGCCGAGCACGACCTGGAACTCGCGGCCCGCCTCCGTGAGCCGGTACTCCGTGCGGGTGCGGCTGCCCTCCTCCTGGTAGGCGACGCGCTCGAGCACGCCGTGCGCGACGAGGGACTGCAGCCGGTCGGTGAGCACGTCGCTGGCGATGCCGAGCCGCTGCCGGAACTCCGAGAACCGCGAGGTGCCGAAGGCGGCCTCCCGCAGCACCAGCAGCGACCAGCGGTCGCCGAGCGCGGTGATGGTGCGGGCGATGGCGCACGTCCCGCCGGTCGGATCCGTCAAGGGCATACCCCGATCGTACTCCTGAGTCCGGATGTCCTACCCAGGTGCTACGTTGGCCGCACCAACCCAGCTTCGGATGGAGACCGCGTGCGCACCGCTTCCCGACGGACCGCCTTCGCGACCGCCGCGCTCACCGCGGCGCTCGCGCTGTGGACGAGCGGCGCCCCGTCCGTCGTCTACCCGAGCTACGGGAGGGCGTGGTCGGTGCCGCCCGCGCTGACGACCGTCGTGTTCGGCGTCTACCCGCTGACGCTGCTCGTCGTGCTCGGGCTGTTCGGCGCGATCAGCGATCGCATCGGGCGGCGGGCGGCGATCGTGCTCGGCCTCGGGCTGATGGCGGTCGGCACGGTCGCGTTCGCGCTCGCGCCCTCGGTCGCCGTGCTGCTGGTCGGCAGGGTGCTCACGGGTGCGGGCGTCGGCTTCGCGCTCAGCCCCGCGACGGCCGCGCTCGCCGAGTACGCGGCGCCGGGTCGCGGCCACCTCGCCGGAGCGGTCGCGACCGCTTCCACCGCGGGCGGGCTCACCGTCGCGCTCGTCGTCGGCGGCGTCCTGCTGACCTTCGTCGGCGATCCGCTGCACGCCTCCTACTGGCCGCTGCTCGCCGCGATACTCCTGACCCTCCTGCTCGCGCTCCGCCTGCCGGCGACCGTGCGCGGCACCGGGAGCGTCGTGCGGGTGCTGCGCGTGCCCCGGTCGATGCGCGGGGTGGTGGCGCAGGGCGCCCTCGGCGTCGCGGCCGCCTACGGCACCGGAGGCGTGATCCTCGCGCTCGGCGCGGACGTCGCGGTCGACCTGCTCGGCACGAGCGCGCCGCTCGTCATCGGGCTGGTGCTCGCGCTGTCCGCCGTGACGATCGGCGTCACCGCGCTGCTCGCCCGCCGCGTCCGCGCCTCCCGCAGCGCCCCGGCCGGCGCGGTCGCGATGGTCGCCGGGCTCGGCGTGCTCGTGCTCGCCGCCGGCACGGGCTCGCTCGCGGTCTTCCTCGCATCGATCGTGGTCACCGGCGTCGGCTACAGCCTGCTGTTCTCCGCCGGTGTCGGCGTGGCCGCGGAGCTCGCGCCCGCCGAGCACCGCGCGGCGACCGTCTCCGCCGTCTACTTCGCCGGCTACGCCGTGCAGGCCGTCGCGGCCATCGGCCTCGGGCAGCTCGCGACCGCGCAGGGCCTGTTCCCCGCGATCGCGCTCGGCGCCGTCGTGCTCTCGCTGCTGGCGCTCGTCGCCGGCGGCGCCCCGTTCGTCCGCGCGCACCGCGCGGCCCGCTCGACCGTCTCCGAAGGGACCCCCGCATGACTGCACTGCGCGACGCCGTCGTCCTCGTCACCGGCGCGAACGGAGGGCTCGGCAGCGAGTTCGTCGGGCAGGCGCTCGACCGCGGCGCCGCGAAGGTCTACGCGACCGCCCGCACGCCGAAGGACTGGGGCGACGACCGCGTCGTGCCGATCGCGCTCGACGTCACCGACCCCGCCTCCGTCGCCGCAGCGGCGGCGCGGACGGCCGACACGACGGTGCTGATCAACAACGCGGGCATCGCCCTCGTCGTCCCCGCGCTGCTCGAGACGAGCGCCGACGACCTCCGGCGGCTGCTCGAGACGAACATCGTCGGCCTGCTCGAGGTCACCCGAGCGCTCGCACCCGCCGTGCGCCGCGCGCAGGGCGCGATCGTGAACGTCGCGTCGGTCGCGAGCTGGCGCGCCCGCGGGGTGCTCGCCGCCTACGGTGCGACCAAGGCGGCCGTCTGGTCCCTCACCGACTCGCTGCGCCACGAGCTGCGGCCGGACGGCGTGCAGGTGCTCGGCCTCTACCTCGCGTTCACGGACACCCCGATGACGGCCGGCATGGACGTGCCGAAGGGCAGCCCGGTCGACGTGGTCCGCCAGGCGTACGACGGCCTCGAGCAGGGCGCCGCGGAGGTGCTCGCGGACGCCTACACGCGCCAGGTGCGCGGGCGGCTCAGCGAGCTCGTCACCGCCTGAGCGCCGTCAGTCGGTGAAGACGACGACCGCGCCCCACTTCACCGTCTCGTCCGTGTAGACGGCGAGACGGGTCGGGGCGCGGCCGTCGTAGCGGAACGTGGTGGTCGTCGGCTCGCCCGCGCGGTTCCGCCCGGCCTGCTCGGCGAGCTCGAGCACCGGCCCGGACCGGTCGTTCCGCTGCGCGATGCGCTGCGCCCGCCACGAGTACGTCGCCGCGCGGTCGAGCACGAGGAACACGGTCACCCGCCCGCCGTCCTGCGCGAGCGAGGACGGATCGAGCGCGATCGTGCTCGACCCCTGTCCCGCGTACTCGGTGCTGGCCGCGCGCTGCGGGGTGCTGATCGCCTGCGGCAGGTACGTGCGGTGCTCGTAGAGGTACTCGAGCAGGCCCGGCTCGCGGCCGCCCTGCAGCGACGCCACGAACTCGCTGCGCGACGCGAGGGAGGTGGGGACCTCGCCCTCGATCAGCCGCGCGAGCGGGGAGGGGGACGGCGACGACGACGCGGTGAGCCCGGCGAGCGGGTGCGTCGTGACGAGCACGGTGCTCGCCGCGGCCACGAGCAGTGCGGCGCCGCCCGCGATCAGGGCGGTCCGGCGACGCGGGGTCCGCGGGGAGGTCGTCGTGCGAGCGCGGCGCGCTGGCGCGGACGCGACCGCGCCGACCTCCTGCTGCTGCGCGGCCGCAGCGCGGTACGCGGCGACCTCCGCCTCCGTCACGTCGGGCGCGTACAGCCGCCGGCGCAGGGCGTCGAGCCGCTCCGCCTCCGCCGACCGCGCCGCTGCCACCCGCACAGCGTCCTCCTCGAAGCCTGGCAGCGGGAGTCGGGGTGTCCGCAGGCGGTGCGGGCAGGATCGACGCCGATCGGGTCGAGAGCACTGGAGGTGCGCCGTGCGGGTGGTCGTCATCGGAGCGACGGGACACGTCGGCGGGTACCTGGTGCCCCGGCTGGTGGAGGCGGGGCACGACGTCGTCGCGATCACGCGCGGCCGGCAGGCGCTGTACCGCGACGACCCCGCCTGGGACCGGGTCGAGCGGGTGACCGCCGACCGCGACGCGGAGGACGCGGCCGGCGTCTTCGCCGCGCGGATCGCGGCGCTGCACGCCGACGTCGTGGTCGACATGGTCTGCTTCACCTCCGACTCCGCCGCGCAGCTGCTCGACGGGCTCCGAGGCACCGGCGCGCGCCTGGTGGTCTGCGGCTCGATCTGGGCCCACGGCACGCCCACCGCGGTCCCGGTGCGGGAGCACGAGGACCGCGAGCCCTGGGGCGAGTACGGCGTGCAGAAGGCCGCCATCGAGGACCTGGTGCTCGCCGAGGCCGCGCCGCCGGACGGCGTGCCCGCCTCGATGCTGCACCCCGGGCACATCAGCGGTCCGGGCTGGCCGGTGATCAACCCGGCCGGGAACCTCGACCCGGACGTGTGGCGGAAGCTGGCGACGGGCGAGCGGCTCGTGCTGCCGGGCTTCGGCCTCGAGACGCTGCACCACGTGCACGCCGACGACGTGGCGCAGGCGTTCCAGCTCGCGGTCGAGGCTCCGGAGGGGGCGGACGGTCGCGCCTTCCACGTCGTCTCCGAGCGGGCGATCACGCTGCGCGGCTTCGCCGAGCAGGCCGCCGCCTGGTGGGGCCGCACGGCGGACCTCGAGTTCCGGCCGTTCGACGCCTTCGCGGCGACGACGACGGAGGAGCACGCGGCCACGACGCTCGACCACGTCTCGCGCAGCCCCTCCGCCAGCATCGAGGCGGCGCGCGAGCACCTCGGCTACGCGCCCCGCCTCACCTCGCTCGAGACGGCGCGGGAGGCGGTCGCCGCCCTCGCCGCGCGGGACGGCTCGGGCATCCCGCCGCTGCGGGACTGAGCGCGGTCAGTCCGGCGTCTCGCCGGTCTCCTGGCCCTCCGTGCCGGAGGGCGCGTTCAGCACGGGAGGGACGTCGTCCACGTCGTCCCGGCCGTCGTCGCCCCCGTCGGTGGGCAGCACGCTCTGCAGGTCCAGCGGGTCGCCGGATCGGGGGGACTCGCGCGGATCGGTGTTCGACATCCTGCGATCGTGCCGGTCCGCGCTGGCGGATCGATGGGCGTCCGCTGCGGATCCGGCGCCACCCGGCCGGCCGCGCGACCGACCGGCACGGCGCTACTCGCTGTGGTCCTCGTCGTCGAGCCCGCTCGGCAGGAACGGCGCGTCGTCGGCGTTGCCGGGCCGCTTCGGCGCGGGCTTCTGCTGCAGGGCGGACTCCGGGTCCAGCGGGTCGGCGGCGGCGGGGGACTGGGCGGGATCGGTGCTCGACACCGTCCGAGCCTGCACGCCCCGCCTGGCCGGGGAGTGGGACCGCGGCGGAGGCCGCACGGATCTTGCGGCCGGTGTCCTCGTCGCGGTGTGCTGAGCGTCGTACTGGTGACGGCGCCGATCGGTGCCCGACACCGAGGAGGAACCCGTGCAGTACCTGATGCTCGTCCGCGTCGACCCCGACCTCGCCGCCCGCGGCGTCGCTCCCGTCGAGCCCTGGGTGGAGGAGGGGACCCGCACGGGCATGCGCCACTTCGGGAACCCGCTCGAGGACCCGGACACCGCCACGACGGTCGCCCGGCAGGCCGGTCGCACCGTGCTCGCCGACGGGCCGTTCACCGAGACGAAGGAGGTCGTGGCCGGTTTCGACCTTCTCGAGGCGCCGGACCTGGAGGCGGCGGTCGACTACGCGGCCCGGCACCCCGTCGCGGCCGTCGGCGCGCTCGAGGTCCGGGAGGTGTGGGAGGACTTCGTCGAGGAGGCCGGCGGCGACCCCGTGCCGACGCGCGAGGACGGCCGCGAGTACCTGTTCCTCCACGTGCCGGACCCCGCCGCGCTGGCGACCGCGACGCGCGAGGACGCCGATCCGACGGCGTGGGTGCGCGACGTCGAGAGCCGCGGCGTGACGCTCGGCGGCTGGCGCCTCCGCGACGCGGACGCCGGCAGCGCCGCGACGGTTCGGGTGCGGGACGGACGGACGCTGATCGCGCGGGGCCCGTACACCGAGACGGCGGAGCAGATCGCGGGCATCGACCGCGTGCGCGTCGCGGACCTCGACGAGGCGATCGGCCTCGCCGCCGCCCACCCCACGAGCGCGATCGGGCGGATCGAGATCCGGCCGCTGGTCTCGGCGTGACCGACCCGCTCGCGCGGGCCTTCGCGGACGAGTGGGGGCGCGTCGTCGCCGCCCTCGTCCGCGTCACCGGCGACTGGGCGCTCGCGGAGGACTGCGCGCAGGACGCGTTCGCCGTCGCCGCGGTCGCCTGGCCGCGCGACGGGGTGCCCGACCGACCCGGTGCCTGGTTGACGACGACCGCGCGGAACCGCGCCCTGGACCGCCTCCGCCGCAGCGCCGTGGAGGCGCGGAAGCTCGAGGAGGTGGTCGCGGTGGTCCACGAGGAGGAGCGGCGCGAGCCGGACGACGTGCCCGACGACCGGCTGCGGCTGATCTTCACCTGCTGCCACCCGGCGCTGGACCTCGACGCCCGGGTCGCGCTCACCCTCCGGACCCTGTGCGGGCTGACGGTCGCGGAGATCGCGGCGGCGTTCGGCGCCCGCGAGGCGGCGATGGCGAAGCGGCTCGTGCGGGCCCGCCGCAAGATCCAGGTCGCCGGCATCCCGTACCGGGTGCCGAGCGGCGCCGCGCTGCCCGAGCGCCTCGACGGGGTGCTCGCGGTGCTGCTGCTGCTGTTCACCGAGGGGTACGCCCCGAGCGGCGGGGACCGCGTGGTGCGGCCCGAGCTGTCGTCGGAGGCGATCCGGCTCACCCGCGTGCTCGCGGCGCTGCTGCCGGGGGAGCCGGAGGTGGGCGGCCTGCTCGCGCTCGAGCTGCTGCAGGACTCCCGCCGGGCGGCGCGGACGACGGGGGAGGGCGCGCTCGTGCCGCTCGCCGAGCAGGACCGCACGCTGTGGGACGCGGCGCGCATCGCCGAGGGCCGCGCGGTGCTCGCCGCCGTCGACCGCGCGCCCGGACCGGTCGGCGCCCACCGCCTGCAGGCGCGCATCGCCGCGGAGCACGCGCGGGGACCGGAGGCGGACCGGAACGCCATCGCGCAGCACTGGGCGGCGCTGGCCGAGGTGACGCCGTCGCCGTGGGTCGAGCTGGCGCGGGCGGTGGCGGTCGCGGAGGCGGACGGCCCCGACGCGGGCCTCGCCCTCCTCGCGCCGCTGGCCGGCGACGTGCGGCTCGGCCACCAGCTGCCCGCGACGGAGGCGGAGCTGCTGCGCCGGGCCGGCCGCCGCGAGGACGCGCGGCGCGCGTACGGCGCGGCGCTCGCGCAGGTCCGCAACGCCGCCGAGCGCGCCCACCTCCAGCGCCGCCTCGCCGAGCTCGCCGGCTGAGCGCCCCGCCCGCAGCTGCGCCTTCCAGTCCCAGTTGCGCGCGAGCGCTCGCGCGCATCCGGGACTACGGCGCGCAGCTGCGAACGCGTCGGAGCGCGTGGGCGGTGCGGTCCGGAGGACCGGTGCGGCCGCTGGAGCGCGGACACCTGGCCCGACGCCGCGCAATTGCGCGCTCCAGTCGCAGTTGCGGCCGAGCGCTCGCGCGCAACTGCGGCAGGAGGTGGGTCAGAAGCGCGTCTCGGCGAGCGGGGCCTTCGAGCCGGTGACGCGGATGTCGATCGAGCGGATCGCGTCGACCGGGATCGCGGTCGCGGCGGCGAGGCCCTTCGCCTCGCCCGCGTCGGAGGTCCAGGTCGCGACGGTGGAGGTGGTGCCCGCGTCCGTGTGCACGACGAGGCTGTAGCTGACGGGGGCGTAGGACTCCCGCCCGCCGGCGGCTCCGCGGTAGTCGCACGACCAGTCGAGGCGCGTGCCCCAGCCGACGGGCGTGACGCTCAGCGAGGCGGTGAGCCCCGACGACCCGACCGGCTCGAGCGTGCGGGCGGCGACCGCCTGCTGCGGCTGCGCGGCCCGCAGCAGCGACCAGCCGCCCACCGAGCCGACGAGCAGCACCCCGACCACGACGAGCGCGGCGACGACCCGCGCTCTGCGGCGCGAGCGGCGGACCCGTCGAGCGATGCCGACGGCCCGGTCCGGCACGTGCGCGCCGTCCTGCAGCGCGGCGCCGGCGGGCGCGTCCCGCAGCGCGACCGCCTCCTCGGGGTCGAGCTGCCCGAGGATGCCGGGCAGCCCGGCGAGGTCGCGGACCGACCGCGAGCACGCGTCGCACTCGGCGAGGTGCAGCTCGTACGCCCGGCGCTCCTCGGGCGACAGCGCGCCGAGCACGTAGGCGCCGTCCCAGTCGTGGACCGAGTGGCTCATCGCGTCACCCCGCGCTCCTGCAGGGCGAGCCGCAGCGCCCGCATGCCGTAGTGCAGCCGTGACTTCACCGTGCCCTCCGCGATCCCTTCCTGCTCCGCGAGCTCCCGCACCGAGCGCCCGAGGTAATGCGCGCCGACGATCACCGCGCGGTGGTCCCGCGACAGCGAGCCGAGCGCGTCGGCGACGAGCATCCGGTCGAGCGCCGCGTCGACCCCGTCGTCGACGTGCTGCTCGGGCACCTCGTCGACCCCGAGCTCGCGGCGCTTCCGCGCGCTGCGGGCGTCGTCGATGACGAGGTTCCGCGCCACCGTGAAGAGCCACGCGCGGGCCGGCTCCCGGCCCTCGGTGATGCGCGCCGGGTGCTGCCACGCGCGCGCCAGGGTCTCCTGCACGACGTCCTCCGCCAGCGACCGGTCCCGCGTCTGCCGCAGCACGAAGCGGAACAGGTCCGGCCCGTGCTCGTCGGCGAGGGCGCGCAGCATCGCGTCCTGCTCGTCCACTCCGCCTCCTTCGTTCCGCGGCCTCCGATTCCTACTACGGAACAGGGGGCGCATCGGTTCACCCGTGGATCCGCAGGAATCGCGCGACACGCCGCGAGCCGGGCGTCCCCGCCCGGCGCGTCGAGGAGGAGCCGCGGATCGACGAAGGATCTGCGGATCCGCGAACCCCGGGGAGGCCGGCGACACGCCCGGGAGGGGAGGCGGGTGAACCATCCGGCGCGCTGCTGCGTCGTTCCGGATCGACGCCGTCCGTCGATCGAAGGAACGATTCCCGATGACCGCAGCCACCACCGCACCCGTCCGCCTCCGCCGCCTCGCCGCGGTCGGCGGCGGTCTGCTGAGCATCGCCGCCCTCGCGGGGTGCGCGCCCGCCGCCTCCACCGGTGCGGCGGACTCGGCCGCGCCGTCGAGCGATGCCGCAGCACCGGCGGCGTCCGGCGCCGCGAGCACGTCCGCGGCCGCCTCGTCGAGCCCGGCCTCCGGGCTCAAGGACGGCACCTACTCCGCGACCGGCGACTACCGGTCGCCGGGCGGCCCCGCCGAGATCGGCGTGACCGTCACGCTGAGGAGCGGCACGATCGAGAAGGTCCAGGTCGCGCCGAAGGCCGCGGACGCGACCGCGCGCCAGTACGAGGCGCAGTTCGCCTCCGGCATCGACGCGGTCGCGGTCGGCAAGCCGATCGAGGGGCTGAAGGTGGGCGCGGTGTCCGGGTCGTCGCTGACGAGCCAGGGCTTCGAGAAGGCGCTCGCCGCCATCCGGTCGAAGGCCGCGGCGTGACGACCGCGGCGCCGCCGCGGCCGCGAGCGGAGCGCCCGCTCGCGCCCGGGCCGCTGCTCGACGGCGTCGTCGGGCGGGTCACGATGTACCGGCTCGTCACGCTCGTGCTGCTCGCGGTCGCCGCGGCGGCGCTCGTCGCGTCGATGCTCGGCGCGCTCCCGTTCCCTCCGCTCGGCCTGCTCGCGGCCCTCGCGGTCGCGGTCGTGGTCGGCGTCGGCTCCAACCTGCTGTTCGCGGCGATCCGGCGGCTCCGGCCCCACGCGGAGTCGGGGCTGATCACCGGGCTGCTCGGCTTCTTCCTGTTCCTGCCGCTGCCGACCGCGCCCGCACTCGGTGCGCTCGCGCTCGCGATCGCGGCGGCGAACCTCACGAAGTACCTGCTCGTCGTGCGGGGCCGGCACCTGCTCAACCCGGTCGCCGCCGGCGCGGTCGTCGTGCTGCTCACCGGCCTGTCGGGCGCGACGTGGTGGGTCGCGACGCCCGTGCTGCTGCCGTTCGTGGCGGTCGGCGGCGCCCTCGTCGTGCGGCGCGCGGGCGCCTGGGACCTCGCGGTGCCGATGCTGCTCATCGCGGTGCCCGGCACCGTCCTGCAGCTGCTCGCGACGGACGGTGCGCCGGCCGACGCGATCCGCACCGCCGTCGCGTCCTACCCCTTCGTCTTCCTCGCCTCGTTCATGCTGTCGGAGCCCCTCACCGCGCCGCCGCGCCGGTGGCAGCGGATCCTGATCAGCGCGCTGGTCGGCGTGCTGGTCCTGCTGCCCCTCCGGGTCGGCCCGATCGGCATGACCCCCGAGATCGCCCTGGTGCTCGCGAACCTCGTCGCCTTCGCCTTCGGGCAGCGTCGCCGCGTGCGCTTCGTCCTGCGGCAGCGGGAGGCGCACGCGGGCGGCGTCGACGACCTGCGGTTCGAGAGCGAGGCGCCCCTGCGGATCCGACCCGGGCAGTACGTGGAGCTGAGCCTGCCGCACGCCCGCCAGGACGGCCGTGGGGTGCGCCGCGCCTTCAGCCCCGCGAGCGCACCCGGCACCGAGGTGCGGATCGTCACCCGCCGCGCGGAGCGCGCCAGCTCGTTCAAGCGCGCGCTCGCGACGCTGCCCGAGGGAGGCGCGGTCGCCGGCAGCGTCGTGGCCGGCGACTTCCTGCCGCCCCGCGACCCGGTGGCACCGGTGCTCTGGCTCGCGAGCGGTGTCGGGGTCACCCCGTTCCTCGCCATGGCGGAGGCGGAACCGGAGCGCGACGCGGTGCTCGTCTGGCGCCTGCACGCCGGCGACGACCCGGCCTGGGCCGAGGACGCGCTGCGCGGGGTGCGGGTGCTGGTCGTCGGCCCGGAGGAGGTGCCGCTGCCGCAGGGCTGGACGCGGCTCGGCGACCGCTTGGACGGCGACGCCCTGCTGGCCGCCGTCGGGGATCTCCCCGGGCGCCGTGGCTACGCTGCGGGCTCGCCGACCTGGGTCGCGGTCGCCCGCCGCGTCGTGAAGCAGGCGGGGCTGCCCCGGATCCGCACCGACCGGTTCCTGGGGTACTGAGCCCCGACGGCGGAGGGAGCGACATGCGCAGCTGGTGGGACGACGCCGAGGGCGCCGTGCTCGACGACCGCTACGAGCTGCGCGAGCGCCTCGGCCGCGGGGGAGCGGGCGTGGTCCACCGCGCCTGGGACCGCGCGCGGCAGCGCGCCGTCGCCGTCAAGCTGCTGCCGTCGACCGGCGCCGCGCTCGACGCCCGGACCGGGCGGCAGGAGGCGGACGTGCTCGCCGCCCTCGACCACCCGCAGCTCGTGGCGCTGCACGACGTGCTCACGACCGACGACGGCGTCGCCCTGATCATGGAGCTCGTCGACGGTCCGTCCCTCGCCGACCGGCTCGACCGGGGCGCGCTGCCCCTCGAGGACGCCGCGGTCGTGCTGCGCGACGTCGCCTCAGGCCTCGCGCACGCGCACTCCCGCGGGATCGTGCACCGCGACGTGAAGCCCGGCAACGTGCTGCTGCGCCAGGTCGACGGCCGCGTCGCGGGCGCGGCGCTGGCGGACTTCGGCATCGCGCGCTTCGCCGAGGCGACCCGCACCACGAGCGCCGCCACGATCCTCGGCACGGTCCGCTACCTCAGCCCGGAGCAGGTGCGCGGCGAGCGCGCGACGGCCGCCTCCGACGTCTACTCGCTCGGCCTCGCGCTGATCGCCGCGGTCGCCGGCCGGCCGGCGTTCCCCGGGTCCGACGCGGAGTCCCTCGGGGGCCGCCTCGTCCGGCCGCCGCAGCTGCCGGACGCGCTGCCGCACGACTGGGTGCGCCTGCTGACCGCGATGACCGCGCTCGAGGAGGAGGCGCGCCCGACCGCCCGTGCGGTCGCCGCCGCGGCCGACGCGCTCGGCAGCGGGGCCGTGCCCCTCGAGCCGCTGGCCGCCGCGGCCTTCCTCGACGAGTACACCGTGGCGATGGACGCGTCCGGCGTCGCGACCGTGACGCCGGCACGACGGCGTCGTCGGCCCCCGCGGTTCGTCGCCCTCGCGGCCGCCGCGTCGACCGCCGCCGCCTCGCTCGGCCTCGTGCTCATCCTGACCGGGACGCCGAGCGGCCTCGAGCGGGCCGGATCGGCCGCGGTCGACCTGGATGCGCCGGCCGCCGCCGCGCCTCCCGCGTCCGCACGGCCCGCGACACCGGCACCGGTCGCGACGGCCACCGCGAGCGCCCCGAGCCGGTCCGCCGCGGTGGTCCGGACCGCGACCGCGGTCCGGACCTCGTCGGACGACCACCGGTCGACCCGCCGCTCGTCCTCCTCGGGCGAGGGCAGCGGGAAGGCCTCCGCGCCGACGCGACGAGCCGCGCCGAGGGCCGCCGCGCCGAAGGCGGTCCCGGAGCCGCACGCTCGCCAGCATGCGAAGCCCGTGGCCGGGAAGCCCGCGCACGGGACGAAGGCGCATCCGAAGCGGTCGCACGCGAAGCAGGCGGCGCCGAAGCCGACCGGCGCGAGGGGCGGCGGCCACGGCGGCGATCACGGCAGGAGCAAGGGCGGGCGCTGACCCGCCGCCTCGCGGTCAGGCGGTGGTGTCGGCAGCGCCCTGACGCGGCCGCACCGTGGGTGCGCTCGCCGCGTCGGCTCCCGAAACGCCGTCGGACGCTGCCGGCTGCAGCACGGGCGGCCGGTCCGCCTGCTCGCCGGCGTCGTCGGGCCGCACTGGCGGGGTGGTGTCGCTCATCGTTCCTCCTCGCCGGCGCGGTCGCCGGCTGCAGCCCGATGGTGCGCCGCGCACATGGGTCAGTCCTGCGGATGCTCCGGGGGCAGGGAGAAGCGCTCGAGCAGCACCGCGAAGCGCTCCAGGTCGTCCGCGGACCACGCCGCGAGGGTGGCGCGCAGCACCGCCTGCTGCTCCGCCATGACCTCGGCCACCCGGGCGAGCGCCAGCGGCGTCGGGGTGATCCAGATGATGCGCGCGTCGTGCTCGTCGCGCTCGGCGTCGACGAGCCCGTGCTCCCGCAGCTCCTTCACGTGGCGGCTCACGGCGCTCTTGTCCATCCCGAGGGCGGCCACGATGGCGCTGGCCTGCACCCGCTCGCCGCGCACCACCTCCCGGAACACCGGCCAGGCCGCCGGCTGGAGGTCGCCGGCCAGGCGGCCCGCCGCGCGGCGGACCGAGCGGCGGGCGCCGTTCGCGATCCGGTCGAACGACTCGGTGATCGACCGGATCGCGTCGTCGGTGTGCACGGCGCCCACCGTAACGGCGCTGGTCATCGGCGGTCGGGCACCGTCGCCGACTCGGCCTCGCGGACGCCCTCGGTCGTGCCGCCGAGCTCGGCGGCGCCGAGCTCGAGCGCCCGCTCCGTCTCGGGAGCGAGGCCGGCGCCGTCCGTCTCCGCGAGCTGCTGCACCGCGGTCTTCGTGCCGAGCGGCCGATTCGGCAGCAGGCAGACGAAGAGCAGGGTGACCAGCGTCAGCGGCGCGGCGAGCAGGAACACGTCGCCGATGCCGGTGCCGTAGGCGCTCTCCACGACCGTGCGGATCGGCGCGGGCAGGGCCGAGACCACGGGGACCTCGCCGCCGCCGAGCGCCTTGCCCGCCGCCGCTGCGACGGCCGGGTCGAGCCTCGTCAGGCCCTCCTCGATCAGGTCCGTCACGCGGGTGCCGAGGAAGGCGCCGAGCGCGGAGACGCCGAGCGTGCCGCCGAGGCTGCGGAAGAACGCGATGCTCGCGCTGCCCGCGCCGAGCTGGGACGCCTGCAGGGAGTTCTGCGTGACGAGCACGAGGTTCTGCATGGTCATGCCCAGGCCGAGGCCGATCAGCAGCATGAAGATCGCGAGCGTCCAGTACGGGGTGTCGTACCGGATGGTGCCGAGCAGGGTCACGCCGGCGACGAGCAGCACCGCGCCGACGACGATGTACCGCTTCCAGACGCCGGTGCGGCTGATGACGCCGCCGATCACCGTGCTGGCGCCGAAGAGGCCCACGACCATCGGGAGGGTGAGCAGGCCCGCCTCCGTGGGGGAGTGCCCCTCGGCGAGCTGCAGGTACTGGCTGAGGAACACCGAGACGCCGAAGAGCACGACGCCGATCGCGAGGCTCGCCAGCACCGCGAACACGAAGGTGCGGTTGCGGAACAGCGTCATCGGGATGATCGGCTCCCGCACCTTCAGCTCGGTGACGACCGCCGCGGCGAGCAGCACGACCGCGCCGACGACCATGAGCCAGCTGGTGGCGGAGCCCCACGCGAACTGCGAGCCGCCGAGCGACACCCAGATCAGCAGCAGGCTGACGCCGGCCGCGATGAGGATCGCGCCGAGGTAGTCGATCGACACCGCGCGCTTCGCCCGCTTCGGCAGGTGCAGCGTGCGCTGGATCAGGACGAGCGCCGCGATCGCGAAGGGCAGCGCGACGTAGAAGTTCCAGCGCCAGCCCCAGCCGTCGGTGATGAGGCCGCCGATGAGCGGACCGCCGACGGTGCCGACCGCCATCACCGCGCCGATGAGGCCCATGTAGCGGCCGCGCTCGCGCGGGCTGACGATGTCCGCCATCACGACCTGGACCAGCGCGGTCAGGCCGCCGGCGCCGAGGCCCTGCACGACGCGGAACGCGATCAGCGTATTCGTGTCCTGCGAGAAGCCGGCCAGCGCGGAGCCGATCACGAAGATCGCCAGCGCGATCTGCACCAGCAGCTTGCGGTTCACGAGATCGGCGAGCTTGCCCCAGATCGGCGTGCTCACCGTGGTGGCGAGCAGCGTCGAGGTCACGACCCACGTGTAGCCGGTCTGCGTGCCGCCGAGGTCCGCGATGATCCGCGGCAGGGAGGTGGAGACCACCGTGCCGGCGAGGATCGCCACGAACATGCCCATGATCAGGCCGGACAGGGCCTCGAGCACCTCCCGGTGCCGCCGTCGCTCCTCCGGTGTCGCCACCGTCTTCGTGCCGCTCATCCACGCTCCGTCCTACAGTTGCTCGACGTCAACTGTAGACGACGGTTGACGCCGGGCAACTATTCCCGGGGTGCGAGTTTCCGACTCGTCGGCGGCGGACGCCGACGGCACGACGTGCGCCGCCGCTTCACCGGCTACGAGCAGGCGGGGTGCGGTGTGCTGACGGGCGTGGCCGACGACGTGAACCCGAACGCCCGCCCGCGGCTCGACGCCGCCGACCTCGCGATGCTGCGGGTGCGGCGCTTCACCGAGCACCGCATCCGGCCCGCGGTCCACGGCGAGCGCGTCGCGGTCGCCGTGGAGGCGTGGGCCGTCGGCGGGGAGCCGGTGCCGTTCGCGCACGCCGCGCAGCAGGTCTTCCGCCCGTTCGCGGTGGGGGAGGCGTGGGGCCGCCCGTGGGACACGGTCTGGTTCCGCGTGACGGGCGAGGTGCCCGCCGGCTGGGACGACGCGGAGTTGCTCGTCGGGCTCGGCTTCAGCGACGACCTGCCCGGGTTCCAGGCCGAGGCGACGGCCTACCGCCCGGACGGCACCGTCATCAAGGCGGTCGAGCCGCGGAACACCTGGGTGCCGCTGCCCGGCCCGGGCCCCTTCTCCCTGCTGCTCGAGGCCGCGGCGAACCCGCTCGTCGGCGAGCCCGGGGTGTACGAGCCCACCGCGCTCGGCGACCCGGCGACCGCGGGGGACGAGCCCCTCTACCGGCTCGAGCGCCTCGAGGTCGCGCGTCGCGACGCCGCGGTGTGGGAGCTGCTGCAGGACGTGACCGTGCTCGACGGGCTCGTCGAGGTACTGCCCGCCGACGGGATGCGGCGCGCGGAGGTCGTGCACGCCCTCGAGCGCATGGTCGATCTGATGGACCCCGAGGACGTCGCCGGCACCGCGGCGCTCGGCCGGCAGGCGCTGGCACCGGTGCTCGCGACCCGGGCGGCGGGCAGCGCACTCGAGGTGTCGGCCGTCGGCCACGCGCACATCGACTGCGCCTGGCTCTGGCCGACCCGCGAGACGGTGCGCAAGGTCGCCCGCACCTTCGCGAACGTGCTCGACCTGATCGAGCGCGATCCCTCGTTCGTCTTCGCCGCCTCGTCCGCCCAGCAGTACGCGTGGCTGCAGGAGAGCCACCCGGAGCTGTTCGAGCGCGTCCGCGCCGCCGTCGCCGCGGGCCGCATCCGCCCCGTCGGCGGCATGTGGGTGGAGTCGGACACGAACATGCCGAGCGGGGAGTCGCTCGTGCGCCAGTTCGTGTTCGGCAAGCGCTTCTTCCTCGAGCAGCTCGGGGTCGAGACGGACGAGGTGTGGCTGCCCGACTCCTTCGGCTACACGGCCGCGATGCCGCAGATCGCCCGCGCGGCCGGCGCCAGGTACTTCCTCACGCAGAAGCCGTCGTGGAACGAGACGAACCGCATGCCGTACTCCTCGTTCCTCTGGGAGGGGATCGACGGCTCCCGCCTGTTCACGCACTTCCCGCCGGCCGACACCTACAACTCCGACCTCGGCGCCGAGGACCTCGCGCGCTCCGAGCGCCGGTTCTCCGAGAAGGGCCGGGCGCGGAAGGTGCTCGGCCTCTTCGGCTGGGGCGACGGCGGCGGCGGCCCGACGCGCGAGATGCTGGCGACCGCGCACCGCAAGGCGGATCTCGACGGGTCCCCGCGCGTGCGGCTGACGGACCCGCACACCTTCTTCACCGAGGCGGAGGCGGAGCTGGCCGAGCCGCCGGTGTGGACGGGGGAGATGTACCTCGAGCTGCACCGCGGCACCCTGATCTCGCAGCACCGGACGAAGCACGGCAACCGGCACGCGGAGGCGCTGCTGCGGCAGGCGGAGCTGTGGGCGACGACCGCCGCGGTCCTGCGGGACGCGGCCTACCCGTACGACGAGCTCGAGGCCGCCTGGCGCATCGTGCTGCTGCAGCAGTTCCACGACATCCTCCCGGGCTCCGCGATCGCGTGGGTGCACCAGGAGGCGGAGCGGAACCACGCCGGGGTCGCCGCCGACCTCGAGCGCCTGATCGGCGCCTCCCTCGGCGCGCTCACGACCGGCGGCACCGAGCCGGTCGTCGCGAACGCCCGGCCCTTCACGGCGGCCGGCGTCCCCGCCCTGGGCATCGGACCCGCCGCGCCGGTGGCGGCGGCGACGCCGCGGCGGACGCCGCGCGGCTTCGCGCTCGTGGACGACCTGCTGCGCGTCGTGGTCGACCGGCGCGGCGTGCTGCTGTCCGTGCTCGACCGCGTCGCGGACCGCGAGCTGCTGCCCGAGGGCATGGTCGGCGGCGTGCTGCAGCTGTTCCGCGACACCCCGCGGGAGTGGGACGCGTGGGACATCAACGCCGAGGACCAGCGGAGCGGCCGCGAGCTGCTCGAGCCCGTCGACGTCCGCATCGACGGCGACGCGGTCGTGGTCGAGCACCGCTTCGGCGGCTCGAGCATCGAGGTGCGCCTCCGCGTCGTCGAGGGCCGCCTGGAGTACGCGTTCGAGATCGACTGGCACGAGTCGCAGAAGCTGCTGAAGCTCGCCTTCCCGCTCGACGTGCGCGCGACGCACGCGACGTCGGAGATCCAGTTCGGGCACGTCCAGCGCCCGATCCACCGCAACACCTCCTGGGACACGGCCCGGTTCGAGACCGTCGCCCACCGCTGGATCCACGTCGGCGAGACCGGCTTCGGCGTCACCATCGCCAACGACGTGGTCTACGGGCACGACGTGCGGGCCGAGGTCGCCCCCTCCGGCCGGCCGATGGCGGTCGCCCGGCTGTCGCTGCTGCGCGCCCCGCGCTTCCCCGACCCGACCGCCGACCAGGGCCGCCACGTGTTCACGGTCAGCCTCCGGCCGGGCGGCATCCCGGAGGCGATCCTGGACGGCTACGCGCAGCACCTGCCGACCCGCGCGCTCATCGGCTCGCCGGTCGCGCCGCTGCTGACGGTCTCCGACCCGGCGGTGATCGTGGAGGCGGTCAAGCTCGCGGAGGACCGCGGCGGCGACGTGGTCGTGCGCCTGTCCGAGTCGCTCGGGGGGCGCGCCGCTGCCGTCATCACCACGGCCTTCGACTGGGAGGCGGTCGAGGCGACGGACCTGCTCGAGCGCCGGATCGAGTCCGACGTCCTCCGCGCGAAGGCGCCCGGGGAGTCGGTCGCCGTGCGGCTGCGGCCGTTCGAGCTGGTCACGCTCCGCTTCCGCCGGAAGCCTGCGGCGGCCTAGCCGGCGACGGTCCCCAGCGCGGCGAGCAGGGCGAGGGCGGCGTCGACCCGCTCGTCGTGCGGGACGCCGTCGAACGGATCGCGGTCCGCCGCGACGCCCGCAGCGAGCTGCCGCAGCCGGCGCAGGTCGGCCGCGTCGAGCTCGCCCTCGTCCGCGAGTGAGCGCAGCGCCGCCCGCCAGGCCCGCTGCGCGGTGCCGTCGAGCCGGGCGTCGGCCTCGGCGGCCCGGTCGAGCCAGCCCTCCTGCTTCCCGCCCAGCCACACCTCGCGGAGGCCGTCCCAGACGAAGAGGTGCACGGCGAGCGCGCCCTCCTCGCCGGGCTCGGACCCCGGCACCGCGAGCCGCAGGGCACGGTCGACGAAGCGTCGCGCGGTCGCCGCGTCGCCGTCGCCGAGCCGGCGCAGCGCCTTGTCGAGCAGGGTGTCGGCCGCGAGGCGGATGGCGCGCTCCTGATCCGACGCCCGCCGCCCCGCCGCGTCGCGCAGGGGTCCGAGCGCGTTGCTCCGCGCCGCGTCCCGCTGCACCTGCATCCGCGCGATCAGGTCGTCGTTCCCGTGCTGCTGCGCCATGCGAGCGACGGTAGCGGCGGAGCGGTGGTGTCCGGTGTGCCGCCTGTTCGCGCGCAGGCCGCTTCCCCGACGTCCCGTCCCTCGACCGACCGACCGAGCGCAGCGTCGGACGAGGGACGGAGCGTCGGACGACGGGGTCGGCCTTCTCCGGGATGCTGGCTGCATGGACGACGTGCTCGGAGTCGACGTGGGCGGCACGGCGATCAAGACCTGGTGGCGCGGCAGCCCGGGCGCGACCGTGCGCACGCCGAAGGACGACGTCACCGGCGAGCGCACGGCGGCCGTGATCGCGGACCTCGTCGCAGCGCTGCCGGGCGTGGCCGCCGTCGGCATGGCGACCCCGGGCATCGTCGACGACGACGCGGGCGTGTGCCGCATGTCCGTGAACCTCGGGTGGCGGGACGTGCCGATCCGGGACCTCGTGGAGGCGCGCGCAGGGCTGCCCGCCGCGCTCACGCACGACGTGCGGGCGGGCGCGGTCGCCGAACGGCTGAGCGGCGCCGGTGCGGGCCGACCCGGTCCGCTCGCGTTCGCGGCCGCCGGCACGGGCCTGGCGCTCGCCGTGGTCGACGCCGACACCCGGCCGATCGGCACCGGCTGGGCGGGCGAGGTCGGGCAGCTCCGCTACGGCCCCGGACCGCACACCGGTCTGCGGGTGGAGGAGGTCGCCTCCGCCGGCGGCCTGGCCGCGCGCTTCGGCACGGCGGAGGCGGTGGACGTGCTCACCGCACGCAACGCCGGTGACGTCGCAGCGGCCGCGCGCTGGGACGAGACCGTCGACGCGCTGGCCGAGGTGCTCGCCTGGACCGTCGCCCTGGTCGCGCCCGGCACCGTCGTGGTCGGCGGCGGCCTGGTCCGCGCGGGGGACGACCTGCTCGTGCCGCTGCGGGTCGCGCTCGCCGCCCGGCTGGCCGGCTTCCCGGAGCCCGTGGTGGTGCCCGCGGCGCACGGCACCGCGGCCGCGGCGATCGGCGCCGCGCACCTCGGCGCCCTCCGGCTCGGCACGACGGCACAGCCCTCGGCCCGAGGATCGCTGGCATGACGGACCACCTCGACGCCGTGCTCCGCGCGCACAAGGCGGGTCGGGCCGCGGGCACGACGTCCGTCTGCTCGGCCCATCCGCTCGTGCTCGCCGCCGCGATGCGGCAGGCGGCGGAGGACGGCGGGTTCCTGCTCGTCGAGGCGACGTCGAACCAGGTCGACCAGTTCGGCGGGTACACGGGCATGCGGCCGGGCGACTTCCGCGCGTTGGTGGCCCGCATCGCCGACGAGGAGGGCTTCCCGCAGGACGCGCTCGTGCTCGGCGGCGACCACCTCGGGCCGAACACCTGGCAGGGGGAGCCGGAGGCGCCGGCGATGGCCAAGGCGGAGGACCTGGTCCGCGCCTACGCCGCGGCCGGGTACACGAAGCTGCACCTCGACTGCAGCATGCCGCTGCAGGGCGACGCTGCGCCGCTGGCGGACGAGGTGGTCGCCCGCCGTGCCGCCCGGCTGCTCGCCGCCGCCGAGGAGGCGGCGCCCGACGCCTCCGCCCTCCGCTACGTGATCGGCACCGAGGTGCCCGTGCCCGGCGGCGCGCACGAGACCATCGACGCGCTCGCCCCGACCCCGCCCGATGCGGCGCGCGCGACCCTCGCCGCGCACCGCGCCGCGTTCGAGGCGGTCGGCCACGGCGACGCGTGGTCGCGGATCCTGGCGCTCGTCGTGCAGCCCGGCGTGGAGTTCGACCACCTGCGCGTCTTCGACTACGACCCGGACCACACACGCGACCTGCAGCACGTGCTCGACGACGAACCGGACATGGTGTTCGAGGCGCATTCGACCGACTACCAGCTCGTCGAGGGGCTGACCGCGCTCGTGCACGACCACTGGGCGGTGCTGAAGGTCGGCCCCGGCCTCACCTTCGCGCTGCGGGAGGCGCTGTTCGCGCTCGCCGCGATCGAGGACCAGCTCGTGCCGGAGGGGGAGCGGTCGCACCTGCTCGACGTCATCGAGCAGCGCATGCTCGCCGAGCCGTCGAGGTGGGAGCGCTACTACGAGGGCGACGCCGACGAGCAGCGGATCGCCCGGCGCTTCAGCTACAGCGATCGCATGCGCTACTCGCTGCCGGATCCGGCGATCGAGGCGGCGCGGGAGCGGCTGTTCGCGAACCTCGAGGGGACCGGCATCCCCGAGCCGCTGCTGAGCCAGTACCTGCCCGCGCAGTACGCGCGGGTGCGCCGCGGCCTGCTGGCCTCGAACCCCCGCGAGCTGGTGCTCGACCGGGTCCGCGACGCGCTGCGGCCCTACTCGACCGCGTGCGGCGCCGCCCGCCCCGCCTCCTCCTCTTCCTCCCCGACGATCGGAGCCCCGCGATGACCGAGACCCAGCCGCCCGTCGGATCGGGCACCGCGACCGAGCGCGAGATCACCCGGCAACCCGACGTGTGGCGGGAGACCGGCCGCATCGTGCGGTCGCGGCGGACGGAGCTGGACGCGTTCCTCGCCCCGCTGCTCGCGGAGCCCCGCCTCCGCATCCTGCTGACCGGCGCCGGCACCTCGGCGTTCGTCGGCGAGGTCGCCGCACCCGGCCTCGCCCGCCGCCTGCACCGCCGCATCGAGGCGGTCGCGACGACGGACCTCGTGTCCGACCCGCTCGGGCGCCTCGCCGAGGACGTGCCGACCCTGCTCGTCTCCTTCGCCCGCAGCGGGAACAGCCCGGAGAGCCTCGCGGCCACCGAGCTCGCCGACCAGGTGCTCGAGCAGGTGCACCACCTGGTCATCACCTGCGACGCCGCCGGCCGGCTCGCCGTCGCGCACGACGGCCGCGAGCGCTCCTTCGTGCTGCTGACGCCCGATCGCGCCAACGACGCGGGCTTCGCGATGACGTCGAGCTTCACGTCCATGCTGCTGTCCGCGCTGCTCGCCCTCCTCGGCGACGACGACGCGGTCGTGGAGGCGCTCGCGGGCGCGGGGGAGCAGGTGCTGTCCCGCCGTGACCGGGTCGAGGCCCTCGTCGACCGCGGCGACGGACGCGTCGTCTACCTGGGCAGCGGACCGCTGACCGGCGTCGCCCGCGAGTCCGCGCTGAAGATGCTCGAGATCACCGCGGGCGGGGTGGACACCTACTTCGACTCCGCGCTCGGCTTCCGGCACGGCCCGAAGGCGGTGCTCGACGACCGCACGCTCGTGGTCGCCTACCTCTCGGCCGACGCCTACACCCGCGAGTACGACGAGGACATGGTGCGGGAGCTGCGGGGCGGCGTCGGCGACGAGGCCGTGCTCGCGGTGCGCACGGACGAGCCGCGCTCGACGGGGGACTGGGGGCTCGACGGGCTCGCGGGGCTCGACGACGCGTGGCTCGCGGTGCCCTACGTGGTCGTCGGGCAGCTGCTCGCGCTGCACGCGTCGGTGCGCCGAGGCGTGCGGACGGACGACCCGTTCCCCGGCGGGTCGGTGAATCGGGTCGTGCAGGGCGTGACCATCCACCCGCTCGCGGAGGGGTGAGCGGCCTGATCGCGATCCGCCGCGCAGCCGATTCGCGATGAGGGTGGAGCCGCCGTGCATCCTCGGCTAGGCTGAACGCGCAGTACAGTTGTTGCAGGTGGCTTGACTCCGTCGATGGGAATCGACGATCTCGAACGCGTGTGTTCAGCGTGATGCTCCGACCCGGGCTCTCCGGGCGGATTATTCGAGAGATAGGGGTTTTCATGGCTACCGGTACCGTCAAGTGGTTCAACGGCGACAAGGGCTTCGGCTTCATCGCCCCCGACGATGGAGGCGCCGACCTCTTCGCGCACTTCTCCGCCATCACCGGCAAGGGTTTCCGCAACCTGGAGGAGAACCAGCGCGTCGAGTTCGACATCGCGCAGGGTGACCGCGGCCCGCAGGCCGCCAACATCCGCGGCATCTGACACCTCCTCAGACACGGAAAGGCCCTCGGCGCTCGCGCCGGGGGCCTTTCTCGTCGCCCGGGGACGACGGGCGGCCTGCTCAGTCGCCGGCGACGACCAGCCCGGACTCGTAGGCCATGACCACGAGCTGCGCCCGGTCCCGCAGCCCCAGCTTCGTCAGCAGCCGGCTCACGTGGCTCTTCACGGTCTGCTCGGCGATGAACAGCACGCCCGCGATCTCGCTGTTCGTCCGGCCCTGCGCGACCTCGCGCAGCACCTCCCGCTCCCGCTCGGTGAGCACGTCGAGGTCCGAGCCCACCGCCGTGCGACCGGCGGGGCGCCCGGCGAAGCGCTCGATCAACCGGCGCGTGACGCTCGGCGCGAGCAGCGCGTCCCCGCGTGCGACGACGCGGACGGCCTCCACGAGCTCGTCGGGCAGCGCGTCCTTCAGCAGGAAGCCGCTCGCTCCTGCACGGAGCGCCTCGAGCACGTAGTCGTCGACGTCGAACGTCGTCAGCACCACGATGCGCGGCAGCGGCGAGGGTCGGCCGGGCGCGAGCAGCGCCTTCGTCGCCTCGATGCCGTCGAGCACGGGCATCCGCACGTCCATCAGCACGACGTCGGGCAGCGCGGTCGTCGCGAGCTCGACCGCCTCCTGCCCGTTCGCGGCCTGCCCCACGACCTCGATGTCGGGCTGCGAGTCGAGCAGGGCGGCGAAGCCGGCGCGCACCATCGCCTGGTCGTCGACCACCATCACCCGCACGGTCATCGCGGCGCACCGACCATCGGGGAGACGGGCAGCGTCGCGCGCACCGCGTAGCCGCCGTCCTCGGTGACCCCCGAGCCGACCCGGCCGCCGACGCTCGCGGCGCGTTCCGCCATGCCGAGCAGCCCGTGGCCGTGGCCGGTGTCCGATGCCGAGCCGGTGCCGGGCGACGGACCCGGGCCGTTGACGATCGCGAGCTCGATCCGCTCGTCGACCCGGTCGAGCGTCACGGCAATGGGGGAGCCGGGCGCGTGCCGCAGGGCGTTGCTGATCGCCTCCTGCACGATGCGGAACGCGGACAGCGCGGTGACCGGGCCGACCCCCTCGGTCCAGGCGCCGTCGGGCTCCGTCAGCGTGATCCGCGTGCCGGCCTCGCCGGCCTGCGCGACGAGCTCGGGCAGGTCCTGCAGGCCGGGCTGCGGCCGTCGATCAGCGCCCTCCTCCGACCCGCGGAGCACGCGCAGGAGGCCCCGCATCTCCTCGAGGGCCTGGCGGGACTGCGCGGCGATCCGGTCGAACTCCTCCGCGGCCTCCTCGCTGAACTCGCGGTGGCGGAAGCGCGCGGTCGACGACTGCACCGTGATCAGGGACAGGCTGTGGGCGACGACGTCGTGCAGCTCGCGGGCGATGCGGGTGCGCTCCTCGGCGACGACGCGGCGCTCCGACTCCTCCGCCGCGACCCGGCGTTCGTGGAGCAGCTGCCCGCGGATGCGGCGCCACTGCGTCACCAGCAGCGCGACCAGGATCAGGGCCACCGAGATGCTGCCGAACACCGCGACGTCGACCGAGGTCTCGCTGCCCGTCGCGGGCCGCAGCAGGGCGGCGAGCGTCGCGGACGACACGACCGCGAGCAGCCAGTGCACGAGCACGACGGCGAGCGTGGTGCGCGAGGCGACCGCGCCGAGCACGAGGCACTGCGTGACGATCAGCACCGGCGACCAGGGCCACAGCATCGTGTCCGCGTCGGCGGACAGCGCCTGCAGTCCGAGCACCGCGACGAGCGACACGGGCGCCGCGAGGTTCGGGAGGCGCAGCGCGGCGGGCACCGCACCCGCGTGCACGATGACGATCGCGAAGGCGAGCGGCAGCGGCAGGTGCCGGGCGGCGGTGAGCGGCGTCTCGACCAGGATCAGGACGACCGCCGCGAACAGGGCCACGGCGGGCAGGACCCGCTCGCCCCGCAGCCGGTCGAGGGGGCGCAGGCCCGCGGCGAGGGGGTGCAGGAGGCGCTGCAGCACGCTCCGGGTGCGCGCCCGGCCGATGACGGCGGCCATGTCGATCCCCTCCGGCCGTCCCCGTGGCCGACCCGCTCAGCCTACGTGCGCCGGCGCTAGCGTGAGCGGGTGGGGACCGGGCGGATCGAGGCGTTCAGCGACGGCGTCATCGCGATCCTGATCACGATCATGGTGCTCGAGCTGCCGAAGCCGACGACCCCCACGTGGAGCGCGCTGGTCGGCGACTGGCCGGTGCTGCTCGGGTACCTGCTGAGCTTCGTGTACCTCGGCATCTACTGGAACAACCACCACCACATGTTCCAGGTGGTGACGCGCGTGCGGGGCGCGGTGCTCTGGGCGAACCTGCACCTGCTGTTCTGGCTGTCCCTGGTGCCCTTCGTCACCGGCTGGTTGAGCGAGGAGTGGGCGGCGGAGGGGGCGCCGTCGGCGGCACCCGTCGAGGCGTACGGGGTCGTGCTGCTGCTGTCCGCGATCGCCTACTCGATCCTGCAGCGCACGCTCATCCGGGCGGAGGGGGCGGGGTCGACGCTCGCCCTCGCCGTCGGACGGGACCTGAAGGGGAAGGCGTCCGTGCCGCTCTACGCGGTCGCGATCCTGCTGACGCTCGTGTCGCCCTACCTCGGCATCGCCGTCTACGTGGTCGTGGCCGCGCTGTGGTTCCTCCCCGACCGGCGGGTGGAGCGCCGGATCGAGGAGGGCGTGCCCGCGAGCGCGGACCGCTGACGCGTCAGGGGCCGGCTTCGACGGCCGCCCGCACGGCCTCCTCGTCGAGGTCATAGGGGCCGAACCGGGTGAGCACCCACGTCGCGCCCGCCGCCGACCAGGGCGCGGGGTCGGTGTCCGGCGGCACGTCGACGACCACGTCGTAGCCCTCGATGCCGCCGCGGTCGGCCGCGACCGCCTCCCGGACCTGCTCGATCCCCTCCGGTCCCGGATAGCCGATGACGAACGCACCGTCGTAGCGGGCCGCCCGGCGCAGCGGCGCGCGGTTGCCGTAGCGGCCGGCGACCCAGATCGGGATCGGCCGCTGCGGAGCGGGCAGGAAGCGCACGTCCTCCGCGCGGTAGTGGCGGCCGAGGTGCTCGACGAGCCTCCCGGACAGCAGCCCGGTGAGCACGTCGAGGCCCTCGTCGAGCATGTCCGCCCGCACCTTGGGCTCGGGCTCGTCGCCGAAGCGGCTCATCTCGCCGAGCAGGTCGTCGCCGATGCCGAAGCCGAGCACGAGGCGGCCGCCGCCGAGCAGGTCGAGGCTCGCCGCCTGCCGTGCGACGACGTGCGGGCGGCGGCGGGGCAGCGGGGTGACCATCGGGCCGAACCGGACGCGCTCGGTGCGCGCGGCGATCGCGGCGCAGCAGATCCAGGGGTCGGCGATCGCGGTCACGGGCGACGAGTAGCGCACGTGGTCCCAGACGAAGACGCCGTCCCAGCCCGCGCGCTCCGCGGCGACCGCCAGGTCCGCGACCTTCGCGGGGTCGGCGAAGGCGTCGAAGGGAGGGATGAACAGCCCGCGCTGGGCGGCTACGGTGCGGTCCTGCGGCGTCGCCATCCCTCCATCGTGGTGCCTGCTCGCCGAGAAGGCGCGAAGGGTGCCCTGGGCTTCAGGGACGCACCGGCGCGTCGGTGGCGATCGGCGGATGCCGGCTCATGAGCAGCACCCCGAGCACGGAGACGACCTCCGCGACGGCGAACACGGGGAAGGTCCACAGCGGCGCCGCGCGTGCCTGACCGAGCAGCCCGATGCCGAGGGAGACCGCGACGAGCGGATCGACGACGGTCAGGGCGGCGACGACGAGGTCCGCCGAACCGCCGGAGTAGGCGCGCTGCACGAGCGTGATGCCGACGACACCGGCGACCCCGGCGCTCACCAGGGCGAGCAGGGTGAACGGGAGGGCCGGGCCGATCAGGGCGCCGTGCTGGACAGCGGCGCCGCTGCGGTCGAGCACGACCTTCATCAGGGTGACGACGAAGCCGAAGCAGACCGCGCCGAGCACGGCGAACACGACGGGCGTCATGCGCCTGCGGGCGAGCAGGAGGGCCGTTCCGGTCGCGGCGAGGACCACGGCGAGCAGCACGAGCACCGGCACGACGGCGGGCACGTCGGCAGGCGTGCTCGACGTCGCGAAGGCCGCGGTCACGACGAACGCGGCCGTGCCGAGGATGCAGACGACGATGCCCTGCACCCCGCGGCGCTGCAGGCGGGCGTGAGCGAGGCGGCGGTTCAGCAGCGCGGCGACGACCAGCGAGAGCACGCCGATCGGCTGCACGACGGGCAGCGGTGCGAGCAGCAGCGCGACGAGCTGCAGCAGGATCGCCAGGACCAGGAAGCCCGAGCCGAGCAGCCACCCGCCGGTGGTGACGAGCCGCAGCACGCGGCGCACCGGGCCGAGGCCCTCGACGCCGTCGACCGAGCGCACGCCGCGGCCCTGGAACTGGGCGCCGAGCGCGAGCAGGACGGCTCCGACGACGGCGGCCGCCACGCCACCGATCGGCATGCCCGGACGCTAGCCGCCGCGCATCCGCACGGCCTGCGTGCGCGGGCGGGCGTGAGCGGGCTCAGTCCAGCTCCGCCTCCAGGTCCGCGGCCGAGAGCCGCTCGCCGGGCTCCGGGGTGCGGAAGCGGTCGGGCTGGTCCGCCTCCGCCGCCTCGGCGCGCTCGGCGTCGTCCGCGCCCTGCCCCGGCAGCACGTCGGGCCCGCGGTCCTCCTCGAGGTCCTCGTCGTCCCGCTCGGCGCGGACGTCCGCCGCCTCCTCGGGCGGCACCGGCAGGAAGGGCTCGCTCATCGACATGCCGGCAGGCTCCCGCCGCGAGGTGTCCGCGGGGTGAACGCGTACTCCGCAGCTGCGCCCTGGCCTACAGGGTGCCGAGGCGGGCGGAGCGCCAGAGGTCGACGCCGGTGCCCTCGGCGAGCAGGGCGTCGATGCGCTGGAGCTCCTCCTCGGACAGCGTCGGGTGCTCCAGCGCGGCGACGTTCTGCTCGAGCTGTTCGACGGAGGAGGCGCCGAGCACGAGGCTCGTCACCCGCTCGTCGCGCAGCGCCCAGACGAGCGCGAGCTGCGCGAGCGTCTGCCCGCGCTCCGCCGCGATCGCGTTCAGGCCGCGCAGCCGCTCGCGCATCGCATCGGTCAGCCACGAGCGGTCGAAGGAGCCGTCGCGGGAGGCGCGGGAGCCCTCCGGCACGCCGTCGAGGTACCGGGAGGTGAGGAGGCCCTGCGCGAGCGCGGTGAAGCCGATGACGCCGAAGCCCTCGTCCGCGGCGGCGTCGAGCAGGCCGTCGGTCTCGATCCAGCGGTTCAGCATGGAGTACGAGGGCTGGTGGATCAGCAGCGGCGTGCCCGCCTCGCGCAGCAGCCGCGCCATCGTGCGCGAGTCCTCCGCGGTGTAGGAGGAGATGCCGACGTAGAGCGCCTTGCCCGAGGTGACGGCGGTGGCGAGGGCCTGCGCGGTCTCCTCGAGCGGCGTCGTCGGGTCGAAGCGGTGCGAGTAGAAGACGTCGACGTGGTCGAGGCCGAGCCGGGTCAGCGACTGGTCGAGGGAGGCGAGCAGGTACTTCCGGCCGCCGCCGCCCTGGCCGTACGGGCCCGGCCACATGTCCCAGCCGGCCTTCGTGGAGACGACGAGCTCGTCGCGGTACGGCCGCAGGTCGGTGCCGAGCAGGCGCCCCGCGTTCTCCTCCGCGGCGCCGTAGGGCGGGCCGTAGTTGTTCGCGAGGTCAAAGTGGGTGACGCCGAGGTCGAAGGCCCGCAGCGCGATGTCCCGCTGCACGGCGAAAGGACGGTCGTTCCCGAAGTTCTGCCAGAACCCGAGCGACAGCACCGGCAGGTCGAGGCCGGATCGCCCGCTCCGCCGGTAGGTCATGGTGTCGTACCGGTCCGCCTGCGCCTCGTGCACCCGTGCTCCCGTCTCGTGGCCCTTCGGCAGCATGCCGCACGCCGTGCCCCTCCGGCCTGGGAGGCGCTGTCAGGGGTTGCCGCGACCATTCCCGGATGAGGCGGGTCGGACGTGCGCTGGCCGCGGCCGCGCTGGCGGTGCTGCTCGCCGCGGGCGCGGCGACGCCCGCCGAGGCCGCTCGATCGGCGGCGTCCGCGGAGCGCTCCTTCTTCGTGCCCGTGCCGGAGGCGCCCGGCTCGACCGCGCGGATCCGGCTCGACGCCACCCTGTACACGCCCGCGACCACGCCCGCGCCGGCGGTGCTGCTCGCGCACGGGTTCGGCCAGACGAAGGCGGACCTGGCCCCGGAGGCGCGCCGGCTGCAGGCCGAGGGCTACGTGGTGCTGGCCTACACGGCGCGCGGCTTCGGCGACTCCGGCGGCCGCATCGGGCTCGACTCGCTCGACGGCGAGGTGCCCGACGCCCGCGCGATGGTCGACGTGCTCGCCGGCGACCGGGCCGTGGAGCGGCGAGGCGGCGACCCGCTGGTCGGCGTGGTCGGCGGCTCGTACGGCGGCGCGCTCGCCCTGATGCTCGGCGCCACCGACCGGCGGATCGACACGGTCGTGGCCGCGATCACCTGGAACGACCTGGCGGACGCGCTCGCGCCGCCGTCGGCCGGCACGGTCGAGGGCTCGACGTCGAACCCGCAGCGGGACTTCAAGGTCGGCTGGGCGTCCCGCCTGTTCGGCGCCGGCATCGCCGGCGCGACCACCGGGTGCGGCCGGTTCACCCCGGCCTTCTGCGACCTGTACGGCCGGCTCGTGACGGGCGGCACCGCGACGACGGCGGACCTCGCGCTGCTCGGGCGCTCCTCGCCGCGCGCCGTGCTCGACGGGATGCGGGCGCCCACCCTGCTGCTGCAGGGCGTGCAGGACCGCCTGTTCGGCCTCGACCAGGCCGACGCGAACGCCCGGCAGCTGCGCGCCGCGGGCGCCCCGTTCCAGGTCCGCTGGTTCGCCGGCGGACACGACGACGGCGGCATCGACGGCACGGACGGGCTGGTCGACGACTGGCTGGCGGACCACCTCCGCGAGTCGAAGGCGGTGCGCGGCCGCTTCAGCTTCTCGGTGCCCGCGAGCGCGACCGCGTTCCAGGAGAAGCGCGTCGCCGACCGCTACCCGGGCCTCGGGGGCACCGGGGCCACCTCGATCGCGCTGGCCGGCGGCACGCAGACCGTCGTCAACCCGCCCGGCGGCCAGCCCGCCTCGATCACCGGCATCCCGGGGCTCGGCACGACCACCTCGGTCGGCCGCACCGCGTCGAGCCTGCTCGCCGCCGCCAACCCGCCCGCGGAGGCGGCGACCTTCACCTCCGCACCCCTCAGCCGCGGCACCGTGCTCGCGGGCGCCGCCCGGACCCGCCTGCGGATCGAGCCGCCCGATGCCGGCACCGTCGTGCTCTACGCGCAGCTGTCCGTGCGCACGGGCGACGCGCTGCGAGCGCTGCCGGGCGGCGTCGCGCCGATCCGCGTCGCCGTGCCCGCGGGCGGCGCGACCGTCGACGTGAGCCTGCCCGCGACCGCCTGGAACCTCGCACCCGGCGACCGCCTGGTGCTCACCGTGCGCACGAGCGACAGCCAGTTCCTCGGCAGCCGCACCGCGTCGAGCGCCCGGATCGCGGTCGTCGGTCCCGTCGTGCTGCCCGAGGTCGCGGTGACCGCCGCACTGCGCACCGCCGGGCTGCCGTCGACCGGCGTGCTGATCGGCATCGGCGCCGCCCTGCTCGCGGCGCTGCTGCTGCTCGTGCTCGGCGCGGTGCTCGGCCGCCGCACGAGCCGGGTGCCGCCGGTGCGGGAGGAGGAGGGGCCGCCGCTGCAGATCGCGGGCCTCGTGAAGCGCTTCCGCGGCGGCTTCCTCGCCGTCGACGACGTCGGCTTCACGGTCGAGCGCGGCCAGGTGCTCGGCCTGCTCGGCGAGAACGGCGCCGGCAAGACCACGACCCTGCGCATGGTCGCCGGGCTGCTGCGACCCGACGCCGGCACCGTGCGGGCCTTCGGCCTGCCGCTCGGGCCGGGCTCGCCCGCGCTCGACCGGGTCGGCTGCTTCATCGAGGGGCCCGGCTTCCTGCCGCACCTCACCGGGCTGCGCAACCTCGAGCTGTACTGGGCGGCGACCGGGCGGCCGAAGCGGGAGGCGCACCTCGAGGAGGCGCTGGCCGTCGCGGACCTCGGCGGCGCGATCCGCAAGCCCGTGCGCGGCTACAGCCAGGGCATGCGGCAGCGCCTCGCGATCGCGAAGGCGATGCTCGGCCTGCCCGACCTGCTCGTGCTCGACGAGCCGACGAACGGCCTCGACCCGCCGCAGATCACCGCCCTGCGCGGCGTGCTGCAGCGGTACGCCGCGGCCGGCCGCACGGTCGTCGTCTCGTCGCACCTGCTCGGCGAGGTCGAGCGGACCTGCAGCCACGTCGTCGTGATGTCGCACGGCCGGGTCGTCGCGGCCGGGCCCGTCGAGTCCGTCGCGGGGGAGGCGTCGGAGCTCGTGCTCGGCGTCACCGACCCCGCCCGGGCGGCGGAGGCGGTGCGCGCGACGGGTGTCGAGTCGGCGGCGGTGCACGGCGACGCGATCCGCGTGCGGCCAGGAGCCGTACCGGTCGAGACGGTCGTGGCGGCGGTCGTCGGCGCGGGGGTCGGCGTCTCGTCGGTCAGCCGAGGGCGCCACCTCGAGGAGGCCTTCCTGGAGCTCATCGGCGCGACGGAGCCGTCGTCGTGAGCCGGCCCGTGCGCCTCCCGTTCCGCGTCGAGCTGGCCCGGCAGCTGAGCCAGCGGCGGGTGCGGATCGCGCTCGGCGTGCTCGCGGTGCTGCCGGTCGTCGTGCGGATCGCGCTGCTCGTCGGCGGCGGCGCATCCTCCGGCGGCAGCGGCACCACCGACCTGACGGCCCTCGCCCAGGTGAGCGGCGCGACCTTCGCCGCCTTCGTGCTCGTGCTCACCGGCGGGTTCCTCGCGACCCTCGTCGCCGCGCTGCTGTTCGGCGACCTGATCGCGGGGGAGGCGTCCCGCTCCACGCTGAAGTACCTGCTCACCGTGCCGGTGCCGCGACTCCGGCTGCTCGCCGTGAAGGCGCAGGTCGCGGCGGTGCTGCTGGTCGCCGGGCTCGCCGCGCTCACGGCGGTGTCGCTGCTCGTCGGGGTGCTGTCCTACGGCGCCGGCGGCATCCAGGTGCCCGGCGGCCCGGCCCTCGGGCTCGGCGACTCCGTGCTGCGCCTGCTCGCCGCGACCGCGGCCGCCGCGGCCGGGCTGCTGTGGGCGGCCGCGCTCGGCACCCTGCTGACCGTCGTCTCCGACTCGCCGCTGGCCGCCGCGGGCGGCGTCGTGCTGATGTCGATCCTGTCCCGCATCCTCGACCAGATCCCCGCACTCGGGAAGGTGCGGCTGCTGCTGCCCACACACTTCTCGACCGCGTTCCGCGGGTTCCTCGAGGCGCCGGTCGACCTGGCGCCGGTCGCGAACGGCCTGCTGTCGGGCCTGGTCTGGGCCGTCGTGCTCGGCACCCTGGCGGCCTGGCGATTCACCCGCAAGGACGTCAGCGGCTGACCGTCCAGAGGGCTGCTCGCGGATCCGGAGCACCGCGAGGCTCAGCGGCCCGCGGCGTAGCCCTGCATCGCGCGCGGATTCGCGGCGGCGTGCAGCACGCCGGTCGCGGGATCCCGCCCGACGGTCGTCAGCCGTCCGAGCTCCCAGCCGCCGACCCGGGTGACGACGTGCCCCCGCGCCTCCAGCTCGCGGATCACGTCGTCGCCGAGGCGGTCCTCGACGACGAGGCCGCCCGGCTCCCAGGTGCGCGGCCAGAAGGAACCCGGGAACGACGTCGTGTGGAAGGCGGGCGCGTCGATCGCCTGCTGCGGGCTCCAGCCGCCGACGAGGACGCGCAGCAGGTATGGCAGCTGCCACTGGTCCTGCTGGTCGCCGCCGGGAGTCCCGAGCGCGGCGACCGCGTGCCCGTCGCGCAGCAGCAGGGTCGGGGTGAGGGTCGTGCGCGGCCGCCGGCCCGGGCGCAGCGTCGAGGCGGTGCCCTCCTCCAGCCACGTCATCTGCAGCCGGGTGCCGAGGCAGAACCCGAGCTCGGGGACCGTGGGGGAGGACTGCAGCCAGCCGCCGGAGGGCGTCGCGGCGACGATGTTGCCCCAGCGGTCCACGACGTCGAGGTGGCAGGTGTCGCCGCGCAGGTCGCCGGTCGCGGTGACGGTCGGCTCGCCCACCCCGTCGACGCCCGCGGAGTACTCGGAGGCGGTGCGCAGCCGGGGCAGCGCGGGGCGGCCATCGCCGTCGCCGGGACGCAACTCGGTGGACGCGCGGTCCCCGATCAGCGCGCGGCGCTCGGCGGCGTACCCGGACGACAGCAGGAGGTCGAGCGGCGCCTCGCCGTCGTCACCGAACCACGCCTCCCGGTCCGCGAGCGCGAGCTTCATCGCCTCCGCGATCGTGTGGACGCCCTCAGCGGTGGAGGGGTCGAGGCGGTCGTCGTCGAGCGGCTCGAGGATCGCGAGCGCGGCCAGCAGCGCGGGCCCCTGGCCCCATGGGCCCGTCTTCGCGACGGTGGTGCCGCGGAAGGCCGTGGTCGCCGCCGGCTCGAACGACGCCCGGAAGCCCGCGAGGTCCGCGGCGCGGATCACGCCCGCGTGGTCGCGGCCGGAGGAGTGGCGGTGCGGCGTGCGCACGGAGCGGTCGATCGCCTGCGCCACGCGGCCCGTCGCCCAGGCGTCCCTGGCCGCGCGGATCCGCGCCGTCCGGTCGACGTCCGGTCCGAGGGCGTCGCCGGCCTCGACCAGCTCCTCCAGCACGCCCGCCCAGACCGGGTTGCGCACGACGTCGCCCGGCTCCGGCGGCGTGCCGTCGGCGCGCAGCCACAGGGCCGCCGAGGTGGGCCAGTGCGCCCGGAAGAAGGCCGCCATCGACGCGATCGAGCGGGCGGCGCCGGGGGAGAGCGGGTGCCCGTCGCGGGCCATGGCGATCGCGTGCGCGAGCACGTCGCGCAGCTCCCAGGTGCCGTGCGCCTCGAGCAGCAGCAGCCAGGCGTCGACCGCGCCGGGCACCGCGGCGGCGAGCGCGCCCGACCCGGGGACGAGGTCGAGCCCCTCCGCCTGGAAGTGCGCGATGCTCGCGCCGGCGGGAGCGGGTCCCTGCCCCATCAGCACGACCGGGGTGCCGGGCTCCGCCGCCGTCGCGAACAGGGCGGTGAGGTCGCCGCCCGGCCCGTTGAGGTGCGGCTCGACGAGGTGCAGCACGAACGCGGCGGCGGCCGCGGCGTCGAAGGCGGTGCCGCCGCGCTCCAGCACCGACTGGCCGGTCGCCGTCGCCAGCCAGTGGGTGGAGGCGGTCATGCCGAACGTGCCGGTCAGGTCCGGTCGGGTGGTGAACGCGGACGGCGGCGTGAACGGCACGGGCCCAGCCTGCATGATCGAGGTGTGACCGACTTCGTGCTCGGCGGCCTCGCCGGCGTCCCCGCCCGGCAGCGCCCCGACCTGCTCGCCGACCCCGTCCGCGCGGCGCTCGAGGCGCTCGACCTGCTCGACGCGGTCGGCGTCGTGGAGATCGACCCGGCGATCTCCGACACCGCCGCGACGCAGGCGGCGTACGGGCTCGAGCCGCGGTGGCTCGTGAACTGCGTGCTCGTCGCCGGCAAGCGCGACGGGGAGGAGCGCGTCGCCGCCGCCCTCGTGCCCGCGGACAAGCGCGCCGACGTGAACGGGTTCGTCAAGCGGCGCCTCGACGTGCGCAAGGCGTCGTTCCTGCCGCTCGAGACGGCGGTGGAGACCTCCGGCATGGAGTACGGCGGCATCACGCCGATCGGCCTGCCGGCGGGCTGGCCGCTGCTGCTCGACGCCGACGCGGCCGCCGAGCCGCTCGTCGTGATCGGCTCCGGCGTGCGCCGCTCGAAGCTGCTGGTCCCGGGCTCGGTGCTCGCGTCCCTGCCCGGCGCCGAGGTCGGCGCGGAGCTCGCCCGCCCCGCCTCCTGAGCCGCCTCGCCGTCGGACGGGCGCTTGCGGCCCGGTGCGGGCCGCAAGCGACGGAGTGATGCCCGATCACCTCGCCGCGCGGACACGCACGGGGCAGGCGGACGCGGTCCGACCCGGTCCCGGACTCCTTACCCGGCGAGCGCGTGGTCAGGAGTCCGGGATCGGGTCAGGAGGTGCGGGAGAGGAACCGGTCGGCGGTCCGCAGCGCGAGCGCCATGATGGTGAGCGCCGGGTTGGCGATCAGCGAGCTCGGGAAGACCGAGTTGTCGCAGACGTACAGGTTGTCGACGTCGTGGCTGCGCCCGTCGCGGTCCACGACCGAGGCGTCGCGGTCGTCGCCCATCCGCAGGGTGCCCTCGGAGTGCGCGGAGCGCGCGATGACGAACACGTCCTTCGCGCCCGCCGCCTCCCAGATCGCCCGCATCGTCGCGATCGCGTGGTCCTCGAGGGCCCGCTCGTTGGCGCCGTAGGAGAAGTCGATCCGCGCCTTGCGCAGGCCGACCGCGTCGACCTCGTCGGCGAGGGTCAGCCGGTTGTCCTCGTACGGCAGGCACTCGCCGTTGACGCCGATGCCGGCGAACGAGTCGTACCCGTCGAGCAGGTCCATCAGCCGCTCGCCGCGGATGCCCGAGCGCGCCATGTTCGACGCGAGCGCGATCGGCAGCACGCCGAGGCTCTGCATCAGGTAGCCGCCTGCGAAGTCCTGCTCCTTCTCCTTCGGTCGGACCATGTCCTCCGAGATGAGGGAGGAGGGCCAGCCGCGCCACATGCGCATCGGCGTCTCGAACCGCCCCCAGACCTGGGCGGCCGGGTGCGCCATGTAGTTGCGCCCGACCTCGCCGCTCGAGTTCGCGAGCCCGAGGTTCAGCAGCAGGCGCGGGGACTCGACGCCGCCGCCGCAGAGGAACACGTTCCGCGTGCGCTGGCGGTGGTCGACGCCGTCCTTGCGGTAGACGACCGCGGTGATCCGGCCGGCCGCGTCCCGCTCGAGGCCGTGCACCATCGCCTCGGCGCGGATCTCCGCGCCGCGCGCGACCGCGAGCGGCAGGTAGGTGACGTCCATGCTCGCCTTCGACGCGACGCGGTCGCCCTGATGGGTCGCCCCGCTGTTGATCGCGCCGTGCCGCACGCCGAAGTGCGGCTGCCGCACGTCGCGCGACACGATCGCCGCGGGGGAGTCGGTGGTGCGGATGCCGAGCGCGTCGGCGCCGCGGGCCATCGCGTCGGCGGCGGAGTTCCGCGCGACCGGCGGCAGCGGGTAGCGCCGCGTCGGGTCCCACGGGTAGTCGGCGGGGCCCGACACCTGGATGAAGCGCTCGACCTCCTCGATGTACGGCAGCAGCTCGGCGTGGGTCAGCGGCCAGTCGACGCCGACGCCCTCGCCGGACGCGAGGCGCAGGTCGCGCGCGTCCGGCCGCGGGCAGAACGCGCCCCAGTGCAGCGTCGAGCCGCCGACGCCGGCGCCGGAGTTGTTGCCGCCGAACGCCTCCGGGTCGTTCCCGCCCGACAGCCGCTCCTCGAGCCAGTAGATGCTGCCCGCGTCGACCTCGTCGGGCGTGTGGTCGGTCGGCTCCCAGTTGCGCCCGGCCTCGAGCGCGACGACCGACAGGCCGGCCTGGGCGAGGCGGGCCAGGATCGGCGCCCCTCCGGCGCCCGTGCCGATGACGACCGCGTCGACCTCGTCGTGCTCGGCGTAGTGCCGCATCCCCGTCAGGTTCATGCCTGCAGCTCCTCTCCGGTGCGCCAGTCGCGCTGCCACGCCTCCCACTCGCCCGCGTGGGTGGTGGTGAAGCCCTGCTTCCTCGGCCCGTCGCCGCCGTCGGCGAACCCGTCGTAGCGGATCCAGGCCTGCGCCGCCGGGTGGGACAGCCACGTCCGCACCGCGTCGGCCTGCACGTCCCCGAACCAGAGGCGCATGCGGTCGGCCGTCAGCAGGCCCTTCTCGTCGCTGCCGAGCGCGCCGTCGGCGATCCGGTCGAGCACCTCGTCCTGCGCGGCGGCGTCGAGGGACGCGAAGCCCGGCTCGAGGGCGGCGATCGTGTCGAGCCCGCGGCGGTACGCCTCGAGGTCGGGCGGCAGCTCGGCGAAGCGCCAGCCGTCGCCGAGACCGGCGCCGAGCCCCGCGTCGATGCGGGAGGCGAGGTCGACGTCGGTCCCGCGCTGCGGCACGATGCGGGCGAGCACCAGCGTCAGCAGCTCGTGCTGGGCCGCGGAGAGCGCGCGGGAGGCGGGGTCCGGCTCGGTGAGCCGCGCCAGCATGACGCGGCGCGTGCGGGCGGACACGCGATCGGAGGCGATGAGGCGCGCGAAGGCCGCGGGCAGCGCGGGCCGGTCGCGCACCCGGGCGGCGAGTGCGGCGAGGTGCGCGGCGACCTCCTGCGGCGCCTCGAGCGGCAGGAGGCGGGCGGCGCCGTCGACCTCGTGGACGGGCGCGTCCGGCACGGCGGGCAGCTCGCGGGCGGCGCCCGCGTCCTGCGAGCCGACCAGCACGACGGCGGGCGTGCGCAGCACCCCGACCTCGTCCGACCGGTCCTCGAGCACGCCGCGCTCGAGCCACTCGAGCACCGCGACGCGCGAGGCGCGCTCGACGTCCTCGATCGCCGCGGTCCGTGCCGGCTCCGGCAGGGCGAGCGCGATGTCGCGGTCGACGAAGGCGGCGGCGTCCGCGGCGCTGATCGCGCCCTCCGCCCACGCCGCGCGCAGCCGGTCGTCCTGCGGCGCCGGGCTCGGCGGCACCGCGGCGACGAGCGCGAGGCCGTCGGCGGGCGTGAGCCCGTGCTCGCCGCGCTCCGCCCACGAGGTCACGATCGCGGCGATGCGGCCGCCGATGCCGTGCCCGGCGATCAGCCAGCGGTCGGGCTCCGCCGCGACGATGCGGGCGGCGACGAAGACGGCCGTCTCCTCGGCGGTCACGGCCTCCGAGTCCGCGGCGGACCCGTGGCCGGGCAGGTCGATCACGACGGGGTCGAGCTCGTCGCCGAGGGCCGCGACGACGCCGTCCCACGAGCGGCCGCTCAGGCCGAGGCCGTGCAGCAGGAACAGGGTCGTACGGGGCACGCGGGTCCTCTCGTCGGAACGCCCCCGCGGGGGCGCCCCAACTCTGCCCGATCTCCGCACCCCTCCGCGGTCACGGGGCGGATCTCCGTGCGGAAGGGGGCTCAGCGCGCACGGACCGGCCGCGGCAGCAGCAGCGCGGCGCCGCCGACGGCCGCGCCGATCGCGAGCGACTGGACGAGGATCTCCCTGGCCCGGCGCTGGTCCTCCGCGCGGAACTCCGCCTGCTCGATCGTGTCGGTCGACCCCGTGTCGCCGAAGTTGAAGACGCCCCGCATGCCGAAGCCCGCGCAGAAGTGGGTCGCCGCCTGGATGAAGCCGGTCGCCGCGCCGGCCGCGGGCAGCACGGCCAGCAGCCGGAGGGGGCGGGGCGCCCCGGAGGCGACAGCGGCGCCGAGCACGCCGGCGGTCGCCACCGCGCCCGCGATGCCGGTCTGCCTCCGTCGCCGGACCTCCGCGGGTCCGATGTTGCAGACACCCGGGATGTAGGTCGCGTCGCTCATGCCGGGAGTCTGGTGCTTGCCCGCTGTCCGCGGCCGGTGCGAGGGTGCCGCCATGACACGAGAGCGGTTCGAGGTCCCCCGTCCCGACGGCGCCGTCCTCGTCGGCGAGCGGCGCACCGGTACGGGCGGGCCGACGGTCGTGCTGCTGCACGCCGGGGTCGCCGACCGCCGCATCGGGGGCGAGACGCTCGACCTGCTCGAGGACGACCGCCTCGACCTCGTCGCCTACGACCGCCGCGGCTACGGCGAGACCCCGCGCGCCACGACGGCGTTCACGCACCTCGAGGACCTGGGGGCAGTGCTCGATGCGGTCGGCGCCGAGCGGGCCGTGGTGGTCGGCAACTCGATGGGCGGCGCGCTCGCGCTCGACCTCGCGCTCACCGCGCCGCAGCGGGTCGCGTCGGTGCTGCTGATCGGCGCGGCCGTCAGCGGCATGACCGACGAGGGCGAGGCGATCGACTGGACGATGGACGGGGCGAGCGGCGCGGTCTTCTCGGCGCTCGAGCGGGCGGAGCAGGCCGGGGACCTGGAGGAGCAGGTGCGGCTCGAGCTGCACCTCTGGCTCGACGGGCCCACGACGCCGGAGGGCCGCATCGGCGGCGCGCGGCGCGAGCTGGCGGCCGACATGAACCGACGGATCCTCGCCGCAGGCACCACCGGCGGCGACGGCGACGCGGGGCTCGACACGTGGCACCGCCTCGGCGAGGTCACCGCACCCGTCCTGGCGACGTGGGGCGACCTGGACCTGCCGCCGGACCTGCCCTTCTACGCCCTGACGGCGGAGAAGCTGGCGCACGCCGAGGCCCGGGTGCTCGAGGGCGTGGCGCACCTGCCGTCCCTCGAGCGCCCGCAGCTCGTCGCCGACCTGATCCGCGAGGCCGTCGCCCGCGCCTGATGCACGCGGATCCGCACTTCCTCCGCGGATCCGCACTTCCTGCCCGACATGCCGTGCGGGACGGGGCCGGAGGCGGCGTGTCGCCGGGGAACTGCGGATCCGCGAACGCCTCAGTGGCTGCCGGCGAGCAGCTGCATCAGGTCGTCGCGCTTGCCGTCGCGCTCGGAGAAGCGGAGGGGCTTCACCCGCTCCACGAGGATCTCGTGCGCGTCGGGCTGCTGCTCGAGCAGGCGCATCGTCTCCTCGAGGTACTCGTCGAGCGGCATCGCGCGCTCGTCGTTCGGGCCGCGCATGAGGTCGGTCCGCACGGCGGGCGGCACGATCTCGATCACCTGCACGCCGCTGCCCGCGAGCTGGAGCCGCCACGCGTCCGACAGCGCGTGGATCGCGGACTTCGTGGCGTCGTAGGTGGGCGTCAGCGCGAGCGGCGTGAAGGCGAGCCCGGACGACACAGTGACGAGCGCCGCGTCCTGCTTCCCGATGAGGAAGTCCGCCCAGGCCGCCCAGAGGCGCACCGGGCCGAGCAGGTTCGTGGTGATGATCGACTCGGCGGCGTCGAGGAAGCCGCCGGTCGTCACGTCCTCGGGCCGCATGATGCCGGCCATCGGCAGCAGCACGTTCGTCTCGGGGAAGCGCTCCTGCACCTGAACGGACACGTCGCGGATCGAGGCCGCGTCGCTCACGTCGATGCGGACCGACTCGATCCCATCGTTCGCCGCGGTGATCTCGTCGAGCAGCTCCTGCCGACGGCCGCCGATCACGACGCGGTTCCCGCGGGCGGCGAAGCGCTCGGCGAGCCCGCGGCCGATGCCGCTGGTGCCGCCGGGCAGGAAGATGGTGTTGCCGGTGATGCGCATGTGCGCCTCCTTGTGCTGGGGTCGGCGACGATCCTGCGCGGTGCCGCCTGCGGGCGGCAGCGGAGCGCTCATCGGGGGATCGGCGATCCCAGGCTCCGGGCGCGCGGCGCGGCGCGATGTCCGTCACCATCGGAGGGTGGACCGCCCGCAGCTCGCCGACTTCCTCCGACGCCACCGCGAGGGGCTGACCCCCGCCGACGTCGGCCTGCCCGACGGCGCCCGGCGCCGCACGCCCGGGCTGCGGCGGGAGGAGGTCGCCTCCCTCGTGGGCATGTCCGCCGACTACCTGACTCGGCTCGAGCAGCAGCGCGGCCCGCAGCCGTCGGAGCAGATGCTCACCGCGCTGGCCCGGGGGCTGCGCCTGTCGCTCGACGAGCGGGACCACCTGTTCCGCCTCGCGGGCCACACCCCGCCGAGCCGCACCCTGCGCCACGCGCACGTCGCCGCACCCCTGCTGCGCGTGCTCGACCGGCTCGACGACGCGGCGGCGCTCGTGCTCTCGGACCTCGGCGAGACCCTGGCCCAGAACCGGCTGGCCGTCGCGCTGCTCGGCGACCACTCCGGCCACTCCGGCCTCGAGCGCAGCGCGATCTTCCGCTGGTTCACCGACCCGGCCGACCGCCTCCACTACCCGGCGGACGACCGCGACCGGCAGAGCCGCCTCCAGGTCGCCCAGCTGCGCAGCGCGCTCACCGCGGGCGCCCGCGGCCAGGACCTGCTCGACGCCCTGCTGGAGCGCAGCGCGGAGTTCCGCGAGCTCTGGGCGCTGCACGAGGTGCACCGGCGCTTCGACGACCACAAGACGCTCGTCCACCCGGAGGTCGGCGCGATCGACGTCGACTGCCAGGCGTTGTTCACCGAGGACCAGGCGCAGACGCTGCTCGTGCTCACGCCGAAGGGGCAGGAGGCGACGGAGCGGATGCGCCTGCTCGCCGTGATCGGCGCGCAGCGGTTCGCCGTCTAGCCGCGTCGGACCGGCCGACGCGGAGGCGCGTGCCGTAGCGTCGATCGCGATGGCAGAGGTCGATCTCGCAGCGCTGGCGGACGCCGGTGCCTTCGTGTCCCACGAGCACCAGTCCCACCTGGCGGAGCTCGTGCGAGCGGACGGCTGGCGCATCGACGCCGCGGGCTCGGCGCTCGTGTTCCTCGACGCGGAGGGGCGGGAGCGGTCCGTCCGCGCCCACTTCATCGGCACCTCCTCGCCGGAGGACGGCACCTGGCTCTGGGGCTGGGACAACATCAACGCGTTCCCGAAGGCGTTCGTGAAGCAGGGCGAGCGGGTGCGGGCGCTGGGGGAGCGGTACGCGATCCGCGAGTTCACGACGGCGACGCTGCCGCTCGAGGAGGACCTGCCCGCGACCCTGCTGAAGGCCGTCAAGGCCGTGACCGGCGTCACCGCGCACTTCTCCGCGGCGACCGGCAACGGCGGCACCAGGGCGTGGCTGCTGCTCGACGACCCGTACCTCGCGCTGCCCGCACCGACGGTGGCGCGCGCGATCGCCGTGCTCACCAGCGCCCTCGCCGCGGGCGGTCCGGTGGACCACCGACGCGCGCTCGTGGCCTGGACGCAGCAGCGGGGCGTGACGCTCACGCGGGTGGACGACGACGTCGAGGAGCTCGCGCTGCCCGACGGCGCGCTCCAGGTGCGGTTCGACGTCGCGGACCGCATCGCCGGGCTCGGCAAGCGCCTCCGCGCGGCTCCGGAGCCCGAGGCGGCGCCGGAGCCGGAGGCCCCGGCGCCCGTCGAGTCGCTGGAGCGGCCGGAGCCCTCGCCGGCCCCGCGTGCGGACGCCGAGCCGACCGCGGAGGAACCGCGCCGCGGGTTCCTCCAGCGGCTGCTCGGCCTGTGACGGGCGCCGCTCCGCGCTGAAGCCCGGGACGTTCATGCGGGCTGCACGCGCGGCGGCGCAGCCTCCCTCCGCTGAGCGGACCGGGTCCTCCCGGTCGGAGCGGAGGAGACGCGATGACGGATCGTCTGGTGGTCGGCTGGGACGGGACCGCGGCGGCGCGGTCCGCGCTCGAGTGGGCGGTGCGGCACGAACCCGCCTGCGCCGAGCTCGAGCTGGTGGTCGCGGACGCACGGGGGAACCGCCCGTCGGCCGCGCCGTCCGCCGAGGTGGCCGCCGAGCGGCTCCGCGCCGCCCGGCCGCACCTGCGGGTCTCGGTCGCGGTGGAGCGGGGCAGCGCCGCGACGGTCCTCTCGGCCCGCTCGGGCGACGGGGTGCTGGTGGTGCTCGGCGGCGCCGACCCGGGTCGGGGCCGGCACCGCAGCTCCGTCGCCTACCGGGTGGCGGCGACCGCGTCGGGGCCGGTCGCGATGGTCCCGGAGGGGTTCGACCACGGCCGCGACGTCGTGCTCGGCGTCGGCGACGACCCGTGCGCGCCGTCGGTCGCGCTCGCAGCGGCGGGGCAGGCCGCCCAGCGCGGGCAGCGCCTCGTGGCGGTGCACGCGTGGCGGGAGTTCCTCGACCTCGACGTGCTCGTCGACCTCGACCCGCACCACGACGGCCGGGTCGCGCGCGAGCGGGACGCCGTGCTCGCCCACGCCCTCACCCCGGTCGCCGAGCGCTTCCCCGCCGTGCCGCTCGTCCGCCGGGTCGTGCACGGCCGCCCGGTCGACGCGGTGCTCGGGGCCGCCAGCACGGCGTCGCTGCTCGTGCTCGGCCGCGACGAGCAGGGCGTCGCCCGGCGGGGCCGCCCGGTCGCGCACGTCGCGATGCTCGCCAGCCGCGTGCCGGTGCTCGTGGTCCCGCGCCGCGCCGTCGCCTAGGGCATGCTGCTCGAGCGCCGCGCCGCCGCGGGAGCGGGGATCAGGTCTCCTGCTCGGTCGGGCGGATCAGCATCTCGTTGACGGCCTGGCGGCGGTCGCGGGTGACCATGTAGACGACGGCCTCGGCGATGTCGGTCGCCTGCAGCGGCTCCATCGTCTCGAAGCGCTTCGCCTGCGCTGCCCGCAGCTCGGGGCGCAGATGGTCGCGCAGCTCGCTCACCGTCGCGCCGGGCTCGACGAGGCCGACGCGCACGTGCCGCTGCGTCACCTCCTGGCGCAGCGCCTCGCTGAAGGCGCCGACGCCGAACTTCGTCAGGTTGTAGACGCCCGAGCCGGCGCGGGCGATGCGGCCCGCCGTGCTGCTGATCGTCACGACGTCGGAGACGCGGCGATCGGCGGTCTCGGCGGCCGCGAGCAGGTGGGGGAGCGCGGCGTGGGTGACGGCGAGCACGCCGTCGACGTTGACGGCGACCATCCGCTCCCACTCCTCGTAGGGCGCGTCGACCGCGCTGCCGAGCAGCATCACGCCGGCGTTGTTGATCACGATGTCCAGCCGACCGGCGACCTCGACGACGCGGGCGACGGCGGCCTTCGCCTGCTCGGCGTCGGTCACGTCGGCCTCGATCACGATCGCCTCGCCGCCGAGCCGTCCGGCCAGCGCCTCCAGGCGGTCCCTGCGCCGGGCCACGAGCGCCACGCGGGCGCCCTCCGCGGCCAGCGCGACCGCGGTCGCCTCGCCGATGCCGCTGCTCGCACCGGTGACGAGCGCCACCGTGCCGTCGAGTCGTGCCATATCGCGTCCATCCCTCTCGTCGGGCCACGACACGCTATGCCCCCCGTTCGCGACCCAACTGTGACGTGACCCCCGATGGGGGGATGCGACATGATGGCCGGCATGCCCCGCTCCCTCTCCGCATCCGAGTGCCTCGACGACTTCTTCGCCGATCGGCGCCGGGGCGCGACAGGGCACCGGCTGGCCGGCGTCGACCGCGCCGAGCGGGTCCTGCGGACCACGGTGGAGCGCACCGCGGAGCTCGTGCTGACCGACGACGAGCAGCTCCTCGTGCACGCGGAGCGCCAGTTCGGGGCGGAGGGGGCCGTCGCCCGGGTCATGCCGGCGGCGGGCCTGCTGCTCGTGCTCGAGGCCTACCTCGCGCACCTCGAGGTGCGGCCGTCGCGCACCGCGGCCCGGCGCATCGAGCTCGACACCTGCGCCGCCCTCACCCGGCACCTCGCCCGCGAGCTGCGCCACCTCGACGTGCTGCCGGCGACGCACCGCATCGAGCTCGCGCTCGAGGGCTGCGGCGCCGTCAGCCAGCGCTCGGCCGGCCCCCGCCGCCTGCTGAAGGCGCTCGGCCTGGCCTGAGCGCCGATGCGGGCGCGTCAGTCCCGCAGCTGCGCGAGCAGCGCCTCGTCACCGGTGCCCGCGTACTCGACCGCGCGGCCGCCGACGACGCGGAACATGCCGAACTCGGCCGCGCCGACGTGCCGCCCGGTCGCCCGCACGTCGTGGAACGTGCCGCGATGGGTGCCCCGGGTGCGCAGGTGCACGGCGACGCGGTCGCCCTCGATCACCACGGCGATGCGTTTCCAACGGTAGTCCGGGAACGCCTCGAGCAGCAGCTCGACGTCGCGGAGCCACGCGTCGACGCCGCCGGGCGCACCCGCCCGCCGCACGTCCGGGGCGAGCAGGGAGCGCAGCGCGTCGAGGTCGTGGCGGTTGCACGCCTCCAGGTAGTCCTCGAACCAGTACCGGAGCTCGTCGGGCGACATCCGCCCCAGTCTCGCCCGTCGCGGCCGAGCGGCCCGTCAGCGCCGGACGGCGGCGCCGCACAGCGGGCAGCGGGGGCCGACGATCGTCGGGTAGAGCGGCATGCCGTCGTTCGCGCAGACCCGGGCTGCGGTCTCCGGCGTGAACCGCCTGGCCTCGACGTCGATGGGCATGGCTCCAGCGTCACCGGTCCCGCTCGGCGCGGACTTCCGAACGCCCCCGGGGGCGCTGGACGTCAGCCATCAGGAAGCTGTGGACCGCTGTCCACCGAGTCGACGGCGGCGGCGCCCCACTGCGTGCCCTCGGGCACCTGCAGCACCAGCCGCTGGGGCCGGCGGCCGGCCGGGTAGTCCACTCGCGCGACGGTCGGGACGCCCGCGCGCAGCGCTCCTTCGGCGCCTGCCACGGGGGCGAGGTGGATGGTCCGGTCGTCGTGGATGACGAAGCGCGCCGCGGTCCACCGGGCGGTGCCGTCGGTGCCGAGCACGAGCAGCACGGTGAGGTGCCCGGCCCGGTCCGTGCGCGCGGCGGGGAGGGCGATGGTGGTGGCGCCCGCACCGTGCACCTCGACCAGCGCCTGCGGGCCGCCCCACCAGAGCGCGAGCCCGGCGTCGCCGCCGACGGCGACCTTGCGCACGAACGCGGCCCGCGCGGCGGCGTCGACGGGTGCGGTCGGCAGGGGCGCGGGGCCCGCGACCGCCTGCGCCGACGCGGTCGGCGCGGGTCGCTCCGCGGTGGCCGGTCCGGAGCGCCCGACCGCCAGGGCCGCGACGACGACCGCAGCGGCGACGAGGCGGCCGGGGACGGGGCGCCGACCCGGGGGAGCGGCGACGGGCGCGACGGGTGCCGCAGGCGCGGCGGCGAGGTACGCCGCGACGTCGTCCGCCGCGGCGCCGGGGCGGTACAGCCGCCGGCGCAGCGCCTCGCCTTCGTCGGTCACGGCTGCAGGCGGGTGATACCCCAGCCGGCGCCGTCGGGGGTGTACGCGAACCGGTCGTGGACGCGGGAGGGGCGACCCTGCCAGAACTCGATCCGGCGCGGCGTGACGAGCCAGGCGCCCCAGAACGGCGGGCGCGGCACCTCGAGTCCGTCGAAGCGCCGCTCGGCGGCCGCGACCCGCTCGTCGAGCGCGGCGCGGTCCGCGACGGGGGCGGACTGACGGCTCGCCCAGGCCCCGATGCGGCTGCCGCGCGGGCGGGAGGCGAAGTACGCGTCGCTCGTCGCCGAGGGAGCCGGCACGGCGTCCCCGTCGATCAGCACCTGCCGCTGCAGCCCGTACCAGGGGAAGGCGAGGGAGACGCGCCCGTCCGCGGCGAGGGCGGCGCCCTTGCGCGAGCCCGCGTTCGTGACGAACTCGAAGCGGCCGTCGACGAGGTCCTTCAGCAGGACGGTGCGGGAGGTCGGGCCGCTCGCGTCGACCGTCGACAGCACCATCGCGTTGGGCTCGGGCAGCCCGGCGTCCTCCGCCTCCGTCAGCCACCGTCGGAACTGGGCCACCGGGTCCGCGTCGAGCTCGCCGTCGGCGAGGGCGCCGCGGTCGTAGTCGTCGTGCCGGTCCATCGAGCGCACGCGGTCATTCTCCCCGTGCCGTCCGTGCCCCGTTCAGGGGACTCCCGGGCGCGTCCGGCAGATTCGCAGCCGTGCGCGCCCTCCCCACCGCGGACCCGTTCCTGGTCGACTTCTTCGCCGACCGCCGCCGCGGCGCCTCCGGTGTCCGCCGGGACCGCATCGACCGCACGGAGGCGGACCTGCGCCTCGCGATCGAGCTCGCGGAGGAGGAGGTGCTGGGCGACGACGAGCGCGTGCTCGTCGCCGCCGAGCGGCAGTTCGAGCCGTTGGCGGCCGTCGCGCGCGTGCTGCCGGTCCCCGCGCTGCCCGCCGTGCTGCACCGCTTCCTGACCGACCCCGTCTATCGGGCCGGCACGGCCGACGAGGCGCGCGACCGGCTCGACACCTGCGCCGCGCTCGTGCGGCGGCTCGCGGAGGAGCCGGAGCTGCTGCCGTCGACGCGGCAGCTGCGACGCCTCGACGAGCGCATCCGGATGGAGATCGCGACCCTGCAGCCCGTCCGCGGGCGGCTGCGCGGCAGGCGCGTCCGCGGCTGACGGCGTGTCGCCGGGCTGCAGCGCCCGGCCGGAGTAGGCATGGCCCACGACCCGGGCGCTGCGCGGCCAGCACGTCGGGCCGCCCGAAGCGACGAGGTCGCAGCGGGTCGGCCGGCTCTGGACGCCGCCCGGGTCGTCCACCGCGGCTCACACCGCGAGGGCTCGTCGGCGCAGCGCCTCCAGCACCGGGCGCACGCCGTGCAGCGCGTCGAGGTGCCCGGCTCCGCGGACGGGCCGCAGGTCCGGTCCCGGGACGTGCGTGCAGCCACCGGCTGTGGGACGCCGGCACCATCCGGTCCGCGTCGCCGTGCACGAGGAGCCGCCCGGGTGCGACCGCCGCGAGGTCGACGCTCCAGGGCCGGGCGGCGGCGAGCAGGTCGTCCGCCTCCGCCTCCAGCCCCTGCGAGACCGCGACTGCCACGTTCGCGCCCAGCCACCCCCACGGCCCCTCGAGCGCGGCCCGATCGCCGGCGTGAAGGCGTCCTCGTCGAACTCGCCGTGCTCGAGCACGTCGGTCAGGGCCGACCGTCCGCGGGCGGCCGCCCGCTGCTCCCGGACGACGCCGACGGCCATCCCGGCGCACCGGTCGAGCCCCTCCGCGTGCGCCGGCGCGGGGGAGGCCACGGCGACGGCGGCGCTCATGCGTTCCGGGACGAGCGCTGAGCAGGCGAGCACGCGCGGGCCCCCGCCCGAGTGCCCGAGCACCGCGAACCGCTCGGCGCCCACCGCGTCGGCGACCGCCAGCACGTCGGGCACGACGTCGGAGATCGTGGCGCCGCTGTCCCGCGTGGTGCCGCCGCAGCCCGGCCGGTCCGCGCCGCTGAACCGGAGGCCGAGCCCGCTCGCCGCCGCGAGCAGCGGCGCAGGCGGCTCGCCCGTGCTCGGGGTGCCGCCGTGCCAGAGGACGACGACCTCGTCGGACCGCCCGGTCGGCCCCGTGTCGCAGGCGGCGAGGACGCCGCCCGCGGAGCGGGGGAGCACGAGCTGCTGCATGGACGACCTCCTGCGAGCGACCATGGGGCCGCCCTCCGGGTGCGCCGACTACTGTGCAGCGGTGCCGAAGCCGTTCCTGCTGCTGCAGGTGCGCCCCGAGGCGGACGCCCGCGCCGGCGAGCTCGCGTCGATGCGCCGCGCGAGCGGGCTCGGCGAGCGGCTGACCGCCCGCAGCCCCGACCTCGAGGTGCTGCCCGCCGATCTCGCCGACGGCGCCGCCGCGGTGCTCGTCGGCGGCAGCCCGTACTCCGTGTCGGACCCTGCGTCGTCGAAGGGGGAGCCGCAGCGGCTCGCCGAGCGCCAGCTCGCCGCCCTCGCCGAGCGGGCGCTCGACCGCGACCTGCCCGTGTTCTTCACCTGCTACGGCATCGGCGTGCTCACGCTCGTGCTGGGCGGTGCGGTCGACCGCTCCCACCCCGAGCCCGTGTCCGCGACGGAGAGCCGGCTGACGGCGGCGGGGCGCGACGATCCGGCGGCCTCGGCGCTGCCGGAGCGGTTCACGGCGCTGACCGGCCACAAGGAGTCCGCGCCGGTACCGCCTCCCGGCGCCGTGCTGCTCGCGACGAACGACGTGAGCCCGGTGCAGCTGTACCGGGTGGGATCGGTGCTCGCGAGCCAGTTCCACCCCGAGCCGACGACCGCCGAGTTCGTCGAGCGCGCCACGATCTACCAGCGGCACGGCTACTTCCCGCAGGCCGAGCTCACCGCCGTCGCCGATCGGCTGCGCGCGGCGACGGTGACCGAGCCGCAACGGCTGCTGCGCCGGTTCGTGGAGCTCGCGGACCGCTGAGGGCCGGCTGCTCAGCCCTCGGCGGGGCCGGTCGGCAGGAGGGTCTCGATCGGATCCGTCGGCTCGGCGGTCGCCGTGTCGGTCGGGGTCGGGGTCGGGGTCGGCGTCGGGTCCTCGGTGGCCGACGGGGCCGGTGTCGCCGCCGGCGGGGTCTCCACCGGCGCGCTGCTCGGCGGCGCGGTCTGCTGCGGCGGCGCGGAGGACGCGGGCGCCGAGGACGCCGGAGCGGACGGGGCGGGCGCCGCGCCGCCGCCGGCGGGCGTGGACGAGCTCGGTGCGGACGGCGTCGGTGCGCTCGGCGCGGTCGTGTCCCGCGGCGGGGTCGAGGTGCTGCGCGACGGCGTGGGCGAGGTCGCGGAGGCGGCGAGCGGTGACGGGACGAGCGTGACGGGCCGCACGAACGCGGGCGCCGGGGCGGCGGGCGCGGACGTCGCCGCGCGGTGCCGGGCGCGGCCGCTCGGCACCGGCGCCGGCGTGCGGCGCGGCTGATCGGCGGCGGTCGAGGCGGACCCGGTGGCGGTCGAGGACGCGGGGCGGGCGCCCACGCCGTCCTCCGCCGCGGCGACCACGGCCTCGGCACCCGCTTCCCGGCCCGTCGGCAGGTGGGTGAGCACGCCGACCAGCAGCCCGGCGAGCCCGACGCCGCCGGCGGCGAGCAGGGCGGTGCGCCCGCGCCGGCGGGCCGGGCGGCCGTCGCTGCGGATCGCCACCGGGCCCGTCCGCAGCGAGGGTGCGGCGGCGGGCAGCGGGTCCGGGGCGTCGATCGGGGCGTCGAGCGTCACGGGCGCGCGCATCGGGGCCGGCAGCGCGATCTCCCGGGTCGCCCTCGCGGCCGGCGGCGCGACCGGGACGGGCGGCGCGACCGGGACGGGCGCGGTCGTGCGCGCGGCGGGCGCCGTCACCCGCTGAGCGCCGGTGGCCGGCAGGTCGACGGGCCCGGTGGCGAGCAGCACGTCGCGCAGCGCGCCGAGGCGGGCGGCGTCCGCCGCGGCCGCGGAGCTNCGGCAGGTCGACGGGCCCGGTGGCGAGCAGCCCGTCGCGCAGCGCGCCGAGGCGGGCGGCGACCGCCGCGGCCGCGGGGCGCGCGGCCGGGTCGTCCTCGAGCATCTCGGACAGCAGGGCCCGGAGCGGCACCGGCAGCGCCGCGAGGGCGGGGCCGGCGGGCGCGGCCGCCGTCAGCAGGCGCAGCAGCAGACCGCCGAGCGCGTGCACGTCGGCCGCGGCGCCGCGGTCGCGGGGGAGCACGACGCCGCTCGCCGCGGCGAGGTCGGCGGCGCGGTCGCCGAGCAGCGCGGCGACGCCGGTGTCGAGCAGCAGGGTCGCGGGCACCGGCCGCTCCGCGTGCCGCCCGGCCGCGGGGACGACGGACTGCGGGCCCACCAGGCCGTGGACCAGTCCGGCGGCGTGCACGGCGGCGAGCGAGCGGGCGACGGCCTCGACGATCGCCGCCGCGCGTCGGGGCGAGCAGCCCGCGGCCGGATCGAGCACGGGCCCCGGGGCGGCGGACGTCACGTACCAGCGCGTGCCGTCGTCGAGCAGCCCGGCGTCGAGCAGGGGCACCAGGGCACCTGCGTCGAGGCGGCCCGCGCGGCCGACCGCCGCCGCGTCGGGCGGCATCCGGTCCGTGAACCGCGCGTCGACGACGACCAGCACGGCGTGCGCGCCCGTGCTCGGCTGCACGGCCTCGCGGGCGAAGCCGGCGGGGCGGCGGCCGACCACCGGACCGACGGTCCAGCCCCCGAACCGCACCTCGGTCGCCGGAATCACCACCGTGGGATTCAACCTGCTCGTGCGGCGACGTGCCAGCCCCCGTCCCTCCCTCTGGGGCGTGTCGAGGGGAACTTCCGTCCAGGAGAATCGGAGCGCACCACCGATCCCCGGGAAGAGGCACCACCCCATGTTGGAGAGCAGGACGGCTCGCGCCGCGGCGAAGCTGTGGTACACGCGCATGCTCTACGTGCAGCAGTCCGTGCCGGTTCCTCGCGACTCGCCCGTGATCACCTCCGGCGCCGACGACCCGGACCGCGTGCTGCTGATCGGCAACGGCCCGACGCACGGCTGGGGCACGGTCACCCACGAGCTCGCCCTCACCGGCCAGCTCGCCCGCGCCCTGACGCGGCGCACCCGGATCCCCACGGACATCCGCTACATCGGCGACGAGATGATGCCGCTCGCCGCCGTCCAGTCCTGGATCGGCGACTCCGCGCTCGCGCCCTACGACCTCGTGCTCGTCGTGCTCAGCATGAACGACGCCGTGCGCCTCACCCCGGCCGACGACTACCGCGCCGACATGACCCGCCTGCTCGACCGCCTGTCCGCGGAGACGAAGCCCTCCGCGCGCATCGTCGTCGCCGGCATCCAGGACGTCGAGTCGCTGCCGGAGTACCGCGGCGTCGCCGCGCGCCTCGGCCAGCGCCGCGCGGACCTGCTGAACGCCATCACCCGCGAGCTCGTCGGGCGCTACGACGGCTTCGCCTTCTTCGAGCACCGCGCCCCGCAGGCGGAGCCCGGCCGGCCCTACGGCTCCCCGGCGCTGTACCAGCAGTGGTCGGAGGCGTTCGCGGACGTGTGCGCGCCGCTGCTCGTCGAGGCCCGCGCGCTCGACCCCTACCGCTTCCAGCACGAGCTCGCCGAGCACGACTGGCAGTGGAAGCCGGGCGAGCAGGTCATGGCGGCGGGGGAGCACGGCTCGCTCGACGCGCTGGTCGCGGAGGCGAAGACGCACTTCGGCGTCGACGCCGCCTGGGTCAGCCTCATGGACGGCGACCGCCAGTTCTACGTCGCGAACACCGCGCCCGCGGGACGCGGCATGCCGGCCGAGCTGACCACCTGCCAGTACACGGTGCAGGGCGACGACCCGCTGATCATCGAGAACACGCTGCGCGACGAGCGCACGAAGGACAGCCCCGTCCTCGACCTGTCGCAGCTGCGCTTCTACGCCGGCATGCCGATCAAGAACGAGGCCGGGGAGAACATCGGCACGTTCTGCGTGCAGTCGGTGCTGCCGCGCTCCAGGGCGAGCGTGTCCGAGGAGGACCTTCGCGACTGGGCGTCCCGCGCCCAGGGCGAGGTGCTGAAGCTCGCCGCCGACGGCGACAGGCAGCCGGCGCCCGAGGACGCGCAGCGGCCGGACGCGGACGCCTCCGTCTGATCCGTCCATCCCGCTCTGCCAGGCTGGGCCGATGGTGGACACCCCCGCGTTCGGCGCGTGGTCCGAGGTCGGGCAGCTGCGACGCGTGCTGGTGTGCGCGCCGGGCCTCGCGCACGAGCGGCTGACGCCGACGAACCGCGAGGGGCTGCTCTTCGACGACGTGCTCTGGGTCGAGGAGGCGCAGCGGGACCACCGCGCGTTCGTCGACGCCCTCGAGGCGCAGGACGTCGAGGTGCTCGAGCTGCACGACGTGCTCGCCGAGACCCTGGCCGTGCCGGGCGCGCGCGACTGGCTGCTCGACCGCAAGGTCGTCGCCAACGAGGTCGGCACCCTGTTCGTCGACCCGACCCGCGCCCACCTCGAGTCGCTGCCGGACGCGCGGCTGGCGGAGCTGCTGATCGGCGGCATGGCCGTGGAGGACCTGCCGGGCGCCGACCGCCCCTCCTACCTCCACGCCGTCGGACCCGACCGCGGCCCGGCGGACTACCTGATGCCGCCGCTGCCGAACATGCTCTACACGCGCGACACCACCTGCTGGGTCGGCGGCGGCTACACGCTGAACCCCCTGTACTTCGGCGCCCGGCGCGACGAGACGCTGCTGATGAAGGCGGTCTACGGCTTCCACCCCGGGTTCGCGGCGGCGCAGGAGCGGCTGCTCTGGGGCGACCCCGAGCGGACGTGGGGCTCCGCGACCCTCGAGGGCGGCGACGTGATGGCGCTCGGCGGCGGCGTGGTCCTGATCGGCATGGGGGAGCGCAGCAGCCGCCAGGCGATCGGTCAACTCGCCGCGGCGCTGTTCGCGGCGGGGGAGGCCGAGCGGGTGATCGTCGCCGGCATGCCGAAGCTGCGCGCGGCGATGCACCTCGACACCGTGCTCACCTTCGCGGCCGAGGACGTCGTGACCGTCTACCGGGCGATCGTCGACGGCATCACCCCGTTCAGCCTCTATCCGGCCGACGGCGGCGGCGTCCGCGTCGTCGTGGAGGACCGGCCGCTGCTCGAGGTCGTGCGCACCGCGCTCCGCCTCGACGCCCTGCGGGTCGTGAACACCGGCGGCGACGACTTCGCGGCCGAGCGGCAGCAGTGGGACAGCGCGAACAACGTGGTCGCGGTGCGGCCCGGCACGGTGTTCGCCTACGACCGGAACACGCGCACCAACGACCTGCTGACCGAGGCGGGCATCGAGGTGCTCACGATCCGCGGCGCCGAGCTCGGACGCGGCCGGGGCGGCGGCCACTGCATGACCTGCCCCCTCCTCCGGGACCCCGTCGACTACTGACGCGCCCGCCCTCGGCGGAGCACGACAGCAGGACGATCGGAGCAGGACGCAGGACACGACGACGACAGCAGGACGGAACGGCCCGTTCCGTCCTGCCGAAGTCGTTCCGTCCTGCTGCAGTGCTCCTCGTGCGGAGGAGTGCACGGAACGCCGAGGACCCCTGCACGGGTTGCCCTCCTCGGAGGGGCGCCCCGACTGGGTCTGCCGCCCCTCGGCGCCCCCTCCCTAGCGTCGGGGCATGAGCTCGACGGCCGTACCCGCGGCGACCCAGGACGCCACCGCGACGATGCGCGACCGCCTGCCCGCGCAGGCGCTGCTGGAGCAGGTGCTGCTGCGGCAGGCCGTCGGCCGGCCCCGCACGCGCCTCGAGCGCCTGCTCGGCCGCGACCCCGTCGAGCCCGAGGCCCGCTCCTGGTACACGAACGCGACCGCGGAGCGCGCGGTCGCCGCGCGCCTCGCCACCCTGCCGCCCGGCTGGAGCGTGCTGCACTCGCTGCCCGTCGGCCGCAGCGGCGCGGACATCGACCACCTGATCGTCGGCCCCGGCGGCATCTTCACCGTCAACACGAAGCACCACATCGACGCGAGCGTCTGGGTCGCGGGCCGCACGGTGCTGGTCAACGGCTCGAGCCGGCCGATCGTGCAGAAGGCGGAGGCGGAGGCGCGGCGCGTCGACCGCGTCGTCGCCGGCGTGCTCGCCGACCCGCCCGCCGCCCGCCCGATCATCGCCGTCGTCGGCGCGAAGCGCGTCGCGGTCCGCCGCGCCCCGCGCTTCGTGACCGTGCTGCGCGCCGAGCACCTGCGCCGCTTCCTCCGCAGCCAGCCGCAGCGGCTGACGCCGATCGAGGTCGCCCGGGTCGCCCGCCGCTTCGAGGACCCGGCGACCTGGCAGCCCACGGTCGAGGCCGGCCCCGAGCTGCTGCTCGCGTTCTCGCGCCTCAGCCGCGAGGTGCGCGCCGCCGCCCGCATCCGTGCCGCCTGGGCGGTCGGCCTGCTCGGCACGACGGCCGCCGCGTCGACCGCGATCGTGCTGCCCGGCCTGCTCTCGCTGCTCAGCTCCTGACGCGGCGGCCCGGTCCCCGGCCCCGCAGCAGCCAGGGCCGCAGCGCCCGGGTGACGAGCGGCAGCAGCACGTAGGTCATCAGCGGCGTCGCGACGACGACGGTGATGAAGACCCGCAGCCACAGCGGCAGGGGCCCGGTGAAGGGCGCCGCCGCGAACTGCAGCGCGAGGCTGAGCGGGTAGAAGACGATGAAGATGCTCACCATCTGCTTCCACCGCGGCGGCGCGGGCGGTGCGGCGTCCGCCACGACCACCTCGCTCGGCACGTCGAACCAGCCCTCGATGCCGGTGCGCCGCTCGGTACGCGCGTCCTCGGCGATGCCCGCCGCGCTCGCCACCCACCACGCGCGCTCGGCCGAGCGCTCCCAGGCCGCGAGCGTCTCGCCGTCCTGGAACCGGTAGAGCATGTGCCAGTCCTCGCTGGCCGGGTCGGGGCGGATCCAGCCCGAGCCGAGGTAGCCCGTCATGCCGGTCAGCAGCTCCTGCCCGCTCTTCGCCCAGGCCTGCGCCTCCCGCGCCCTCGCCGCCGGGACGCGGCGGGTGATGGAGACGGTGATCGGCTGCACGACGGTCATGCCTCCAGGGTGCCCTGTCCGTGTTCCGTCCGAGCACCCGTCGGCGCTAGCGTGCCGCGATGGAGCTCGACGGGCTGACGAGCGCGCACGTCGCGGACGGCTGCCTCCGCGCCGGCGTCCCGGTGCGCTGCGGGCCGGCGGGGCTGCGCCCGCTGCTGCCCGGCACCGCCTTCGCGGGGCCCGTGGCGCCCGCCCTGCACCTCGGCAGCGTCGACCGGCTGCTCGAGGCGATCGACGGCGCGGCCCCGGGGCGGGTGCTCGTGGTCGACAACGACGGGGGCCTCGACGAGGCGTGCCTGGGCGACCTCGTCGTGCTCGAGGCCGCCGGCGCGGGGCTCGCCGGGATCGTCGTCTGGGGCCTGCACCGCGACACCGCCGACCTGACGCGGATCGGCCTGCCGCTGCTGAGCCTGGGCGCCCTGCCGACCGGCCCCCTCCCGCACCACGCCCGGCCGGAGCGCCGCGACGTGCGGCTCGGCGAATGGCCTGTGGGGGAGGGGGACCTCGTCGTCGCGGATGACGACGGCGTCGTGCTCGTGCCCGCGGCGGATGCGTCGGCGGTGCTCTCAGCGGCCCGGGGCATCCGCGACGCCGAGCGCGCTCAGGCGCACCGCATCGCCGAGGGCACGTCGCTGCGGACGCAGCTGCGGTTCGCCGAGTACCTCGCGCGGAGGCGGCGGGACCCGTCGTGGACGTTCAGGCGCCACCTCCGCGAGGTCGGCGGCGAGATCGAGACCTAGGCGCTCAGGCGCACGAGCCGCGCGGTGCTGCTCTCGTCGAGGTCGACGAGCTCGCTGCGGGACCGCAGGAAGTCGGAGAACGACCGGTAGCCGAGGCGCCGCTCGCTGAACGACGGGTCGAGGCGCTTCATCTGCTCCTTGACCTGCGAGTTGTGCAGCCAGTCCGCGTCGTCGCCGCCGCGGTCGTGGCCGAGGCGCAGCGCGCGCTGCAGCAGGGCGGTCGCGGCGGTCTGGGGGTCCTCCTCGTCGTCCTCCTCCTCGTCCTGCACCGGGGGCTCGGGCTGCTCGGGCTCCGACTGCTCCGCCACGGGCTCGGGGGAGGAGGAGGCGCGGCGGGAGCGGCGGGGCGCCTTCGGCTCCTTCTCGACGGGCGCCTCCACGGCCTTCGCCCCGGGCAGCGCGTCGTAGGTGACGAGCTCGTCGCACGCCGCGGCCAGCGACCGGCTGGTCGAGCCCGCGACGCCGACCGCGATGACGTAGCGGCCGAGGCGCTTGCAGCGCTGGGCGAGCGCGATGTAGTCGGAGTCGCCGGCGACGAGCACGACGTGGGTGAGGTCGGGCAGGCGGAACATGTCCTCGACGGCGTCGACCGCGAGCCGGATGTCCGCGCCGTTCTTGCCGTACGCGGCGGCGGGGAAGAGCTGCACGAGGTCGACGGCGCGGCCGACGAGCTGGCCGCGGTAGCGCGCGTTCACGGGGGCCGACCAGTCGGCGTAGGCGCGGGTCAGCACCAGCGTGCCGAAGCTGGACGCGAAGTCGATCGCGGCGCCGAGGTCGACCGTGGCCGCCTCCAGCCGCTGGGCGAACTCGGCCTCGCCGAGCGAGCCGTTGGCCGCCCGCTGCCGGTCGCGCTGGAAGCCGCCGCGGCCGTGCACCTCGTCGTAGCGCGAGATGACGATGTTGTCGAAGTCGATGTAGACGGCCACGCGGCCGTCGGACGAGACGGGGATGGGATCCTCCAAGGTGTCGGCCACCCATCATCCCGGTGAGCACGGTTGAATGGTGACCGTGACCTCGCCCCGGATCTCCGTGGTCGTCCCCGTGCGCGACGACGCGCCCTACCTCGGGCTGTGCCTGGAGGCGCTGGCGCGGCAGGACGTGGCGCCGCACGAGGTCATCGTGATCGACAACGGCGTGAGCCGGGAGACCGCCATGGTCGCGCACGCCTCCGGGGCCCGGGTGGTGCCCGAGGACCTGCCGGGCATCGCCGCCGCCGCCGCTCGCGGCTACGACGTGGCCACCGGCGACGTGATCGCGCGCATCGATTCCGACGCGATGCCGCCGGTGGACTGGGTGCGGGAGATCCGCGGCGTCTTCGCGATCGACCCCGCGCTCGACGCGGTGACGGGCCGCGGGGTGTTCGCGGACCTCAGCCCCGCGAAGCGGGTCGTCGCCTCCGCGGGCTACCACGGCGTCTACTACGGCCTGTTCGGCATCGCCCTCGGGCAGGTGCCGCTGCACGCCTCGAACTTCGCGATGCGCCGCACGGTGTGGGAGGCGGTGCGCGCCGAGGTCCACCGCACCGACCCCTCGGTGCACGACGACCTCGACCTGACGATGCACCTCGGGCGCACCCGCCGGGTCCGCTTCGAGCCGCGCCTCGCCGTCGCCGTGTCGTCCCGCCAGATCCCGTCCGTGCCGCGGCTCGCGAGCGGGCTGCTGCGCACGGGTCACACGATGCGCGTCAACGCCGAGCGCCTGCGGGAGACCCGGGCGGGCCGGCTGCTCGGCACCGGGTTCGGCATCGGCCCCTTCGGCGCGATGGTCCCGCCGCGCCGGCACCCCTAGGAGGCCGCCGTGACCGATCCCTTCCGCAGCGACGCCGGGGTGCCCTACCGGTCGAGCCTCGGGCGCGGCCCCGTGATCGACCCGGACGCGCCCCGGCCGAACGGCTTCGCCGTCGCCTCCCTCGTGCTCGGCGTCGTGGGGCTCGCGGTCGGCGTCATCCCGCTGTTCATCGGGCTGATCCTGAGCTTCCTGCCGACCGTGCTCGCGATCCTCTTCGGCCTCATCGGCCTGGCCCGCACCTCGACCCGCCGCTCGGGCTTCGTGCCCGCGCTGCTCGGCACGCTGCTCGGCAGCCTCACCGCGTTCCTCTGGACGACGGGCTACGGCGTCGTCTGGTAGCCCGGCAGGCTGTGCACGACCCGCGGACGCGTGCACCCGCTACGGGTCGCGCACACGTCCGCAGGTCGTGCACGACGAGCCGCGTCAGGCCGGGTGGCCCCACTCGGCGGCGACGGCGGGCATGCGGCGGTGGACCTCCTCCACCGCGCGCGGCGCGAGCGGGTTGGTCGAGACGCCGTCCTCGGCGACCAGCTCGCCGCCGATGTACACGCGCTTGAGGTTGCGGAGCGTGCTCGAGAGCACGTAGTTCCGCACCGGGTGCCACAGCGGACCCATGTCGGGCCGACGGGGGTCGACGACGAGGAAGTCGGCGAACTTGCCGACCTCGAGGCTGCCGACGCGGTCGGCGACCCCCAGCACCTCGGCGGAGCCGAGCGTCGCCATGCGCAGCACGTCCTCGGGCAGCACCGAGCGCGGGTCGCCCGTCGCGGCGCGCACGGAGTAGATGCCCATCCGCATGTTCTGCCACGGGTCCGACACGTCGGTGCACGCCTGGTCGTCGAGGCCGATGCCGATCGGCATGCCGGCCTCGCGGATGCGGACGATGTCCGCGGTCCCGGAGGCGAGGCGGCCGTTGGAGGCGGGCTGCCACGACATCCGCCCGCCGCCCGCGGCCGCCTCGGCGATGATTTCCGGCGTCGTCTGGATGAAGTGGCCGAAGATCAGTCCCAGCTCGAGCGCGCCGGCGTCCCGGTAGAGCGCGAACTTCGAGCGCTGCAGCTCCACCGCCTCCCTCGTCTCGAGGAAGTGCGCCTCGTTGATCACGCCGTAGCGGCGCATCGCGGCGACCTCGAGCTCGGCGGCGTTCGGGCGCGGCGACCACTGCACGGCGCCCATGATCGCGGCGCCGAGCGCGAAGTCGGGGTCGAGGGAGGCGACGTGGTCCACCATCAGGCCGAAGCGGTCGAGCACCTCCTCGTCCGTGCCGATGGCGTCGTCGAGGCTCGCGGCGTTGATGAACCGCATGCCGCTGTCGAGCTTCGCGTCGATCTGGGCGAGCTGCTGCTCGAGCGGCCGCAGCTGCCCGGCGCCGCTCTTGGCGCCGTCGACCATCGGCTCCCACGGGATGCGCGGGTCGGTGAAGTCGAACGCGGTCGTCGTGCCGTTCGCGACGAAGTCGAGCGAGCCGTGCAGCGAGCTCCAGTAGTAGTCCTCGGGGGAGGCGTGGCTCATCAGCCCGAGCATCGAGTCGCACCAGCCGTACAGCGTGGCGTCGACGCCGAGGCCGCGGGCGCCGCTCGTGAAGAGGTGGCTGTGCGCCGACACGAACCCCGGGGCGACGAACGCGCCGGCGACGTCGAGCACCTCGGCACCGGGCACCTCGGGCGCCTCGCCCTCGCCGATGGCGGTGATGCGGCCGTCGTCGACCTGCATCCAGCCGCTCGGGACGTGCCCCGAGTCGTCGCCGGCCATGGTGATGAGTCGTGCGTGCACGACGAGGAGCGTCATGCCGCCAGTGTGTCGAGCGGATGTTTCGGGGATGCGACGGCAGGGCGCCGCGCGCGGGTCAGGCCTGGCCGGAGTCCTCCGCGGCCTCGACCTCGACGCCCGTGAGCTCGGGGTCGACGGCGGTCACGCGGTCGCGGGCGGCGAGCGCCTCCTCGACCGGCTGCGAGGAGGCCGGCTCCGACTGCTCGAGCACGTCGGCGGGGTCCGCCTCGATGCCGTCGACGGGATCGCTGTCGAGGATGTCCATGCGTCGACCCTCCCGCAGGCTCCCGACCGATCGGTGGGAGCCGGTCAGGAGGCGATGCGGTGCGACGCGCTCGTCTTCGCCGAGCGGCTGTAGCCGGTCTCCGTCGCAGTGACCCGGACGGCGATGCGATGGCGCTTGTCGGCCTTCTTCACCACGTACGTCCTGTGGGTGGCCTTCGCGATGTCGTGGCCGTCCCGCGTCCACCGGTAGGCGAGGTGCACCGAGCCCGGGCCCCAGGTGCCCGCCTTCGCCGTGAGCTTCTCGCCGACGCGGGAGTGCCCGGAGATCTTCGGCTTCGGCGCCTTCGTCAGCACGCCGCAGGCGACGTCGCGGTCGATCCCCGCGGCGGTGTCGCGCCACTGGGTCAGGGTCAGCCGACCCGTCGTCAGCGGGGCGTGGCTGCAGAGCCGCTCCGCGGAGCCCTGCGTCGTGCCGGCCGCGATCCACGACGGCAGCTTCGACAGGGCGCTGGAGGCCGGGACGGTGCCGACGATGTCCTTGAACTCGCCGGCGCTCGAGTAGAGGCCGACCGGCTTCTTCGCCTTCGTGAACGCGGCGGTCATGCCCTCGAGCGCGGCGCGGTTGCGGGCGGTGGAGGTGCTCCAGCTGTTGATCGACTCCACGTCGAGCCACCAGCGGCCGACGGAGCCGGTGACGCCGCTCGTCTCGATGTCGTCCCAGGCGAGGGACGCGCCGTAGACCCACGAGCAGGCGCGGGAGGTCTCGTTCCGGCAGTGGCCGTACGGCGACAGGACCTTCCGGCCCCGCTTGGTGACGTCGCCCGTCGGCGCGAAGCTCGCGGCGGCGCGGTCCGGGTTCGCGGTGTTGACGTAGACGTCGACCCGGGAGTGCACGGTGCCGGGGGAGCCCGCCGCCCAGGCCAGCTGGGTGGCGAGGCAGGGGTTCGCCTGGGTGGCGACGCCGTTGTCCACGCCGACGATCGCGAAGTCGCCGACGGCCGGGAGGACCGTGCCGCACTGCGGGAAGGAGACGTCGATCCCCGTGGGGCGGCTCGCCGCGTCGGCGGCGGTGGGCACGGCGAGGGCGAGCACGGCACCGGCGACGACGGCGGTGAGGAGGCGGCGGCGCATCAGGCGGTGAACCACTGGGCGCGGCGTTCGGGGGTCACGGTCGGCTCCGGTTCCGGTTCGGTGATCACGACGGCGGGGCTGGCCAGCGTGAGCGGGGGCGCGCCCAGGCGGCTGCCAGTGACGACCACGGCGATCGAGTGGCCGACGTCGGACGCCGTGGGGGAGTAGGACCCGCCGGTCGCGCCGTCGATCGGCACGCCGTCCCTGGTCCACACGGTGCGGAGTGTGACACCCGACGGGCCCCAGGCGCCAGGGTCGAGGGCCAGGAGGCCCCCGGAAGTGGCGGCACCGTCGACGCTCGGCCGGGTGCCGGCGACGCCGACCTCGCAGGAGACGTCGTGGTCGATGCCGTGCTCGACCCACTGCACCATGCGCACGGTGCCGCCCGGCGTCAGCGGGGCGGAGCGGCAGCTGCGCACCGCGCCCTCGCGCGTGGTGGCGCCCGCGATCCAGCTCGGCGTGCCGGCCAGGGCGACGGAGGGGGTGGCGGTGCCGATGATGATGTTCCACTGGCGCTGCGTCGAGTAGACGCCGACGTCGCCGCCGCCCGCGCGGATCGCTGCGGCCATGCCCTCGAGCACCGCGAGGTTGGCCTGCCGGTTCCAGCTCCAGGAGTTCATGGTCTCGACGTCGAGCCACCACATCCGGGCGCCGGGATCGCTGACGCCGCGGTTCCGCACGTCGTCGAGGCCGACGGAGTAGCCGTAGACGTAGGCGCACGCCGCGTTCTCGGCGCCGGCGCACCGGCCCTTCGGGTTGACGACGGTGGCGCCGCCCACGGTCATGTCCGCGGTCGGCCACCAGTCGCCGAGGTGGCCCGGGTTCGCGGTGTTCACGTAGACGTCGGCCCGCAGCACGGACCCGTCGTCGGTGACGGCGTCGCCCCAGGCGAGCTGCTCGTCGAGGCAGGGGTTCGTGGTGGTGCCCGTGCCGGCGTTCACGCCGACCACGGCGATGTCCTGTCGCCGGGGCAGCTCGCCGCCGCACTGCGGGTACGAGACGTCGTAGCCGGTCGCGGTGGTGGTGCTCGTCGCCGCCGCGTCGGCGGCCGTGGCGGTGCCCGTCACCAGCGCCGCCGCGAGGGCGGCGGCGGCGAGCAGGACCCGGCTGAGCATCGGCACAGTATGAAGTCGCACCCGCGCCGCAGAGCGTCCATCGCGCGGCGCGTCCGCGTCGCCGCTACGCTCCCCGGGTGCCGATGACGACGACCGCTGGTACGCGGTCGTGAACGAGTCGATCGCGCTGGTGGTCCTGGTGATCCTCTTCGCGCTGGTCTTCGACTTCACGAACGGGTTCCACGACACCGCCAACGCGATGGCCACTCCGATCGCGACCGGAGCGCTCAAGCCGAAGACGGCGGTGCTGATCGCCGCCGTGCTGAACCTGGTGGGCGCCTTCCTGTCGACGGAGGTGGCGCAGACGATCTCCGGGGGACTGCTCGCGGAGAAGGACGGGGCGAGCGTCGGCACGTCCATCGTCTTCGCCGGCCTGATCGGCGCCATCGTCTGGAACCTGACGACCTGGTACCTGGGGCTGCCGTCCTCCTCCAGCCACGCGCTGTTCGGCGGCCTGGTCGGCGCCGCGATCGTCGGCGCCGGGTTCGGGGCCGTCGACTACGGCGTGCTGCTCGGGAAGGTGATCCTCCCCGCGGTGCTCGCGCCCTTCACGGCCGCCCTCGTCGCGTTCGTCGCCACGCGCGCCGCCTACGCGATCACCCGCCGCTCGGACGGGCTGCCCGACGGGCGCCGCGTCTTCCGCGTCGGGCAGATCTTCTCCTCCTCGCTCGTCGCCCTGGCGCACGGCACGAACGACGCGCAGAAGACGATGGGCGTCATCACGCTCACGCTCGTCGCCGCGGGCCTGCAGACCGCGGGCTCGCGCCCGGAGCTGTGGGTCGTGCTGGCGTGCGCCCTCGCGATCGCCCTCGGCACCTACTCGGGCGGCTGGCGGATCATCCGCACGCTCGGCACCGGGCTCACCGCGGTCAAGCCCGCGCAGGGCTTCGCGTCGGAGGTCGGCACGGCGTCGACGATCCTCGCCTCCACCACCGTCGGCTTCGCGCTCTCCACGACCCACGTCGCCTCCGGGTCCGTGATCGGTTCGGCGCTCGGCCGCCAGCGCCGCGAGGTGCACTGGAGCACCGCGCGCCGCATCGTCACCGGCTGGCTGTTCACCCTGCCCGGCGCCGCCGTGGTCGGTGCGCTCGCGGCCCTGATCGCGCGCCTCGGGGTGACCGGCGTCGTGATCGACGCCGTGCTCGGCGTCGGCTTCATGGTGGCCGTGTTCCTGCGGGCCCGTCCCGAGCGCGTCGACGCGTCCAGCCTCGAGGCCGAGGTGGCCGCCGCCGGCGGCGCCGTGCGCAAGCGACGGAGGACCGACGCGTGACCGCGATCGACTGGCCCGCCTTCCTGCTCGTCCTCGTCGCGTCGCTCGTCAGCGCCGTCGCCGCGGTGTCGCTGTTCGCGGTCGGGGTGCGCCTGCTGGCCGCGCCGGCCGCCGGCGCGGCCGCCGCGAGCTTCGAGCCGGACGACCAGGGCGAGGACGACCCGACCACGCCCGCCGACGCGCGCCCGGTCGGCGCCACCGTCGGCGCGATCGCGGCCTTCGCGGTCGCCGCGGCCGTGGCGGTCGTCGGCGTGCTGCTGATCATCCACTGACGCGTCCGGGAATGCCGAGGCCGTTCCCGCGGCTTCCCCTCCCATGCGCACACTCGCGATCACGGGGGCCAGCGGCCACATCGGCGGCACCGCGGCCCGGCTGCTCGGCGACCGGGTCGACCGGCTGATCCTCCGCGACCCCTCGCGGGCGCCCCGCATCGACGGCGACCCGGCGGTGCGCGTCGCGACCTACGCGGACGGCGCCGCGATGCGGGCGGCGCTCGAGGGCGTCGACGTCCTGCTGCTCGTGTCCGGTGCGGAGGCGCAGGATCGGCTGGAGCAGCACCGCACGGCCGTGCGGGCCGCCGCGGAGGCCGGCGTCCGGCACGTCGTCTACACGAGCTTCGACGGCGCCGCGGCGGACGCCGACTTCACGCTGGGCCGCGACCACTGGCACACCGAGCAGGCGATCCGCGACTCCAGGATGGCGTGGACCTTCCTGCGCGACAGCTTCTACCTCGACTTCTTCCCGCTCTTCGCGGCCGAGGACGGCACGATCAGCGGGCCCGCCGGCGACGGGCGGGTCGCAGCCGTCGCCCGGACGGACGTCGCGGAGGCGGCCGCCGCGGTGCTGCGCGACCCGGAGGCGCACGAGCTCGCGACCTACCGCCTCACCGGCGGCGAGGCGATCTCCTTCGCCGAGGCCGCCGCCCGGATGACCGCGGCGCTCGGCCGCCCGTTCCGCTTCGTCGACCAGACGCTCGACGAGGCCTACGCCTCCCGCCGCCCGCTGTCGGACCAGCAGTGGCAGCTCGACGCGTGGGTGAGCACCTACACGGCCATCGGCAGCGGCGAGCTCGCCGCGACGACCGACGACGTCGAGCGGCTCACGAGCCACGCCCCGCGAACGCTGGAGCAGGCCCTCCGCGGCGAGTGAGCGCCGGCGTCGCGGCCCGCTAGTGCGCGAGCGCCGCGGCGGTCTGCCGGGCGATCTCCAGCTCCTCGTTCGTCGGTACGACGAGCACCGGCACGGGGGAGTCGTCGGTCGAGATGCGGCGGGCGGCCTTCGAGGCGACCTCGCGGCGGTCGGGGTCGACGTGCAGGCCGAGGTGCCGCAGCGGATCGAGGGTGCGGCGGCGCAGCAGCGAGTTGTTCTCACCGACCCCGGCCGTGAACACGAGGGCGTCGAGGCCGCCGAGCTCGGCGAAGTACGCGCCGATGTAGTGGCGCAGCCGGTGCCGGTAGACGGCGAGCGCCTCCTCCGCGGCCTCGTCCCCCTCCGCGGCGGCGGCCTGCACGTCGCGCATGTCGCCGCGGCCGGTGAGGCCCTTCAGGCCGCTCTGCCGGTTCAGCATCTGCTCGAGCTCGTCGAAGCCCATGCCCGCCTGCCGGTGCAGGTGGAAGATCGCGGCCGGGTCGATGTCGCCGGAGCGGGTGCCCATGACCAGGCCTTCGAGCGGCGTCATGCCCATCGAGGTGTCGACCGAGCGGCCGTCGCGCACCGCGCACGCGGAGGCGCCGTTGCCGAGGTGCAGCACGACGATCCGGGAGTCCTCGAGCGGGATGCCGAGGAACTCGGCCGCGGTGCGGGAGACGTACTGGTGCGAGGTGCCGTGGAAGCCGTACCGCCGCACCTGGTGCTCGCGGGCGAGGTCCGCCGGGATCGCGTAGGTCGCCGCGGCGCTCGGGATGGTCCGGTGGAACGCGGTGTCGAACACGGCGACCTGCGGCACGTCGAGCACCGCCTGCGCGGCGCGGATGCCCTGCAGGTTGGCCGGGTTGTGGAGGGGTGCGAGGGCGGACAGGTCGTCGATCGCCTGCTCCACCTCCGGCGTGATCAGGGTGGCGGCGTCGAACCGGTCGCCGCCGTGGACCACGCGGTGCCCGACCGCCGACGGCTCCGGCAGCCCCTCGATGTCGTCGAGGGCCCGGCGCACAGCGGCCTCGTGATCGGGCACGCCGCCGTCCTCGCCGATCCGCTCGACGGTGCCGGAGGCGTGCACGTCGCCCGAGTCCGGGTCGACGAGCTGGTACTTCAGCGAGGAGGACCCGGCGTTCAGGACGAAGACCGGCCCGCTCATCGGGCGGCCGCCGTCGACTGGGCCTGCGCCTGGATCGCGGTGATCGCGATCGTGTTCACGATGTCGCGCACGAGCGCTCCTCTCGAGAGGTCGTTGATCGGCTTGTTCAGGCCCTGCAGCACCGGCCCGATCGCGAGCGCGTTGGAGGAGCGCTGCACCGCCTTGTAGGTGTTGTTGCCGGTGTTCAGGTCGGGGAAGACGAAGACCGTGGCGCGGCCCGCCACCGCGGAGCCGGGCATCTTCGCGGCCGCGACCTGCGGGTCGGCGGCGGCGTCGTACTGGATCGGCCCCTCCACGAGCACCTGCGGCGCGCGCTCGCGCACGAGCGCGGTCGCGGCCCGCACCTTCTCCACGTCGGCGCCGCTGCCCGAGCTGCCCGTCGAGTAGGAGAGCATCGCGACGCGGGGGTCGATGCCGAACTGCTGCGCGGTGCCGGCGGCGGACACCGCGATGTCCGCGAGCTGCTCGCTCGTCGGGTCGGGGATGACGGCGCAGTCGCCGTAGACGAGCACCCGGTCGGCGAGCGCCATCAGGAACACGCTCGACACCACCGAGACGCCGGGCGCCGTCTTGATCAGCTCGAACGCCGGGCGGATGGTGTGCGCCGTGGTGTGGGCGGCGCCGGACACCATCCCGTCGGCGAGCCCCAGGTGGACCATCAGGGTGCCGAAGTAGGACACGTCGGTGACGGTGTCGCGGGCCATCTCGAGCGAGACGTTCTTGTGCGCCCGCTCGCGGGCGTAGACCTCCGCGAACCGCTCGCGCAGCGGGCTCGTCGTGGGGCTGAGCACATGCGCACGGCCGAGGTCGATGCCGAGCCCGACCGCGCGGGAGCGCACCTGCACCTCGTTGCCGAGGATCGTCAGCTCGGCGATGTCCCGCGCCAGCACGATGCCCGCGGCCTCGAGGATCCGGTCGTCGTCCCCCTCCGGCAGCACGATGTGGCGGCGCCGCTCCCGCGCGCGGGCGAGCAGGCCGTACTCGAACATCAGCGGCGTGACCACGGCGGAGGCGTGCACGTCGATCGCGTCGAGCAGCGCCTCCGCGTCGACGTGCTCCTCGAACAGCGCGAGCGCCTCCGCGGCCTTCTGCGGCGACTCCGCCGCGAGCGTGCTGCGGACGGCCGAGACGGCGGTGATCGTCTCGTAGGTGCCGAGCGCGGTGCTCGCGATCGGCAGCGCGATCTGCAGGCCGTCGATCAGGCGGGCGACGTTCGGCGGCAGCGGGAAGCCGCCGGTCAGCACCACGCCGGTGAGGGAGGGGAAGGTCTGCGAGGCGTGGGCCAGCAGCACGCCGAGCAGGGTGTCGACGCGGTCGCTCGGCACGACGACGAGCGCCCCCTCCACGAGCCGCGGCAGCACGTTCTCGAGCGTCATGGCGGCGACGACGATGCCGGCGACCGTGCGCTCGGTGAGGGCCGCGTCGCCGGCGACGAGCGCCGCGTCCGCGGCCCGCAGCACGCTGCGCAGGGCGGGCGCGACGAGCGCGGGGTCCTCCGGGATCGCGGAGACCGGCAGGTCCGCGGGCACCAGCGGGCGCAGCGCCTCCGGGATCGCGGCGAGCTCGCTCGGCTCGGCGCGGTTCACGAGCACGCCGACCAGCTCCGCGTGCTCCGAGCGGAACTCGCCGAGCGCGATCTCCGCGACCTGCTCGACCTCGTGCGCGGTCCGGCCCTCGTGGCCGCCGGGACGGCGCCCGCCGAGCACGAGCAGCACCGGCGCGCCGAGGTTGGCTGCGACCCGCGCGTTGAAGGACAGCTCGGTCGGGGTGCCGACGTCGGTGTAGTCGCTGCCGACCACGAGCACGGCGTCGCAGCGGTCCGCCATCGCGCGGAACCGCTCGACGATCGTGCCGAGCGCGGCCTCGGGGTCGTGGTGCACCGCCTCGTAGGTGGTGCCGACGGCGTCGGCCGGCGCGACGTCCGCGGTCGCGCGCGACAGCAGCAGGTCGAGCACGTAGTCGCCGTCCGCGCCGCGGCCGACGGGGCGGAACACGCCGACGCGCCCGACGCGGCGGGTGAGCGCGTCCACGAGTCCGAGAGCGACGGCCGACTTGCCGGTGTGCCCCTCCACCGAGGCCAGGTAGATGGTCTGAGGCATGGCCCGAGCGTAGGGACGACCGCTGAGCGTCGGCCAGCCGCGCGGCTAGGGTTCCCGCGTGGATCAGGACGCACTGCTGCGGCGCGCCGTCGAGCTCGCCGACCGCGCGAGGGCCCGGGGCGACCATCCGTTCGGGGCGCTGCTCGCGACCGCGGACGGCCGCATCGCGCTGGAGGCGGAGAACTCGGTCGGCACCACCCGCGACGTCACGGGCCACGCGGAGACGAACCTGGTGTCCGCGGCGACGCGGCGCTTCGGGGCCGACGAGCTGCGGTCGATGACGCTCGTCACCAGCTGCGAGCCCTGCGCGATGTGCTCCGGGGCGATCTACTGGTCCGGGATCGGCGCCGTCGTCTTCGGCCTCTCCGAGAAGGGGCTGCTGGCGCTCACCGGCGACGACCCGGAGAACCCGACGCTCGACCTGCCCTGCCGCACCGTGCTGTCCGCCGGCCAGCGGGAGATCGCCGTGACCGGCCCGCTGCTGGAGGAGGAGGCCGCCGCCTCCCACGCCGGCTTCTGGCGCGGCTGACCGCCGTCCGCCACCGCGGGCGACGCGCCGCTCATGGAGGCGCCCGGTACGGTGTGTCGCTCGAACGAGCCCGATCGATGAGAAGTGCGCATGCCTGACAGCCCGATGTCCGCCTCGCCCTACGAGGTCCTGGGCGTGCCGGCCGGCGCGACCGACGAGGACCTCCGGCGCGCGTACCGGCGGCTGCTCCGCGAGACGCACCCGGACACCGGCGGCGACCCGCAGCGGTTCATCGCGGTCCAGGCGGCCTGGGAGCGCATCGGCAGCCCCGACGCCCGCGCCCAGTACGACCGCGGCCGCTCGCCGCTGGGGGAGCCCGCGTCCTGGGCGCCCTCCTCCGGACCGCGGGCCGGCGGCGACCGGCCCGCCTCCACCCGGCCCTCCGCCCGCACCTTCGGCCACCCCGGCGGCTGGCGGCGCGAGCGCTACCTCGACCTGCTGCGCGAGTGGGTGGGGTTCGGCGAGTCGATCCCCGACCCGTACGACCCGGTGCTCGTGCGCCGCGCGCCGCGCGAGATCCGGCACCTGCTCGCGGACGCGCTCGCCGAGGAGGCGACCGCCCGGCGCCTCGGGTCCCTCGGCATCGGGTTCACGGTCTGGCACGACGTCGCGGCCGGCGGCTCCGACGAGAAGATCGACCACGTCGTGCTCGGGCCGACCGGCCTGTTCGCGATCCAGTCGGAGGACTTCGGCGGCCCCCTCGGCGTCCGCCGCGGTGAGCTGACGGGGGAGGCGCTCGCGGGGGAGCGTCCGATGCACGAGCTGGCGGTCCGCGCGAAGGCGGTCGCGCGCTCCGCGCGCGTGAAGTTCACCGGGCTGCTGCTCGTGCTGCCCGACGAGCACCTCGACGAGCCGGCCGCCTCGCTCGGCTCCTCCCGCGGCGCCGAGCAGGTGGTGCTGCGCGCCTCGGTGCTGCTCACCGCGCTGCGCGACGGACTGCCCGACGCCCGCCCGGTCGGCGGCAACGAGATCTTCGAGGTGCGCACCCGGCTCCAGGCCGCGATCCGCTTCGCGTGAGTTCGCGGATCCGCAGAACGTCCGCGGATCCGGATGAATCGGGCGACACGCCGCAGCGGAGGCGCTTCGCACGGCGTGTCGCGCAGGATCTCCGGATCCGCGAACGGGAGGTCAGCCGGCGTCGCGCCAGTCGTCGCTCGTGATGTGGGAGCCGCCCTGCGGGCCCATCTGCAGCATGCCGCCGTCGACGGGCCAGGAGGCGCCGGTCACGGAGCTCGCGGCGGGGGAGGCGAGGAACGCGACGACCGCGGCGATCTCCTGCGCCGCGCCCGGCCGGCCGAGCGGGACGCCGGGGCGGTGCACCTCGGTCGGGTCCTGGTCCTCCATGCCCGTCATCGGCGTCGCGATCTCGCCGGGCGCCACCGCGTCGACGGTGATGCCGTGTCGGCCGAGCTCGAGCGCCGCCGTCTTCACGAGGCCGCCGAGCCCGTGCTTCGCGGCGTCGGAGGCGGACGACCCGACGCGGGGCTGGTGCTCGTGGACGCTCGTGATCGCGATGATCCGGCCGCCGTTCCCTGCGGCCGCCATCCGCTGCGCCGCGCGCTGGATCAGCACGAACGGGCCGTCGAGGTCGACGGACACCGTGTGCCGCCACTGGTCGAGGGTCATCTCCAGCAGCGGCGCGTCGTCCCCGGTGCCCCCGTTGTTCACGTAGACGTCGAGCACCCGGCCGCGGAGTCCAGGTGGCCGGCATCGAGCCGGGCGACCTCCGCACGGCGGCCGTGCGAGCGCACCTCCTCGGCGGTCGAGGCCGCCTGCGCCTCCTCGTGGTCCTGCACCCGGGTGATGCCGATGTCGAGCCCGGCCCGCGCGAGTGCGACCGCGGTCGCCCTCCCGATGCCGGAGTCGGAGCCGGTGACGATCGCCACGCGCAGTTCGGATGCCGTGCCGGAAGGGTCGGTCACGGACCTCGACGCGGCTCGGACGGGCGCCGGGGAAGTCCTGCGCTAGCGCTGGATCTCGAACGAGTCGGCCTCGATGGGGTCGACCGGCTCGACGTCGACGTCGGCCACCCGCGCCTGCCGCGGTCCGCGCTCCAGCCACGCGGCGAAGGCGTCGAGGGCCGTGCGATCGCCCTGGGCGACCACCTCCACCGCGCCGTCCGTGCGGTTCCGCACCCGGCCGACCACGCCGAGGCGCTCGGCCTCGCCCTGCGCGGCCCAGCGGAACCCGACGCCCTGCACGTCGCCCGTCACCGTGTAGCGCCTCGCGATGGTCACGGCTCCACGCTAGTTCTCGAAGGCTGCCGTCGTACCGTGCCCGGGTGCCCACCGACTCCTTCGACCTCGACCGGTTCCGCGTCGCGCAGGACGCGCACGGCACCTACGACGACGCGCTCGCCGAGCTGCGCCGCGGCCGCAAGACCACCCACTGGATGTGGTTCGTGTTCCCGCAGATCGCGGGGCTCGGCCGCAGCTCGACCGCGGTGTTCTTCGCGATCCGCTCGCTCGACGAGGCCCGCGCCTACCTCGCGGACCCGGTGCTCGGTGCGCGGCTGCGGGAAGCGGCGGAGGCGGTGCTCACCGCCCCGGCGGAGTCCGCGGAGGCGCTGCTCGGCGGCATCGACGCGGTGAAGCTGCGCTCGTCGATGACGCTGTTCGACCGGGCGGCGCCGGAGGAGGACCTGTACCGCCGCGTCCTCGACCGCTGGTTCGCCGGCGAGGACGACGAGGGGACGCTCGCCCGCCTCTGACCGCCGGTTACGCTCCTCCCCGGGGTTCGAACGCCGAAGGGGGCCGCGTGCGTCGACCGGTTGTGCTCGTCGTGGTCGTCGGCGTGCTGGTGATCGCGCTGGTCGCCGGCATCGCGGCGAGCGTGCTCGTGTCCGTGTCGCGCACCGCCGCGCCGACGAGGACCCCGGCGGTCGAGGCGACCTGGCCGGCACCCGCCGGGATCGCGTGGCAGCCGTGCACCGGCGACGAGCTGCGGTCCGTCGGCGCCGAGTGCGCCCTGGTGCGGGTGCCGCGGGACTGGTCCTCGCCGCGCGACGGGAAGACGGTGCAGATCGCGGTCTCCCGCGTCGTGCACACCGCGAAGCCCTACGCCGGCGTGATGCTCGCGAACCCGGGCGGCCCTGGCGCGAGCGGTCTCGACCTCGCCTCGCTCGGCGCGCAGGTGCCCGGCGGGGTCGGCGAGCGCTACGACTGGATCGGCTTCGACCCGCGCGGCGTCGGCGCCTCCCGCCCGCGCGTCTCCTGCGTGCCCGACTACGCGAACGGGCCGAGGCCCGCCTACTCGCCGGTCACCGAGGCGACCGAGCAGGCGTGGCTGAAGCGCACGGAGGCCTACGCCGCGACGTGCGGGAGGAAGCACGGCGACCTGCTCGAGCACCTGACGACCCGCGACTCCGCGAACGACCTGGAGTACCTGCGGATCGCGCTCGGCGCCGACCGGTTGAACTACTACGGGTTCTCCTACGGCACGTACCTCGGGCAGGTGTACGCGACGCTCTACCCCGCGCGCGTCGGCCGGATGGTGCTCGACTCCACCGTCGACCCGTCCCGCGTCTGGTACGGCGCGAACTACGACCAGGACGTCGCGTTCCAGACCGTCGTCGACAAGTGGTTCGACTGGCTGGCGAAGTACGACCGCGAGTACGGGCTGGGCACCAGCCGCAAGCAGGTGCAGGCGTCCTACGACCGCCTCGCCGCACGCCTCGCGGCGAAGCCCGCGAACGGCGTCTTCGGCTCCGCCGAGCTCGCGGACACGCTGCTCTACGCGGGGTACTCGCAGAGCCTCTGGCCCGACCTCGGGTCGGCGTTCTCCGATGCGGCGAAGGGCGACACGGCCCAGGCGCAGGCGTACTGGAAGGCCTACAACGAGACCACCGACGACAACGGGTACGCCATGTACCTCGCCGTCGAGTGCACGGACCAGGCCTGGCCGGGGGAGTGGTCGACCTGGGCGGCGGACACGCGCCGCGTCGCCGGCTCGGCGCCCTTCGAGACCTGGGCGAACACCTGGTTCAACGCGCCCTGCCGCACCTGGCCGGCGAAGGCCGGCACCCCGGTCGACGTGGACGGCGCGAAGGTGGCGCCGATCCTGATGATCGACGAGACGCTCGACGCGGCGACGCCCTACGCCGGCAGCCTCGCGGTGCGCAAGCTGTTCCCGAAGGCGCGGCTGCTCGCGGAGCCGGGCGGCACCACCCACGCGGACTCCCTCTCCGGCAACGCCTGCGTGGACCAGACCGTCGCGTCGTACCTCGACGACGGCTCCCTGCCCGCGCGGAAGGCCGGCGAGACGGCGGACGCGACGTGCGCGCCGCTGCCCGTCCCGACGCCCTGACGCCGGTACCGCAGGTTCCCGGCCACCCATCGGGTGCGCGGCCTACCGTCCCGAGCACCGAGGGCGGATCGGGTCCGGTCCGCTGACACCACGGCGAAAGGAACCGAGCGGATGGCCGATACGACGGACACCCTGCGGGGGCGGCTGACCGAGGCGGAACGCGTGTGCGGGGGCTGGAGCACCGTGCACATCGACCTGTCGAACGACCGCGAGACGGAGGAGGGGATCGCAGAGCCGCGACGCCGCTCCGTGGTCGACCGGCTGCGGCGGGCGGGCGCCGACGACGCGACCGCGGACGCGATCGAGGAGGCGCTGTCGACGCCGTCGCGCCTCCCGGCGCCCTTCCACCGCTTCCTGCTCGCGCGCGACGGCCGGGTGGTCGCCGACGAGACGATCCCGGGGACCGCGCCGGGGGAGACGCTCGAGGTCGGGCCCCTGCCGAGGATCGCGCCCCTCATCCGCACGGGCGTCGACGAGTTCGCCTACATCGTCGTCCGCACCTCGCGCGACGGCGGCGACATCGCGGTGCACCGCACCGGCGCGTTCTTCCCCGAGGCGCGGGAGTCGATCGAGGGCCGCACGGACACGCTGCACAAGGTGAAGGGCGGCGGCTGGGCGCACCTGAACCAGCAGGAGCACGTCGAGGAGCTGTGGAAGCAGAACCAGCAGGAGCTGTCGGCGGAGGTGGACCGGCTCGTCCGCGAGGTGCGGCCGCGCCTCGTCGTGGTCGCCGGTGACATCAAGGCCCGCGGGCTGCTGCTCGACGCCCTCGCACCTGCGTCCCGCGCGCTCGCCGCGGACCTGCAGATGAACGCCCGCGCGGACGGCGCCGACGAGCGCGTCGTGGAGGAGTTCATCGCCGAGCAGCTGCGCACGGTCGAGCAGCGCGACCGGGCGGAGGCGCTCGACCTGCTGCGCACCCGCGTCGCGCAGGAGCGCCCCGCAGCCGACGTGGGGGTTCGAGCGGTCGCGGAGGCGCTGCGGCAGGCCCAGGTCGACACCCTGTTCGTCGACGTCGCGGCACTGGAGGGGGAGACCCTGCTGGCGCTCGAGGACGTGCCCTGGGTGGCGCGCACCGTCGAGGACGCCGGCCCGGTCGAGGTCGTCGGCGAGGTGCCCGCCGTCGAGGCGCTGCTGCGCGCTGCGCTGCTGACCGATGCTCGGATCCTCACGGCCTCGCACGTCGACACGGGTGCGGGCGCCGCCGCGCTGCTCCGCTGGCCGGTGGACGCGCCCGCGAACGCCTGACCGGACCGAGGGACGCAGAAGGGCCGCGCTGCTGCGCGGCCCTTCTGTGCTCGCCCTGTCGAGCTACTTGCCGGAGGCGAAGGAGCTGACGCAGTCGCCCTGGTTCCGGTAGACCGGCAGCGTGCTGGTCGCCCAGCCGCCGTTCTTGCACTCGTTCTTACTGGTCAGCTTCACGTCCTTCACGAACGTGTACTTCGCGCCGGCGAAGGCGATCGCTTCGATCACGCCGTCGCCCTTGACGCCCGAGCCGAGCGAGAACCCGAAGGCCTGCACCGCGGCATTCGGGAACGCGGCGCGCCACTGGTCCAGCGTGCCGTGGTTCGCGGAGCCGAAGCCGCCCGTGTGGCTGGGCGCACCGTCCTTCACGAACTGCTTGCTGCCGTTGCTGGCCCACCAGTCGTTGCCGTAGACGCCCGGCTCCCCGATGAGGATGCCGTCCGCGCTGCCGTCGCCGTCGTAGTCGACGACGAGCTGCGCCCCCGGGACGCCTCCGCCGGTCGTGTTCGTGAAGTCGAGAGCGGGCTCGCCCACCTTCGCGAGGGGCGTGCTCGTCGCGACGTACTCGGCGACCTTGTCCGTCGAGGTCGCCCCCTCGGTCCATACGCGGAGGCCGGTGCCGGTCACCTCGTAGTGACCGGTCGCTCGCGTGTCCGTCAGAGCCGGAACGAAGTCGCTCGGCACGTGGATGGTCGCGCTCGTCGTCGCGGAGGAGGTTCCTCCGCTCGGTCCATCCAGCGGCTTCGCGCCCGCCGGTGACGCCAGCAGCAGCACGGCACCCATCGCGACCGCGCCGCTGATCCCCAGAACCCGCTTCATCGTGTGTCCCTCCATCCGTCCCCGGCGACGCCGGGGCATGCAGCGGGGAGGGTATTGGCCCGCGAGGACATCAGGAGCGGGATCGTGCGCCGCTGCGTACCCGCTGCTCGACACGTGCTCGGGCGGGAACGCAGAAGGGCCGCGCTGCTGCGCGGCCCTTCTGCTCCTGCTGTGTCCGAGGGGGGACTTGAACCCCCACGCCCGATAAAGGGCACTAGCACCTCAAGCTAGCGCGTCTGCCATTCCGCCACCCGGACCGGTGTGCGCGTTCCCGCGCCGACCGAGAACACTACCCGAAACCGAGGGGCGGTTCCGACCGCGCTTCCACGGTGTGGCGGCCTGGCGTTCTCACAGGTTCATGTTCTTGGCAGGTTTCTCATCGTCTCCATACGTTGTCCTCACCGCTCGCGAACCCGCGCGGGTCCGGCACAGAGGAGCCCAATGCCCCAACTGCCCGGTCGTCGACGCTCCCGCGTCGTCGGCGTCTCGCTGCTCGCCGTCGGCGCACTGCTCGGGTCGGCGCTGCCGGCCACGGCTGCGCTCGCGGCCCCGACCCGTCCGACGCACGGCGCGCCGGGCACCCGGTCCGCGCTCGGCAACGGCCTCGCACGCCTCGTCGACACCCCGGCCGCCGCGCAGAAGCGCATCGCCGGCGGGTTCCGCCTCGACCAGGACGCGCTGACGATGCGCGACGACGACGGCCGCGTGCTCGTCGACGCCGTGCCGCAGGCCGGCGTCGACCGCAGCGCCTTCCGGCGGTCGCTGGAGGCGAAGGGCCTCGAGGTCTCCGCGGTCGACGCGGGCACCGGCACCGTCGAGGGCTACCTGGCGCTGTCCGCCGTCCGCGACGTCGCCGCGCTGCCCGGCCTCGGCACGATCGCCCAGGCGGTCAAGCCGCGGACCAGCACCGGCTCCGTCGAGTCGCAGGGCGTCGTGTTCCAGCGCATCGACAAGGTGCTGCGCAAGGGCGTGACCGGCAAGGGCATCACCGTCGGCGTCCTCTCGGACTCCTTCGACACCGCGACGACGACCGTGGCGGGCGACCCGCTGACGATCCACGCGGCGGACGACATCAGGAGCGGCGACCTGCCCGGACCGGGCAACGCGAAGCACCCCCGGCCGGTCACGGTGCTCGAGGACGCGCCGGGCGAGGACGAGGGCCGCGCGATGCTGCAGGTGATCCACGACATCGCGCCCGACGCGAACCTCTGCTTCGCCACCGCCTTCAGCGGCGAGGTGGGCTTCGCCAACAACATCCGCGCGCTCGCCGACCCGAAGGGGAAGTGCCGCGCCGACGTCATCGTCGACGACGTCAGCTACTTCGACGAGCCGTTCTTCGCCGACGGCATCCTCAACGACGCCGTCGACGACGTCGCGGCGCTCGGGGTGCAGTACTACAGCTCCGCCGGCAACAGCGGCGACAACAACGGCTGGAACGCCCCCGTGCGCCTGATCCCCGCGACGAAGGGCGTCAAGGGCACGAACCTCGACCTCTCGCAGGTGGACCCGGCGCTGTACGACGGCGGACTGCAGGACGCGGACCCGGGCCCCGGCACCGACGTCGCGCAGACGGTCTCGCTCGGCGAGGACGGCGGCCTGCTCGACCTGCAGTGGGACGATCCGACGGACTACGACGGCGCCACCATCGGCGACCCGTACTTCTCCGAGTCGGGCGAGCTGACCGCGCCGGGCGACACGGCGACGTTCACCTTCACCCCCACGGCGGACCAGCTCGGCGAGACGGTGCAGTTCATCGCGGACGGCGTGCCCTCCGGCACCACCGACCTCGTGCTGACCGTGAAGAAGCCGAACGGGACGGTGCTCGGGCCGATCGACACGGGCAGCTCGCCCGAGACGGCCGGCACCACGCTTGACCAGCCCGGCGCGTACACGATCACCATCGGTCAGTACGGCACGAGCGTCGGCGGGTTCACCGTCGAGGTGCGGCCGATCATCGCGCTGTCGAAGGTCACGACGGACTTCAACGCGCTGATCTTCGACGCGGCGGGGAAGTTCCGCGGTGCCCTCGCGGACGCCAACCAGCTGTCCGGCCGCCCGCTCGAGCTCGGGCAGCTGCCCGGGCCCGGGACGCTGCAGATCGTGATCAGCCGGTCCGGCACGGGTCCGACGCCGGTGCACCGCCTCCGCGCCGTCGCCAACGGCGACCTGTTCTTCACGGAGTACGGCGACCCGCTCTCCCCGACGGTGTTCGGGCACCCCGCGGCCGCCGGCGCGACCGGCGTCGCCGCGGTGGACCCGTTCCGCCCCTACCTGCCGGAGTACTTCACCTCCCCGGGCGGCGACCTGCCGATCCTGTTCGACTCGTCGGGCGACCGCTACCGCAGCACCCAGGTGCGGCGCAGCCCGCTCGTGGCGGCGACGGACGGCGGCAACACGACGTTCTTCGTCTCCGACTCGGCGCTGGACGCGGACACGCTGCCGAACTTCTTCGGCACCAGCGAGGCCGCCCCGCACGCCGCGGGGATCGCGGCGCTCGTCCTGCAGAAGCAGGGCGGGAAGCGGTCGGTCAGCCCGAAGGCGATGAAGGCGCTGCTGTCCCGATCGACGTTCGCGCACGACCTCGACCCGTTCAGCGCCTCCGGATCCGCGGGCGGCCTGACCGTCAGCGCCGCCGGCGCCCAGGGCAGCGAGCGCGACCCGGTGCCGGGCACGCTGAACGACCCGAACTTCTTCCGGGTGAGCTACACCGGCTCCGTCCCGCTGCAGTCCGTGACGTTCCTCGGTGAGACCGCGAGCCCGACGGCTCCCGGCCGCACGCACCCGCCGCTGTCCGACGGCATCGTCTTCGACCCGCGGCCGTTCAGCGCGGCCGGTCCCGACTTCCGGAACACGGGCTTCCCGTTCACGGTCGGCGGCACCGGAGGCGGGCTCGCGGCATCGACCGTGCGGGCCTCGTACGCGAAGCCGTTCGGCGCGACCGCCGGCACGTACCGGCATCTCACGGTCACCTTCGACAAGAGGCTCCGCGGCGGCCAGTCGCTGCGCTTCGGCGTCGACCGCGACCTCGCCACGTCGCCGTACGGCGGCACCAACGAGGGCAACGGGGCCGACGAGCTCGGCGGCGCGGTCTTCGCGCCGCAGCGCATCGTCGACCCGATCGGGCTCACGTTCGTCGCGGTGCGCACCGACGGGAAGAAGATCGTCGGCATCGTGAAGAACCGGCTCGGCCACGGCTACTCGCCGGTCGACGGCTACGGCCTGATCGATGCGGAGAAGGCGGTCCTCGGCCGCTGACCCGCGACCTCATCGAGCGGTGCGGCCGCCGTGTTCCTCCCGGAAACACGGCGGCCGTACCGTTCGTGCATGCTCCGCGCCCGCCGCCTCCGCCCCGCCTCCCGCAGCACGGGCCGCACCCGATGAGCACGCTGCTCGTCGCCGACCTGGCCGTGCCCGACGCGACCGCGCGGCAGGTGCTGCAGCGCGCCGGCGTGCTCGTCGAGGGCGACACGATCCTGGCGGTCGGCGAGGCCGACGCGCTGCGCGCCGCGCACCCGGACGCGGTGGTGGAGGACCTCGGCGAAGCCGTGCTGCTGCCGGGCCTCGTCAACGCGCACCACCACTCCGGCGTGCTCCGCGGCACCGCCGAGCACCTGCCCGTGTGGAAGTGGCTCGAGGTGCACATCGACCCGATGCACCGCGTGCTGCGTCCGGAGGAGGCGGAGGCCGCCGCACGGCTCTGCTACGCCGAGGGCCTGCTCGCCGGCACCACGACCGTCGTCGACATGTGGCGCTACATGGACGGCGCGGCCCGCGCCGCGCGCGACCTCGGCAACCGCCTCGTCACGGTCAACTACGTCGGCGCCCACCCCGACCACGACTTCTTCGACAGCCACGACGACAACGAGCGCATGCTGCAGGACTGGTCCGGTGACGATCGCGTCACACCCTGGGTCGGGCTGGAGCACCCCTTCTACGCGGACGACGCGGGGCTGCGGCGCGCGATCGCGATGGCGCACGAGCACGGCACGGGCCTGTACACGCACTGCAGCGAGTCGCGGGACGAGCTGCCGGACTGGCAGGCGCGGTTCGGCGCGAAGCCGCTCGTCGCGCTCGAGCGGCTCGGGTTCCTCGACGCCCCGAAGGTCGCCCTCGCCCACGCGGTGTGGCTCGACGACGAGGAGATCGGCATCGCGGCCGCGCACGGCGTCGGGGTGGCCCACGCGCCCGTGAGCAACATGAAGCTCGCCTCGGGCGCCGCACCGGTCGTGAAGATGCTGGAGGCCGGCCTCGCCGTGGGCCTCGGCACGGACGGGGAGAAGGAGAACAACAACCTCGACATGTTCGAGGAGCTGAAGACCGCCTCCCTCCTCGCGAAGCTCAGCTCGATGGACGCCGCGACGCTCGACGCCTGGGAGGTGCTCGCGATGGCGACCGTCGGCGGCGCGCGCATGCTCGGCATGGAGGACCGGATCGGGCGCCTCGCACCCGGGATGCGGGCGGACGTGATCGCGGTCCGCACCGACACCCCGCGCATGACGCCGCTGCTGCCGGACGGGCCGTTCGAGAACGTCGCCGCGAACCTGGTGCACGCGGTGCGCGGCAGCGACGTCGCGTTCTCGATGGTCGGCGGCGACGCGGTCGTCCGCGACGGGCGGCTGCTGACGGCGGACGTCCGCGAGCTGATCGACGGGGCCCGCGCCGTGGTGCCCGGGCTCTTCGCGCGCCGCGCAGCCCTCGCGGATAGCGTGGAGCGATGACCGCCGAGCTCAGCCGCACCGCGACGATCGCGCGGGACCTCATCCGCTTCCCCTCCGTGAACTGGGGGGCGGGGAGGAGCGACGGGGAGGCGGAGGCCGCCGGCTACCTCGAGGCCGCGCTGCAGGCGCTCGGGCTCGAGACGCACTCGTTCGAGCCCGCGCCGGGCCGCGTCTCCGTGGTCGCCCGCGTCGAGGGCCGGAACCGCGGGCCGGGGCTCGTGCTGCACGGGCACACCGACGTCGTGCCCGCCGACGCGGCGAACTGGACCGTCGACCCGTTCGGCGGCGAGATCCGCGACGGCCTGCTCTGGGGCCGCGGGGCCGTCGACATGAAGGACATGGACGCGATGATGCTCGCGTCGCTGGAGGACATCCTCTCCTCCGGGCGGCAGCCGAACCGCGACCTGACCGTGGCGTTCTTCGCGGACGAGGAGGCGGGCGGCGTGCTCGGCGCCCACTGGGTCGTCGACCACCACCCCGAGCTCTTCGCGGGCGCGACGGAGGCCATCAGCGAGGTCGGCGGCTACTCGATCGACCTCGCCGGGCGTCGCGCCTACCTGCTGCAGACGGGGGAGAAGGCGCTCGTCTGGGCGAAGCTCACCGCGCGCGGCCCCGCCTCCCACGGCTCCCGCCTCATCCGCGACAACGCCGTGACGAAGCTCGCGGAGGCCGTCGCGCGGATCGGGCGGAAGGACTGGCCGATCCGGCTCACCGAGACGACCCGGTCCCTCGTCGACGAGCTCGGGCGCCTGCTCGGGCTCGATCCGAAGCAGGTCGGCGAGGACGCCGTGGTGCTCGCCTCCGGCACCGCCTCCGGGTTCATCCTCGCGACCCTCCGCACCACGACGAACCCGACCGTGCTCGAGGCCGGCTACAAGCACAACGTCATCCCCGACACCGCGAGCGCGCTGATTGACATCCGCACCCTGCCGGGGGAGGAGGAGGCCGTGCTCGCGGAGCTGCGCGAGCTGATCGGCCCGGACATCGAGATCGAGACGATCCACACCGACATCGGCCTCGAGAACCCCTTCCAGGGCCCGCTCGTCGAGAAGGTCGTCGCGCTGCTCGGCGAGCACGACCCCGGCGCCCCGGTCCTGCCGTACCTGATGTCGGGCGGCACCGACAACAAGTCGCTCGCGCAGCTCGGCATCACGGGCTACGGGTTCGCGCCGCTGCAGCTGCCCGCCGACCTGAACTTCCCGGCCATGTTCCACGGCGTCGACGAGCGCGTGCCGCTCGCCTCCCTCGACTTCGGCACGAAGGTCCTCACCGACCTCCTGCTCGGCTACTGAATTCATCTTCACGGAGTTCTGGTGGGCCTCCGGCCGACCAGAACTCCGTGAAGATGAAGCGCATGAGCGTCACGGAGCGGGACCCGGCACTCGTCGATGCCGACACGAGCGGGTTCGCGGCACCGGAGCTGCTCGAGCCGCGGGAGGTGCCGCTCGGCGGCCCCCGGGCGATGCGGGTGCAGCGCACGCTGCCGCAGCGCGCCCGCTCCCTGATCGGCGCCTGGTGCTTCGTCGACCACTACGGCCCCGACGACCTGTCGGAGCGGGGCGGCATGCGCGTGCCCGGCCACCCGCACACCGGGCTCGCGACCGTCACCTGGCTCTTCGAGGGGGAGGTGGAGCACCGGGACACCACCGGCGCCTCCGCGATCGTCCGGCCCGGTGAGGTGAACCTGATGACCGCCGGCAACGGCGTCGCGCACTCCGAGTTCTCCGTCGAGGGCACCACCGTCGTGCACGGCGCCCAGCTGTGGTTCGCGCTGCCCGCCGCCGACACCGACGGCCCGCGGCGCTTCGAGCACGCGGTGCCCGAGATGCGCGCGGTCGCCGGCGCCGAGGTCCGCGTCTTCGTGGGGGACTGGCTCGGGTCCACGGGCGCGCCGCACGCGCCGACGCCGCTGATGGGCGCCGAGGTCCGCCTCCCGCCCGGACTGCGCTGGGAGGCCGCCGTCGACCCCGGCCACGAGGTCGGCGTGCTCGTCGACCTCGGCGAGGTGGAGGTGGAGGGGCTGCACGCGACCCGGTCGCGGCTGGTCGCGCTCGCGCCCGGCCGCAGCAGCCTCGTGATCGAGGCGGGACCGCAGGGCGCCCGCGTGATCGTGCTGACGGGGGAGCCCTTCCCCGACCCGATCACCATGTGGTGGAACTTCGTGGGCCGCGGCCACGACGACATCGTGCGGGCCCGCGCCGACTGGCAGGCGCAGGTCGAGCAGCAGCGCTCGACCGGCCGCGCGGACGGCCGGTTCGGTCCGCACCCCGATGCCTGGGAGGACGTGCTGCCGGCGCCCGAGCTGCCGACCGTCCGACTGAAGCCCCGGCTGCGGCGCTGACGGCGGGCCCGCGCCGACGCGGCGCGGGAGCCCCGGTCGGGGGGAGGGCCTTCGCTAGCCTGCCGGTCGCGCAGGACCCGCCTGCCGTCGTGCCGGAGGTGGAAAGCTTGATCCAAGCGCTCGTGCTGGGCCTGATCCAGGGGCTCACGGAGTTCATCCCCGTCTCCTCGAGCGCGCACCTGCGCATCGCGGGCATCTTCCTCGAGGGCGGCAAGGACCCGGGCGCCGCGTTCACCGCGATCATCCAGCTCGGCACCGAGACCGCGGTGCTCGTCTACTTCTGGAAGGACATCGTGCGCATCGTGCGCGCGTTCTTCCTCGGCCTGCTGCGCACGAAGGGCGCCGACGGCGAGGTCCGCGTGCCCCGCACCGACCACGACTACCGGATGGGCTGGCTGATCATCATCGGGTCGCTGCCGATCGTGATCCTCGGCGTGCTGCTGCAGAACCTGATCGAGAACCAGTTCCGATCCCTCTGGATCATCGCGTTCACGATGATCGTGTTCGGCGTGCTGCTCGGCGTCGTCGACCACCTCGGCCGCAAGCAGAAGACGATCGAGGACCTCGGCGTCCGCGACGGGGTGATATTCGGCCTCGCGCAGGCGCTCGCCCTCATCCCGGGCGTCTCCCGGTCCGGCGGCACGATCGGCGCGGGCCTCGTGCTCGGCTACACCCGCGCCGCCGCCGCGCGGTACTCCTTCCTGCTCGCGATCCCCGCGGTGTGGGGCTCCGGGCTCTACGAGCTCGTGAAGACGGCGCGCGACCCGGGCGCCGAGGTCTTCTCGGGCGTCGAGACGCTCGCCGCGACCGTCGTCGCCTTCGGCGTCGGGTTGGTCGTCATCGCGTTCTTCCTCCGGTACCTGAACCGCGGCTCGTTCCTGCCGTTCGTCGCCTACCGCATCGTGCTCGGCATACTGCTCGTCGGCCTGCTGATGAGCGGCGTCATCCAGCCGTAGCGGCCCCGCCCGGCGCGGAACGGACCTCAGGAACCGGCATGGTGATCAGGACGAGAGGCGCGAACTCGTCCTGATCGTCATCCCGTTTCCTGACCAGGACCCTCAACCGAGGGCGGCGAAGACGGCCTCTTCGACGAGAGGCCACTTGAACAGCACCATGAACCAGGTGAATCGCAGGGTCCGGTAGCGCTGCCGAGCAGCGTGGAGGTCGCGCGCGCGGTCGCGCTCGAACGCCTCGTCGTCATCGTGGAACTCGCGGCCGTCGCACTCGATGATCAGTCGGCCGTCCACCAGCAGATCGACCGTGCCGATGCCCCGCAGCCCGACGATGACCTCGACCCGCAGCCCACGAGCGCGCAAGCGGTACCGCACGATCGTCTCCGTGCCGGAGTCCGCACGGCCGTCCGCTGCCATCACCACCCCGCGCAGCCGTTCCGGGAGGGAGGCAGCGAGGACCGGGATGTCCTCGTTCCGCAGGAAGCGCAGGTGCAGCGCGGAGTCGAGCACCGCCAGCGCATGCTCCGGCGGCAGCGAGAGGAACGCGTGCCTCAGCAGGAGGGGGACGTGAGCGATGCGGGACCGGCCCGTCCCGACCAGCTCCGCCTCGTCGACCCAGTGCAGCACCACCCGCGGCGAGGGCCGGAATGGCGCTGCTGCGTCGTCCGGATCCCGCAACCGCGCCGCGTTGCGAGGCACGGCCACGTGCAGCCGATCACGCGCCCGACCGGCGCGCACGGCCGGCGCACCGGGTGTCGGATCCGGCGGCGTCCACAGGCCGAGTGCTCGGGACGCCGTCGTCGCGGTGGCCACGCCTCCCGTGCGCACCGCACGCACGACATCGAGGTCTGCGCCGGGCGTCACGAAGTGCCCCTTCCGCACGGGCGCCACGAGCTGCTGCTCGACGGCGCGACGGATCTGGCGTGGTGACCTCCCGCGTTCCAGCAGCTCGGCGGTGGTCCAGAACACGCTCATGGGCAGCATGCTGCTCGCCGGCGCGCCCACCGGGAACTCGCCGACCCGGTCTCGGCCTGGGGAGGAGCCGACAGCGAGGTGCCCGTCGGGGCGGCTGCGCATCCAGCGTCGAACCGGCCTCAGGAACCCGGTCGTCAATCAGGACCGACGGCCTTGCGGCATCCTGAACTGCGCCCTGATTCCTGAGGACCGCGCAGCGGGGTCAGTCGCCCGGGCGCCAGGGCGGGGGCTGCTCGCCGCGGCCCGGACCCTCACCGCGGCGGAGGTAGCGCTCGAACTCGCGGGCGATCGCCTCGCCCGACGCCTCGGGGGAGTCGACGGTGTCGCGGGCCTTCTCGAGCTGCTCGATGTAGGCCGCCATGTCCTCGTCCTCGTTCGCGAGGGCGTCGATGCCGGTCTCCCACGCCTCCGCCTCGTCCTCGAGGTCGCCGCGGGGCACGGCGACGTCGAGGACCGCCTCGAGCTTCTCGATCAGCGCGAGGGTCGCCTTCGGGGAGGGCGCGTTGTGCACGTAGTGGGGCACGGATGCCCAGATCGACACGGTCGGGATGCCCACCCGCGCGGCGGCGTCCGAGATCACGGAGAGGATCCCGACGGGACCTTCGTAGTTGCTGCGCTCCAGCTCGAGGTCGGTGCGCACCTCCGCGTCCTCGCTGGAGGCGAAGGTGGAGATGGGGCGGGTGTGCGGCACGTCCGCGAGCATCGCGCCGAGCGTCACGATGCCCTCGACGTCCGCCACGAGCGCGGCGTCGATGATCTCCGCGACGAAGGCGCGCCAGCTGCGGGACGGCTCGGTGCCGAGCAGCACGGAGATGTTGTCGCGGTCGATGCGCTCCTCCGGCTCCGACACCTCGGGCACGACGCCGCGGGTGCGGCCGCGCTTCGCGGGCCCCCACATGGTCGCGCCGGGCCACGTCAGCCGCTTCACGCCGTGGTCGTCCACCCCGATCGTCGGCCGGTTGAACTGGTAGTCCATGTACAGCTCGGGGTCGATCTCGAGGACCGTGGTGAGCGGCAGCGCGTCGCGCACCATCCGCACCGCGTTGGTGGCCGCCTCACCGGCGTCGTTCCACCCCTCGAACGCCACCACCAGGACGCGCCCGCGTGCAAATCGCTTCGTCTGGGCCAATCGCATCGCTTCCGTCTGCCGTCGGCGAACCCGACGAGCGCTCCACGATAGGCCGACCGCCTCCGGCCGCGATCCGTGTTCGCTCACCGCGTCGCTATCCTCGGGGCCGATGACCGTGCCACAGCTCCCCTCCGCCGTGCTCTGGGACATGGACGGCACCCTCGTCGACACCGAGCCCTTCTGGTTCGCCGCCGAGATCGAGCTCGTCGGCCGCTTCGGCGGCACCTGGACCCACGAGCAGGCCGTCGCCCTCGTCGGCAGCGGCCTCCGCGACGGCGCCCGCGTGCTCCAGCAGCACGGCGTCGGGATGACCGTCGACGAGATCGTCGACTGGCAGACCGACTTCGTGACCGAGCGGCTCGTGCCCCCGCTGCCGTGGCGGCCGGGTGCGCTCGCGCTGCTGGCGGGCCTCCGCGAGGCGGCCGTGCCGACCGCGCTCGTGACCATGTCCGTGCGCCGGATGGCGGAGGCGGTCGCCGCGGCCGTCCCGTTCGGCGGCTTCGACGTGGTGGTCGCCGGCGACGACGTCGAGCGCCCGAAGCCGCACCCGGAGGCGTACCTGCGCGCCGCCGAGCTGCTCGGCGTCGACATCGCGGACTGCGTCGCGATCGAGGACTCGCGGCCGGGCCTCGCGGCCGCCGTCGCATCGGGCGCGGCCACGGTCGGGGTGCCGCACCAGGCGACGCTGCCTGAGGGGGACCGCTGGCGGCTGTGGACGACCCTCGACGGCCGCGGCACCGAGGACCTCGCCGCCGTCGCGGCGGAGCTGCGCGCATGACCGGCCTCTTCCAGGCGGGCGACCGCGTGCAGCTCACCGGCCACAAGGGCCGCCGCAACACGATCACCCTCGCGCCGGGCGGCATGTTCCACACCCACCGCGGCACCCTCGGGCACGACCTGCTGATCGGCGCGCCGGACGGCAGCGTCGTGACCGGCTCGGACGGCACGAGCTACCTGGCGCTGAAGCCGCTGCTCGCGGACTACGTCATGTCGATGCCGCGCGGCGCCGCCATCGTCTACCCGAAGGACGCCGCCCAGATCCTCGCGTCCGCCGACATCGCGCTCGGCAACCGGGTCGTGGAGGCGGGCGTCGGCAGCGGCGCGCTCACCATGTGGCTGCTGCGTGCCGTCGGTCCGACCGGCGCCGTGCACTCCGTCGAGCGCCGCGCGGAGTTCGCGGAGGTCGCCGCCGACAACGTCGCCGGCTACTTCGGCGAGCGGCCCGAGCGCTGGACCCTGACCACCGGCGACCTCGCCGAGGTGCTCGACGCGGGGGAGCCCGACGTCGCCGACCGCGTCGTGCTCGACATGCTCGCGCCGTGGGAGGTCGTGCCGGCGGTGCAGCGCGCGCTGTCGCCCGGCGGCGTCGTGATCGCCTACATCGCCACCGTGCCCCAGCTGTCGCGGGTCGTGGAGGCGCTGCGCGACACGGAGGCCTTCACCGAGCCGCTCGCGACCGAGACGATGGTGCGCGGCTGGCACGTGGACGGGCTCGCGGTCCGGCCCGACCACCGCATGGTCGGGCACACGGGCTTCCTCGTCACCGCCCGCCGTCTCGCCGACGGCGCGGTGGCGCCCCGCGCCTCCCGCCGCGCGCCCAAGGAGTTCGCGGACGAGGACGTCGAGCAGTGGACGCCCGGCGCCATCGGCGAGCGGGAGAAGAGCCCCAAGCGCCTGCGCAAGGCCGCGCGGCAGGCGGCCGAGATCGCGGAGGCGCGAGGCGTCGACGCGGACCCCGAGGCCGGCGACCCGGAGTAGGCCGGGAGCGGTCCGGAACCGCCCGAGCGCGCGCGTTCAGCGGTCCGTCCGGGACCGCGGCAGCGCACCGCCTCCGATCCGTCCGCGGATCGGAGGCCATGAACTCTGGCAGACTCGATCCCCGTGCACCGGACCGCTCGTCTCCTCGCCGGCACCGTCGTCGTGGCCGCGCTCGCCGCGGCCCTGACGGGCTGCTCCGGCGGTGCGGGCGCCGTCGCGGGCTGCACGCCGAAGGCGCAGGCCGGGCAGGCGTCGAACAGCGTCACGGCCGCGGGCCGCTTCGGCACCGCGCCGACCGTCGACTTCGCGACGCCCCTCCACGTGGAGGACGTGCAGGCCAGCCGGCTGATCGCCGGGCAGGGCGCCCCGCTGACCGCGGGGCAGGAGGTGTCGGCGGAGGTCACGTTCCTCAACGGCACCACCGGCGAGGAGGTCACGAAGACCGACTACACGGGCTCCGCCCCCGCGAAGTTCGTCATCGGCACCGTGCAGATCCTGGGCCTGCGCAAGGCGCTCGTCTGCGCGCAGGTGGGGGAGCGGCTCGCCGTGGTCCTGCCGCCGTCGCAGGCGATCCCGGCGGCCAACCGCCCGACCTCGCTCTCCGCGAGCGACTCCGTCGTCGCGGTCGTCGACATCCGCGACGCGTACCTGGCCCGGGCGAACGGCACGAACCAGGTGATGGGCAGCGGGCTGCCCGCCGTCGTGCTCGGGCCGGACGGCCGCCCCGGGATCACGCTGCCCGAGGACACCCCGCCGACGAGCCTCCGGGTCGCGAACCTCAAGGACGGCGACGGCGCCGAGATCAAGGCCGGCGACACCGCCGTCATCCAGTACACGGGCGTGGTCTGGAAGCCCGGCGACCCGACGAACGGCACGGTGTTCGACTCCAGCTGGACCACCGGCTCGCCGGTGAACGTGGTGGTGAAGAAGGGGCAGACCGTGCCCGGGCTCGTCACCGCCCTCACCGGGCAGCGGGTGGGCTCGCAGGTGCTCGCGATCCTCCCGCCGAAGCAGGCCTACGGCAGCCAGTCGACCTCGACGATCCCGGCGAACGCGACCCTCGTCTTCGTGGTCGACGTCCTGGGCAAGGGCTGACCCCACCCCGTGCCGACCGCGGTCTCCAACGAGGAACGCCTCTTCAGCCTCGTCCTCGCCCTCCTCGCCACCGAGACGGGCCTGACGAAGGCCGACATCCTGTCGTCCGTGCAGGGGTACCGGCAGCGGTACCGCACGAACGGCGGCAACGCCTCCCTCGAGCGCCAGTTCGAGCGCGACAAGGAGGACATCCGCGACCTCGGGGTGCCCCTCGAGTCGATCGAGCTGCCCGCCGACCAGGGCGCCGTGCAGTACACGCGGTACCGGATCCCGAAGGGCGAGTACGACCTGCCCGCGGACGTGACCTTCACGCCGCAGGAGATCGCGCTGCTCGACCTCGCCGCGCTCGCGTGGCGCGAGGGCTCGCTGTCCGGCGAGTCCCGGCGCGCCCTGCTGAAGCTGCGCTCGCTCGGCATCGAGTCGGAGGAGCCGCTGATCGGCTTCGCTCCGCGCCTCCGTGCCCGCGATGCCGCCTTCGACCCGCTGCGGGAGGCGATCGAGCGCCGCCGCGTCGTCGCCTTCGGCTACTTGAAGCCGGGGGAGGACCGCGTGCGCCGCCGCCGCGTCGCCCCGCTCGCGCTCGTGCAGTTCGGCGGCCGCTGGCACGTGCACGGCATCGACCTGGCCGCCGACGCCCGCCGCACCTTCCTGCTCAGCCGCATCGCCGGTGCGGTGGAGGAGACGGCGCAGGAGTTCGACGCGCCCGGGGGCGACCCCGCCGAGGAGGCCCGGGAGGGGCTGCGGGCGGTGCTCGCGGGCAACCGCGCGCTGCTCGAGCTGCAGCCCGACACCGACGCCGCCGCGCGGCTCGGGTCCCGCGGGCAGGCGGTCGACGGCGGCCGGGTCGCCGTCCACTACTCCGACGAGGCGCTCTTCGCCGACGAGGTCGCGGCGTTCGGCCCGGAGGTGCTCGTGGTCGAGCCCGCCGAGCTCGTCGCCGCCGTCCGGGATCGACTGGCCGCGGTCGCCGCGGCGCACGGGGGGACCGATGGCTGACGCGCAGCCGCTGCGCGTGCAGGACCGACTGGCGTTCCTGCTCGCGCTCGTGCCGTACCTGCTCGACAACGACGGCGTCTCCGTGGCGCAGGCCGCCGCCCACTTCGGCGTCGGCGAGCAGCGGATCCGCGACGCGGTGCAGCTCATCGCGGTCTCCGGGGTGCCGGGGGAGACGAAGGCGTACCAGCCGGGCGACCTGTTCGACATCGACTGGGACCGGTTCGAGGAGCGCGACGAGATCGCGATCACGCACCAGGTCGCGATCGACGACTCGCCGCGGTTCTCCGCCCGCGAGGCCGCCGCGCTCATCGCCGGGCTGCAGTACGTCGCCGCGCTGCCGGCGAACGCGGACCGGGAGACGGTCGCCCGCCTCACCGCGAAGCTCACCCGCGCGGCCAGCGGCGCGCCCGCCGCGGTCGCCGTGGAGGGCGGCGCGGACACCCGCGTGGGCGTGGTGCGCGAGGCCATCAGCGCCGGCACCGTGCTCGGCTTCGACTACCTGAACGGCCGCGACGAGCGCGAGGAGCGGGCCGTCGAGCCCCTCCGCGTCGAGTCCGTCGACGAGTCCTGGTACCTGCGCGGCTGGGACCGGTCCCGCCGCGCGCTGCGCACCTTCCGCCTCGACCGCATGCGCGACGTGCGCGCACTGGCCGACGCCGAGCCCGAGCGCCCCGAGGACATCGAGCTGCCGGAGCGCATCTTCCAGCCCTCGAAGCAGGACCGCTCGGTCACGATCGAGATCGCGGAGGCCGCCGTGCCGCTGCTCGCCGACTACCTCGGCGACCGGCCGCAGACGCAGCCGGCGCGGCGCGGCTGGGTGCGGACCCGACTCCGGATCGCCCACCTGCACGGGCTGAAGCGGCTCGTCGCAGGGCGACCCGGCCTGATCGTCGTCGTCGAGCCCGACGACGCGCGGGCGGCCGTGCGGGAGTGGGCGGAGGCGGGGCTGGCCCGCTACCGCGGCGACACGGCCTGAGGGCCGGATCGCGCGGCACGCGCCAACCGCCGCCGAGGGCGCTTACACTGACGAAGCAGCGCCGCAGCCGTCGTTCCGATGGCGAAGGCGGATCCGATCGGAGCATCATGGGTATCTTCGGCAACGCCCTCTCGGGGTGGCACCTCGTCGCCATCGTCCTCGTCGTCCTCGTGCTCTTCGGCGCGACGAAGCTGCCGATCTTCGCGAAGGGCCTCGGCCAGTCGATCAAGATCTTCCGCAAGGAGATGACCGACGTGCAGGACGACATCGCCAAGGACCGCAAGGAGCGCTCCGCGGAGCACCTCGACCGCGAGACCGTGACGACGCCCGACTCCGCGCAGACGCGTCGCGCGTCTGAGGACCGCTGAGCTCCGCAGCAGGCCCCCGGGCGCGCACCAGCGCCACCGATGAGCGGCGCATGCCGCTCATCGAACATCTCCTCGAGCTGCGCAAGCGGCTGATGTGGGCGGCCCTGTCGATCCTCGCCGGCGGCATCGGCGGCTGGTTCGTGTCCGACCTCGTCCTCGAGGTGCTGACCGGCCCCCTCAAGCAGCAGGGCGGCCGGATCGCGACCATCAACTTCCCGAGCGTCACCAGCGCGTTCGACGTGCGGTTCGAGATCGCGATCATCGTCGGCGTCGTGCTCGCGAGCCCTATCTGGCTGTACCAGATCTTCGCGTTCCTGACGCCGGCGTTCACCCGCCAGGAGAAGAAGTACGTCTTCGGCTTCTTCTTCAGCGCGGTCCCGCTGTTCCTCGCGGGCTGCGCGGCCGGCGCCTTCGTCATCCCGCACATCGTCGGGCTGATGGTGAGCTTCGCGCCGGGCGGCACGTCGTCGCTGCTCGACGGCAAGGGCTACCTCGACTTCGCGCTGCGCCTGCTGCTCGTGGTGGGCATCGCGTTCGTGCTGCCCGTGTTCCTCGTGCTGCTCAACTTCACCGGCGTGCTGCAGGGGCGGACGATCCTGAAGTCGTGGCGCATCGCGATCCTCGCGGTGACCATCTTCACTGCGGTCGCGACGCCGTCGGCCGACATCGTCTCGATGCTGCTGCTGGCGATCCCGATGATCATCCTGTACTTCGTCGCGGTCGGCATCGCCCTGCTGCACGATCGGCGCAAAGCCCGTCGGGACGCAGCCGTCCTGGAGGGCGCGGGTACCCTGTAAGGGTGGCTCGTAAACCGGTGGAGTCGTCTGCCGGAGCGGCTGTCCTGTCGCCATCCGAGCGATACGCCGCCTCCCGCATCCGTCAGGACCACCCCGCCGTCGAGGCGTTCCGCGCGCAGCTCTCGTTCGAGCTCGATCCGTTCCAGGTCGAGAGCTGCGTCGCGCTGGAGGACGGGGACGGCGTGCTCGTCGCCGCGCCGACCGGCGCCGGCAAGACGATCGTCGCCGAGTTCGCGGTGTACCTCGCGATGGCGTCCGTGCGCGACAAGGTCTTCTACACGGCGCCGATGAAGGCGCTGTCGAACCAGAAGTACAACGAGCTCGTCGACGTCTACGGCCCCGACGACGTCGGGCTGCTCACCGGCGACACCGCGGTGAACCCGCGCGCCCGGGTGGTCGTGATGACCACCGAGGTGCTGCGCAACATGCTCTACGCGGGCAGCGACCTGCTGAAGGACCTCTCGTTCGTGATCATGGACGAGGTCCACTACCTCGCCGACCGGTTCCGAGGGGCGGTGTGGGAGGAGGTGATCATCCACCTCCCGCAGACCGTGCGCCTCGTCTCCCTCTCCGCGACGGTGTCGAACGCGGAGGAGTTCGGCGACTGGCTGCAGGCCGTGCGCGGTCGCACGCGGGTGATCGTGTCGGAGGAGCGGCCGGTGCCGCTCGAGCAGCACGTCCTGATGCGCTCGAAGCTGGTCGACCTGTTCGACGCGACGCAGTCCGCCTCCGGCGGCACGCCCCGGGTGAACCCCGAGCTGCTGCAGATGTCCCGCTACGGCGGCCGCACGATCTCGTCGCGGCAGATGCAGGACGTCGGCCGGCGCCACAGCAAGGGCGGCGCGCCCCGCGGCTTCACGATGCAGCGCAGCGACCTCGTCGAGCTGCTCGGCGAGCAGAACCTGCTGCCCGCGATCTTCTTCGTCTTCAGCCGTGCCGGCTGCGACGGCGCCGTGCGGCAGGCGATGCGCGACGGCGTGCGCCTCACCGAGGGCTGGGAGCGCCAGGAGATCCGCGCGATCGTGGAGGAGCGCTGCCGAACCCTGCTCGACGAGGACCTCGCCGTGCTCGGCTACTGGGAGTGGCTCGAGGGCCTCGAGCGCGGCGTCGCCGCGCACCACGCCGGGCTGCTGCCCGCCTTCAAGGAGGTCGTGGAGGAGCTGTTCCAGCGCAAGCTGCTGAAGGTCGTGTTCGCGACCGAGACCCTCGCCCTCGGCATCAACATGCCCGCGCGCACGGTCGTGCTCGAGAAGCTCGAGAAGTTCAACGGCGAGGCCCGCGTGCCGATCACGCCGGGGGAGTACACCCAGCTCACCGGCCGCGCCGGCCGTCGCGGCATCGACGTCGAGGGCCACAGCGTCATCTGCTGGCAGGAGGGGCTCGACCCGCAGGCCGTCGCCTCGCTCGCCTCCCGGCGCTCCTACCCGCTGAACTCCTCGTTCAAGCCGACCTACAACATGGCGGTCAACCTCATCGAGCGGTTCGGGCGCGAGCGCACCCGCACGATCCTGGAGTCCTCCTTCGCGCAGTACCAGGCCGACCGGGCGGTCGTCGACCTCGCCCGCAAGGTGCGGCAGCAGGAGGAGTCGCTCGTCGGGTACGAGAAGGCGATGCGCGACGACACCGGCGCGTCCGGCGACGTCACCGAGTACGCCGCGATCCGCCGCGAGATCAGCGACCTGGAGCGCGCGGGCGCGAAGCCCGGCGACCAGACGGCGAAGCAGCGCGAGCGGCGCCAGCGCGAGATCACCGACCTGCGCCGCCGGATGAAGACGCACCCCGCGCACACGTCGCCGCGGCGCGAGGAGCTGTCGCGCTGGGCGGAGCGCTGGTACCGGCTGAAGCGCCAGACGGAGCAGCTGCAGGGGCAGATCGCGACGCGCACCGGTGCGGTCGCGCGCATCTTCGACCGCGTGACCGAGGTGCTGCTCGAGGAGGGCTACCTCAAGGCGGACGACGAGGGCGAGGTCGTGCTGACGCAGCACGGGCGCGCCCTGTCCCGCATCTACGGCGACCGCGACTTGCTGCTGGCGGAGAGCCTGCGGCGCCAGGTCTGGAACGGGCTCGACGTGCCGGCGTTCGCCGCCCTCGCGACCGTGTTCGTCTTCGAGGCCCGCCGCGAGGAGGGCGCCGCCGACGAGCGCTGGCTGCCCAAGGGACCGTTCCGCGACGCCTGGAACCGCCTCGAGGGCCTCTGGGAGCGCCTCGACGACCTCGAGCGCTCGCACCGCCTGCCGGGCTCGAACCCGCCGTCCGTCGGGCTCTGCACCGCGATGTACCGCTGGGCGCGCGGCGGCGCGCTCGACGCGGTGCTGCGCGAGGCGGACCTGCAGGCCGGCGACTTCGTGCGCTGGACCAAGCAGGTCATCGACCTGCTCGACCAGATCAGCCAGGTGGGCGAGGGGAAGACGGCGCGGACCGCCCAGCAGGCGATCGAGGCCATCCGGCGGGGGATCGTCGCGTACTCGAGCATCGGCGCATGAGCACGCGGCAGCGCGGCCTCCGCGACGCGACCGTCGTCGGCGCATGACGGCGACGCTCCGCAGACCCGCGCCGCCGGCGCGCGCGGCCGCCCGTCCGATCCGTCTGCGCGGAGCCGCGGAGCTGCCGATGCCGCTCGCGCTGCTCGTCGCCGCGGTCAGCGGCCTCCTGCTCTCGTTCGCCTTCCCCTCCGCGAGCATCTGGGTGCTGCTGTTCCCCGGCGTCGGCGGCGCGCTGCTCGCGCTGCGCGGCCGCGGGTTCTGGTCGGGCGCCCTCGTCGGCCTGGTGTTCGGCGTCGTCTTCTGGTTCTCGCTCATCGACTTCGTCACGCTGTTCCTCGGCGTCGTGCCGCTGCTCGCGCTCGGCACCCTGGAGGCGCTGCTCGTCGCGGCCGGCTGCGGGCTGATCGCGGTGCTGCAGCACGCGACCGGACGGCTGTGGCCCACGGCGTTCGGGCGCCTGGTCGTCGTGCCCCCGCTCATCGCCGCGGCCTGGACGACGCGGGAGGTGGTCGCCGGCACCTGGCCCTACGGCGGGTTCAACTGGGGCACGGTCGCCCTCAGCCAGTCGATGTCGCCGTTCGCCTACCTCAGCGCCTGGTTCGGCACGACGGGCCTCAGCTTCGTGCTCGTCTGGCTGACCGCGATCGGCGTCGCGCTGACGACCGAGCCCCGCGGGCTCGGCGTCGGTCGCGCGCAGGCCGCGCTGCCCCGCGTGCTCGCGGCCGCCGTGGTGGCCGGGGCGCTCCTCGCCGTCCCGACCTTCCCCCTCACCGTGTCCGGCTCGATGCGCATCGCAGCGGTCCAGCCGAACACCCACGCGGGCTACTTCGACCCGCTGTTCGACCCGGCGGCCAACCTCGCGAAGACCGTGCAGGCGACGGGACCGGCGCTCGGCAAGGAGGTCGACCTGGTCGTCTGGCCCGAGGGCGCCGCGATGTACGACCCGACCCGGGAGGCGAACGTGCAGCAGCAGCTGCAGTTCGTGTCGCAGGCCGTGGGCGCGCCCCTGCTCGCGGGCGCGATCACCGAGCGCCAGGGCGTCACCTACAACTCGTCGGTGCTCTGGACGCCGAATCAGGGGATCACCGACCTGTACGACAAGGTGCGGCCCGTGCCGTTCGGCGAGTACGTGCCGGACCGGAAGTTCTGGACGCCCTTCGCACCCGACCTGCTGAAGCTCGTCGGGCGCGACTACACGCCCGGCACCCGCTCCTCGGTGATGGACGTCGGCCGCGTGCCGGTCGGCGTGAACATCTGCTTCGACGTCATCGACGACGGCCTCATCCTGGGCTCGGTCGCGGACGGCGCCCAGGTGCTCGTCGCGCAGACGAACAACGCCGACTTCGGGCACACCGAGGAGAACGAGCAGCAGCTCGGCATCGCCCGCCTCCGGGCGATCGAGTCCGGCCGGTCGCTGGTCAGCGATTCGACCGTCGCCTCGACGACCGCGATCGGGCCGGACGGGCGCACGCTCGCCGCGGCGGAGCCGTTCACGACGCAGACGATCGTCGTCGACGTGCCGCTCGCGACGGGGATCACCCCGGCGGTGGCGTTCGGCGTGCCGCTCGGCGCCACCATCGCGCTGCTCGGCGGGATCCTGCCGCTGCTGCTCGCGCTGCTGGCCCGGCCGCTGCGCCGCCGGTGACCCGGGCACGGCGCGGTGCCTGAGGGCGACTCCGTCTTCCGGGTGGCGGTCCGCCTCCGCGCCGCGCTCGACGGGGCGACGCTGGCCGCGGGCGAGCTGCGGGTGCCGCAGCACGCCCGCGCCGACCTCGCCGGTCGGCGGGTGCTCGGCCACGACACCTGGGGCAAGCACCTGCTGCAGCGCTTCTCCGGCGGCCTGACGCTGCACAGCCACCTGCGCCTCGACGGCACGTGGACCGTGACCCGGGAGGGCCGCGCCGTGCCCAGGCGGGTGCAGCCCGACGTGCGGATCCGGCTCGCGACCACCGGGGGAGTGACCGCGTGGGGCGTCGCGATCCCGATCGTCGAGCTCGTCGAGACCCGGCAGGAGGCGGACGTGGTCGGCTTCCTCGGTCCCGACCCGCTCCGTGCGGACTGGGACGAGGCGGAGGCCGTCCGGCGGGTCGCGTCCGATCCCGGCCGCCCGGTGCTCGAGGCCCTCCGCGATCAGCGGAACCTCGCGGGTCTCGGCAACCTGTGGGTGAACGAGGTCTGCTTCCTCCGCGGCGTCCATCCCGACCGCCCGGTCCGGGAGGTCGCGCTGGAACCGCTCGTGCGGCTCGCGGCGCGCATGCTGCTGCACTCCGCCACCCACCCCGACGCGTACCAGATCACCACAGGCGACCGGCGGCGGGGGAGCACCCACTGGGTCGTGGGCCGGGCGTCCCGACCCTGCCTCCGGTGCGGCACCCTCGTGGTCGGCCGGGGCGTCCACCCCGGCCGCACCTACTGGTGTCCGCACTGCCAACCGCCGCCGTGAGCGACGACGGGCCCCGCCCTCGGAAGAGGACGGGGCCCGTCGAGCGGAGCCGGCCTGCGCTCAGCTCGCCTTCTTGTCGGTCGTCTTGCCGCGGCGCGCGCGCAGGTACTGCAGGCGCTCCTCCAGCAGCTCCTCGAGCTCGGCGCGCGTGCGCCGCTCGAGCAGCATGTCCCAGTGCGTTCGCGCCGGCTTCTCCACCTTGACGGTGTGCGCCGCGAGCGAGCCGTCCTCCTCGAGCAGCTGGCCCTCCATGCCCGACTTCGGGCTGGTCCACCGCTCCGGGATCTCGGCCTCGGCCGCGAACGTGACCGAGAACGTGCTCCCGTCGGTGGCCCGGTACTCCCGGACCTGCCGCTCCGAGAAGACGACGCCCTCCTCGCTCTGCAGGCTCTGCCCGCCGAGCCGCATTCCGCGCAGACTGCGATCAGCCATTCGATACCCCTCTCCCCGCATCCGGTATAACGGGCGTTCGGAGTCGGGGATTCCCCGGGGGGTGTTTCCTCAGAACCTTCCCAGAGCGCTGTTCACTTCCGGTGCAGCCGGTGCATTCGATCAGCGCAGCGCGTCGCGGGCGAGGTCGGCCCGGTCGGTGACGACGCCGTCGGCGCCCCGGGCGACGAGCTCGCGCATGCGGATCGGGTCGTTCACCACCCAGAAGTGCACCTCGACGCCGGCGCGGTGCATCGCCGCGATGCTCCACGGCGCAGCGAGGTCGGTGCCGGCCGCGCGCTCCGGGATCTGCAGGGCGTCGACGCCGCGCAGCGCGGACCGGGTGAGGCCCGGGGCGCGCAGGCGCAGGCCGGCCACGACGCCGGCGACGCCGTCGGCGGAGGCGGAGGTCGCCGCGGTCGGCACGAGGCGCAGCACCGCGCGCCGACGGCGTCGCGAGAAGGAGGTGAGGAGCACGCGGGAGGCCGCGGCCGCCCCGGCGACGGCCGCCGCGGTCGGAGCGACGGCGTCGGCGTGCTTCAGGTCGATGTTGAACCGCGCGTCGGGCAGCGCCGCCAGCGCCTCCGCGAGCGTCGCGACCCGGGGCAGTGCCTCGCGCAGCGCCGCGAGCGGCAGGTCGGCGACGGCGCGGCCGTCGGTCAGCTCGGGGTCGTGCACGAGCACCGCAGCCCCGTCGGCCGTCGCGCGCACGTCGGTCTCCAGGTGCGTCGCGCCGGCCGCCAGCGCGGCGCGGAAGGCGTCGACGGAGTTCTGCGGCGCGTCGAGCGCGAGGCCCCGGTGCGCGAGGATCCGGGGGAGCGGGCCGTCGAACCAGCCGGTCCGGCTCACCGGGGGTCGGTCGGCGGGGCGGGCTCCGCGGGGCGAGCCGGAGCGGGGGACGGCTGCGGCGGGCGCACGGAGGAGGGCGCGTCCTGCGCGGGCGAGGGAGCCGCGCCGCTCGACGCGCCGTGCGGTGCGGCCGGGCGCCCGAACGCCGCGCCGATGCCCTGCAGCGCGTCCGTGAGCTCGGAGGGGACGATCCAGAGCTTGTTCGACTGCCCCTCGGCGATCTTCGGGAGCGTCTGCAGGTACTGGTAGGCGAGCAGGGGGCCGTCGGGGTTCCCCGCGTGGATCGCCTCGAAGACCGTCTGGATCGCCTGGGCCTCGCCCTGGGCGCGCAGCACGCGGGCCTGCGCCTCGCCCTCCGCCTGGAGGATCTGCGACTGCCGCTCGCCCTCGGCCTGGAGGATCGCGGACTGCTTCGTGCCCTCGGCGGTGAGGATCTGCGCGCGGCGGCTGCGCTCGGCGCGCATCTGCTGCTCCATCGAGTCCTGGATGGACACGGGCGGCTCGATCGACTTCAGCTCGACGCGGTTGACGCGGATGCCCCACTTGCCGGTCGCCTCGTCGAGCACCACGCGCAGCTGCCCGTTGATGTTGTCGCGGCTGGTGAGCGCCTCCTCGAGGTTCAGCCCGCCGACCACGTTGCGCAGGGTGGTCGTCGTCAGCTGCTCGACGGCGACGAGGTAGTTCGCGATCTCGTAGGTCGCGGCGCGGGCGTCGGTGACCTGGAAGTAGACGACCGTGTCGATGGAGACCACGAGGTTGTCCTCGGTGATCACGGGCTGCGGCGGGAAGGAGACGACCTGCTCGCGCAGGTCGAGCAGCGGGCGGAGCCGGTCGATGAAGGGGACGAGCAGGTTCAGACCGGGCAGCAGCGTCTTGTGGTACCGGCCGAGCCGCTCCACCACCCCCGCCCGGGCCTGGGGCACCACCCGCACCGCCCTCGTCAGCACGACGATCACGAAGATGACGACGACGATCGCCAGCAGGATCAGGAACAGCTGGCCGAGGAATGCGCCTGCATCGGTCACGGGGTGTCTCCAGTTCCGGGGGTGGGTGCGGCCGCGGGAGCGACGACGGCGGTGGCGCCCTCGATCGCGACCACGGTGAGGCGGGCTCCGGTGCCCACCTCCGCGTGCTCGTGCGCGTCGTCGAGACGGGCGGTCCAGGTCTCGCCGTTCGCCAGTCGGGCGAACCCGGTGCCCTGCACGAAGGAGGCGGTCGCGCGGGCGCTCATGCCGGACAGCGCGTCGACGTTCGTGAGCGGGCGCTCCTTCCCGTGCACGAGCACCCGGTAGAGCAGCGGGCGCACGAGGAAGACGAGGACGGCGGAGAGCGCGGCCGCGGCGACGACCTGCAGCGGGGCGGACCAGCCGAGCAGCCAGGTGCCGAGGCCGCCGACGAGGCTGCCGGCCGCGATCATCATGAACACGAGGTTCAGGGTGAGCAGCTCCAGCACGATGGCGGCGACGACGATCACCAGCCAGAGGACCCACGTGTAGCTGAACAGATCGGGGAACACGCGCGCACTCCTGGGGCTCGGACTCGAACCGTAGCATCGAGGCCGTTGCGGCACGAGCGATAGGGTCCTCGATCGTGACCGACGCCGAGACCGACCTCGTTCCTCCGCGCAACCGCGCCCTGATCACGGGTTCCTCCCGGGGGATCGGCGCCGACACGGCCGTGCTCCTGGCCCAGCGCGGCTTCGACGTCGTCGTCAACTACCGCGACGAGCGCAAGGCGCGACGCGCGGAGCAGACGGCCGAGAAGGTGCGGGCCGCCGGCGGGGAGTCCTTCGCCGTGCGCGCGGACCTGACCGACGGCGAAGCGGTCGAGGAGATGTTCCGCGCGGTCGTGCGCGAGTGGGGCGGGCTCGACCTGCTCGTGCTCAACGCCTCGGGCGGCATGGAGTCCGGTGCCGCCGAGGACTACGCCCTGCAGCTGAACCGCGACGCGCAGGTGCGGGTGCTCGAGGCCGCGGTGCCGCTGATGGACCCGGGGTCGCGGGTGGTCTTCGTGACGAGCCACCAGGCGCACTTCATCCGCACGACGCCGACGATGCCCGAGTACGAGCCCGTCGCGCGCAGCAAGCGGGCGGGCGAGGACGCGCTGCGCGCCCGCGTCCCGGCGCTCGACGAGCAGGAGATCGGCTTCGTCGTCGTCTCCGGCGACATGATCGAGGGCACCGCGACCGCCCTGATCCTGAACCGGGCGAGCCCGGGCGCGCTCGACGCGCGGCGGGAGGCGGCGGGCCGCCTCTACAACGTGCAGGAGTTCGCGGCGGAGATCGCCGACGCGGCCGTCGCGCCGATCCCGTCGGACCGCACGCGCCTCGTCGGCGACGTGTCGAGCTTCGCGCCGATCCCGGGGGAGTAGTGGTCGCCGAGCGCTCCACCTCCCGTCTGGTCGTCGCGGATCGCGACGACCGGGTGCTGCTGTTCCTCACCTACGGCGTGGATCACGCGGTGCCGCCGCGCTGGATCACGCCGGGCGGCGGCGTCGACCCGGGCGAGGACTTCGCCGCGGCCGGCGTCCGCGAGCTGCGGGAGGAGACCGGTCTCGTCGTCGAGTCCGTGGGGGAGCCGTTCGCGGTGGTCGACCTCTCGGTGAATGCGGACTGGCACCCCTACGAGCTCGGGCACTGGGCCTGGTTCTCGATCCGCACCGACCGGTTCGAGCCGAGCGACGCGGGCTGGATGCCCGACGAGCGCGAGGACATCGTCGCCTCGCGCTGGTGGGGCGTGGACGAGCTCGAGGCGTCGGGCGAGGTCTTCGAGCCGGCCGACCTGCCCGCGCTGATCCGGACGGGCCTGCACCGGCTCGAGGGCCGCTAGCCCTCCGCCGGGCGCTGCCCGCCCGGTACGCGCGCTCGGCTCATCGCTCCTCGGGCCGACCGGTGATGATCGCGCGGAGCACGGGCATCGGCAGCTTCGGCCGGCGGTCCTCGGTGAGCAGCCCGTTCGCCTCCTGCAGCGTGTCCGTCAGCTGCGTGTAGCAGAAGCCCGCGAGCACCTCGCTGTCCTGCACGGCCCCCATCAGGCCCGCGAGCCGCTCGCGGAAGTCGTCGGCGGAGGTCGCGATCGAGTAGCCCCACGCGTCCTCGGCGGCGGCACCCGGGGTGAACCGGATGCCGCCGAACTCGGTGAGCATCAGGGGCGCGTCCGGGCGCTGCCGGTCGTCGACGACCATGCGGCGCCCGGCCGGGCCGAGGCCGGCGAGCAGCCGCTCGGCCGCATCGGGTCTCGCGTAGCGCCGACGGACGACCTCCGGCCGCCACTCGTAGTCGTGCACGCTCAGCACGTCGGAGTCGACGTGCTCCCAGCCGTCGTTGGAGACGACCGGTCGCGTCGGGTCGATCGCGCGGGTCAGGTCGACGAGGGCGCGGGCGTAGGCGCGCTGCGCGGGGGAGTGCGCGAGGTGCTGCACGCCCCAGCTCTCGTTGAGCGGCACCCAGGTGACGATCGCGGGGTGCGACCGGTCGCGGTCGAGCACCTCGAGCCACTCCCTGGTCATCCGCGTCACGGCGGTCGGCGAGAACTCGTAGGCGCCGGGCGTCTCGGACCACACCATCAGGCCCAGGCGGTCCGCCCAGTACAGGAAGCGCGGGTCCTCGAACTTCTGGTGCAGGCGGGCGGCGTTGAAGCCGAGCTCCTTGATCAGCCGCACCTCGGCCTCGATCGCGCCCTCGGACGGCGCCGCGAGGTGCGACTCGGGCCAGTACCCCTGCTCGAGCACGGAGCGCACGTACACGTCGCGGTCGTTCAGCAGGAAGCGGCCGCGGCCGACCGCCGTGCTGCGCAGGCCGAGGTAGGAGGAGACGACGTCCCGCCCGCCGTCGGGCGCGGCGACGACCACGGTCGCGTCGACGAGCGCGGGGTGCTCGGGCGACCAGAGGAGCTCCTCGTAGCCCTGCCCGTTCTCCTGCTCGGGCAGGGTGACGACCGCCGAGAACCGGTCGCGCCCCGCGGGCACCTCGACGGCCCCGATCCTGCGGCCGTCGTGCTCGAGCACGATCGAGCAGGTGGTGCCCTCCGCCGGCACCCGGTTCAGCACGACCTCGGCGCGCACCGTCGCCGCGGCCAGGTCGGCGGCCCAGTGCACGCTGGTCAGGGCCGTGTCCGGCACCGCCTCCAGCCACACGGGCTGCCAGACGCCGGTGGTGCGGTGGTACCAGATCACGTGCGGGTCGCGGTGCCAGTCCTGCTTGCCCCGGGGCTGGCCGACGTCGAGCGGGTCGTCCTCGACCCGGACCGTGATCGTGAAGCGGTCGCCCGAACGCGCGGCGTCGGCGACGTCGAAGGAGAACGGCGTGTGGCCGCCCTCGTGGCGGCCGAGCAGCCGGCCGTCGAGCCACACCTCGGCGCGGAAGTCGACGGCGGCGAAGTGCAGCAGCAGGCGCCCCTCGCGGGAGGCGAAGCCCGCCGCCGCGAGGTCGGCGGCCGTCAGCTCGCGGCGGTACCAGACGACGCGGTGGAAGCCCGTCTCGCCGATGCCCGAGCTCGCCGACTCGAAGGGGAAGGGCACCTGGATGACCCGTTCGCCGGCGCCCAGGTCGGATCGGTCCTGCCAGCCCGCGGCGCGTCCCTCGTCCGCGTCGTCGAACGCGAAGCCCCACGGACCGCTCAGGTCGGCCCAGTCGCGGCGCACCAGCTGCGGCCGGGGTCGCGAGCCGCCGATCCGCGAGGCGCGGGGGACGTCGGGGAGTGCGTCGTCGGACTGCATGGTCCCAGTGTGGAGCGTGCTCCCTCGGTCCGCTCCGTGCCCGCGGAACCCGTCGACGACGGCTCGCGGCGCAGGCGGGACCGCACGGAGGAGGATCGGGACGTGCACGAGTTCCTGCGCGGGGTCGGCGACCTCGGTCGCGGCTTCCGCCTGTGGGGGAGCAGCCCCCGCCTGATGCTGCTCGGCGCCCTGCCGGCGGTCGTCGTCGGCGCCGTGTGGGTCGGGCTGCTCGTCGCGCTCGTCACCTCCCTCGAGGGGATCGCGGCCTGGGCGACGGGATTCGCTGCGGGCTGGGCCGACCCGCTGCGCGCCACGGTCCGCGTCGCCGCCGGGCTCGCGATCCTCGTGCTCGCCGTGGTCGTCGGCGCGCTGTCCTTCACCGCGGTCGTGCTGACCGTGGGGGACCCGTTCTACGAGCGGATCAGCCGTCGCGTCGAGCAGCGCCTCGGCGACGCGCCGGAGGAGCGCGACGAGCCGGTGCTCCGCGGGCTGCTGCGCGCTGCGCGCGACGGGCTCGCCCTGCTCGTCGCCTCGGTCGGCGTCGGCCTCGCCGCGTTCCTGCTCGGCCTGATCCCGCTGGTCGGGCCGCTCGTCGGCGGCGCGTTCGGCGCCGTCGTCGGCGGCTGGTTCCTCGCGGTCGAGCTCACGGGCACGCCCTTCGACGCGCGAGGCCTGCACCTCCGCGAGCGCCGTCGGCGGCTGCGCGGCCTGCGGGCCCGCGCGCTGGGGTTCGGCGTCGCCACCTGGGTGCTGTTCCTCGTCCCGCTCGGGGCGATCGTCGCGATGCCCGCGGCCGTCGGGGGAGCCACCCTGCTCACCCGCGCCGCGCTCGAACGGCGGCCCGAGGCGGGCGCGGCGACCGGCTAGTCCTCGGCCGCGAGCCGGACCTCCTCCAGATCGAGCCGGGACTGGATGCGGCGCAGCACGATGTCGTCGATGCGCTTCTCGTCGCGGAGCCGCAGCAGCACCTGGCGCTTGCGCCGGACCAGCGCGAGCCGGAGGTTCGCGTAGTCCGCCGCCGCCTGCTGGTCCTCGTCGAGCTCGTCGTCCTCACCGCTCTCGAGCGACCGCAGCTGCACCTCGAGCTCGTCGCGGCTGCGCTGCACGGCGTGGTCACCGGCGTCGACGTCACCGGCCAGTCCGTCGAGCGACTCGAGCGCCTCCTCCGTGGCGGTCGTCTCCGCCTCCAGCAGCTCCCGCTCGACGGCCTCGTCGGGCGGCAGCTGCGCCCGCCGCAGCACGAGGGGGAGCACCAGCCCCTGCAGCACGAGCGTGACCGCGATGACGCCGGCCGTGACGAACACGACGAGGGCGCGGTCGGGGAAGCGGTCGCCCCCGTCCACCAGCCTCGGCACGGACAGCGCAGCCGCCAGCGAGACCGCCCCGCGGAACCCCGCCGTGCTCATGACGAGCCGCATCCGGTTCGTCATGAGGGCCGCGCGCCGCTCGGGCGTGCGCTCGAGCAGCCGCAGCACCCCGCCGGTGCCGAAGAAGAAGCCGAAGCGCACCGCCACGACGGCGACGGTGACGACGGCCACCCCGAGCAGCCCGACGACGAGCTGTCCCGGCCGCAGGTCGCGCACGGAGACCTGCAGCTCGATGCCGACGAGCACGAACAGGGCGCCGTTCAGCAGGTAGGTCGCCAGGGTCCAGAACGCGTTCATCTGCGTGCGGGTGTCCGCACCGGCGATGCGGGGGCCGATCTGGCTCATCGCGAGGCCGCAGATCACGACCGCCAGCACGCCGGAGGCCCCGACGACCTCCGCGACCAGGTACGCCGTGAAGGGGGAGAGGAGGGAGACGACGTTCTCCTCGAGCGCGTCGTCCATGCGCTTGCGCACCTGCGTCGCCACCCAGGCCACCGCGACGCCGATCGCGATGCCCCCGCCGTAGGACAGCAGCAGCTGGCCGCCGACCCCGACGGCCGTGATCGCCATCCCGTGCGCGGAGACGCCGATCGCCAGGGCGAGGATCACGAGGGCGGTGCCGTCGTTGACGAGGCTCTCCGCGCGGAGCGTCGTGAGCGTGCGGCGAGGCATGCCGCCGGCCAGCGCGGCCGTGGCAGTCGCGTCCGTCGGCGCGACCGCCGCACCCAGCACCCAGGCCGCACCCCAGTCGAGCCCGACCGCGTGCGCCACGACGGCGACGACGGCCGCGGTGAGGACGACGAGCAGCGTGCTGGTCAGCACCACGCTCCGCAGGTTCGACCTGATCTCCCGCAGCGACGTCGTGAGGCTCTCCCAGTAGAGCAGCGCCGGCAGGAACAGCAGCAGGACGACCTCCGGCGGCAGCTCCACCTCCCGCAGCAGCGGCACGAAGCCGAGCGCCGCGCCGGCGATCAGCAGCAGGATCGGCGCGGCCACGTGGACGCGGCGTGCGAGGACGCCGACGGCCAGCACGACGGCGCCGAGGATCACGACGAGTTCGAGTCCGAGCAGGAGGGACCTCTGGAGGTTCGGGGGAGCAGGGGCGGCCGCGGCTGCGGCGCCCGCGGACGGCCTGACAGTCTGCCTTCGATCTCCTGTGGCTCGAACCGCATCGGCCTCCTGCGCAGCGACCTCGGAGGCGCCGTGGGGTCGCCGTCGATGCAGGCGCCGCATCCCGTGCAGCAGGAGGCCGACCCGCGCGGTCACGCCCGGACCGGCACCGTTCCACGTCTTCGATGCGGCGCACGATCCGGGGCCGCCGCAGACCGTCCGCCGACTCGACCTGACATAAGGGACATTATGGGCTCGACGTCAGGAGCGGGGTTCAGTGGCGCCGATAATGCACATTATGTCAGCTCGGGCGGAATCGGCCCGGGCGGACCCGCGGTCAGCCCGCCTGCACCAGCTCCTCGCGGACCGCCTGCAGACCGAGCTCGAGCTCCTCGAACGACGTGCTGAGCGGCGACAGCCCGATGCGCAGCCCGTCGGGCCGGCGGAAGTCGGGCACGACGCCGCGGGCGTGCAGCCGCGGCAGCATCGCCTCGAACGCCGGGTGGTCGAAGGTGACGTGGGAGCCGCGCCGCTGCGGGTCCCGCGGGCTGGCGAAGCGGGCGCCGAGCGGCGCGAGCTCGGCGTCGTAGCGGTCGACCGCGTACGCCGTGAGGCGCTCCGACTTCGCGCGCACCGCGTCGATGCCCACCTCGTCGAGCAGCGACAGCATGTCCGCCAGCGGCTGCATGGCGAGGATCGACGGCGTGCCGGAGAGGAACCGCCGGATGCCGGGATCCGCGACGTACCGCTCCCCCATGGCGAACGGCTCCGCGGCGCCCATCCAGCCCTGGATCGGCTGCTGCAGCGACGGCAGCAGGCTGGCACGGGCGTACACGAACGCGGGCGCCCCCGGTCCGCCGTTCAGGTACTTGTAGCTGCAGCCGACGGCGAGGTCGACCTCCCACTCGTCGAGCCGCAGCGGGACCGCACCGGCGGAGTGGCTGAGGTCCCACACCGTGACGGCGCCGGCGGCATGGGCCGCCGCGGTGACGGCCGACACGTCGGTGATGTGGGCGGACCGGTAGGCGACGTGGCTCAGCACGACGGCCGCGGTGCGCGGCCCGACGGCGGCGGCCACCTGGTCCGCCTCCACTCCCCCGTCGTGCGGGGCCTCGAGCGGCACGAGCCGGAGGCCGAGCTCGTCGGCGACGCCCTGCAGCACGAACCGGTCGGTCGGGAAGTCCCCTCCGGCGAGGACGACCTCGTCGCGGTCGGGACGGAGCGCGACGGCGGCGCGCACCGCCTTGTAGAGCAGCACGCTCGTCGAGTCGCCGACGATCGTCTGCCCCGGGCCCGCGCCGAGCACGATGCGACCGAGGTCGTCGCCGAGCCGCTGCGGCTCCTCCATCCAGCCCTCGTCCCAGCCGCGGATGAGGCGGCCGCCCCACCGGTCGCGAGCGAGACCGGCGAGGCCCTCGGGAGTCCGGTCGAGCGGACGGCCGAGCGAGTTGCCGTCGAGGTAGGCCACCACCTCGGGCACGGCGAGGAAGCGCGAGCGGAAGGCGCTCAGCGGGTCCGCCTCGTCGAGCCGCCGCGCGTCGTCCACCGCCACCGCCTGCTGCACCCGCCAATCCTCGCCCATCGCCGCGCCGCGGACGCGTCCCGACCTCCATCCGGCTGCGCTGGGAGCGACGTGGAAGAAGGCTGAAGGATCGCCAGGCTCGCAGTGAGGAGCGCCCACGATGAGGGGAGCCAAGAGGAGGCAGACACATGCGAGGAAAGCTGTTGTTCGTGGCGGGCATCGCCGCCGGGTACGTCATCGGCGCCCGTGCCGGACGCCCCGCCTACGACGCCATCACGGACCGCGTGCAGGGGTTCCGCGAGAACCCGACCGTGCAGAAGGTCGGCGGCAAGGCCAAGGAGGCGATCGAGGACAAGGCGCCGAGCATCTCGGAGACCGTGTCGAAGGTCGCCGAGACCGCGACCGCCGCAGCGTCGGCCGCGGGCTCCGCCGGCACCGACTCGGAGGACTCCTCCGACAGCGGCTCGCCCGCCGCGGCGTCGACGCCGGAGGCCGTGCGCACCGGCTCGCCCGCCCCGACGCCGAGCCCCGCCCCGGCGCCGAGCCCCAAGCCGAGCGCTGCGCCGAAGGCCCCGGCCTCGTCGAAGACCGGCGGACCGGCGAACTCGTCCGGTGCCGCCTCCGGAGCCGAGGGCTCCTCCGCCCCCGGTTCGGCGGGCTGACGTGGCGACCCCCGAGCAGAAGGTCGGCGGCTTCCGCAGCGCGCGCTCCGGCGAGATGGCCACGGCGGCCGGCCTCTCGGTCGTCGCGGCCGGGGTCGTCGGGGCGGTCGCCGCGGCGGGCCATGCCGTCTCGCGCGACCCCGGGCGGTCGTGGCTCCCCCGCTCCAGAGCGGACGGCCGCGCCGAGCGCACCGCCGCCGGCACGACCGGTCGCGGCGGAACCGACGACGTCGCGCCGGGCAGGACGCCCTCCCCCGACGCGGGCTCGAAGCCCGAGGGGCCGGAGGACCTGCACAAGCGCACCTGGGTCTACACGCTGAAGAAGACCGCGAAGGAGTTCGGGTCCGACCAGTGCACCGACCTGGCCGCCGCGCTCGTCTACTACTCGGTGCTGGCGCTCGGTCCCGCGGTCATCGCGATCGTGTCGATCCTCGGCCTGCTCAGCCCGGACGCGGTGCAGCAGCTGACGGACCAGTTCCTGGCCCCCGTCAAGCAGAGCTCCCCCGGCGTCTACAACATCGTGACGCAGCTGATCACGAACGCGACGAAGACGCAGGGCGTGGGCATCGGCCTCGTCGTCGGCATCCTCGGCGCGCTGTGGTCCGCCTCGGGCTACGTCGGCGCGTTCGGCCGCGCGATGAACCGGATCTACAGCATCCCCGAGGGGCGACCCGTGTGGAAGCTGCGTCCGACGCAGCTGCTCGTCACCGTCATCCTGGTGGTGCTGGTCGTGCTCGGCGCGCTGATCCTCGTGTCGACCGGCCCGATCGTGAACCGCATCGCGGACGTCGTCGGCATCGGCGACGCGGCGCTGCTCGTGTTCCAGATCGTCAAATGGCCGATCCTCGTCGCGATCGCCATCGCGGCGATCGCGATCCTGTACTACTTCTCGCCCAACGTGAAGCAGCCCAAGTTCAAGTGGATGAGCGTCGGGTCCTTCCTGGCCCTGATCGTCTGGGGGCTGGCCACCGTCGCGCTCGGCGTCTACCTGTCCCTCTCGGGCGGCGGCAGCTACGCGAAGACCTACGGCGCGGTCGCCGGCGTCATCGTGTTCCTGCTGTGGCTCTGGATCACGAACCTCGTGCTGCTGTTCGGCGCGGAGTTCGACGCGGAGCTGGAGCGCGGCCGCGAGCTGCAGGCCGGCATCGCGGCGGAGGAGCAGATCCAGCTGCCGATGCGGGACACGCGCCAGTCGGACAAGAAGGAGAAGAAGCACGAGAAGGACGTGGAGCAGGCGCGAGAGCTGCGCATGTCCCGCGGCCAGGACGACGGCGAGAAGGACGACCGCACGAAGAACTGACCGCTCCCCCGCGGGGAGGACGCGAACGGCCGGCGCACGTCATCGTGCGCCGGCCGTCGGCGTTCAGCGGGTATCGGATGGAGGCGCCCGGGATGCGCCCCCACCCGGCTCGGGGTCGTCCTAGTGGACGACGGGCAGCGGGATCGCGCCGGTCATCGGCCGCCGATCGGCGACGAGACCGCGCTCGGCGCCCGCGGCGCGGCGGACCATCGGGCCGACGATCAGGGCGAGCGCCAGCGACGCCACGCACCAGGCGGTGATGCCGGCGAGGACGAGGACCAGAGTGGTGAGCACGGGGAGAGCGTGACAGGCGGCGGACCCCCAGATCGGGAGGCGCGCGGCGCGTCGCGGCTGGATCGTCGACCCCCCGAAAGGGGGCCACGACCACAGGTTCTCCTGCATCGCCGCGTGCGGCGTGGCGACCCTCGACTCGTGGTTGAACCCGCTATGCGGCCGGACCGCGCAGCAGCTCCGCCACCGCCGCCACGGCCTCGCCGGCCTGCGCGCCCTCGGCGCGCACGACCACCCGCTCGCCGTGCCGGAGGCCGAGCGCGATGACGCGCAGGAGGCTCGAGGCGTCCGCGCCGTTCACGGTGACGCGGGCGTCGAAGCGCGCGGCGAGCCGGACCAGCGCGGCTGCGGGCCGGGCGTGGAGCCCCTCCGGATCGGCGAGCGCGACGACCGCCTCCGCGGGGGCATCCGCCTCGGTCGCGGCCGGCGCCTCGGGCGCCGGCTCCGGTGCATCTCCGCCCGCGGCGCGGGCGACGGCGTCGAGGTCGGCGCCGGACTCGGCGGCGACCGCCGCGGCGACGCCGCCCTCCACGATCGGCACGTCGAGCACCCGCACTCCCCCGGCGGGCTCCTCGTCGAGCAGGTCGACCGCGGTCTCGGCGGTGAGGATCGCGGAGCCGAGGTCGCCGATCAGCAGCACGCCGCCACCCCGGTCGGCCTCGCCGATCGCGGCGAGCACGCGGTCGTAACTGGTGCCGATGCCGCCGTCGTCGGTGCCGCCGGCCGCGACCAGCGGCACGGTCGGCGCCATCTGCGCGGCGAGCTCGACCACCCCCTCGGCGATCCGGGCGCTGTGCGAGACGAAGACGAGTCCGACCGGCACGGCTCAGCCCTCCGCTGCGGTCGCCGCCGCGCGCAGCTGGTACGCGCTCGACTGCGCCCCCGGGTCCCGGTGCCCGACGGCGCGCTCCCCCAGGTAGCTCGCCCGGCCCTTGCGGGCGACGAGCGGATCCGTGGCCTCGGCCCCGGACTCCGCGGCCTCGGCCGCGGCGGACAGCACCGCCGACGCGTCGCCGCCGGCGTCGAGCGCGCCCTGCGCCGCGCGGACCGCGGGGTCCCAGGCGTCGATCATCGTCTTGTCGCCGGGCTCCGCCTTGCCGCGCAGCACCACGCCGTCGCGCGCGGCCGCGAGCAGCGCGACGACCGCAGCGGCGTCGAGGCGCTCCGCGTCGCCTGCCGCCTGCGCGCCCTTGAGGTACGCGGTGCCCAGCAGCGGCCCGGACGCGCCGCCGACCGTGGAGATGAGCGTGGTCGCCACGAGCTTCAGCACCGCCCCGGGCGTCTCCGGCGTCGCGTCGTCGAGCTTCGCCGCGACGGCGCGGAAGCCCCGATCGAGGTTCTCGCCGTGGTCGCCGTCACCGATGGCGCGGTCGAGGCCCGACAGCTCCGCCTTGTGCTCGGCGATCACCGCCGCGCTCCGCCGAACCCAGTCGATCGCCCAGTCCGTGCCCAGCGCTTCCACCCTGCTCCCTTCGTCGGTGCGGCCCGCTCGCCGACCCGGTCAGCGTCCCCAGCGGAGCGCCGCGGTCTCGACCGGGGCGTCGTAGAGCGCCTTCAGCTCGTCGTCCAGCTTCAGGAGCGTGATCGAGCAGCCCTGCATGTCCAGACTGGTCACGAAGTTCCCCACGAGGCTGCGTGAGATCTGGATGTTCCGTTCGCGGAGGATCGAGGCGGCGGCGTCGTAGACGATGTACAACTCCACGAGCGGCGTCGCGCCCATGCCGTTGACGAACAGCAGGACGTCGTCGGTGGAGGTGAACGGCAGGTCCTCGAGGATCGGCTCCATCAGCCGGGACACGAGGCCGTCGACCGGCTCCCACTCGATCCGCTCGCGGCCCGGCTCCCCGTGGATGCCGATGCCGATCTCGACCTCGTGGTCGCTGATGTCGAAGCTCGGCACGCCGGCGTGCGGCACGATCGGCGCGCTGAGGGCGAGCCCCATCGAGCGCACGTTCGCGTTCACCTTCCGCGCCACGGCGGCGACCGTCGTCAGGTCGTCGCCGCGCTCCGCAGCGGCGCCGGCGATCTTCTCGATCAGCACCGTGCCGGCGACACCGCGCCGGCCCGCGGTGTAGAGGCTGTCCTTGACCGCGACGTCGTCGTCGACGACGACCGTCTCGACGGCGATGTCCTCCGCCTGCGCGAGGTCCGCCGCGGTCTCGAAGTTCAGCACGTCGCCCGTGTAGTTCTTCACGATGTGGAGCACGCCCGCTCCCCCGTCGACGGCCTTCGTGGCCTCCAGGATCGGATCGGGCGTCGGTGACGTGAAGACGGGTCCCGGCACCGCGGCGTCGAGCATCCCGGGGCCGACGAAGCCGCCGTGCAGGGGCTCGTGGCCGCTGCCGCCGCCGGAGACCAGGCCGACCTTGCCCCGCACGGGCGCGTCCGCACGGACGACGAGGTCCGGATCGGACTGCACGCGCAGCAGACCGGGGTGGGCCGCGGCGAATCCCGCCAGGGCGTCCTGCACGACGGTCTGCGGATCGCGGATGAGCTTCTTCATCGAACCTCCAAGCACGTGCGCGGCGCGCTCGCGCCGCCGTGCCGCGAATCTAGACGCCGCGGGACGGAGCCGGCCCGACGCTGCACAATCGTGCAGGCGGGGCCTACTGCGCGAGCGCCCGGGCCAGCGGCTCGTCGATCACGAGGTCCGTCACGAGTCCCGCGGCGAGCGCGCCCCGCAGGCTCGGGAGCTTCGACAGTCCCGCGACGACGCAGATGCGGCGGGGGGCGCGGCGCAGCTGGTCGAGGTCGGGCCCGGATGCGCGGGCGTTGAGCGCGACGTCGCGCCAGGTGCCGTCGCCCCGGTAGAACACCGTCGCGACGTCGCCGACGACCCCGTCGTCGCTGAGCGACCGGTAGTCCTCCGGGTCGAGGTAGCCGCCGATGTAGACGTGGCTCGGCACCTCCGCGAACGGCGACCCCAGCCCGAACAGCGCGAGGTGCATCCCCTCCTGCACCTCGAGCACGCGCTTCATGCTGCGCTCCCGCCACAGCGCGCGCTTCGTCTCCGGGTCGTCGAAGAACGCGGGGACCGGGAACTGCTGCACGTGGGCGCCGTAGGCGCGACCGAAGCGGCGCAGGATCTCGCTCGCGTAGATGATCCCGGTCGTCCGGGTGTTGCCGGCGCCGTTCAGCTGCACGATCTCCGCGCCGCTCAGCGCCTTCGGCACGAGATGGCGGCTCACCGCGCTCATCGTGGAGCCCCAGGCGACGCCGAGCGTCATGTTCGAGTCGAAGAACCGGCCGAGGAGGCGCGCGGCCGACATCGCGACGCGCTCCAGCCGGTCGACGTCGCTCGTGTGGTCCGGCATCGGCACCAGGTGGACCGCGACCTCGTACCGGTCGCGCAGCATCGACGCGAGGTGCTCGGTCGACTCCTGCGGCGAGTGGATCTGGATGTCGACGAGGCCGGTCTCGCGGGCGTGGCTGAGCAGCCGCGACACCGAGGACCGGGAGGTGTGCAGCTCCCGCGCGATGGCCTCCATCGTCAGGTCCTGCATGTAGTAGAGGTGCGCCGCGGTCAGCGCCTGCTGGGCGCGCGTCGGTCCCCGCCCGGGTCCGTCGACCTCCTGGCGGAGCACGTCCGTGGCCACCGCGGTCCCTCCCGCCACCGGCTGCACGTCCGTTCCGCGCCGGTGCGCAGATGTGCCGGTCAGGGGCAACATAGCGGATGCACGCATGTGCAGTCTCGGCCGGACGGGGATGCGCACCACCTGGTCGCCGGGAGTACGTTCACAGCGATCCCGCCGGTGCGCCGGCGCAGAACTCGATGAAGAGGCAGGTGGCAGTGACTCCCTCAGTGGGCACGGAATTCCTATCGGAGCTGGTCGGCACGGCGATCCTGATCCTGCTCGGAGGCGGCGTCGTCGCGACGGCGATCCTCACCCGCAGCAAGGGGCTGGGCGGCGGGTGGCTGCTGATCACCGTCGGCTGGGGCCTCGCCGTCTTCGCCGGCGTCTCGGTCTCCTACGCCTCGGGCGCGCACCTGAACCCGGCGGTCACGGTCGGCCTGCTCGTCGCCGGCAAGTTCACGCAGGGCATCGGCGTCGCACTGCTCTACATCATCGCCCAGCTGCTCGGCGCGATGATCGGCGCGTTCCTCGTGTGGCTCACGTTCAAGAAGCACTTCGACGAGGAGACGGAGTCCGGCACGATCCTCGGCGTCTTCTCCACCGGCCCCGAGATCCGCTCCTACGGCTGGAACCTCGTCACCGAGATCGTCGGCACCTTCGTGCTGGTCTTCACGGTCATCGCCTTCACCAACGGGAAGACGCCCGCCGAGCTCGGGGCGATCCCCGTCGCCTTCATCGTCGTCGCGATCGGCGCCTCCCTCGGCGGTCCGACCGGCTACGCGATCAACCCGGCCCGCGACCTCGGTCCGCGCATCGTCCACGCCGTCCTGCCGATCCCGCACAAGGGCACCAGCGACTGGAGCTACGCGTGGGTCCCGATCGTCGGCCCGCTCGTCGGCGGAGCGCTCGCCGGCGCGCTGTCCTACCCGCTGCTGCCGATCCTCGCCGGCTGACCGGCCACCCCGTCCCGAACCCGCACGACCGAACCAGGAACGAAGGAGTCTCCATGGCGGACTACGTCCTCGCCATCGACCAGGGCACGACATCCACCCGCGCGATGGTCTTCGACCACGAGGGCAAGGTGGTCTCGACCGGCCAGCTCGAGCACCAGCAGATCTTCCCCAGGGCGGGATGGGTCGAGCACGACCCGATGGAGATCTGGCGCAACACCCGCGAGGTGATCGGCCAGGCGCTGTCCCGCGCCGACATCACCCGGCACGACATCGCCGCGGTCGGCATCACCAACCAGCGCGAGACCACGGTGGTGTGGGACCGCGCGACCGGGCAGCCGATCTACAACGCGATCGTCTGGCAGGACACCCGCACGCAGTCGATCGTCGACCGCTTCGCGGCGGACGGCGGGGTCGAGCGCTTCAAGGACACCGTGGGCCTGCCGCTGTCCACGTACTTCGCCGGCACGAAGATCGTCTGGATCCTCGAGAACGTCGACGGCGCCCGCGAGAAGGCCGCCGCCGGCGAGCTGATGTTCGGCACCACCGACACCTGGGTGCTCTGGAACCTCACCGGCGGCACCGACGGCGGCGTCCACGCCACCGACGTGACCAACGCCTCCCGCACCCTCTTCATGGACCTGAAGACGCTGTCCTGGGACGAGTCGATCCTCGACGTGTTCCAGGTGCCGAAGTCGATGCTGCCCGAGATCCGGAGCTCCTCCGAGGTCTACGGCACGGTCGAGTCGTCGAACCTGCTGCGCGAGGTGCCGATCGCCGGCATCCTCGGCGACCAGCAGGCCGCGACGTTCGGCCAGGTCGCGTTCGAGGTCGGCGAGGCCAAGAACACGTACGGCACCGGCAACTTCCTGATCTTCCCGACCGGCACCGAGATCGTGAAGAGCGACAACGGCCTGCTGACGACGATGGCGTACCGCCTGGGCGACGGCGAGCCGCACTACGCGCTCGAGGGCTCCGTCGCCGTGACCGGATCGCTGATCCAGTGGCTGCGCGACAACCTCGGCCTCATCGGCTCCGCTCCCGAGGTCGAGGCGCTCGCCAAGACGGTCGACGACAACGGCGGCGCGTACTTCGTGCCCGCGTTCTCGGGCCTGTTCGCGCCGTACTGGAGGTCGGAGGCGCGCGGCGCCCTCGTCGGCCTGACGCGGTTCGTGAACAAGGGCCACATCGCCCGCGCGGCCCTCGAGGCGACGGCCTTCCAGTCCAAGGAGGTGCTCGACGCCGTGAACGCGGACACCGGCGAGCCCCTGAAGGAGCTGAAGGTCGACGGCGGCATGGTCGCGAACGACACGCTCATGCAGTTCCAGGCCGACATCCTCGGCGTGCCGGTCGTGCGGCCGGTCGTCGCGGAGACCACCGCCCTCGGTGCCGCCTACGCGGCCGGGCTCGCGGTCGGGTTCTGGAAGGACTTCGACGACCTGCGCAAGAACTGGCAGGAGGACAAGCGCTGGGAGCCCTCGATGGACGAGGAGGAGCGGGCGCGCCAGTACCGCCTCTGGAAGAAGGCCGTCACGAAGACCTTCGACTGGGTCGACGAGGACGTGCAGTAGCACCACCGCGGTCGTGAGGAGGGCCGGGCGTCCAGGCGGACGCCCGGCCCTCCGTCGCCTCCGGCGGACCTGATCAGCCGTTCGGGCTGCCAGCGGCGACGGACGCTGCCGGCACCCACGCCCGGATCAGCTCGATGCGGTGCCGGCGGCGCGGTGCGTCGCGGCCACCCAGGCGTCGAGCTTCGCGGCGGCCTGCCCGCCGTCGATCGCGCGCGCGGCCCGCTCGATGCCCTCCGCGAGCCGCTTCGCCATGGGGCGCTCGGCGTTCGAGGGGTCCTCGTAGAGGTCCCAGGCGACCAGGCCGGCGGCGGCGTTCAGCAGCACGACGTCGCGGACCGGGCCGCCGTCGCCGGCGAGCACGCTGCGCACCGTCGCGGCGTTGTCCTGCGGCGTCCCGCCGCGCAGCTGCGCCACCCGCGCCACCGGCAGCCCGACGTCGGACGGGTGCACGTCGTGCTCCGTCACGGCGCCGACCGCCACCTCGCGGATGCGGCTGTGCCCGGTGGTGGACAGCTCGTCCATGCCGTCGTCGCTGCGCACGACCAGCGCGGTCGCCCCCCGGGTCTGCAGCACCCCCGTGATGAGCGGGACCGCCTCCGGGGTCGCGACGCCGATGACGTTCGCGTCCGGGCGGGACGGGTGCACGAGCGGGCCGAGGAAGTTGAAGACCGTGCCGACCCCGAGCGCGCTGCGGGCCTCGGCCGCGTGGCGGAAGCCCGGGTGGAAGGCGGAGGCGAAGACGAAGGTGAAGCCGACCTCGTCGAAGACGCGGGCGACGCCGTCGCCGTCCAGGTCGAGCCGGATGCCGAGCGCGCCGAGCACGTCGCTGGCGCCCGACGCGGAGCTGGCCGCGCGGTTGCCGTGCTTCGCCACGGGCACCCCGCACGCGGCGACGACGATCGCCGCCATCGTCGAGATGTTCACCGTCTTGTAGCCGTCGCCGCCCGTGCCGACCAGGTCGAGCGCCCGCACCGGCAGCGGCAGCGGCAGCGCGTGGGCCAGCGCGGCGTCGCGGAACCCGACGATCTCGTCGACCGTCTCGCCCTTCGCGCGGAGCGCCACGAGGAAGCCGGCGAGCGTCGCGGGCGACACCTCGCCCGTCACGACGCGCTCCATGGCCCACGTTGCCTCGGACACCCGGAGGTCCCTGCCGGCGAGGAGCGCCGAGATCAGCTGCGGCCAGTCGAGCGTGTCGGACACCCTCGGAGCCTAGCGACGGGGATCGGAGCCCCCGCGGCGGAGGCGGCGCCCCCTCCGACTGCCGAAAGTCTTCGACGACTCGTCGAATTACGGGCTGGGAGCCCGCCGGAGCGACCATAATGATCTCGTGAGCAGTGCGTCGGTGCTTCAGAGCGCGAACACCCCGGCGGTCAACAGACCGAACCCCGTGGCGGTCGGAACGATCGTGTGGCTGGGCAGCGAGGTGATGTTCTTCGCCGGCCTCTTCGCCATCTACTTCACCCTGAAGTCGTCCCTCCCGGACGTGTGGCTCGAGTCGGTGAAGCACCTGAACGTGCCGTACGCGGCCGTCAACACGCTGATCCTCGTGTCGAGCTCGTTCACCTGCCAGTTCGGCGTCTTCGCCGCCGAGCGGCTGCAGGCGCGCTCGACCGGCTGGAAGCCGTCCGAGTGGGGCATGACGGAGTGGTTCTTCCTCACCTACGCCCTCGGCGGGATCTTCGTCGCCGGCCAGGTGTGGGAGTACGCGACCCTCATCGGCGAGGGCATCTCGATCAGCTCCTCCGCCTACGGCTCGGCGTTCTTCCTGACCACCGGCTTCCACGGCGCGCACGTCACGGGCGGCCTGATCGCCTTCCTGCTCACCATCGGCCGCGCCTACGCGGTCAAGAACTTCGGACACAAGGAGGCGACGACGGCGATCGTCGTCTCCTACTACTGGCACTTCGTCGACGTCGTGTGGATCGGCCTCTTCCTGGTCATCTACGTGCTGCAGGCGAACGGTTGAGAACGGCGACGATGAACTCCGACGACAAGAAGGCCCGTCCGCGGAAGCGGGGGCGCCGCTCCCCCCTCGCGAGCGTGGCGCTGGTCCTCACCGGCCTGCTGATCACGGGCGGCGCCTACGCGCTGCTCACCGCGACCAGCCCGGCCAACGCGAGCGTCGACATGTCGAGCGCGCAGACGATCTCCGAGGGCAAGAAGCTCTTCGCCGCGAACTGCGCGACGTGCCACGGCCTCGACCTCGCGGGCGCCTCCACCGGCCCCTCGCTCATCGGCGTCGGCGCCGCGGCGGTCGACTTCCAGGTCGGCACCGGCCGCATGCCGCTCGAGCAGGACGCCCCGCAGGGCGTGAAGCACCCGGTCGTGTTCCGCGACTCGCAGATCAAGCAGATGGCGGCCTACGTCGGCTCCATCTCCCCCGGTCCCGGCATCCCCGCCTCCAGCAACCTGACGCTGACCGGCGACGCCACCAAGGGCGCCGAGCTCTTCCGCATCAACTGCGCGATGTGCCACAACGTCGCCGGTGCGGGCGGTGCGCTCACGCAGGGCAAGTTCGCGCCGAACCTCATGGAGACGACGCCCGCCCACATCTACGAGGCGATGCTGACCGGCCCGCAGAACATGCCCGTCTTCAACGACGACAACATCACCCCGCAGGAGAAGCAGGACATCATCACCGCGCTGAAGACCCAGAACAAGGACGCCGGCGTCGGCGGCTTCGTCCTGGGCAGCCTCGGCCCGGTGGCGGAGGGCCTCTTCCTCTGGATCTTCGGTCTCGGAGCGGTCGTCGCCTTCACGGTGTGGCTGACCGCCAAGGCGAACTAGGACACGCACATGGCGACTGACGACTCCAACGACCTCCTCCCCGTCGACCACCGGGAGTCCGCGACCAGCCCGGGCACCGCGGTCGAGCGCGCCGACGCGCTGCAGAACCCGGGGCTGCCCCCGCACCGGCTGCGCGTCACCGACACCGACCCGAAGGCCGCGAAGCGCGCCGAGCGCGTCATCGTCGCGCTCTTCTACGTCTCGGTCGTCGGCTCCGTGTTCGCGATGGCGGCCTACTTCGCCTTCCCGATCCGCCCGAACGACCTCGGCTCGGTCCGCCTGAACAACGTGTTCATCGGCCTCGGCCTGTCCTTCGCCCTGCTCGCCGTCGGCGTCGCCGCGGTGCACTGGGGCAAGGTCCTCATGGTCGACCACGAGGGCATCGACATCCGGCACCCGGTCCACGGCGACGCGCCGACCCAGGCGCGGGCCGTCGAGATCTTCCGGCAGGCCGACCGCGAGTCCGGCTTCAACCGCCGCGTCCTGATCCGCAACGGCATGATCGCGGCCTTCGCGGCCCTGCCGTTCCCCGCGATCTTCCTGTTCCGCGACCTCGGCCCCGCCGTCGGCACGCCGGCGGCCGCCTACAGCCACACCATGTGGAAGAAGGGCACGCGGCTCACGAAGGACCCGACGGGCGATCCGATCCTCGCCTCCGAGGTGACCCTCGGCTCCGTCTTCCACGTGATTCCGGAGAACCTGAACAAGTCGGAGGACGTGCTCGAGGAGAAGGCCAAGGCCGCGGTGCTGCTGATGCGCCTCGAGCCCAAGGACCTGCACGTCTCCGCCGACCGGAAGACCTGGAACTACGACGGCATCGTCGCGTACTCCAAGATCTGCACCCACGTCGGCTGCCCTGTGGCCCTGTACGAGCAGCAGACGCATCACCTGCTCTGCCCGTGCCACCAGTCGCAGTTCGACATCACGCGGGAGGCGGCCGTCATCTTCGGACCGGCCGTCCGTCCGCTGCCCCAGCTGCCCATCTCGGTGGACAGCGACGGCTACCTGATCGCGCAGAGCGATTTCCACGAACCAGTCGGGCCGAGCTTCTGGGAGCGCCGCGGTGACTACAACGCCTAGTACTTACAACTACGACCCAACGACTCCTGCCGAGGAGCGTCGCTCCGGCGGCGTGACCGGCTGGGCGTCGCGCTACGTCGACGAACGGACGGGCATCAGCTACGTCGTCAAGGAGTTCGGCCGGAAGATCTTCCCGGATCACTGGTCGTTCATGCTCGGCGAGGTCGCGCTCTACAGCTTCGTGATCATCCTGTTCACGGGCACGTTCCTCACCTTCTTCTTCCAGGCCTCCATGGCGGAGGTCACCTACAACGGCTCCTACGGGCCGCTGAAGGGCCTGGAGATGTCGGCGGCCATGCAGTCCGCGCTGCACATCTCGTTCGAGATCCGCGGCGGTCTGCTGATCCGGCAGGTCCACCACTGGGCGGCGCTGCTCTTCATCGCCTCCATCGGCCTGCACATGCTGCGCATCTTCTTCACCGGTGCGTTCCGCAAGCCGCGCGAGCTCAACTGGTCCATCGGCTTCGTGCTCTTCATCCTGGCGATGGCCGAGGGCTTCACGGGCTACTCGCTCCCCGACGACCTGCTGTCCGGCAACGGCCTGCGGATCATCGCGGGCATGGTCCAGGGCATCCCGTTCGTCGGCAGCTGGATCGGCTGGCTGCTCTTCGGCGGCGAGTTCCCCGGCACCGCGATCGTCGGCCGGCTCTACACGCTGCACATCCTGCTGCTGCCCGCAGCGGTGCTCGCCTTCATCGCGCTGCACCTGGTGTTCGTCGTGACGCACAAGCACACGCAGTTCGCCGGCCCCGGCCGCACGAACGAGAACGTGATCGGCTACCCGATCCTCCCCGTGTACGCGGCGAAGGCCGGCGGCTTCTTCTTCATCGTCTTCGGCGTGCTGATGCTGATCGGGTCGTTCTTCGCGATCAACCCGATCTGGGTCTACGGCCCGTACGACCCCTCCCCCGTGTCCGCCGGAACCCAGCCCGACTGGTACATCGGCTTCGCGGACGGGGCGCTGCGGCTCATGCCCGGCTGGCTGGGCGGCCCCGGCGGGGTGCCGATGGAGTTCGTGCTGTTCAACACCACCTACTCGTTGAACATCCTGATCCCCGTCGTGATCCTCGGTCTGTTCATCGTCGTGGTGATGACCTACCCGTTCCTCGAGGCGTGGATCACGGGCGACAAGCGCGAGCACCACATCGCCGACCGGCCCCGCAACGTGCCGACCCGCACCGCCATCGGTGCCGCGGGTGTCACGTTCTACGCGGTCCTCTGGGCGGCGGCCAGCTCCGACCTCGTCGCGACGCACTTCCAGATCTCGATCGAGAGCGTCATCACGATCCTGCAGTTCCTGCTCTTCCTCGGCCCGGTGGCCGCGTACTTCGCCACGAAGCGCATCTGCCTCGCCCTGCAGAAGAAGGACCGCCAGGTCGTGCTGCACGGCTTCGAGTCCGGTCGCATCGTCCGCCTCCCCGGCGGCGAGTACATCGAGGTCCACGAGCCCGTCGACGAGTACGAGCGCTGGCGTCTGGTGAGCTACAACGACTACGAGCCGTTGATGCTCCGCCCGAACGCCGCCGGTCGCATCACGGCCACGGAGCGCGCTCGCGCAGCCGTCAGCCGCTGGTTCTTCGAGGACCGGATCGAGCCGCCGACGTCGACCGACGTCGAGGTCGCGCATCATCACTGACGCGCACCACGCGACGCAGGAGGCCGGCACTCGTACGAGTGCCGGCCTCCTCGTCGTCCGCCCTGCGGAGCGAGCGGTGGACCTGGACCGCGAGGTGCTGGTCGGCCACATGGGCGGCCCGTTCTGGGCCCGCAAGGACGCAGGGGCCTGGTCCTTCCCGAAGGGCGCGCTCGAGCCCGGAGAGACGGCGCTGGAGGCGGCCCTGCGGGAGTTCCACGAGGAGACGGGCATCGCTCCTCCCCCGGCGCCCTACGTCGACCTGGGCGCCGTGCGACAGCGGTCCGGCAAGTCGGTCCGGCTGTTCCTCACCGAGGGCGACGTCGACCTCGAGGCGTTCGAGCCCGGCACGTTCTCGATGACCCTGCGCGGCCGCACGTTCGAGGTCCCGGAGCTCGACCGCGTCCGGTGGGCATCGGTGCGGGAGGCGCGGGTGCTGCTCACCGCGGGCCAGGTGCCATTCCTCGACCGCATCCCGGGGTACTCCCCCGGCTCCTGACCCGTCGCGCTCATCCGCCACGTCGCGCGGTGCTCCCGCCGACGCGCGGCAGGCATGCCGACCGCGCGGGGGCGCGGCTACCGCGCGACGATGGTGCCGGCGAGCCGCCCGTGCGCGGTACTGCCGCGGACCTGCGATCGACGAGCGGACGGCCCGGAGCCGCGGCCGGCGCACGACGACGACGCCGGTGAGGTGCGCGCCCTGTCGGTGCCAGGAGCACCCGTCTCCACGGTGTGCGATCCGCTCGTCGGCATGCACCGCGCCAGGTGCTCGTGCCCGCCCGAGGCTGCACGTGGGGCGCCGACGTCGCGCGGTGGTCCGGCCTGCACGCGGTGGACACGCCTACTGCGTGGGGATGCGGCTACCGCGCGTCGACGCCGCGATCCGGTCCTGAACGACTCCCCGGTCACCTGGCCCACGACGTCCCGCCGCCACGTCGCGCGGTACTCCCGCCGACGCGCGGTCGGCACGCCTGCCGCGCGAGGTGCAGCTACCGCGCGTCGACGGTGGGACGCGGGGGGCGACGTGAGGTCCGGCGGCGTGCGGGGCTTCGAGTCGCCACTGCCGGCGCGGGCCGCGGGCGAGCTCCTGGCATCCGCCCGCCTCCGCAGACGTCGTCGGTGCCGGCCCTGTGCGCCGTCGCGCGGTACCTGCGCCCCGGCGCGGTGGGCATGCCCGCCGCGAACCGCGGCGGCTCCCCCGCGACGCGGGCCCTTGCGAAGGTGCCGGGAACGACGAACGGCCCGGAGGACGGATCCTCCGGGCCGTTCGTGTGCTGTCGGGTCAGCGGGCGAAGTAGCCCCGGTAGTACTCGTAGACCCAGCCGACGATCGCGATGATGAACACCGCACCGCCGATCGCCGCGATCCACACGCCGACCGCGATGCCGAGGAAGCCCAGCGTCGCGGAGATCGCGAGCACCAGCGGCCACCAGCTCCACGGGCTGAAGTGCCCGAGCTCCGGGTCGCCGTCGTCGATGGAGGCGTCGAGCCGGTCCTCGGGCAGCGGGCCGCCCTGCGCCTTGAACGAGCGCTGCAGGTAGAAGGCGATGAAGACCGACATCACGCACACGAGGCCGATGCCGATGCTGCCCACGGGCTCCACCTGGCCGTAGGTGAGGATCGCCCAGATCGAGTACGCCGCGCAGGCGATCGCGAAGAAGGTCGCCAGCACCCAGAGGATGTTGATGTTGACGCGCATGAGCGACTACCGCACCTCTCCGCGGGACGAGTCGTAGGTGGGCGTGTCCGGCGCGTCCTTGGCCGGGCCGATGCCCATCGGGATGCCCGCCTCCGGGTGGTTCAGGTCGAACGCCGGCGACTCCGAACGGATGCGCGGGATCGACGTGAAGTTGTGCCGGGGCGGCGGGCAGCTGGTCGCCCACTCGAGCGACCGGGCGTAGCCCCACGGGTCGTTGACCGTGACCTTGGGCGCCCGACGAGCGGTGACCCACACGTTGTAGAGGAACGGCAGCATCGACAGCGCGAGGATGCCCGCACCGAGCGAGGACAGCTCGTTCATCGTCGTGTAGCCGTCGCCGGCCTGGTAGGTCGCGTACCGGCGGGGCATGCCGAGCACGCCGAGCCAGTGCTGCACCAGGAACGTCATGTGGAAGCCGACGAACAGCAGCCAGAAGTGGATCTTGCCGAGGCGCTCGTCGAGCATCCGCCCGGTCCACTTGGGCCACCAGAAGTAGAAGCCCGAGAACATGGCGAACACGACGGTGCCGAACACCACGTAGTGGAAGTGCGCGACGACGAAGTAGCTGTCCGACAGGTGGAAGTCGAGCGGCGGGGAGGCCAGGATCACGCCGGTGAGGCCGCCGAACACGAACGTGATCAGGAAGCCGAGGGCCCAGACCAGCGGTGTCTCGAACGTCACCGAGCCCTGCCACATCGTGAAGGTCCAGTTGAAGATCTTCACGCCGGTCGGCACCGCGATGAGCATCGTCATCAGGGCGAAGAACGGCAGCAGCACCGATCCGGTGACGTACATGTGGTGAGCCCACACGGCGACCGACAGGGCCGCGATCGAGATCGTCGCGTAGATCAGCGTCTTGTAGCCGAAGATCGGCTTGCGGCTGAACACCGGCATGACGTCGCTGATGATGCCGAAGAACGGCAGCGCGATGATGTAGACCTCGGGGTGCCCGAAGAACCAGAACAGGTGCTGCCAGAGGATGGCGCCACCGCTGGACGAGTCGTACACGTGGGCGCCGAGCACCCGGTCCGCGCCGAGTGTCAGCAGCGCGGCCGCCAGCACCGGGAACGCCATGATCACGAGCAGCGACGTGATGAGGATGTTCCAGGTGAAGATCGGCATCCGGAACATCGTCATGCCGGGCGCGCGCAGCGTCAGGATCGTGGTGATGAAGTTCACCGCGCCGAGGATCGTGCCGAATCCGGAGAGGCCGAGGCCGAAGACCCACAGCGTGCCGCCCAGGCCGGGCGAGTACTGCGCGCTCGACAGCGGCGCGTACGCGGTCCAGCCGAAGCCGGCCGAGCCCTGCGGGGTGAAGAAGCCCGACACCGCCACGAGGCTGCCGAAGAAGTAGAGCCAGTACGCGAAGGCGTTCAGCCGCGGGAACGCGACGTCGGGCGCGCCGATCTGCAGCGGCATGAGCGCGTTGGCGAAGCCGGCGAACAGCGGCGTCGCGAACATCAGCAGCATGATCGTGCCGTGCATCGTGAACAGCTGGTTGTAGATCTCCGGCGTCGCGACGACGTGGAGGCCCGGCTCGGACAGCTGCGCCCGGATGATCAGCGCGAGCACGCCGCCGATCAGGAAGTAGATGAACGAGGTGATCAGGTACAGGTACCCGATCTTCTTGTGGTCGGTCGTCGTCAGGTACTCGACGATGAGGTTGCCCTTGCGGGCGACCTGGCTGCCGCCCGCGATGGCCTCGGCCTGACCGGCCGGGAGTGAGGCCGGCCCGCTCGGGCGGCCCAATGTCGTGGTCATCGCTGCGCTCTTCCCCTCATCAACCTTCGATGCCGCCGTTGTTCTCCGACGGGATGTCCACGCCGCTGTCCTGGCTGCCGGACGTCGCGGCGTTGTCGTCCTTGTCGTACTTGGTGCCGAGGAGCCCGGTGTTGCCTCGGGCTCGCAGCTCGGCCATGTGGGCGTCGTAGTCCGCCTGCGACACGACCTTCACGTTGAAGAGCATCCGCGAGTGGAACTCGCCGCAGAGCTCCGCGCACTTGCCCTCATAGGTGCCGATGCGGGTCGGGGTGAAGTCCCAGTAGTTGGTCTTGCCCGCGATCATGTCCTTCTTGTACAGGAAGTCGACGACCCAGAAGGAGTGGTTGACGTCCCGCGTGCGGAGGCGGATCTCGGTCTTCTTGTTGACGACCAGGTACATGGTCGGGATGGCCGACTCGACGAAGTTCGCGCCCTCGCCCGGCTGGGCCTGGATGCCCTGCTCGTAGACCTGGTCGTTCTTGTAGTCGAAGTCCCACGCCCACTGCTTGCCGTAGGCGTCGACGACGACGGCCGGGTTGGCGTAGCGGGTCTCGATCGCCGTCTGGTCCCGCGCCGTGAAGGCGAAGAGGCCGAGCACGAGGATCAGCGGCACGATCGTGTAGAAGATCTCGATCGGCATGTTGTAGCGGACCTGGACCGGCAGGCCGGTCTGGCCGCGACGGCGCCGGTAGACGATGGCGAACCAGATGATCACGGCCCACGTGATGACGCCGACGGCGAGCAGGGTGATCCAGGAACCCGTCCAGAGGTCGGACACGCGCTGCGTCTGGTTGGTGGTGTTCGGCTGCCCGGCGACGAAGCCGGGCAGGTAACCGTGCATCTCCAGGGTGCTGCAGCCCGTGAGGGCCGCTGCAACCCCGACCGCCAGTAGCGGCGCGAGGATCACGCGTCGTCGAGTGGAGCGCACTGATTCCCTTCCCCGATTCATCAGGCACCTGGTGCCGTCCGCAAGCCTATCCCGCCACAAGCCGTAGAACATCGCGGGCGGGCGTCGAAACCGGTGGACGTGCAGTCCGGCGCGCCCCCTCTCGGGCGTGTCGCACGCGCCTCCCGACGCCCTCCCGGCCACCGCCCAGCGGAGGGCGTCCGTCGCAGCCGGAGTGCCCGCGGATCCCCGCGCAGACGACGAAGGACCGGGTGCCGAAGCACCCGGTCCTTCGTGATGAGCCGCGCGACGGCCGCTGGTCGGAGGCCCGTTCAGGGCCTCCGAGGCGGCACCCCTTCGGATCCGCGTGCGGATCCGAAGCCATCGGCTCAGTGGAAGCTGTCGCCGCAGGCGCAGCTGCCCTGCGCGTTGGGGTTGTCGATGGTGAAGCCCTGCTTCTGGATGGTGTCCTCGAAGTCGACGGAGGCGCCGTCGAGGTAGGGGACGCTCATCCGGTCGACGACGACCTCGACGCCGTCGAAGGCGACGGTCGCGTCGCCGTCGAGCAGGCGCTCGTCGAAGTAGAGCTGGTAGATGAGGCCGGAGCAGCCGCCGGGCTGCACGGCGAGGCGGAGGCGCAGGTCGTCGCGGCCCTCCTGCTCGAGGAGGCTCTTGACCTTGCCCGCGGCCGCACTGGTGAGCTGCACGCCGTGAGCGGTGTCCGAGGTGGGAGTGCCGAGGATGGCGGTGTCGGTCATGGCTCGATGGTAGACGCGCGTCGCGGGATGCGCGCGCTCCGCGATCGTGTCCGCGCGCGTCCGGTCAGGACGCGTCGCGTCGCGAGAGCCGCGCGAGCAGCAGCGCCTCGGCGGCGATCGCCTTGCGGAGCGCGCCGAGGTGCTGCGACTCGTTCGGCGAGTGGGCGCGCGTGTCCGGGTCCTCGACGCCGGTGATGAGGATCTGCGCGGCCGGGAACCGCTCCGTCAGCGTGCTGATGAACGGGATCGAACCCCCGATGCCCGTCAGCTCGGGCTCGGCGCCCCAGCCGTCGGCCAGCGCCCGGCGCGCGGCCTCGGCGGCCCAGCCGGACTGGTCGACGAGGAACGGCTGGCCGAGGTCGACGTCGCTGATCGTGAGGCGGGCGCCGAACGGCACGTGTGCGCGCAGGTGCCGTTCGAGCGCGGCGAAGGCCTCCCCCGCGTCCTGCCCGGGGGCGATGCGGCAGCTGACGCGGACCCGCACGGACGGCAGCAGCGTGTTCGAGGCGTTGACGACGTCCGTGACGTCGATGCCGGTGACGGTGATGGAGGGGCCGTACCAGAGGCGGTCGGCGACGCTGCCGCGACCGATCGGCCGGACGCCGGGCAGCAGGGCCGCGTCGGCGGTGAGCTGCTCGATGCTCGGTCCGGCGGGACCGCCGTCGGGCGGCGCTGCGGACGTCAGTCCCTCCACGGCCACGGCGCCGTCCTCGTCCCACAGCGTGCTCAGCAGCCGGACGGCGGCGAGCACGGCGTCGGGCGCCGCGCCGCCGAACATGCCGGAGTGGCTGGCGTGGTCGAGCGTCGCGATCTCGAGCGTCGCGGTCGCGTTGCCGCGCAGGGACGAGGTGAGCGCCGGCACGGAGGTGCTGACGTTGTCGGAGTCGGCGACCACGATCACGTCGGCCTCGAGCAGGTCGTGGTTCTCGGCGAGGAAGGCGTCGAAGGAGCGGGAGCCCGCCTCCTCCTCCCCCTCGATGAAGATCGCGATGCCCACGCCGAGGTCGTCGCCGAGCGCCTGGAGGGCCGCGGTCACCGCCGCGACGTGGGTGACGACGCCGGCCTTGTCGTCCGAGGCGCCGCGACCGTGGAGCCGCTCCCCCTGCAGCGTCGGCTCGAAGGGCGGTGTGCTCCACAGCTCCTCGCGCCCGGCGGGCTGCACGTCGTGGTGCGCGTAGAGCAGCACGGTCGGCCGTCCGGGTGCGGCAGCGCGCCGGGCGACGACGGCGGGTGAGCCGGCGACCCGGCCCTCCTCCGCGTCGTACTCCGCGCGGCGCACGTCGACGAGCTCGAACGCGCCGGTGCCGCGCAGCAGCTCGGCGACCGCGTCGGCGCTCTGCAGCAGCGGCTCCTCCGGGAAGCCGGGGAACGCCACGGAGGGGATGCGCACCAGCCGCCCGAGGGCGCTCACCGCGGTGGGGAAGCCCTCCGCGACGGCATCGAGGATCCCTTCTTCCTCGGCCGGGACGCCGCTTCGCGGTGTCCCGGTACCGGGAAGAAGGGGCCCAGGCTGCTCCGCGGGTTCGACCGGCATGCCGGTAACCTTAGAAGCCGTTGACGAGGAGACGCTCATGGCGAAGAAGGCCGTCGAGACACCGCCCGAACCCGATGTGTTCGCGGGCGGCAAGGGCCGGGCGACGCCGTCGCGCCGCGACCGCGAGGCCGCGAACCGCCGCCCGATCGTCGTGGCCGACCGCAAGCAGGCCCGCAAGGTCTCGCGGTCCCGCGAGGCCGAGGTGCGCGAGCGCGCCCGCATCGGCATGGCGAACGGCGAGGAGCGCTACCTCCCCGCCCGCGACAAGGGGCCGCAGCGCAAGTTCGCCCGCGACTTCGTCGACTCGCAGTGGACCGTGGGCGAGTTCCTCATCCCGGTCTTCGTGCTCTTCTTCGTCGCGACGCTCGTCGTGCCGCAGGCGACCTGGCTCTTCTTCCCGCTGTACGGGTACCTGGCGATCACGATCGTGGACGGCCTGATCCGCGCGGCGATGATCCGCCGCCGGCTCGCCCAGCGCCTCGGCGACAGGTCGAAGGTCGAGCGCGGTCTCAACCTCTACGTGGTCATGCGGGCGTCGCAGTTCCGCAACCTCCGCGTGCCCAAGCCGCAGGTGCGGCGCGGCACTCGCATCGAGTAGCGCCCGCGCGGACGACGCCCTTCCGGGCGCTCAGCGCGAGCGGTTGAGCGCCGCGGCCCAGCCCGGGCCGCGGTAGAGGAACGCCGTGTAGCCCTGCACCAGGTCGGCGCCCGCGCTCAGCCGCTCCTGCACGTCGTCCGCGGAAGCCGCTCCCCCGACGCTGATCAGGCACGCGTCGGCGGGCAGCGTCTCGCGCAGCAGCCGCAGGACCTCGAGCGAACGAGCCGCGACCGGCGGGCCGGACAGGCCGCCCGCACCCATCGCCTCCACCTGCGCGACCGGCGTGCGCAGCCCGTCGCGCCGGATCGTGGTGTTCGTCGCGACGACGCCCGCGAGACCGAGCCGGCCGACCAGCTCGCCGATGTGGCGCACCGCGTCGTCGTCGAGGTCGGGTGCGATCTTCACGAGCAGCGGCGTGCCGTCCGCCTCCGCGAGCACGGCCGCGAGCAGGGGCTCGAGCAGGTCGAGCTCCTGCAGCCCGCGCAGGCCGGGGGTGTTCGGCGACGAGACGTTCACGACGAGGTAGTCCGCCAGCGGTGCCAGCACGCGCGCCGAGGCGCGGTAGTCGTCGACCGCGTCCTCGACGGCCGTGACCCGGCTCTTGCCGATGTTCACGCCGACGATCGGCAGCCCGCCGGACCGCCGCAGCCGCCGCAGCCGCGCGGCGACCGCCTCCGCGCCGTGGTTGTTGAACCCCATGCGGTTGATGAGCGCGCCGTCGGCGGGCAGCCGGAACAGCCGGGGCTTCGGGTTGCCGGGCTGCGGCAGCGCCGTCACGGTGCCGATCTCCACGTGCCCGAAGCCGAGGGCGCCGAGCCCGCGCAGCCCGACCGCGTTCTTGTCGAAGCCGGCCGCGAGGCCGAACGGCGTCGGGAACCGCAGCCCCATGGCGGTCACCGGCTGCGCGCCGCGCAGGGTGCGCCGGCGCACGACGTCGCCGATTCCGGGCGCGGCGCCGAGGCCGCGGATGACGAGCATCGCCGCGTGGTGCGCGGTCTCGGGGTCGAGCCGCATCAGGACGGCGCGGAAGAGGACGCGGTACGCCCGCTCGACGATGCCCACGGGCCGGATCAGGCGCCGGTGGAGCTGGCGGAGGAGTTCTCGACGCGCAGCAGCGTGATGGCCGCCTCGAAGTCGTCGAGCGACGTGAAGCCCTGGTACACGCTCGCGAAGCGCAGGTAGGCGACCTCGTCGAGCTCGCGCAGCGGCGGCAGCACCGCGAGCCCGATCTCGTTCGCCTCGACCTGGCTCGCTCCTGTGGCGCGGATCGCCTCCTCCACGCGCTGCGCGAGCAGCGCCAGGTCGGAGTCGGTGACCGGTCGGCCCTGGCACGCCTTGCGCACGCCGGACACGACCTTCTCGCGGCTGAACGGCTCGAGCACGCCGTTGCGCTTGATCACCGAGAGGCTGGCGGTCTCGGTCGTCGAGAAGCGCCGGCCGCAGTTCGGGCACTGCCGGCGCCGGCGGATGGCGAGGCCGTCGTCGCCCACGCGGGAGTCGACGACCCTGGTGTCCGGGTGGCGGCAGAAGGGGCAGTGCATCTTGCGCGCCAGTCTATCCGGGGTCCTGGAGGAATGACAGCGCTGTCATTCGGCGCTGATCAGGCCCTGCGCTCACGGCGCCCGGTGCTCGTCAGGAGAAGCGGGCGTCGACGGCGTCGCCGTGCGCGGGAAGGCCTTCGGCGTCGGACAGCGCGCGCACGACCGGCTGCGCCTCGCGGAGGGCGTCGAGGTCGTAGTCCACGACCTGCTGCTGCCGGATGAACGGCCGCACCGAGAGCCCCGCGGCGAACCGCGCGGTCCCGCCGGTCGGCAGGACGTGGTTGGACCCCGCCGCGTAGTCGCCGAGGCTGACCGGGGTGGCGGCGCCGACGAAGATCGCGCCCGCCTCCGTCAGCTCCGCGACGAGCGGCCACGGGTCCCGGGTCTGGACCTCGAGGTGCTCGGGCGCGTAGGCGTTGCTGACGACGACCGCGGCCGCGAGGTCGTCGACGAGCACGATCCCCGACTGCTGCGCCTGGAGGGAGGCGGCGACCCGCTCGGCGTGGAAGGTCGTGGCGGCGCGGCGCGCGACCGCCTCGTCCACGGCCTGCGCGAGCTCGGGCGAGTCGGTCACCAGCACCGCCGCGGCGAGGACGTCGTGCTCGGCCTGGCTGACCAGGTCCGCGGCGACCAGGTCGGGCGAGGCGGAACCGTCCGCCACCACGAGGATCTCGGTGGGGCCCGCCTCCGAGTCGATGCCGACGAGGCCGGCGACGGCCCGCTTCGCAGCGGCGACGAAGACGTTGCCCGGGCCCGTGATCACGTCGACCGGGCCGAGGCCGATGCCGGGGACGCCGTGCGCGAAGGCGCCGACGGCACCGGCGCCGCCCATGACGTAGACCTCGTCGACGCCGAGCAGGCCCGCCGCGCCCAGGATCACCGGGTGCGCCCGGCCGCCGAACCGCCGCTGTGCCGGCGTCGCCACGGCGATGCCCCGCACGCCGGCGGTCTGCGCGGGCACGACGTTCATCACGACGCTCGACGGGTACACCGCGCGGCCGCCCGGCACGTAGAGGCCGACCCGGCGGACGGGCATCCAGCGCTGCTGCACCCGGGCCCCGTCGCCGAGCCGGGTGGTGACGGGCTCGGACAGCTGTGCGCGGCTGGCGGCGCCGACCCGCTCGATCGCGATGCCGAGGGCCGAGCGGATCTCCGCCGGCAGCGCCTGCTCGGCGGCGCGGATCTCCTCCACCGGCACTCGCACCGACGGCGGACGTCCGCCGTCGAAGCGGTCGGCCTGCTCGAGCAGCGCCGCCTCGCCCCGGGTCCGCACGTCCTCGATCAGCGCCAGCACGTCGCCCTGCACGGACGCGGGGTCCTCGGCCGGACGCGGCAGTGCCGTTCGGATCGCAGCCGGATCGGGCAGTCCGCCACGCAGGTCGATGGTCCGCAGCACGGTCGTCGAGCCTAGAGGAGCCACCTCGGACGACCCCGGGGGCGTCCGCCCGCTGCCGTGCGCAGCGGCGGCGGGCGGACGAGGACTACAGGCAGGCGGGGCCGAGGAGGCTCTTCAGCTCGCCGTAGAGGTCGGCGGTGACGCGGACCGGGTACGGGATCTCGAAGACGCGCGCGGTGTCGCCCTTCGTGAGCCGGAGCCGCACCTCGGTGTCGCCCGAGTTGCGGATCAGCACGTCGCCCAGCGACTTGACCGTCGCGGTCGTGGCGCGGACGTCGGGGAGGGTGATCATCACCATGCCCCCGCCGCCGCTCGAACCGAGGTCGGGCAGGAACAGGCTGTTGGCGTGGATGTTCATCCCGTCGTCGCGGGCGGACACCCGCCCGCGGATCACGACGACGCTGTCCGCCACGAGGCCCGGTGCGAACTCCTGGTACGCCTTGCCGAGGAACATCACGCTGACGGTGCCGCCGAAGTCCTCGATCGAGACGATGCCGTACTGGTTGCCCGAGTTGCGGGCGACGCGGTGCTGCACCTCGGTCACGAGCCCGGCGAGCGTCACCTGCTCGCCGTCGGGCGGCGTCTCGAGCGCGAGCAGGTCGCCGATGGACGTGGACGCGTGCTTCGCGAGCACGGCCTCCAGCCCGGCGAGCGGGTGGTCGGACACGTAGAGCCCGAGCATCTCGCGCTCGAAGGCGAGCTTCTGCTTCTTGCTCCACTCCGGCTTCTGCGGGACCTGCGAGGCCTCCTGCGGCTCGTCGAACAGGCTGTCGAAGTCGAACCCGAAGTCGCCGTTCGCCTCCATCCGCTTGTCCTTCACGACCGCGTCGACCGCGCCCTCGTGGATCTCGAGCAGCGAGCGTCGCGTGGCCTCGAGCGAGTCGAACGCGCCGGCCTTGATGAGCGACTCGACGGTCCGCTTGTTCGCGACGCCGAGCGGCACCTTGCGCAGGAAGTCGTGGAACGAGGTGAAGCGACCCTTCTCCTGCCGCGCCTGGATGATCTGCTCGACGACGTTGAAGCCGACGTTGCGGATCGCGCCCATGCCGAAGCGGATGTCCTCGCCGACGGCCGCGAAGAAGCCGATCGACTCGTTGACGTCGGGCGGCAGCACGCGGATCTTCATGCGGCGGCACTCGTTCAGGTAGACCGCGAGCTTGTCGCGGGCGTCGCCGACGGAGGTGAGCAGCGCGGCCATGTACTCGGCCGGGTAGTGCGCCTTGAGGTACGCGGTCCAGTAGGACAGGACGCCGTACGCGGCGGAGTGGGCCTTGTTGAACGCGTAGTCCGAGAACGGCAGCAGGATGTCCCAGAGCGTGGCGACGGCCTCGTCCGAGTACCCGTTCTCGTTCATGCCCGCCTTGAAGCCGGCGAACTGCTTGTCCAGCTCCGCCTTCTTCTTCTTGCCCATCGCGCGCCGGAGGATGTCGGCCTGGCCGAGGCTGAAGCCCGCGAGCTTCTGCGCGATGGCCATGACCTGCTCCTGGTACACGATCAGGCCGTAGGTGGTGCCGAGGACGTCCTTGAGGGGCTCGGCGAGCTCGGGGTGGATCGGCACGATCTCCTGCAGCCCGTTCTTGCGGAGCGCGTAGTTCGTGTGGGAGTTCGCGCCCATCGGGCCCGGCCGGTAGAGGGCGCCGACCGCGGAGATGTCCTCGAAGTTGTCCGGCTTCATGAGCCGCAGCAGGGCGCGCATCGGCCCGCCGTCGAACTGGAACACGCCGAGCGTGTCGCCCGCGGCGAGCAGCTTGTACGTGTCCGGGTCGGTGAGCGGCAGGTCCTCGAGCACCGGCCGGTGCCCCCGGTTCGCCTTGATGTTGTCGAGGGCGTCCTCGATGATCGTGAGGTTCCGGAGCCCGAGGAAGTCCATCTTGATCAGGCCGAGCGACTCGCACGCCGGGTAGTCGAACTGCGTGACGATCTGGCCGTCCTGCTCGCGGCGCTGGATCGGGATCACGTCGGTCAGCGGGACGCTCGACATGATCACGCCGCACGCGTGGACGCCCCACTGGCGCTTCAGGCCCTCGAGCCCGAGCGCGGTGTCGAAGACCGTCTTCGCCTCCGGGTCCATCTCGATGACCGCGCGGATGTCGCCGGCCTCCTTGTACCGCTTGTCCGACGGGTCGAAGATCCCGGACAGCGAGATGTCCTTGCCCATGATCGCGGGCGGCATCGCCTTGGTGAGCTTCTCCCCCATGCCGAACGGGAAGCCGAGCACGCGGCCCGAGTCCTTCAGCGCCTGCTTCGCCTTGATCGTGCCGTAGGTGACGATCTGGGACACGCGGTCGTCGCCGTACTTGTCCGTCACGTAGCGGAGCACCTCGTCGCGCCGGCGCTCGTCGAAGTCCACGTCGAAGTCGGGCATGGAGACGCGGTCGGGGTTCAGGAACCGCTCGAAGATCAGCCCGTGCACGAGCGGGTCGAGGTCGGTGATGCGCATGGCGTACGCGGCCATCGAGCCGGCGCCGGAGCCTCGGCCCGGGCCCACGCGGATGCCGTGCTCCTTGGACCAGTTGATGAAGTCGGCGACGACGAGGAAGTAGCCGGGGAAGCCCATCTGCAGGATGACGGACTTCTCGTACTCGGCCTGCTTGCGCACCGGGTCGGGCACGCCGTCGGGGTACCGGACCTCGAGGCCGCGGTCGACCTCCTTGACGAACCAGGAGTCCTCGGTCTCCCCCTCCGGCACCGGGAAGCGCGGCATGTAGTTCGCCTTGGTGTCGAACTCGATCTCGCACCGCTCGGCGATGACGAGGGTGTTGTCGCACGCCTCGGGCAGGTCCTTGAAGATCCGGCGCATCTCCGCGGCGGACTTCAGGTAGTACTCGTCGCCGTCGAACTTGAAGCGGTTCGGGTCGTCCAGGGTCGAGCCGGACTGCACGCAGAGCAGGGCGGCGTGGCTCGTCGCGTCCTCGGCGTGCGTGTAGTGGAGGTCGTTGGTGGCCACGAGCGGCAGCGACAGCTCCTTCGCGAGGCGCAGCAGGTCCTGCTGCACGCGGCGCTCGACGCCGATGCCGTGATCCATCAGCTCGACGAAGAAGTTCTCCTTGCCGAAGATGTCGCGGAACTCCGCCGCCGCGGCGACCGCCTCGTCCCACTGGCCGAGCCGGAGCCGGGTCTGCACCTCGCCGCCGGGGCAGCCCGTGGTGGCGATGAGCCCCTCGTGGTGCTCGTGCAGCAGCTCGCGGTCCATGCGGGGCTTGAAGTAGTAGCCCTCGATCGACGCGCGAGACGAGAGCTTGAAGAGGTTGTGCAGCCCGGTCGTGTTCTCCGCGAGGATCGTCATGTGCGTGTAGGCGCCGGAGCCCGACACGTCGTCGCCGCCGCCGTCACCCCAGCGGATGCGCGTCTTGTCGGAGCGGTGCGTGCCCGGCGTGAGGTACGCCTCGGTGCCGATGATCGCCTTGACGCCGTGCTGCTGCGACTGCTTCCAGAAGTCGAACGCGCCGAACGTGTTGCCGTGATCGGTGATCGCGATCGCGGGCATGCCCTGCTTCGCGGCCTCGCCGAGCATGTCGCCGAGGCGCGCGGCACCGTCGAGCATCGAGTACTCGGAGTGCACGTGGAGATGGACGAAGCTGTCGTTGGCACCCATTGTGCGAGCACGCTAGCGGCGGGTTCGGACAGTGGCAGTGTCGCCTGATCCGGACGCGTTTCGCGGGTGATACCACCCCGCCGCCGACCGGGCGCCGTCGGGGCCCGAGGCGGGCCGGGGTCGGAGGCCGAGGACCGCTGCGGTCCGGTCCGCGACCTCCTCCGCGTCCAGCCCGCCGTCCACCTCGATCACCGGCAGGTCCAGCACCGCGCACTCCCGCCGGAGGCGCTGCGTGAACAGCCGGTCCCGCTCGAGCACGTTCGCCAGCGCGCGCGCCGGGTCGGACGTCCGCTCCCAGAAGGCGCGCCCCTCCTCCGCCCGGGACGCGAACGCGCGCTCGCGCACCGCGGGCGTCGGCAGCAGCCACACGGCCCGGCGCTCGGGCCCGAGCAGCGGGGCGACCAGGTGCGGCAGCAGCCGGAACCCCTCGACGAGCAGCGGCCGCTGCGGCGGCAGCGCATCGAGCAGCAGGTCGAAGCCCGCGCCTCGGAACCACGGGAACGTCTCGAGCATCGCCTCGGGATCGCGCCGCACCCACCGCTCGTCCATCGACATCCCGACGAACGCGTCCACGCTCGCCGTGCCCGCCGCGGCCGCGGCGTGGTCCCGCAGCGACAGGTCGGTCGACACGACGGGCACGCCGTGCCGCGCGCCGAGCAGCGCCGCGACGGTCGACTTGCCGGCGCCACTGCCGCCGCCGATCCAGCGGACGTCGGAGAGCGACCTCATGCCGGTGCCCCGACGTCAGTCGCGGAGCAGCTCCAGCGCGTGCGCGAGGTCCTCGGGCAGCGGCGACTCGAACTCGACCCGCTCCCCCGTCGCCGGGTGGTCGAACCCGAGCCGGGCCGCGTGCAGCCACTGCCGGGTCAGGCCGAGCCGCTCGGCGAGCACGGGGTCGGCGCCGTACATGGTGTCGCCGACCAGCGGGTGGCGGAGGAAGGCGAAGTGCACGCGGATCTGGTGGGTGCGCCCGGTCTCCAGGTGCACCTCCATCAGCGTCGCCGCGCGGAACGCCTCGACCGTGTCGTAGTGGGTGACCGACGGACGCCCGTCCGCGACGACGGCGAACCGGTACTCGGCCTTCGGGTGCCGGCCGGTCGGCGCGTCGATGGTGCCGGAGGTGGGGTCCGGGTGCCCCTGCGCCAGGGCGAGGTAGACCTTGTCCACCGTCCGCTCCTTGAACGCGCGCTTGAGCACGGTGTAGGCGTGCTCGCTCTTCGCGACGACCATCAGGCCGCTGGTGCCCGCGTCGAGGCGGTGGACGACGCCGGCGCGCTCGGCGGCGCCCGAGGTGCTGACCCGCACGCCCGCGGCGGCGAGGCCGCCGACGACGGTCGGGCCGGTCCAGCCCGGCGACGGGTGCGCGGCGACGCCCGCGGGCTTGTCGACCACGATCAGGTCGTCGTCCTCGTGCACGACGCCCATGCCGCGCACCTCGACCGCCTCGATCGCGACCTCGGCCGCCTCCTGCCACCGCACCGACAGCAGCGCGCCCGCGGGCAGGCGGTCGGAGCGGCCGACGGGCCGGAAGTCGACCTCGACCCCGCCCTCGTCGGCGATGGCGGCCGCGCGGGTGCGGGAGAGGCCGAGCAGCTTGGCGAGGCCGGCGTCGACCCGCTCCCCCGCGAGCCCGTCCGGCACCGGCAGCATCCGCTCGGGCACGTCAGTCGCTCGCGCGGGCGGGCCGCTTGCTGCCGTCGATGCCGCGGCCGAGCAGCGTGAGCAGCACGAACAGGCACATGGAGGTGACGATCGCCGTGTCCGCGAGGTTGAAGATCGCGGGCAGCAACCACGGCACGAGGATGAAGTCGACGACGTGGCCGACGCCGAAGCCGGGGGCGCGGGTGAGCCGGTCGGTCAGGTTGCCGATCGTGCCGCCGAGGAGCAGACCGAACAGCACCGCCCAGGGCACCGAGCGGATGCGGCGCGCGAACCAGACGAGGAACACCACGACGGCGACCGCGATGACCGAGAAGACCCAGGTCGCGCCCGTGGCGAACGAGAACGCCGCGCCCGGGTTGGCGACGCGCCGGAAGATCAGCAGGTCGCCGAGCACCTGCACGGGCACGCCCTCGGTGAGGTTCGCGACCGCCCACGCCTTGACCAGCTGGTCGACGACGGCCACGGCGACGGCCACGACGACGAGCAGGACGAGCACCGCCGGGCGGACCGGGGTGGACACCGAACGGGGCGCCGCCGTCACCGGCGACGCCCCGTCAGGTGCGTTCAGGTCAGCTGGCACCGAAGCCCTGGAAGCCCGACGGCGTCGGCACGCCGACGGCCCCGTAGGAGTTCGAGCCGGTCACCACGTTCGAGGCGTCGAGCTCGCGGAGGAGGCTGTCGATGTGCCCCTTCAGCTTCTGGCGGTACTCGCGCTCGAAGGCGCGGAGCTCGTCGATGCGGTGCTCGAGCACGGCGCGCTCCTGGTCGAGCGTGGAGAGCTGCGCGCGCTGCTTCGCCTCGGCGTCGGCGACGACGCGGGCCGCGGTCGCGTGCCCCTCGGCGATCAGCGCGTCGCGCTTCTCGACGCCCTCGCGGACGTGCTCCTCGTGCAGGCGCCGGGCGAGCTGCAGGAGGTTGTTCGTGTTCGAGCCGTCGGCGGCGCTGACGTCCGTCTGCGCGGTCGGGTAGCTCAGCTGCTGCTGGGCCGGGGCCTGCGCGGCCTGCTCGCCGGTCGCCGGCACCGAGGAGCGCTGCAGCTCCGCGATCCGTGACTCGCTGGCGATGAGGCGCTGGCGCAGGTCCTCGTTCTCCTGACCGAGGCGACGGAGCTCCACGACGACCTCGTCGAGGAAGTCGTCGACCTCGTCCTGGTCGTAGCCCTCGCGGAACTTCGTCGGTTGGAAACGCTTGTTGACGACGTCTTCAGGCGTGAGGGCCATGGTCCCACCTTCATGGTTCTCTGCAGGGCTGCTGGATTGCGGGCCTCAGGCTAGCGCGGATCCGGCGCCGGACGCCCCGTTTCCGGGGGCGGCGGCCTTCTCCGCGTGTCGCGCCTCGACGTGCTATCCGCGCGCCGCGCGCGTGCTCCCGCACGGCGCCGGGCGCGCGGAGCGGACCGCCCGCAGCGGGCGGCTAGACGGCCTGCAGCGCGATCGCGACGTACATCAGCACGATGACGCCGAACATCACGATCGTGAATCCGAAGTCCAGCGCGAACTGGCCGATGCGCAGCGGCGGCAGGACGCGCCGCACCGCCTTGATCGGCGGATCGGTGACCGTGTACGCCGCCTCCGCGAGCACCAGCACGACGCCGCGCGGACGCCAGCTGTCGCTGAACGCCTGCACGAGGTCGAGGATGAAGCGCGCCCACAGGGCGAAGAAGTACACGAGCAGGACGACGTAGCCGACGGCCCCGATCAGCGCGATCGGGCTCATCGCTCGTCGTCCAGCACGCCGTCGATCATCCCAGGCGCCGGGCGCGGTCCGTGCCGGAGCACGGGAGCCGGCTCAGCCCGTGAACGTCGCGTCGAGGTCCGACTCCGCGCCCGGCTCCTCGCCGGACACCGTGATGTGCTCCGGCGACAGCAGGAACACCTTGCTCGTGACCCGCTCGATCCGACCGCGCAGGCCGGTCGAGAGCCCGGAGGCGAAGTCGACGAGCCGTCGCGCCTCCGCCTCGGTCATCTGCGTCAGGTTGATGATGACGGGCGTCCCCTCGCGGAAGTGCTCCGCGATCTGCTGCGCGTCGCGGTACTGCCGCGGGTGCACCGTCAGGATCTCGTTCATCTCCGGCACGGCGACGCGCGGCACGCTCGCCACCCGCCTCGGCAGCGGCGTCACCTGCGCACGGGTGACCACGGGCTGCACGTGCGGCGACACCGGCTCGACCGGCTCCGCGTACTCGTACTGGTCGTCGGCCAGGCCGAGCCAGACCATCGACTTCCGGATGGGATTCGACATGACGTCCTCCAGGGGCTGCGCACACACCCCCCGCGGTGCCGCCCTCGAGCCCTGAGATTACCGGGATGTCATTCGTCGTGGCCGGGCGACGTCTGCGACTTCCGGTGTGTCGACGCCCCCAGTCCGCGGGGGTGTGCTCCCGGTCAGGCGGCGGGTCGCGGACCGGTGATCGCCGTGCCGATCCGGATGTGCGTCGCGCCGGCGGCGATCGCCTCCGCGAAGTCCCCCGACATGCCCGCGGAGAGCCAGTCGGCCGAGGGCGCGACGGCGCGCACCCGGTCGGCCACGAACCCGAGCGCGGTGAACGCCGTGGCGGCCGGGACGCCGAGCGGCGCCACCGCCATCACGCCGCGGAGGCGCAGCCCCTCGGCCGCGCGCACCTGCTCGGCGAGGGCGGGCACGGCGCCCGGCCTCGCCCCGCCGCGACCGGCGGACTCCCCCGCGCCGAGATCGACCTGCAGCAGCACATCGAGGTCGCGGCCGGCCAGCGCCTCGACGAGCTCGGGCCGGTCGACGGAGTGCACCACGTCGGCGTAGCGGGCCACCTGGCGCGCCTTGTTCGTCTGCAGCTGCCCGATGAAGTGCCAGGTCGCGTCGGGCAGCGCGGCGGCCTTGTCGCGCGCCTCCGGGTGCCGGCTCTCCCCGAAATCGCGCACGCCGAGGTCGTGCAGCCGCAGGATCAGCTCGATCGGCTGGAACTTCGTCACGACGATGGTCGTGATCTCGGCGGGATCGCGGTGCGCCGCGCGGGCCGCTGCGGCCACGCGCTGCTGCACCGCGCGGAGGCGGTCGGCGAGGTCGTCGGGCACGGGACGACGGTAGTCGGGGTCGAAGGGTGCTCCGCGAGGGCGGCGGGCGGGTCGACGGCGCCGGGCCGCGGTCCGCCGCTCGAGGGCTCCGGGACGGGGGCGGACGAGCGGCTTCCCGAGGCCGCCGGCGTCGACCGCCTCGACGCGTCGCTTCCGGCAGCGTTCGCGCGTTCCGCCAGCCTCCTCGAGCTCGGAGCGCTACCGGAGGCGACGAGGTGCGCCGGAACGGACGCCGCCGTCCCGATGGGACGACGAGCACGCGGAGGCGCCCGCCTCCCCCACCGTCCCGGCCTCCCGCGCGATGCACGGGTGAGCCGCGCCGGGGATCGAGCCGCCCGCCTTCCCGCGGGGAGGACGAGGAGGCGGGCGTCGGGACGAAGCCGAGGTCCCCGCCTGTGCCAGCGTCGGCGTCCTACTCCCGATCCGGGACCGGCGCCGCGTGCCGCGGGCCCCGTGCAGGGGCCCGCGAAGCGGTGCAGGGCTTCGATCCGCTCGCGGATCGAGACCCGATGGGCTCAGCGCAGGAACTCGGGGATGTCGAGGTCGTCGTCGTCCTCGTCGTCGGCGTAGTCGAGGTCGCTGGTCTGGGTGAGCGTCGTCGAGTCCGCCACGATCTGCCACTCGTGCGAGCCGGTCGTGTTGTGGTCCGCCGCGGAGGGGCGCTGGGTCGCCGTCGGGGTCGTCGCGGGAGCGGCTGCCGCACCGGCGCCCGCCGCCGCGACCGAGCCCGTCGCGGGCTTCGGGGCGTCGACGAAGTTCGAGCGGCGCACGTCGCGCTTCTCGCGGAAGTTCTCGCCGTCGAAGCCCGCGGCGATGACGGTGACGCGCACCTCGTCGCCCAGGGTGTCGTCGATCACCGCGCCGAAGATGATGTTCGCCTCCGGGTGCACCGCCTCCTGGACGAGGCGGGCCGCGTCATTGATCTCGAGGATGCCGAGGTTCGAGCCGCCCTGGATCGACAGGAGCACGCCGTGCGCGCCGTCGATCGAGGCCTCGAGCAGCGGGGACGCCACGGCGAGCTCCGCGGCCTTGATGGCCCGGTCGGCTCCCCTGGCCGACCCGATGCCCATCAGGGCGCTGCCCGCGCCCTGCATGACGCTCTTCACGTCCGCGAAGTCGAGGTTGATGAGGCCCGGCGTCGTGATCAGGTCGGTGATGCCCTGGACGCCGGCGAGCAGGACCTGGTCGGCGGTCGCGAACGCCTCGACGATGGAGATGCCGCGGTCGCTGATCTCGAGCAGCCGGTCGTTCGGCACGACGATGAGCGTGTCGACCTCGTTGGCGAGGGACTGCACGCCGCGCTCGGCCTGCTGGAGGCGGCGCTTGCCCTCGAAGGCGAAGGGCTTCGTGACGACGCCGATGGTGAGCGCGCCGATCGACTTGGCGATCCGCGCCACGACGGGCGCGCCGCCGGTGCCGGTGCCGCCGCCCTCGCCCGCGGTGACGAAGACCATGTCGGCGCCGGCGAGGGCCTCCTCGATCTCCTCCGCGTGGTCCTCGGCGGCGCGGCGGCCGACCTCGGGGTCCGCGCCGGCGCCGAGCCCGCGGGTGAGCTCGCGGCCGACGTCGAGCTTCACGTCCGCGTCGGAGAGCAGCAGCGCCTGCGCGTCGGTGTTGATCGCGACGAACTCCACACCGCGGAGGCCCAGCTCGATCATCCGGTTCACGGCGTTCACGCCGCCGCCGCCGACGCCGACGACCTTGATGACCGCGAGATAGTTCTGGTTCGACGACACGGGGTGGGCCTTCCGGGTGGGGTGCTGACGCGTTGTTTCAACCTCTACTTGAAGGTGAAACTCCTGCTCATCGCGGGATTCCGCTGGCCTCGACGGTAGGCGCAGGGGTCCCCACGAGGGCCCCGACGCGCCGATCCTGCGTCAGCGCGTGAGCACCACGCCGGGCGAGGACACGTCGACCTCGCTCGCGCCCCGCGCGGCCCTGCGCAGCGCCGCGCGCAGCGCCTCCGCCTTGCCGGCACCGCCCTCGGCACCGCCCCAGCGCACGGTGAGCCCCCCGTCGAGCACGAGCACGACGTCGTCGGCGCTCGCGGCCCGCACCGTCTTCACGGCGGGGCCCCCGTCGGCCAGCGCCTGCACCGCCGCGACGGCCGACGCGAAGGCCGGGCGACCCGCGCCGGAGGCGGGCGTGAGCACCGGCAGGCCCGGGACGTCGGACGCGGCGGTGCGGATGCGGACGCGCGCCGCGTCGAGCACCGCCCAGCCCTGCGCCGTGCGCTGCTGCAGCACCGGCGTGCGCGGCACGACCGCGACCTCGAGCGTGCTCGGCGGACGGCGGACGAGGGTGAAGCGCTCCACCGCGGGCACCCGCCGCAGCGCCTCCGCGACGTCCTGCTCCCCCACGAGGGCGACCGGCCGGCCGAGCTGGCCCTGCAGCGCCGTCCGCACCTCGCGGGCGACCGACCCGGACGCACCGGAGACCGCGATCGTGCGGGGCGGGAAGACGGGCCCGAACGCCAGCAGCAGCGGCAGCCCGACGAGCAGCACGGCGACGACGCCGACGGCCAGCGCGACCAGGCGGTGCCGCCGGACCGAGCGGAAGGAGCGGAGCTCGTCCGCCTCCGCCCGACGGCGCGAGCGGACCGCCGCTCGGACCGCGCGTCGGTCGTCACGCGGATCGGGTGCCGGCCGGTCGGCGTGCAGCGGCAGCACGGGCGCGGCCGTGCGCTGCGGCATCGCGGGCGGCCGCACCGGCGACCCCACCCCGGGAGGAGCCGTCGGGCCGGTCACCGGACCGCGGCCCGGTCGCCGATGGCGTCGAGCAGCTGCGGCACGATCCGGTAGACGGAGCCGCAGCCGAGGGTGACCACGAAGTCGCCGGGGCGCACGAGGTCCGCGACGCGGTGCGCGGCGCGGTCCCAGTCCGGCTCGTAGTCGACGCGGGCGGGATCCGCGAAGCGCTCGACCACCAGCTCACCGGTCACCCCGGGCACCGGGTCCTCGCGGGCGCCGTCGACGTCGAGCACGACCGTGTGGTCGGCGGTGCGCTCGAGCACCTCGGCGAACCGGCCGGCCATCGCCTGCGTGCGGGAGTAGAGGTGCGGCTGGTGCACCGCGATGATGCGGCCCTCCCCCGCGACGGTGCGGGCGGCGGTGAGCGCCGCGTCGACCTCGGCGGGCAGGTGGGCGTAGTCGTCGTAGACGCTGATGCCGTCGATGCGGCCCTGCAGGTCGAACCGGCGCCCGGTGCCGCCGAAGCGGGCGACGGCCTGCGCCGCCTCCTCCAGCCCGTGGCCCAGGCCGAGCAGCACCGCCACCGCGCCCGCGGCGTTCACGACGTTGTGGCGGCCGGGGACCCGGAGGCGGATGCGCGTGGAGACGCCGTCGGCGGTGATCGTGCCCTCGGCCGGCCCGTCGGTCGTCACGTCGGTGACCCGGACGTCGGCGTCGGCCGACTCGCCGTAGGTGCGCACGGCGTCGCGCTCGATCCGGGCGCAGACGCGCCGTGCACCGGCGTCGTCGGCGTTGATCACGAGCAGCTGCGAGGCGCGGGAGCCGAAGTCGACGAAGGCGTCGTCGAACGCCGCCTCGGTGCCGTAGTGGTCCAGGTGGTCCGCGTCGACGTTCAGCACCAGGGCGACGGCGGTGTCGTACAGCAGGAACGAGCCGTCGGACTCGTCGGCCTCGACGACGAAGACGTCGCCGCCGCCGAGGCGGGAGGAGGTGCCGAAGTCCTTGATGAGGCCGCCGTCGACGAAGCTCGGGTCGGCGCCGAGCGCGTCGAGCGCGACCGCGATCATGCCCGTGGTCGTCGTCTTGCCGTGGGCGCCGGCGACCGCGACCAGGCGGTCGTCGCCGATGAGCGCCTTCAGCGCGTGCGAGCGGTGCAGCACCGGCACGCCGCGCCTGCGGGCCTCGAGCAGCTCGGGGTTGTCCGGCCACAGGGCGCTCGTGACGACGATCGCGTCGACGTCGCCGACGTTCCCCGCGTCGTGCCCGATGGCGACGGTCGCGCCCGCGTCCCGCAGCGCGTCCGTGTAGGCGTTGCGGGCGCGGTCCGAGCCGCTGACCGTCGCGCCGCGCGCGAGGAACAGCTTCGCGATGCCGTTCATGCCGGATCCGCCGATCCCGACGAAGTGCACCCGGTCGAGCCGACCGGGGATCGGGACGGTGAGATCCGGCTTGATCGTCATGGCTCCGAGGCTACGCGGGCGGCGCCGCCCAGCCCGGCGCGGGCCAGGCGCGTCATCCGCTCGGCACCGTCCCGCACGCCGTCGCCCGTCGCGGCCGCGGCCATCGCGGCGACCCGCGCCGGGTCGGCGAGCAGCGGCAGCAGCACCTCGGCGAAGCGCTGCGGGGTGAACGTCGCGTCCGCCTCCAGCAGGGCGCCGCCCGCGGCGACGACGCCGGCGGCGTTGAACCGCTGCTCGCCGTTGCCGACCGCGTAGGGCACGTAGACGGCGGGCAGGCCGAGCGCGGAGAGCTCGCTGACCGTGGAGGCGCCCGCGCGGGACACCGCGAGGTCCGCCGACGCGAGGGCGAGGTCCATGCGGTCGCAGTAGGCGAGCATCCGGTAGCCGGGCAGCCCCGGGTCCGGCTCCTCGTTCCGCCCTCCCGCGAGGTGCAGCACCTGCCAGCCGGTGTCGAGCACCGCGCGGGCGGTGCCGACCGCCGCCCGGTTCAGCTGCCGGGCCCCGAGGGAGCCGCCGGTGACGAGCAGCACGGGCCGCGCGGGGTCGAAGTCGAAGGACGCGCGCGCCTCCGCCTGCAGGGCGGTGCGGTCGAGGTCCGCGATCTCCCGGCGCAGCGGCATCCCGACGCGGGTCGCGTTCGGCAGCGGGGTGTCCGGGAAGGTGACGCCGACGGCGCGGGTCATGCGCGCGCCGAGCCGGTTCGCCATGCCCGGTTTCGCGTTCTGCTCGTGGATCGCGAACGGGATCCCGCGGCGGCGCGCCGCGAGGTAGGCGGGGGCCGCGGCGTACCCGCCGAAGCCGATGACGCCGTCGATCCCGCGCTCGGCGAGGTAGCGGCCGGTCAGCGCGATCGACCCGGTCACCGCGCGCGGGAAGCGCAGCGCCGCCGCGTTCGGCTTCCGCGGGAACGGCACGCGCGGGATGACGAGCAGCTCGTAGCCCCGCTCGGGCACGAGTCGGGACTCCAGCCCCTCCGCGGTGCCGAGCACCAGCGCCTCGTCGCCCTCCGCGACCAGCTGGTCGGCGACCGCCAGCAGCGGGTTCACGTGACCGGCGGTGCCGCCGCCGGCCAGCAGCCAGCGCGTCACCGGGCACCCGCCGCACGGCCGCGGGCGGCCGGATGGTCCGGGCTCACGAGGGACTGCGGCGCGGCGCTCGCCACCGGTCGGTCGGCGAGGGCCATCACGCACCCGACGACCACGAGGTTCGCGATCAGCGACGACCCGCCCGCGGAGACGAAGGGCAGGGGGACGCCGAACACGGGGGCGACCCCCACGACGACCGCGATGTTGGCGAACGCCTGGCCGACGAGCCAGGCGAGGGCCATGCCGGCGGCCGCGCGCGTGAAGCGGTCCTGGGTGCGGGTCGCGATGCGCAGCAGCACGACCGCCATGGCGACGAAGCAGGCGAGCAGCACGACGAGCCCGATCAGCCCCGTCTCCTCCCCGATCACGGCGGCGATGAAGTCGTTGTCGGCCTCCGGCAGCCAGAACCACTTCGACACCGAGTTGCCGATGCCGACGCCGGTGAGCCCGCCGTTCGCGAGGGCCCACTCGGCCTGCGTCGTCTGCCAGCAGGTGCCGAGCAGGTCGGTGCAGCCGTGCTGCCACGCGGCGAGGCGGTTCGTGCGGGAGCCGTTCGCCTGCGCGAAGACCGCCAGGGCGGCGATCGCCAGGCCGGTCGGCACGATCAGCACCGGCAGCCGCACCTGGCCGAACCAGACGGCCGCCGCGACGATCAGGGTCAGGATCAGCGTGGTGCCGAGGTCCCCGCCGAGGTAGACGGAGCCGACCCCGAGCGCCGCGAGCGCGAAGACGGGCAGGAGGCCCTTCAGGCCGAGGCGCTCGCCGGGGCGCCGGGAGAAGAACGACGCGAGCGTGAGCACGAGCGTCACCTTGACGAACTCGGACGGCTGCAGGCTGACGCCGGCGATGCGGATCCAGTTCTGGTTGCCGCCGATGTTCGTGCCGAGCGGCGTCAGCGCCGTGAGCAGCTGCAGCACGACGGAGGCGAGGAAGGCGAGGGGCGCGATCCGCGGCAGCAGCGCCGTGGGCAGCCGGGTCGCGAGGGCGAGCATGGCGCCCGCGCCGACGAACGCCGCGATCGCCTGCGTCGTGAAGTCGCCGTAGGGGTTGCCGGCGACGCCCGCCTCCACGCTCGAGGACGACAGCACCATGAGCAGGCCGAACGCCGTGAGGAAGAGGGTGATCGCGCCGAGCGCCAGCGAGTCCGCGCCGCCGAAGGACGCGAGCGAGGGCAGCGTGATCCGCTGGACCACGGGACGCCGCGCGACCGGGAGGCGGACGACGGGTGCGACCGTCCTGGTGGGCGGTGGAGCGGTGTCCATGGGCCTTCCTTACGGGGCTGGAGGGCCTCCGGCCCCGGCGATCGCATCGCGGACGGCGGCGGCGAACCGGGCGCCCCGGTCCGCGTAGTCGGTGAACTGGTCCATCGAGGCCGCCGCGGGCGCGAGCAGCACGACGTCGCCGTCGGAGGCGAGCGTCCGTGCCGCCTCGACCGCGAGCGGCATCACCCCGCCAGTCTCGCCGTGGGGCACCACCACCACCGGGACGCCGGGGGCGTGTCGGGCGAGCGCCTGCTCGAAGGCGGAGGGGTCGCGGCCGATCACCACGGCGCCGCTGAGTCGTCCGGACCCGGCGACGGCCGCCACGAGGGGCTCCACGTCGACGCCCTTCGTCAGCCCGCCCGCGATCCACACGACCCGCTCGAAGGCGGCGAGGGACGCGGCGGCGGCGTGCGGGTTGGTGGCCTTCGAGTCGTCGACGAAGCGGACGCCGTCGACCTCACCCACCGGTTCGATGCGGTGCGCGTCGAGCCGGAAGGCGGCGAGGGCGTCGCGGATCGCCCGCGGCTCGACGCCCACGGCCCGTGCGAGCGCGGAGGCCGCCAGCACGTCCGCGACGACGTGCGGTGCGGACAGACCGGCCTCGTGCAGCGCGTCCACGGTCGTCAGCTCGAGGGCGGAGGTGCGCCGCTGCTCGAGGAAGGCCCGGTCGACCAGCACCTCCTCGACGATGCCGACCTCGGACACCCGCGGCACGCCCCGGGTGAAGCCGACGGCGCGGCAGCCCTCGACGACGTCGGCGTCGCGCACGAGCTGCTCGGTGACCGCGTCCTCGACGTTGTAGACGCAGGCGAGGCGGGTCCGCTCGTAGACCTTGCCCTTCGCCGCCCGGTACGCCTCGGCGGAGCCGTGCCAGTCGAGGTGGTCGTCGGCGATGTTCAGGCAGACGCTCGCGACCGGGCTGACCTGCTCGGCGCGCGTCTGATCGAGCCAGTGCAGCTGGTAGCTGGAGAGCTCGACGACGAGCACGTCCCAGCCGTCGGGCTCGCGGATCGCGTCGAGCACCGGGCTGCCGATGTTGCCGCAGGCACGGGCGCGGCGGCCGTCCTGCAGCAGCATCGCGGTGGTCAGCTGGGTGGTCGTGGTCTTGCCGTTGGTGCCGGTGATGGTGATCCACTCGGCCGGCGCGCCGGTCTTGTCGCGGAGCCGCCAGGCCAGCTCGACGTCCCCGACGACGGGCACGCCCGCTTCCGCGGCCCACGCCAGGGCGGGCACGTCCGGGTGGTAGCCGGGGCTCACGACGAGCAGGTCGGGCGCGAACGCCTCGAGCGCGTCCCGCTGCGCGGTCGCGTCGCCGAGGGCGAGTCGGGCGCCGATGACGTCGAGCAGCGTCGTCCGCTCCTCGGTCGCCCGCTCCCCCACGACCAGCACCTCGCAGCCGAGCTCCACGAGCGTGTCCGCAGCGGCGAAGCCGACCACGGCCGCGCCAAGCACGCCGGCCTTCAGGCCGCGCCACGCCGGCGCGTGCCAGGAGGTGAGGGCGGTCAGGTCCGCGGTCACGCGGCCCTCGACAGCCACTCGAGGTAGAACAGGCCGACGCCGGCGGCGACGAGCAGGCCGCCGATGATCCAGAACCGCACGACGACCGTGACCTCGGCCCACCCCTTCAGCTCGAAGTGGTGGTGGACGGGGCTCATCAGGAAGATGCGCTTGCCGTGCGTGATCTTGAAGTAGGCGCGCTGCAGGATCACCGAGCCCGGCTCGAGCACGAAGAGGCCGCCGATGAGCAGCAGGAGCAGCTCGGTGCGGGACAGCACCGCGAGGGCGGCCAGCGCCCCGCCCAGGGCGAGCGAGCCGGTGTCGCCCATGAAGATCTGCGCGGGCGAGGTGTTCCACCAGAGGAACCCGATGAGCGCGCCGGTGATGCAGGCGGCCACGACCGCGAGGTCCAGCGGGTCGCGCACGTCGTAGCAGAGCGGCACGTTCGCCGCCTCGAGCGTCCTGTCGAAGCAGGACTGGTTGAACTGCCAGAACCCGATGATCACGTACGAGCCGATCGCGAAGATCGAGGCGCCCGTCGCGAGCCCGTCCAGGCCGTCGGCGACGTTCACGCCGTTGGACGTGGACGTCACGATGACCCAGATCCAGATGATGAAGGCGACCGTGCCCAGCCCGATGCCCAGCCAGGCGGTGAAGCTCAGGACGGAGCCGTCGAACCACTGGTCCCGGACGATGGAGATCGTCGGGGACGCCGGCGTCGCGCTGTAGGTCTTACCGCCCGCACCGTCGGCGGTGCGCGGGAACTGCAGCACGAGCAGCGCGAAGACCGTCGCGACGATGACCTGGCCGAGGACCTTCGCCCACCCGCCGAGCCCGAGGCTGCGCTGGTTGCGGGTCTTCAGGAAGTCGTCGACGAAGCCGACGAGCCCCAGCCCGACCATGAGGAACAAGACGAGCATCCCCGAGATCGTGATGCCGCGCACGTCGTTCAGGTGCCCGACGAAGTAGCCGACGACCGACGCCACGATGAAGACGACGCCGCCCATCGTCGCCGTGCCGCGCTTCGCGTGGTGGCTGACCGGACCGTCGTCGCGGATGAACTGGCCCCACTGCAGCCGGTGGAAGAGCCGGATGAACAGCGGCGTCAGGAAGAGCGTGAAGAGCAGCGAGACCACTGCCCCCGTGAGGAGTGACTGCACCTAGACCGCTTCTCCCCACCGAGCGCCGACCCGGTCGCCGAGGTGGCGCAGGCCGGCCGAGTTCGACGACTTCACGAGGATCGTGTCGCCGGGCCGCACGAGCTGCTCGAGCAGCGCCTCCGCCTCCTCCATCGTCTCCGCGAAGACGCTCTCGCCGTCCCACGAGCCCTGCGCGATCGCGGCGAGGTGGACGCGCTTGGCGTCCGGGCCGACGACGACGAGCTGGCCGATGTTGAGCCGGACGACGAGCAGGCCGACGCGGTCGTGCTCCTCCCCCGCGGTCTCGCCGAGCTCCGTCATCGCGCCGAGCACCGCGACGGAGCGACCGGGCGCGATCTGCACGAGCGCCTTGAGCGCTGCGGCCATGGAGTCGGGCGACGCGTTGTAGGCGTCGTTGATCACGGTCACCGGGTCGGTGGCGAGGATCTCCATCCGCCAGCGCTCGGCGCGCACGACGGCCTCGAGGCCCGCGACGATCGTGTCCGCGTCGACGCCGAGCGCGGTCGCGACGGCCGCGGCCGCCATCGCGTTGGAGACGTGGTGCTCGCCGAGCACGCGGAACCGGACCCGTCGGCGCTCGCCGCCCGGGAGCACGAGCTCGAAGGTCGTGCCGGCGATGCTCGCCTCCACGTCCTCGGCCGTCGTGCCGCCGGCGGCGGCGTCCGCGGCGAGACCGAACCACGCGATGCGGGCGCGGGTGCGCTCCGCCATCGCGGCGACGCGCGGGTCGTCGCGGTTCAGCACGGCGACGTCCTGCTCGCCGAGGTCGGTCACCATCTCGGACTTCGCCTTCGCGGTGCCCTCGATGCTGCCGAAGCCGCCGGCGTGCGCCAGCCCGACCTTCAGGACCACGCCGACGTCGGGCGGCGCGAGCCGCACGAGGCGCGCGATGTCGCCGGGGGCGGAGGCGCCCATCTCGGCGACGAGGAACCGGGTGTCGTGGTCGATGCGCAGCATCGTCATCGGACCGCCGACCTCGTTGTTGAAGGAGGCGTGGGAGGCCACCGTGGGGCCGACGCGGCCCAGGATCTCGCGCAGCAGGTTCTTGGTCGTCGTCTTGCCGTTCGAGCCGGTGATGCCGACGACGCGCAGCCGCCCGCCCTCCCGGACGCGGGCGACCACGGCCCTGGCCAGCTCGGCGAGGGCCTCGGTGGCGTCCGCGACCACGATCTGCGGGACCGGCAGCTCCAGCGGCCGCTCGACGATCAGCAGCGCCGCGCCGCGGTCGACGGCGGACGCGGCGAAGTCGTGCCCGTCCATCGCCTCGCCGACGCGCGCGACGAAGATCCCGCCCGGCGCGACCTCCCGCGAGTCCGTCTCGACGGATCCGCGCACGACCGCGTCACCGGCGTCGGCCGGGCGCACCTCGCCGCCGACGGCGAGGGCGACCTGGGACAGGGTGAGCGGGATCACGAACGAGCGCAGCTCGTCGTCGGTACTGCCTCGTGCATCCCGGCCACCTCCCGCTGGTCCCGCAACCGGGGATCCAGCGTAGGGGATGACGCCCTCGGAACCGGGATCACCACGTCCCGGGCAGGTCGGGCGAGACGGCGCCGGAGGGCACGACGTCGCCCGCCTGCAGCGCTCGCGCCATGACCTTGCGCCAGATCGGCGCGGTCGCCTGGGAGGTGTTCATCTTCGTCGGCTGGGACAGCGCGACGTAGACGACGTACTTCGGCGCCTCGGCCGGCGCCACGCCCGCCATCGACACGAGGTAGTTCTTCGAGTACCCGCCGGAGCCGTCCGCCTCCTGCGCCGTCCCCGTCTTGATGCCGATGCGGTAGCCCGGGATCGCGACGTCCGACGCGAGCCAGCCCTTCGTCGCCACGTTCTCGAGCATCCGCACGGTGCCGGTCGCCGCGGCCTTCGAGATCACGCGGGTCGCCGTGCCGGTCCGGACCGCGTGCACCGTGCCGTCCGCAGCGGTGCAGGACTCGACCAGCCGCACGGGCAGCCGCACGCCGCCGTTCGCGACGGTCTGGTACGCGCTCGCCATCTGCACGGCGGAGGTGGTGAGTCCCTGCCCGAACATGGTCGCGTAGCGGGTCTGCGCGTCCCAGTCCGGCGCGCCTGCGCCGAACGAGCCGCTCGCCTCCGCGCCGAACCCGACGGCCGTCGGGCTGCCGAACCCGAAGGCCTTCAGGTAGGCCAGCCGCTTCGCGCCGGAGATCCGGGAGCCGAGCTGCGAGATGCCGGTGTTGCTCGACTGGATCAGCACGCCCGTCAGCGTCAGCCGCTCGTCGCCGTGGTGCTCGCTGTCGTTGATGTCCGCGCCGTCCGCCGTCTGCAGGCGGTACGGCGCGACGACGTGCGTCGCCGGGGTCGCGACGCCCGAGTCGAGCAGCATCGAGGCGGTGATCGCCTTCATCGTCGAGCCCGGCTCGTAGGGCGCGGTGAAGGAGCGGGAGCCAAGGGCCGCGGCGTCCGCGTCGGCCGTCCTCGCGACGTGGTTGGGGTCCACGGTGGGCCAGTCGGCGACGGCGAGCAGCCTGCCCGTCCGCACCTCCTCGACGACCACGGAGCCCCAGGCGGCGCCGGTCTGCCTTGCCCGCTGCGCGAGCACCTGCTGCGCGTAGTACTGCAGGTCCCGCTCGACGGTGAGCCGCACGGTGCCGCCCGGCTTCGCGGCCTTCAGCACGGTGTCGGTGCCGGGGATGGGCGTGCCGTCGAGCGCGCTCTCGGCCACGGAGCGCCCGTCCGTGCCGGCGAGGCAGCGGTCGTACCCGCGCTCGACGCCCGCGAGCGGATCCTGCTCCGACCCGACGAAGCCGAGCAGGTTGCCGGCCACGGCGCCGGCCGGGTAGGTGCGCTTCGAGACGGCCTCGTAGTACAGCCAGCCGAGGTCGAGCGCCTTCAGGCGCTGCAGCGCGGAGAAGGAGATCTGCTTCGCGAGCAGCGCGTAGCTGGAGCGGGGGTCGGCGGTGAGCGCGGCCTGCACGGTGCCGGCGTCGACGCCGATCGCCTTCCCGATGCGCGCGGCGTCGCGGGCGACGTGGCCGCTCTTCGCGGCGATCCACGGCACGGCGGTGACCCGGTAGCGCGTCACCGTGGTGGCGAGCACGGTGCCGTCGGCGTCGACGATGTCGCCGCGCGGCCCGGGGAGGGTCGTGGAGATGCTGCGGCGGTCCTTCGACGCGCCGCGCAGCGCGTCGGCCTGCACCACCTGCACGTCGGTCAGCCGCACGAGGAAGACGCCGGCGAGCAGCAGGACGGTGAGCAGCACGAAGGCGGGCCGCCATCGCGCCCTTCGCCGATGCCCGCTCATGCCTCGTCCCCCTCCGCCCGGGTGGGTCCCGCGCCCGGCGAACCTAGGCGAGGAGACGGCCGCGGCGACGGAGGCGCGACGGGACCGCGGAGGTCCACATCCTCCGTTCCGCAGGACGTCCCGTCCTGCGGAACGGAGCTTCGGCTCAGCGGGTGATGCCGCCCGGGTGCCGGACGGTGCCGAAGGTGGCCTCGGTGCTGCCGAGCACGCGGCCGGTGCGCGCGTCGAGGTAGGCGGCGGAGTCGTCGGGCACCATGCCCAGCGCCGCCGCCTGCGCGGCGAGGTGCTGCGGGGCCGCGAGGGCCTGCAGGGACTCCGCCTGCACCTGCTGCTGACGGGTGAGGACGTCGGAGCGCTGCTCCAGCTCCGCGAGCCGGTACGCGCCGTTCGCCGTGCCGATCGACAGCAGCAGCTGCGCGACCACGACGCACACCGCCCCGCCGAGCACGGCCGCCGCGGCGACGACCTTCGGCCGGGCGACGGGCAGGGCGCGGGGCGCCGCGAGCGGCGGGGCCGCCACGACCGGAGCGGCCTCGACGGGACGGGCCGGCGCCGGCCTGCGGACGGGATCGAACGCGAACGCGGTACTCATGACGACAGTCCCCCAACTGTTGTGACATCCGTGTCAGGCGGTGCGCGGATCCCCCCGGATGCGCTCCGCCGCCCGGAGCCGCACGGATGCGGCCCTCGGGTTCCTCTCGACCTCGCCGTCCGCCGCCTTGGGGGCTCCCCGCGTCAGCATCCGGAAGGTCGGGGCCGTCTCGTCGGTCTCGACCGGGAGCCCTCGCGGGGCGGTCGAGACGGTCCGGGCTGCGAGAGCCCGCTTGACGATCCGATCCTCGAGGGAATGGTAGGACAGCACCACCACCCGGCCACCTGTGGATGTGCGGTCGAGGGCCGCCGGAACGGCCCGTTCCAGCACCTCCAGCTCGCGGTTCACCTCGATCCGCAACGCCTGGAAGACGCGTTTGCCCACGTGGCCGCGTGATTTCAGCGCGGCCGGCGTGGCCCGCTCGAGGATCCCCACGAGCTCGGCGGAGCCCCGGATTGGGGTGGCCTCGCGAGCGGTGCCGACGGCCCGCGCGTAGCGGTCCGCGAGCTTCTCCTCGCCGTAGACGCGGAAGATCTGGGCGAGGTCCTTGACGGGGTACTCGTTGACGACCGCCTCCGCCGTGCGGGACTCCCCCGGGTCCATGCGCATGTCGAGCGGCACGTCGCGGGAGTAGCTGAAGCCGCGGTCGTCCTGGTCGAGCTGCATGGACGAGACGCCGAGGTCGAACAGCACGCCCTCCACGCTCGCCACGCCCTCGCGGTCCAGCACCTCCGGGATCGCGTCGTACACGGCGTGCGCGGGTCGGAACCGCTCGCCGAAGGGCGCGAGGCGCTCCCCCGCCCGGCGCAGCGCGTCGGGGTCGCGGTCGACGCCGATCAGCGTCGTGCGCGGGAAGCGCCGCAGCACCGCCTCCGCGTGGCCGCCGAGGCCGAGCGTCGCGTCGACGACCGTCGAAGGGCCTTCGCGGTCGAGCGCCGGCGCGAGGAGGTCGAGCGTCGTCTCGAGGAGGACGGGGACGTGGAGCGGAGTGGAGGGGCGACCCTCGGGATCCCGTCCGTTCATCCCGATACCCATCCGTGGACCGAACCTGTCATCGGGGAAGTGTGACAGGGGCGGCGGGGACGGAGGACCTGGCACCGGGGAAGTGGCGTCAGGGAGCCCGTCACGGCTGGGACTCGGGAGGCACGGCTACAGGATCCCGGGGACCACCTCGCCCTCGATGGACGCGAAGGCGTCCTCGGTCTCCGCCAGGTGGGTCTCCCACGCGGCGGCGTCCCAGATCTCGACGCGGTCGCCGACGCCGAGGACCGCGAGCTCGCGCTCGAGGCCGGCGTAGGCGCGGAGGGCGGGCGGGATCGTCACGCGGCGCTGCTTGTCCGGCGTCTCGTCGTGCGCGCCCGAGAGGAACACCCGCAGGTAGTTCCGGGCGTCACGGCTCGTGACGGGCGCCTGCCGGATGCGGTCGTGCATCCGGGAGAACTCGTCGCGCGCGAAGACGTAGAGGCAGCGCTCCTGCCCGCGGGTCATGACCACGCCGTCGGCGAGGTCCTCCGCGAACTTGGCAGGAAGGATGATCCGCCCTTTCTCGTCGAGTCGCGGCGAGTAGGTACCGAGGAACACGGCACCGACCCCCCGCTGTCTCCATGACCAGCGGCGCTGGTGTAACCACTTTACTCCACTTCCCTCCACTCGGGCTACTGCGCGGGCGCCTCCGCTCCACTCGGCTCCCGGGGACACGAAAAACGCCCCGCGGCCGAAGCCGCGGGGCGTGGAGTGGAGGGGGCGGGGATCAGGTCCGGCGCCGGCGCTCCCAGCGCTGGGAGAGGCGGTCCATGAAGCCGGCTCGGGGGCCGCTGCCGGTGCCGTCGGCCGGGAACCCGGCCGGACCGCGGCGGCTGCGCACGCCCATGGCGAGCAGCACGCCGCCGAACATGGCGACGAAGCCGAGTGCGCCGACGGGCCAGCTGTGCAGCAGCACGCCGAGCACGAGCACGCCGATGCCGGCGACGACGAGCAGCACGCCGCCGATCACCGCGCCGTAGCTCATGCGGCCGTGCGCCCTGCCGACCGACGCGACGAAGTCGGCGTCGCCGTGGTACAGGCTGCGCTCCATCTCGTCGAGGAGGCGCTGCTCCTGCTCCGAAAGTGGCATCCGGGTCCCTCTTCTCACGGGGTGGACGGGCCGTGCAGCCCTGCGCGGCGCCAGTGTACAAGTCGGTGTCGCGGCTAGGCTAGGCGGTGTGAGCACTGGTGGCCGACTCGTCGACCTCGTGCAGAACCGGATCGACGAGTTCCTCGACGCCCGTTCCCCCATCCTCGCCGCCATCTCGGACGACACGGTGCCGATGGAGACGATTTCGAGGGACTTTCTGAGATTCGGGAAGCGCTTCCGAGCGCGGTTCTGCTACTGGGGTTGGCAATCCGTGCAGGGCGTGGACGACCCCGGCGACTTCTTCGGCGACACCAGCCGCCGCGACCTGCCCGCGGTGGTCGGCGCCGCCGCCGCGCTGGAGCTCTTCCACGCCGCCGCGCTGGTGCACGACGACCTGATCGACAAGTCCGACACCCGCCGCGGAGCCCCCTCCGCGCACCGCCGGTTCGAGCGCGAGCACCGCGACCGCCGCTTCGTGGGCGACGCGACCCGCTTCGGCGACTCCTCCGCGATCCTGCTCGGCGACCTCCTGCTCGTCTGGAGCGACGAGCTGTTCGCCGAGTCGATCGACCGGCTGGCGGACCCGGACAACGCCCGCGCCGCCCGCGCGGAGTTCAACCGCATGCGCACCGACGTCACCGCCGGCCAGTACCTCGACATCGTCGCCGAGGCCTCGTGGCCGCACGTGCCGGAGGCGCGGTCGATCGACACCGCCGTGAACGTCATCACCTACAAGTCGGCGAAGTACTCCATCGAGGCGCCGCTGGCGATCGGCGCCTCCCTCGGCGGGGCGTCGCTCGCGCAGATGGCCGCCCTCCGGGAGTTCGGGCTGCCGCTCGGCGTCGCGTTCCAGCTGCGCGACGACCTGCTCGGCGTCTTCGGCGACAGCGAGGTCACCGGCAAGCCGGCCGGCGACGACCTGGTCGAGGGCAAGCGCACCGTGCTCATCGCGATGACGCGCGACGCGGTGCCCGCCTCGGCCCGGAACACGATCGACGAGCTGCTCGGCGACCCGGAGCTGACGGGCGAGCAGGTGCAGATGCTGCAGGAGACGATCCGCGCGTCCGGCGCGATCGACCAGGTCGAGCGGATGATCACCGACAACGTCGAGCGCGCGCTCGACGCGCTCGACAGCGCCCCGCTGACCGCCGACTCCCGCGACGCGCTCTCGCGCCTCGCGGAGTCGATCAGCGTCCGCACGGCCTGACCCGAGTCCGAGCGTCGCCCGCGTCGTGCACGACGCCGGCACACGTGCGCGCGCCGCGGCCGGTGCTCGTGTCCGTCCGTCGCGCACGAAGCGCGGCGCGCGAACCGGGAGCTAGAAGGCCAGCGCCTGAGCGACTCGGCGGACCTCGGCCTTCCGGCCGGCCAGCAGGGCGTCGATCGGGGCGACGCCGAGGCTGTCGTCCGGCTCGAGCAGCCAGCGGATCGCCTCATCGTTCTGCAAGCCGCTGTCGCCGAGCAGGATCGCCGTGCCGCGCAGCTCGGGCAGCGGGCCCTCGTCGGTGACGAAGACCTCGGGCACCGAGACCACGCCGTCGCGCCGCGTCGCGAGGAGGTGCCGGTCCTCGATCATCCGCCGCACCTGGCTGGGCGACACGTCCAGCCGCTCGGCGATGTCCGGCACGGTCAACCAGGTGCGCTCTTCCACGCCTCAAGGATGCCAGTGCCCGAACTGGGGGCACGCCGCGGGTCCGACGAACCCCTGATCACCGGCCGCGTCCGTTGACTCGGCCCCACCGGTTCGGGAGAGTGCGCTCACGCCTTCCGGGGGGACGGGCGGGAACAGGAAGCACCATGAGTTCCACGTTGTCGGAATGGGAACGACGGACGCGTCTCGACGGGGGCAGGCACGCGGGCGACCGCGGACCGCTGCGGCGGCGTCTCGGTGCTGCGGGCCGGTTGGTCGGCTCGTTCGCACGCTCCGTGGCCGCGCCGGTCGACGGCGACCGGGACGCCCGCGCCCTGCGGCCGCTGCCCGACGACGAGCCGATGCGCCGTGCCCGTGAGGGCGCCCTCGAGGTCGAGGTCGGCCCCGGCGACACGGTGTTCGACATCGCCGCCCGCTACGGGGTCTCGACGGCCAGCGTGCTCGCGCTGAACGGCCTCGGCTGGCGCAGCACGCTCACGGCCGGGCAGACCGTGCTGGTCAAGCCGGTGGAGGCGCGCCCCGCGCCCGTCTCCGTGGCCGACGAGCTGCACCGCCACCGCGTCTCGGAGGACGAGACCGTCTCCTCCATCGCCCAGCGCCACGGCGTCGCGACCGCCGCCGTGCTGCTGGCCAACGGCCTCTCCCGCGGCAGCACCGTCCGCGCGGGTCAGCAGCTCGTCATCCCCGTGCCGAACCTGCGCAGGACCGGTTCCGGCGCGGTGACGCTGACCGGCGAGATGCGCGAGAACGCCGCCGTCATCGTGACGGTGGGACGGGAGGCGGGCGTGCCCGACGACGGGATCGTCGTCGCGCTCACGGCCGCGATGCAGGACTCGTCCCTCCACAACCTGCCCTTCGGCGAGGGCGACGCCGTCGGCCTGTTCCAGCAGCGCCCGAGCCTCGGCTGGGGCGACGAGCTCGCCCTGCTCGAGCCCCGTGCCGCCGCCACCGCGTTCTTCGGCGGCGCCGGCAGCGGCGTCGTCGCACCGGCGACCGGCCTCCTCGACGTCGGCGGGTGGGAGTTCATGGCCGTCGGGGAGGCCGCCCACGCGGTCCAGCGCCTCGCCTCCCCCGCCGCCTACGGCAAGTGGGAGCGCGCCGCGCGCGGCTGGCTGCACGAGATCGAGCACCCGCGGGGCTGATCCCCGGCGCACCGGGTCCGTGCCCGGGCGTCGGCACGGGGCCTGAATACACTCGCGACGTGACCGCCGCACCTCCCGACCCCATGGTGGGCCGGCTGCTCGACGGCCGGTACCAGATCCGCGCGCGCATCGCCCGCGGCGGCATGGCGACCGTCTACCTCGCGACCGACCTGCGCCTCGAGCGCCGCGTCGCGGTGAAGATCATGCACGCGCACCTGGCGGACGACGCCGCGTTCCGCGACCGCTTCATCCAGGAGGCGCGCAGCGCCGCCCGCCTCGCCCACCCGAACGTGGTCAACGTCTTCGACCAGGGCCAGGACCTCGGCACCGCCTACCTCGTCATGGAGTACCTGCAGGGCATCACCCTGCGCGACCTGCTCGGCGAGTACGGGCGCCTCACGCCCGAGCAGACCATGGACATCCTGGAGGCGGTGCTCGCCGGCCTCGTCGCCGCGCACAAGGCCGGGATCATCCACCGCGACCTCAAGCCCGAGAACGTGCTCCTCGCCGACGACGGCCGCATCAAGCTGGGCGACTTCGGCCTGGCCCGCGCCGCGACGAGCAGCACCGCGAGCGGCCAGGCGCTGCTCGGCACGATCGCCTACCTCTCCCCCGAGCTCGTCACCCGGGGCATCGCCGACACCCGCAGCGACGTGTACGCGGTCGGGATCATGATGTACGAGATGCTCACCGGCGAGCAGCCGTTCAAGGGCGAGCAGCCGGTGCAGATCGCGTACCAGCACGCGAACGACTCGGTGCCGGCGCCCTCGCTGAAGAACCCGGGCATCCCGGCCCTGCTCGACGACCTCACGCTGTGGGCCACGGCGCGAGACCCCGAGGACCGGCCGCGCGACGCCCGGGCGATGCTCGACCAGCTCTTCGAGACGCAGCACCTCATGCACGAGAACGCGACCCGCGTGCTGCCGACCACCACCCAGCGGACGGCCGTGCTGCCCGCCGCGCCGGCTCGCAGGGCCGCGACCGCGGAGACCGCGCCCGTCGCCCGCCGCGGTCAGGCGACCGACGTGATCGAGCGCCTCCGCAGCGCCACGGCCAAGGCCCACCGCCGCGGGGCGTGGGCGTTCGGCGCCGTGCTCGTGGCCGGGGCGATGGCGGCCGGCACCGGCTGGTACTACGGCGGCGGCCCGGGCTCGACCACGGCGCTGCCGGCGGTGTCCGGGATGACGCAGGACCGCGCCGCAGCCGCGCTCGCGCGGCAGGGCTTCCGGGTCCGCACGGCCGCCGCGGTGTGGAGCGCGTCCGACGCCGGCACCGTCACGACCACGGACCCCGCGCCCGGTGCCGTCCTGAGCCCCGGCGCCACGGTCTCCCTGGTGCTCTCGAAGGGCCGGCAGCCCGTCGCCGTGCCCGCGGTCAAGGGGCGCACCAGCGCCGCCGCGACCGCGCTGGTGCGGGAGGCGCACCTCGTGCTCGGCGCGCCGGTCGAGAAGTCCTCCTCCCGGGCCGCGGGCACCGCGCTGCGGCTCGTCGACGCCCGGGGCGCCACGGTCGCCGCGGGCACCGCCGTGCCGCCCGGCACGGCGGTGCGCCTGGTCGTCTCGACCGGCCCGGCGCTCGCCGAGGCCGGCACGACCGGGGTCGCCGCGGGCTGACCCGCTGCGGCGTCAGCCCCTCCGGTGCTGGCCGAGCTCCTCGGCGCTGCGCTGATGCTGGCCGAGCTCCTCGGCGCTGCGCTGATGCTGGCCGAGTTCCTCGGCCACGAGGAACGCGAGTTCCAGCGACTGCGAGTGGTTCAGGCGCGGGTCGCACAGCGACTCGTAGCGCGTCGCGAGGGTCTCCTCGTCGATGTGCTCCGAGCCGCCCAGGCACTCGGTGACGTCGTCGCCGGTGAGCTCCACGTGCATGCCGCCGGGGTGCGTGCCGACCTGGCGGTGCGCGGCGAAGAAGCCCAGCACCTCGTCGACCACGTCGTCGAAGCGCCGCGTCTTGTAGCCGGTCGGCGTCGTGATCCCGTTCCCGTGCATCGGGTCGGTGATCCACAGCGGCGTCGCGCCGAACCGGCCGACGGCCTCGAGCAGCGGCGGCAGGGCGTCGCGGATGCGGCCCGCGCCCATCCGGGTGATCAGCGTCAGGCGACCGGGCTCGCGCTCCGGGTCGACCAGGTCGATCAGGCGCTCGAGCTCGTCGGGCGTCATCGTCGGCCCGACCTTCACGCCGATCGGGTTGCGGATCCGCGAGACGAAGTCGAGGTGCGCGCCGCCCTGCTGCCGCGTCCGCTCCCCCACCCACACGAAGTGGGCCGAGGTGTCGACGGGCGTGCCGTTGCGGGAGTCGATGCGCGTCAGCGCGCGCTCGTACTCCATCAGCAGCGCCTCGTGGGCGGTGTAGAACTCGACGCGCTTCAGCTCGTCGAAGTCGGCGCCCGCCGCTTCCATGAACTTCACCGCGCGGTCGATCTCGCGCGCGAGGCCCTCGTAGCGCTGGTTGGCCGGGTTCGCCGCGAAGCCGCGGTTCCAGCTGTGCACCTCGCGGAGGTCCGCGAAGCCGCCCTGCGTGAAGGCGCGGACGAGGTTCAGGGTCGAGGCGGCCGTGTGGTAGCCGCGGACCATGCGGGCGGGGTCGTGCCCGCGCGACTCGGCGGTGAAGTCGTAGCCGTTGACGATGTCGCCGCGGTACGCCGGCAGGGTGACGTCGCCGCGGGTCTCGACGTCGCTCGACCGCGGCTTCGCGAACTGCCCCGCCATCCGGCCCATCTTCACGACGGGCATCGAGGCGCCGTAGGTGAGCACGACCGCCATCTGCAGGATCGTCTTCACCCGCGCGCGGATCTGATCCGCCGTGGCGCCCTCGAAGGTCTCGGCGCAGTCGCCGCCCTGCAGCACGAACGCGTGCCCGGCGGCCGCCGTGGCGAGGCGGGTGCGCAGCTGGTCGATCTCGCCGGCGAACACGAGCGGCGGCATCGTGCGCAGCTCGGCGACGGCCGCGTCGGCGGCGGAGGGGTCGGTCCACGAGGGCTGCTGGAGCACCTCGAGGGTTCGCCAGTGGTCGAGCCCGGCGAGCACCTCGGGGCGCGCGGGCACGACGGTGTCCTCGAACGACTGCAGCATGACCGGCTCCCGGCTCACGCGGCCCGTGCGGCGGCCTGCCGCAGGGTGCTCGCGTACACGTCGACGTACTCCTGGCCCGACAGGCGGGCGATCTCGACCATGATCTCGTCGGTGATGGACCGGAGGACGAAGCGGTCCCCCTCCATCCCCTCGAACCGCGAGAAGTCGAGCGGCTCGCCGATGACGACGCCGACCCGGCGCACCCGCGGGATCTTCGAGCCGATGGGCATGGCCTTGTCCGTGTCGAACATCGCGACGGGGACCACGGGCGCCTTCGCCTCGAGGATCATCCGGGCGACGCCGGTGCGGCCGCGGTACAGCTTCCCGGTGGGCGAGCGGGTCCCCTCCGGGTAGATGCCGAGCACGCCGCCGCCGCGCAGCACCTGCACGCCGGTGTTCAGCGACGCCTCGCTCGCCTTGCCGCCCGAGCGGTCGATCGACAGCTGGCCGACGCCGTTCATGAAGGAGCGCACGACGAAGCCGCGCAGGCCCTTGCCGGTGAAGTAGTCGCTCTTCGCGAGGAAGGTGACCTTGCGCTTCAGCATCAGCGGGAGGAAGAGGGAGTCGACGACCGACACGTGGTTCGACGCGAGGATCACGGGACCCGTCGCCGGCACGTTCTCGGTGCCCGTGACCCACGGGCGGAACGTCGCGTTCAGATAGGGCGCGAGGAACAGGTTCTTGAGGATCCAGTACAGCAACCGCGGTCCCCTCTCGTCTCGCCCGCACGGGTTCCGACGAGGCTACCGGGTCGCCGGGCCCCTCCTCGATCGGGGCCGACGGGCCTCAGCGCGGGGCGAAGGCGAGGTACGTCGGGTCCTCGTGCAGCCGGGCGAGGTCGGCGGCGCCCACCGCTCCCGCCTCGTTCCCGAGCTCGGCCACGGCGAACGTCGGCTCGGGGTGGAAGCCGCGCGCCGGGAGGTGGTCGGCGTACGCCCGGCGCACCGGGTCGAGCAGCCGGTCCCCCGCGCTCGCGACGCCGCCGCCGATCACGAAGAGCTGCGGGTCGAGCACGACCCCGAGGCTGGAGCAGGCCTGGCCGAGCCACGAGCCGAGCTCGCTCATCGCGGCGACCGCCCCCGGGTCCCCCTCCTGCACGAGCCGGCCGATGACGGCGCCCTCGAGCACCCCGCCCTCGTACTCGCGGGCCTTCGCGAGGCCCGCGCCGATGCCCCCGGCGTCCGCGATCGCGCCGGCCATCCGCTGCAGGGCCCGGCCGGAGCCGTACTGCTCGATGCAGCCGCGCGCGCCGCAGCCGCACGGGATGCCGTCGGGCACGACGCGCATGTGCCCGAGCTCGCCGGCCACGCCGAAGCCGCCGCGCAGCAGTCGGTCGCCGACGATGACGGCCCCGCCGACGCCCGTGCCGGAGGTGAGCATCACCATGTCCGACACCAGGCGCCCCGCGCCGAAGCGGAACTCCGCCCAGCCCGCGGCGTTCGCGTCGTTGTCCACGACGACGGGCAGCGACAGGCGGCTCTCGAGCCGTTCGCGCAGCGGCTCGTTCCGCCAGGGGATGTTCGGCGTGTAGTAGACGGTGCTCTGACCGGCGTCGATGAACCCGGGCGCCGCGACGCCGACGGGCATCCGCTCGCCGCCCGCGAGGTCCTCGATCATCGTGACGATCGCGTCCTCGATCGCCGTGGCGTCGTCCGCGTCGGTGGGCACGCGCTCGTAGCGGAGCAGGTTGCCCAGCTCGTCCACGACGCCGCCTGCGATCTTCGTCCCGCCGATGTCGATGCCGATCGCGTGCACGGGTGCAGAGCCTAGGACGTCAGCGCCCGGCACGCGGCGGCCCTGGTGCGGCGCCGGTTACGATCGATCCCACCCAGGCGAAGGAGCTTCGAGTGCAGCAGACCGAGACGCGCATCCTCACGGAGGCGGAACCGGCACTGAACGTGGCCGATCTGCTCGCGCAGCGGGCGTCGCGCACGCCGGACCTCGTGCTGTTCCAGGTGCCGGAGGACGGCGGCTGGCGGCCGATCACCGCCGCGCGGTTCCGCGCGCAGGTCGTCGAGGTCGCGAAGGGCTTCATCGCCGCGGGCATCGAGCCGGGCGACCGCATCGGCCTGCTCTCCTCCACCCGCTACGAGTGGTCGGTCGTCGACTTCGCCGCCTGGTACGCCGGGGCGCTCGTCGTGCAGGTGTACGAGACGAGCTCCCCCGACCAGGTGCGGCACATCCTCGAGGACTCCGGCGCCTGCGCCATCGTCGTGGAGACCGCCGAGCACTACACCCGCGTCGACGAGGTGCTGCCCGACCTGCCCGACGTGCAGCACGTGTGGCAGCTGGACCTCGGCGGCCTGGACAAGATCGCGCAGGGCGGGCGCGAGGTCCCCGACGACGAGGTCGAGCGCCGCCGCCAGCTCGCCGTCGAGTCGGACATCGCGACGATCATCTACACGGCCGGCACGACCGGGAAGCCGAAGGGCTGCGTGCTCACGCACGGCAACTTCGTCGAGCTGACCCGCAACGTGACGATCGACATCCCCGAGGTCGTGCACGAGCAGGCCGCCACCCTGCTGTTCGTCACGCTCGCGCACGTCTTCGCGCGGTTCATCTCCGTGCTCGCGGTCTACGGCGGCGTCCGCGTCGGGCACCAGGCCGACACGAAGCAGCTCGTGCCGTCGCTCGGCTCGTTCCGCCCCACCTTCCTCCTCGCGGTGCCGCGCGTGTTCGAGAAGGTCTACAACTCCGCCGAGCAGAAGGCGGAGGCGGGCGGCCGCGGCGGCGCGTTCCGCTGGGCCGCGGACGTCGGCGTGCGCTGGTCCGAGGCGAAGACCGAGGGGCACGTGCCCATCGGGCTCGCGCTGCAGTACCGCGCGGCCGACGCGCTCGTGTTCCGCAAGCTGCGCGGGGTGCTCGGCGGCCGGTGCCGCTGGGCGGTGTCCGGCTCCGCCCCCCTCGGCAAGCGCCTGAACCACTTCTACCGCGCGATCGGCGTCACGATCCTCGAGGGCTACGGCCTCACCGAGACGACCGCGCCCCTCACTGTGAACCGGCCGGCGGACGCGAAGATCGGCACAGTCGGCCGCCCGCTGCCCGGTTCCGCGGTGCGCATCAGCGCCGACGGCGAGGTCGAGGTGCGCGGCATCGGCGTCTTCCCCGGCTACCACCACGCCGAGGAGGCGACCCGGGAGGCGTTCGACGACGGCTGGTTCCGCACCGGCGACATCGGCGCGCTCGACGACGACGGCCACCTGATGATCACCGGCCGCAAGAAGGAGATCATCGTCACGGCGGGCGGCAAGAACGTGGCGCCGGCCGAGCTCGAGGACCCGATCCGCGCGAACCCGATCATCAGCCAGGTCGTCGTCGTCGGCGACCAGCGGCCGTTCATCGCCGCGCTCGTCACGCTCGACGGCGAGATGCTGCCGGCCTGGCTCAAGAACAAGGGCGTCGAGGAGCAGGTCTCGATGGAGCAGGCCGCGAAGCTGCCGGTCGTCCGCGAGGAGATCCAGCGCGCGATCGACGCGGCGAACACCCGCGTCTCCCGCGCCGAGGGCGTGCGCGCCTTTCGCGTCCTCACCGACGACTTCACCGAGGCGTCGGGCGAGCTGACGCCGAAGATGAGCATCAAGCGCCACATCATCCTCGACAAGCGCTCCGGCGACATCGACGCCCTCTACGCGGAGGCGAAGAAGGAGCACACCGCTTCGGCGCACTGACGGCCCTGCTTCCGCGGTGACCGCGGGTGCGCGGGCTCGTGCCTGCGAGGTGCGTCGCGCATGCAGGACGGAGTCGGATCTGGAGGACGGAAGCGGCGGTTCCTGCCTGCAGACGGCACGGCGTCCTGCGTTCCCGACGGGACCGTGGACCAGGTGAGCCCTCCGCCCTCCTCGGGATCGGCAGTGCTCAGCGGAACCAGGGGGCGCGGCGGACCTCGGCCATCGCCTCGCGGCGGACGTCGCGCTCCAGGCGCGTCAGGTACAGGCGGCCGTCGAGGTGGTCCTGCTCGTGCTGCAGCGCCTCCGCGAGCACGCCCTCGCCGACCACCTCGGTGGTCGAGCCGTCCAGGAGGCGGCCGGTGCTGCGGGCCCACGGGTACCGCTTCGTCGGGAACACGAGGTCGGGCACCGACAGGCAGCCCTCGTCGAAGTCGATCGGCTCGCCGCGGACCTCCACCAGCTCGGGGTCGAGCAGGTACCCGATGCGGCCGTCCACGTTGTAGGCGAAGGCCCGGAGGGCGACCCCGATCTGGTTCGCCGCGACACCGGCCCGGCCCGGCACCTGCACGGTGTCGAGCAGGTCCTGCACCAGCGCCTCGATCGCCGGCGTCGCCGGCCCGACGGGGTCGCCGACCGTCCGCAGGACGGGGTCGCCGAAGAGCCGGATCTCCCGGACGGTCACGCGTCGCGGCGGGACGGCAGGCCGTCGGAGACGAGCGCCGCCAGCGTGCGGGCCGCGTCCTTCGTGGTCTGCTTCAGGTTCTTGTAGTCGACGACCGAACCGGCGGCCAGCTGCGGGTCGTACGGGATGCGCACGATGTCGCGGACGCGGGAGGCGAAGTGCGACTCGATCTCGTCGAGCTTCACCAGCGAGGTGCCGTGGGTCGCGGTGTTGATCGCGACGACGGCGTTCTCCACCAGGTCGCCGTAGCCGTTGGCCTCGAGCCAGGTGAGGGTCTCGGAGGCGAGCCGCGCCTCGTCGACGCTGCCGCCCGACACGATGACGACCGAGTCGGCGCGCTGCAGGGTCGCGCGCATGACGGAGTGCACGATGCCCGTGCCGCAGTCGGTGAGCGCGATCGAGTAGAACCGCGCCGCGAGGTCGGCGACGACGTTGTAGTCGTTCTCGTCGAACGCCTCCGACAGCAGCGGGTCCGTGTCCGACGCGAGGATGTCGAGGCGGGTCTCGTCGCGCGAGACGAGGGTGCTGAAGTCGGTGAAGCCGCCGATGGCGTTCGCGCGGGTCACGACGTCGCGCACCGTCGCGCGGGTCTGCTTGGTGACGCGCTCGGACAGCGTGCCGCGGTCCGGGTTCGCGTCGATCGCGATGATGCGGTCCTCGCGGAGGGTCGCCATGGTCATGCCGAGCAGCGTCGTCACCGTCGTCTTGCCGACGCCGCCCTTGCGGGTCAGCACCGGCACGAAGCGGGTGCCGCCCTCGTAGGGCTTCGCGATGCGCGCGATCTCGTCCTTGCGCACGCGCTCGTCCGCCGAGTCGCCCAGGTTCAGCTTGTGCAGCGTCGCCGCGTACACGAACTTGTTCCAGGCGCCCGTCGGCTTCTCGCGGACGCGGCCGCCGTTCTCGATCAGGCGGTCGGCCGTCAGCATCGCGGCGGACTCGGGCTCGCCCGCGGTCGGGGTGCCGTTGCGCCGCTCGCGGCGGGTCGCGGAGCCGGCGCCGTCGAGGCGCGGCATCTCCCCCGTCGCGCCCGGGCGGTGGCCGCCGAACGCGGCGGGCGGCACGACGGGGCCGCCGAGCAGGGCGTCGTAGGCGCTGCCGGTGCGGCGCGGGGCCGGCGAGGACCCGGTGGTGCGCGGCAGGGCCCCGGTCGTGCGGGGCAGGGGGCCGGTCGCGCGCGGGAAGGAGCCCGTGGCGCCGCGGGTGAAGGAGCCGGTGGCCGGGCCGCCGTGCAGCGGCTGCTCGCCGGTGTTCCCCGGCACGATCTCGACGCTGGACGTCGCGGCTGCGAGGGCGCCCGGGTCGACCGCGACGTCGTCGATCGCGACGGCGGCCTCGTCCTCCGGCACGTCCGACTTCGGCAGCGGCGGCAGGTCGATCTCGATCGACGGGTGCTGCTGCAGCGGGGGCACGCGGATCAGCGACGACAGGTTCATCGTCGACAGGTCGGTGCCCGCGGCACGGGTGACCAGGGCCACCTGGACGGGTCCGTCGGTGTGCTCGGCGGCCTCGTCCAGTCGGGGGCCGTCGAGCAGGTCACCAAGGGTGTCCGGCTTCACGCGCTTGTTCGCCACGGCGTCACTTCCTCGAGCGGGTCGATGCTTCGACTCTAACTTGAGACTTCGCCGCCCCCCGGAAGCGGCACGGCGCGGCGGCCGAGCCCCTTCGACGAGGCGGTACCCCGGGGTGTCGGGGCTCGCGCCGGGGTCGTGGCGCACGGCAAGTCTGCACCAGCGCACCGACGGCGCCCGCCGGGCGGGCGGCGTGCGCGACGGGTCGGCGGGTGCGGAGGGCGTCCGCGGTCGACGACGAGCAGGAGCGCTGCGCCTCCACCTGCGCGATGCCCCGCCGGGTTCCGCAGCGGACCGCGACGCCGCGCCGATCGTGCACGCGGATCTCCGTGAACAGGGAGCCGCCTTCGCGTGTCATGGGCGCGGCGTTGACCGGGCCCGGTGGGCCTTCCCGGCTACTCTGTCGCCGTGCATGTGCTGAGCGTCAGCTCCCTCAAGGGCGGGGTCGGGAAGACCACGGTGACGCTCGGGCTGGCCTCCGCGGCGTTCGCCCGCGGCGTCTCGACCCTCGTCGTCGATCTCGACCCGCAGGCCGACGTGTCGACCGGCATGGACGTGCCCGTGGCGGCCGTCAACGTCGCCGACGTCCTCGCGAGCCCGAAGGAGAAGGTCGTCCGCGCGGCGATCACGCCGTCGGGCTGGACCCGCGGCCGGGGCGGCGTCGTCGACGTCATGGTCGGGTCGCCCGCCGCCATCAACTTCGACGGGCCGCACCCGTCGGTCCGGGACATCTGGAAGCTCGAGGAGGCGCTCGCGCACGTCGAGGCGGAGTACGACCTCGTGCTCGTCGACTGCGCGCCGTCGCTCAACGCCCTGACGCGCACCGCCTGGGCCGCCTCGGACCGCGTCTCGGTCGTCACCGAGCCGGGCCTGTTCTCCGTCGCCGCCGCCGACCGGGCGCTGCGCGCGATCGAGGAGATCCGCCGGGGCCTGTCGCCTCGCCTCCAGCCGCTCGGCATCATCGTGAACCGGGCCCGCATGCAGAGCCTCGAGCACCAGTTCCGCATCAAGGAGCTGCGCGACATGTTCGGGCCGCTCGTGCTGAGCCCGCAGCTGCCCGAGCGCACGTCGCTGCAGCAGGCGCAGGGCGCCGCGAAGCCGCTGCACGTCTGGCCCGGCGAGAGCGCCCAGGAGCTGGCGCGCATGTTCGACCAGCTGCTCGACCGCGTGCTGCGCACCGGACGGGTCGGCGAGTTCGCGACCTCCGAGATCCCCACGCAGATGCAGGCGGGCCGCTCCGCCTGAGCCGACGGCCGCGCTCGCGCGGTCCTGCCGGCGTCGCTCCTCCGGAGGACGCGCGGTCTCCACGGCGGAGCGCGCTCCGCATGCGCACCGCACGAGGCCGCGGGACCGCGCGGCGCTCACCGGCACGCCCTGCGGTCGACTGCTGCGGGGCTCCGGTCCGGGCCGTGCGGGGACGCCGGCGTCGCACGCTCCTCCGAGCGCTGCGCGGTACTCGCGGCGACGCGCGGTGCGCATGCCGACCGCGTCCCGCCACGGCGATCGCGCGAGCGCGTGGGACGGGCCGCCGGCAGCCCGCCGCGGGTGGACGACGTCGAGCCCCGTCCCTCACGGGGCGGGGCTCGACGGAAGTCGTCCGGGCTAGACGGCCCGCTGCGCGCGACGGAGGGCGAGCTCGTCCATCGGGTCGGCCTGCTCGGACTCGAGCTGGACCAGGTCCGACTGCACGTCGGTCAGGACCTTGCCCACGGCGATGCCGAAGACGCCCTGGCCGCGCTGGAGCACGTCAAAGATCTCCTCCTTGGAGGTGCACAGGTAGACGCTCGCGCCGTCCGACATCAGCGTGGTCTGCGCGAGATCCGTAATCCCCCAATTACGGAGCTGCTCCACCGCCGTGCGAATCTGCTGTAGCGAGATGCCCGTGTCCAGAAGCCGTTTGACCAGCTTCAGCACCAGGATGTCGCGGAACCCGTAGAGCCGCTGCGAACCGCTGCCGGCCGCGCCACGGATCGTGGGCTCCACGAGGCCGGTGCGGGCCCAGTAGTCGAGCTGCCGATACGTGATCCCGGCAGCGCGCGCGGCGATGACACCGCGGTACCCTGCCGAGTCGTCCAACTCCGGCATGCCGTCCGTGAACAGCAAGCCGAGGTCGTATCGGTCTTCACTCCGATTCACCTCAGTCAATTTGGACTGCCTTCCACCCCCCACGCGGGTCTCCGCGGGCAGCGGAGTCGCGTTCTGGGGCTCACGCTACAGACAGCCCCCTGCACAGGCAACGACATCCGGTCCATGGGATCCGGCGTGTCGAGCGCTGCGGCGGGCATCGCGATCAGGACGCGTGCTTCTCGAGAGCACGCTTCACGAGCGCGGAGCGGATGGTCTCGAGGTCGCCCGCGAGCTCGTTCGCCCGCTCGTCGGCGTGCTGCCGACTCGCGGAGTCGGCCCGCCGGCGCAGCGGCAGGAGCGCGTTCGCGACGAGCTCGAGCTCCCGCTCGACCGCGATGCGCATCGCGCGGAGGTGCCGCGGCTCGATGCCGGCGGCACGGAGGTCGGCGAGGGCCTTCAGCGTCGCGACGTCGTGCTCGTCGTACAGCTCGGCCGCGGGCATCAGGCCCGTCGCGACCGCGTCGCCGAGCAGGTCGAGGCCGGCCTGCGACTCCGCGAGCAGCTCGTCGCGCGTCCAACGGCGCTCGGTCCCGAGGATCGAGATCGCGCCGGTCGCCGTGCCCGGCCACTCCGGGTTGCGGCCCGCGTCGAGGTCGGCGAGGTAGCGCCGGATGACCTTCAGCGGCAGGTAGTGGTCGCGCTGCATCTGCAGCACGAGCTTGATCCGGTCGATGTCGCTCGCGGAGAAGCTGCGGTACCCGGAGGCGGTGCGCGCCGGGTGGATCAGCCCGCGGTCCTCGAGGAAGCGGAGCTTCGACGGGGACAGCTCGGGGAAGTCCGGCTCGAGCTTCGCGAGCACCTGCCCGATGGAGATGACGCCCGTCGCGGTCGCCGGCTCCCGGCGCTCGGGCAGCGCCGTGCTCATCGGGCCGCGATCCCGGCGAGGTCCAGTCGCGACGCGTAGAAGGTGAGCCGGAACTTGCCGATCTGCACCTCCGCGCCGTCGGACAGCAGCGCCGTCTCGATGCGGACGCCGTCGAAGAACGTGCCGTTCAGGCTGCCGAGGTCCTTGACCTCGAACGCGGTGCCGTGGCGCAGGAACTGCGCGTGGCGGCGCGAGACGGTGACGTCGTCGAGGAAGATGTCGGCCGACGGGTGGCGCCCGGCAGTCGTCTCGTCCTGGTCGAGCAGGAACCGGGCGCCCACGTTCGGGCCTCGACGCACCACGAGCAGCGCGGACCCGCTGGGCAGGGCGCTGACCGCGGCCTGCTCCTCCGCGGAGGTCCCGGTGAGCTCTGCGATGCGGGATCCGAACTCGTACCCGAACGACGCCGTCGTCTCGGGTGCGCTCGAAGGCTCCTCGCGTCGCCTGCGGGGGCGACCGTCGCGTTCATCGACCATACGGCGACCTCCTCATGGCGGACCAGGCTAGCGGACGCCCTCGGCGTGTCGTCTGCCCCCCGTTTCGACCGGATGCGACGGTCCGTCGGGGGCGACGGATAGCGTCCCTCCCATGTCGTGCATCCGGTTCAACACGAACGCCCAGCGGGAGGCCATGCGGCACGACGCCGCGGCCCTCGAGGCGGGCGACCAGGCGATCCTCCACCTCTCCCCGCCGGTGACCGAGAGCAAGATCGCGCGGCTCCGGCTGCTGGCGGCGCACGACCGGGCGAGCATCCGCCAGAGCGTCGCGTCGAACCTCCACGCGCCGCAGGACCTGCTGGAGGCGCTGGCCGCCGACCGGGACGCCGCGGTGCGGGGCGAGGTCGCGAAGAACGAGGCGACGCCGCCCGAGCTGGTCGCGACGCTGAGCCGCGACCGCGACGCCCGCGTGCGCTGCTGGGCGGTGCTGAACCCGACGCTGCCCGAGGAGCGCGTGCGCGAGCTGCAGGACGACCGCGACGCGCAGGTGGCGCGGCTCGCCGGGTGGCGGATCGGCGCCGCACAGCCCGCCTGACCCCGTCCGTCAGGCGTCGAGCAGCGCGAGCAGCCGCCCGGGTCCGGCGGTCTCGGCGCCGAGCGCCCGCACCCGGTCGCCGAGACCGCGGTCCGCGGTGACGACGGTGACCGGTGAGCCCGCGAACCGCCGCACCTGCGCCACGATCTCGTCGTCGCCGGACCCGCTCGACCGCACGACCTCCACGGCGGCGGCGTCCTGCGCGTCGTTCGCCCTCCCCTCCAGCACCGCGACGATCCGCGGCCAGCGGCGCACGACCGGCAGCACGCCCTCGCCCGGCTCCACCGGGGTGCCGTCGACGGCGAGCGCCCCGAGGGCGTCGAGCAGCCGCGCGGCCGCGCCCGGGCGGTCCTTCCACCAGCCGTCCGGGCGGCTGCCGACCACGTTCGCCGCGTCGACGACGAGCACGGGGTCCGGTGCCGCGAGGGCGGGGCGGAGGCGGGGCCACGCCGAGGCGAAGCCCGGGTGCAGGTCGCGCTGCTCGACCTCGTCGGCGGGCACCCACTCCAGCGCGGTGCTCTCGCGGTCGGTGACCGAGACGGGCAGGGCGGAGGGGGCCGCGACCGCGACGGTCGTGTAGCTCCAGACGTCGAGGTCGAGCCGCACGGCGAAGCGCGGGCGCAGCAGCGCCAGCTCGATGCCGGTCTCCTCGTGGGCCTCGCGCAGCGCTCCGTCGAGGGAGGACTCCCCCACGTGCCGTGCACCGCCGGGCAGGCCCCACGTGCCGCCGAAGTGGCTCCAGCCCACGCGGTGCTGCAGCAGCACCGACCCGTCGGGCGCGACGACGAGCAGCCCGGCGGCGCCGGCGCGGCCCCAGAAGCGCCTCCCGTCGGGCAGGTCCACCCAGCCGTCGGCCGGATCCCGGGGTCCGGGCGGCGGTCCCGGAGGCGCTTCCGTCATGCAGCAACCGTAACGACCCGCGCCCGGACGGTCGGGGCCCGGGAGACGACTCCCGGGCCCCCTCCGCGAACGGTCAGGCCGCGACCGGCTGCGCCGATCCGGTCAGCGAGGGCTCCTCGATCGGCTGCGCGACGCGCGGGCCGACGAAGCGCTTGAGCGCGACGAGCACGAAGCCCGTCACCGCGGCGCCGATGAGGATCGCCGCGATCCACGCGACCGGGTTGTTGATCGCGAAGAACACGAAGATCCCGCCGTGGGGCGCGCGGCTCGTGATGCCGAAGGCCATCGTCAGCGCGCCGGTGATGGCGCCCCCGATGAGGTTCGACGGGATGACGCGCAGCGGGTCCGCGGCGGCGAACGGGATCGCGCCCTCGGAGATGAACGAGGCGCCGAGCAGCCAGGCGGCGGCCCCGTTCTCGCGCTCCACCTCGGTGAAGCCCCTGCGGTAGAGCACGGTGGAGGCGAAGGCCATGCCGAGCGGCGGGACCATGCCGGCCGCCATCACCGTCGCCATGATCTGCAGGCTCGCCGTCGTGCCGCCGGTGAGGCCGGCGACCGCGAAGGCGTACGCCACCTTGTTGATCGGCCCGCCGAGGTCGAAGCACATCATCAGGCCGAGGATCACGCCGAGCAGGATCGCGGCGCCCCCGGACAGGCCGGTCAGCGCGTCGTTCAGGCTCTTCGTCAGCGCGGCGATCGGGCCGCCGAGCACGAGCAGCATCAGGCCGGACGCGATGATCGAGGCGCCGAGCGGGATGATCACGACGGGCATCAGGCCGCGGAGCCAGCGCGGCACCGCGGGGCGGCCGATCAGGCGGGCCGCGTAGCCGGCGAGCAGGCCGCCGACGATGCCGCCGATGAAGCCGGCGCCGAGGTAGCCGGAGACCGCGCCGACCACGAAGCCCGGGGCGATGCCGGGGCGGTCCGCGATCGCGTAGGCGATGTAGCCCGCGAGCGCGGGGACGAGGAAGCCGAGGCTCAGCTGGCCGATCTTCGACGCGGCGGCGCCGAGGTAGAACAGCAGCCCCTGCGGCGGCAGGTCGAACAGCGTGTACTTCTGCAGCGCCCAGTCGTTGTAGGCGAGCCCGCCGGTGCTCGTGCCGGCACCGGGCAGCACGATCCTGTAGCCGTCGATGCCGGAGCCGATGCCGGCGAGCAGGAAGCCGATCGCGATGAGCAGACCGCCGCCCGCGACGAACGGGATCATGTAGCTGACGCCGGTTAGCAGGATGCGCTTGATCTCGGCGCCGGGGCTCGCGGCCCGGGCGCCGGTGGCGGTGGCCGTGCCCTCGCCGCCGCCCTGCACGCGGGCGGCACTCGGGTCCTTCGCCGCGGCCAGCGCCTCCCGGATCATGTCGTCGGGGTGGTCGATGCCGCGCTTCACGGGCGCCTGCACGACGGGCTTGCCGGCGAACCGGCCGCGGTCGCGGACGTCCACGTCGTTGGCGAAGATCACGGCGTCGGCCCGGCGGATCAGGTCGGGGTCGAGCGGGGTCATGCCCGCGGACCCCTGGGTCTCGACGTGCAGGTCGACCCCGAGCTTCTTCGCGGCGTTGGTCAGGGCGTCGGCGGCCATGTAGGTGTGCGCGATGCCGGTGGCGCAGGAGGTGATCCCGACCAGCAGCGGGCGGCCGGAGACGGGCGGGGCGGCGGCGGTCGGCGCCGCCGCGGGCTCGTCTGCCGTCGCGCGCTCGACGAGCGCGACGACGTCGTCGGGCGTGCGCGCGGCGCGGAGCGCGGCGGTGAACTCCTCGTCGATGAGCGACCGGGCGAGCTTCGACAGCAGCTGCAGGTGCAGCTGGTCCGCGCCGTCGGGCGCGGCGATGAAGAAGACGACGTCCGCGGGGCCGTCGAACGCGCCGAAGGAGACGGGCGGGCGGAGGCGGACCATCGCGAGGGTCGGCTCGGTGACGGCGGCCGAGCGGCAGTGCGGGATCGCGATCCCGCCGGGCACGCCCGTGTCGGTCTTCTGCTCGCGGGCCCACGCGTCGGCGTAGAGCGAGTCGACGGCGCTCGCGCGGCCGGCGTCGACGACGAGCGCGGCGAGCGCGCGGATCACGTCGCTGCGGTCGGGGCCGAGGTCGGCGTCGAGCACGACCAGGTCTCGGGTGATGAGGGCGGGCATCGGGGGCACTCCTTCGTGTCGGTGCTTGGGGGCGTGGAACGGATCAGGCAAGGACGACCTCGACGCCCGCCGCCTCGAGCGCGGCGGCGAGCTCGGCGTCCGGCGCGCGGTCGGTGACGAGGACGTCGAGGTCGGCGAGGTCGGCGAAGCGCACGAACGACTCCTCGCCGTGCTTCGAGGAGTCGACGAGCGCCACGGTGCGGCGGGAGGAGCGGACGATCGCGGTCTTCACGGCCGCCTCCCGCTCGTCCGGGGTGGAGAGGCCGAACCCCGCGGAGAGCCCGTTCGCGCCGATGAAGGCGAGGTCGCAGCGCACCCGGGCGAAGCCGTCGAGCGCGGGCAGCCCGACGGCCGCGGAGGTCTCGGGCCGCACGACGCCGCCGACGGCGTGCACGGTCAGGGCGCGGTTGTCCTGCAGCCGCAGCACGATCGGCACGGCGTGGGTGACGACGTCGAGCAGCCCCTCGGCGGGCACGTGCTCGGCGAGCAGGTCCGCGAAGGCGCGGGTGGTGGTGCCGGCGTCGACCGCGACGGCAGCGGGTGCGGCGTGCACGAGCAGGTCGAGCGCGGCCTTCGCGATGGCGCGCTTCGCGGGGCTGTTGCGGCGCTCCCGCTCCCCCAGGTCCAGCTCCACCAGGCCCGCCCGGCGCACGGCGCCGCCGTGGACGCGGCGCAGCGCTCCGGCCGCCTCGAGCGCGTCGAGGTCGCGGCGGATCGTCTCGGCGGTGACGTCGAGGGTGCGGGAGAGCGTGGCGACGGAGACCCGGCCCGCGGAGTCGAGCTCGTCGATGATCCGTGCGTGTCGCTCCGTCGCGTACATGGGCCCGTCCTGCGCTGGTCGGCTCGTCGCCCGCGTCGCCGCGAACGATCTTCGTTTCGGTGAGCTTAGAAGCAGAACCCACAGAAGTACAGATCGGATCGCAGGCGGGTCCCTCGGTTCGCGGATCCGCAGGACCCGGTCGACGCGCCGGCGCTCGCCCGTGCGGAGCCGAATTCGGGTCGGCAGTGCGGAACCGCGGAGGTCCTGCGGATCCGCGAGGACCCGGATGCAGCGGAGCGCCGCCCCTCCCGGAGGAGGAGCGGCGCTCCGGTCGGACGTCTGCGGGTCAGCCCAGCTCGGCCAGCCGGTCGAAGGCCGCGTCGAGCTGCTCGTCGACGACCTGCGCCTCGGGGTGCGCGTCGTACCAGGCGATCTGGCGGCGGGCGCCTTCCGCGTACGGCACCGTCGTCGCGAACTCCGGCACGAGGCGGCGCAGCTTCGTGGTGTCGAACAGCATCGCGTGCGCCTTGTCGCCGACGAGGCCGGCGCCGATCTCCGGCAGCTCGCGGGCGATGCGCTCGCTCGCGACGTGCACGAGCTGCGGCTCGACCCCGGCCGCGCGCCCGAGCCACGTGTAGACCTGGTTCCAGGTCGGGGCCGACTCCCCGGTGATCGTGTACGCGTTGCCGAGCGACTCCGGGCGCCCGAACAGCCCGACGAAGCCGACCGCGAAGTCGTCGCTGTGCGTCAGCGTCCAGGGCGTCGTGCCGTCGCCGTGCACGACGACCGGCTTGCCGGCGCGCATCCGCGCGATGTCCGTCCAGCCGCCCGTCGTCGGGATCAGCGACTCGTCGTAGGTGTGGCTCGGTCGGACGATCGTCATCGGGAAGTCGTCGTCGCGGTCGGCGGCGACGAGCACGTCCTCGCAGGCGATCTTGTCGCGCGAGTACTGCCAGAACGGGTTCTTCAGCGGCGTCGACTCCGTCACCGGGATGGAGGCGGGCGGCTTCTGGTACGCGGACGCGCTCGAGATGAAGACGTACTGGCCCGTGCGGCCGGTGAAGCGCGCGATGTCGCTCGAGACCGTGTCGGGGGTGAAGGCGCGGAACTGGGCGACGACGTCGAACTGCCGGTCGCCGATCGCCGAGTCGACGCTCGCCGGGTCGGACACGTCGCCGACGAGGTGCTCCACGGCATCGGGCACCGTGCGGCTCGACGTCCGCCCGCGGTTCAGCACGGTCACGTTGTGGCCGCGCTCCACCGCCAGCCGGACGCTCGCCGTGCTGATGATCCCCGTGCCGCCGAGGAAGAGGACGTCGAGTCCGGACATGTCAGGCTCCTTCTGCGTGTCGCTGCGCCGCGGCGCAGCCGCGAGCGATCGGTCGGCACGGTACGCCCGGGTCTCTGGACCCGAGGCGTGAGGTGGACGAGCGGAGGACGGGAGGGCCGATGAGCGAGGGCGACACCATCCGGGCCCGCGTCGAGCGCGCGCTCGGTGCGCGCATCGCCGCCGGCGTCGTGCCCGCCGGGACCCTGCTGACGGTGCCCGTGCTCGCCGAGGAGTTCGGCGTCTCCGCGACGCCGGTGCGGGAGGCGGTGCTCGAGCTGCAGCGCCGGGGCTTCGTGCAGCCCGCGCGCAACCGGGGATTCGTCGTGACGGCGGTCGACGCCGCGCACGCGGAGCACGTCGCCGCCGTGCGCGAGCTGCTGGAGCCGCCCGCGATGCGGGCGCTCGCCGACGCGCGGCCGGGTCTCGACGGTGCGCGCGAGGGGGCGGCCCGCATCGCGGCGTCCGCCGCGGCCGGAGACCTGGAGGCCTACCTCGAGGAGGACCGGCGGTTCCACCTCGCCCTCACCGATCTGACCGGGAACCCCATGCTCACCGCCGTGGTCGACGACCTGCGCGCCCGGACGCGCCTCCCCGGCCTCGCCGCGCTGGTGGGCTCGGAGGAGCTGGCGGCGTCCGCGGCCGAGCACGACGAGCTGCTCGACGCGATCGAGGCCGGCGACGGTGACGCCGCGGAGGCCGTGATGCGCCGCCACATCGGGCACACCACCGGCTGGTGGGCCGGGTCGCCGGAGTCGGCCGCCGAGTAATATTCCACTACGCCGGCATCTGCTCGGCGCCGCCGCTGCGACAAGGAGCCCCGCCCCATGACCCTCGACCTCGGCGGCGTCATCGTCGCGACCACGCTGCCCTTCCGACCCGATGACGACGCGCCCGCGGGCCTCGCCGTCGACTACGACGCATACGCCGCGCACTGCTCGTGGCTGATCGACAACGGCTGCCGCGGCGTCGGCCCGAACGGCTCGCTCGGCGAGTACTCCTCCCTCACCGACGCGGAGCGGCGCCAGGTCGTGCGCGTCGCCCGCGAGGCGGTCGGCGACCGCGGCCTCGTCGTCGCCGGCGTGCACGGCGTCGGCTGGCACCAGGCGCGCGGCTGGGCCGAGGCGGCGGCCGAGGACGGGGCCGACGGCGTGCTCCTGCTGCCGCCGACGCTCTACCGGGCGAACCGCGAGGAGGTGCTGACCCACTACCGCAAGGTGGACGAGGTCGGCCTGCCGATCATGATGTACAACAACCCGATCGACACGAAGGTCGACCTGGTGCCGGACCTGGTGGCCGAGCTCGCCGAGCTGCCGAACGTCGTCGCGATCAAGGAGTTCTCGCTGGACGCGCGGCGGGTGCGGGAGATCCGCGATCGCTGCGACATCGCCGTGATCGCGGGTGCGGACGACCTGCTCTTCGAGGCGCTCGTGGCCGGTGCGACGGGCTGGTTCGCCGGCTACCCGAACGCGTTCCCGCGCGAGGCGGTCCGCCTCTACGAGCTGCTCGCGGCCGACCGCGTGGCCGAGGCGCGCACGCTCTTCGACGAGATGGCGCCGGTCTTCGCCTGGGACTCGAAGACCGAGTTCGTGCAGGCCATCAAGTTCTCCGTCGACGTCACGGGCGAGAGCACCGGCGGGCCGACCCGGCCGCCGCGCGGCCCGCTGTCCGAGGCGCAGCGCGCGGTGATCCGCCGCGACACGGAGCGCGCGCTCGCCGCGGGCGCCTCCCTGCGCCGATGACCCCGATCCGCCGGATCCGCGCGGTCGACTCGCACACCGAGGGCATGCCGACGCGGGTCGTGCTCGACGGCATCGGCGAGATCCCGGGCGACACGATGAACGAGCGGCGCCTGCACTTCATGGCGCACCTCGACCACCTGCGCCACTTCCTGATGGACGAGCCGCGCGGCCACCCGGCGATGAGCGGCGCGATCCTGCAGCGCCCCACCCGCGCCGACTGCGACTGGGGCGTCGTCTACATCGAGGTCTCCGGCTGCCTGCCGATGTGCGGCCACGGCACCATCGGCCTCGCGACCGTGCTCGTCGAGGAGCGGCTCGTGGAGGTGGTCGAGCCGGTCACGACGATCCGGCTCGACACCCCCGCCGGGCTGGTGATCGCGTCCGTCGCCGTGTCCGACGGGCACGCCGACGCGGTCACGATCGAGAACGTGCCGAGCTGGACCGACCGGCTCGACGCGGTGATCGAGGTGCCCGGGCTGGGCGCGGTGCCGTACAGCCTCGCGTTCGGCGGCAACTTCTACGCCCTCGTCGACCTCGACGCCGTCGGGCTGCCGTTCGACCGCAGCCGTCAGCGGGACGTCGTCGAGGCGGGCCTCGCGATCATGGCAGCGATCAACGAGCAGGCGCCGCCCTCCCACCCGGAGATCGCGGGCGTGGACCACTGCCACCACGTCGAGTTCATCGCACCCGGCTCCGACGCCCGGCTGTCGCGGCACGCGATGGCGATCCACCCCGGCTGGTTCGACCGGTCGCCGTGCGGCACCGGCACGTCGGCGCGGATGGCCGAGCTGCACACGCGGGGCGAGCTCGGCCTCGGTGCGGACTTCGTGAACGAGTCGTTCATCGGCAGCCGCTTCATCGGGCGGATCGTCGCCGAGACCACCGTCGCGGGACGGCCGGCGATCGTGCCGACGGTCACCGGCAGGGCGTGGATCACCGGTCGTGCCGAGTACCTGCTCGACCCCTCCGACCCGTTCTCCGAGGGCTTCGTCTTCTGAGCGTCCGCCGGGCGCTTCCGCTGAGCGGATGGAGCGGGCGACGCCCGTTCACCGCACATCGGTAGCGTGCGCACCGGCGACACGCCGACCCCTTCCCCAGAACCCGCTGCACGCGTCAGGAGCACCCGTGGCCAAGAAGTCGAAGAAGAAGACCAAGCAGGACGACAAGTCCGCCGCGAAGGCGGCGGAGGCGAAGTCGGCCGCGAAGGCGAAGGAGCAGGAGAAGAAGGCCGCCGCGAAGGCGGCCGCGAAGGCCGCCGCACTCGCCGCCGACGCGAAGAAGGCCCGCAAGGCCGCGGACGCGGCCGTGAAGAAGGCGGAGAAGGCCGAGAGGAAGGCCGCGGACGGCGGCGCCGCGGCGCCGAAACGCAAGCCGGAGGAGGCGGAGCTGCTGAAGCTCGCGCTCCGCAGCACCGAGGCCCGCCTGACCGACGCCGAGCGCAAGGTCGAGCAGCTCGAGCGCCAGATCGCGGACTTCCACACCCTCGACGACCAGGTGGTCGAGGAGGCCGTCGCGGAGGCGGTCGTCGACGCGGCCGTGCAGGCCACCGTCGAGGAGGCCGTGCTGGAGGCGGAGATCGTCGCCGACCCCGCGACCACCGCCGCCGAGGAGGCCGAGGCGATCGCCGAGGAGCTCGAGCAGATCGCGGCCCAGGCCGAGGTCGCGCCGGAGGAGCCGTCCCACGACGGCGACGCCGCCGAGGCCGCGGCGGTGTTCCAGGAAACCGACGGCTCCACCGAGCCGACCGTCACGACCACCGAGCTCACCCCGCCGCTGCCCGCGCAGCCCGGCGACGACGAGCCGAGCGAGTCGTGGACCCTGCTTCGCCTCCGCACCGAGGCGAAGCGCCGCGGCCTGACCGGCACGTCGAACCTGCCGAAGGCCGCCCTGCTGGAGCGCCTCCGCCCCTGACGCAGACGTCCTCCTCGTTCCGCAGGAACGATCTCCTCACGGACCGAAGGGGTGCCGCGCGGCGTCACAGAGCGCCGCCGCGCGGCACCCGGCCCGTACCGTGGTGGGGATGCACTCCCCCGTCGTCTCCGCGCCCCCGTCGTTGCCGGGCGTCGCCGACTCGGTGCTCGACCTCATCGGCGAGACACCGATCGTGCGGCTCCGCGCCCTCTCCCCCGCGGGCGGTGCGCAGGTGCTCGTGAAGCTCGAGGGGCGCAACCCGGGCGGCAGCGCCAAGGACCGGCCCGCCCTGTCGCTGGTGCGCGACGCGGAGGCGGCCGGCGCGCTCGCGCCCGGCGCGCCGATCGTCGAGTCGACCTCCGGCAACACGGGCATCGGCCTGGCCCTCGTCGGCCGCGTCACCGGCCACCCCGTCGTCATCGTGCACGGCGACGGCATGTCGCCCGAGAAGCTCGCGCTGCTGCGCCTCTACGGCGCGGAGCTGGTCCGGGCGGACTGGCACGCGGGCCCCGAGGACCCGGCCAACCCGCGCGCGGTCGCGGATCGCATCGCGCTCGAGCGCGGCGGCTGGCGCAGCCACCAGTACGACAACCCCGCCAACCCGAACGCCCACTACCGCTACACAGGTCCCGAGATCTGGCGGCAGACCGGCGGCGCGATCACCCACCTCGTCGCGGGCATCGGCACCGGCGGCACGATCTCCGGCACGGGCCGCTACCTGCGGGAGGTGTCGGAGGACCGCGTGCGGATCATCGGCGCGAACCCCGCCGGCTCGACCTACGGCGGCGGCGCGCCCGGCGTGATCCGCGTCGAGGGCGTCGGCAGCACCTGGCCGGTGAGCCACTGGCCGAAGAACCTCGACACGACGGTGCCGCACGAGATCCGCACGCCCACGGACGAGGCCGCCTACACCGCGGTGCGGCGGCTGGCCGAGGAGGAGGCGCTGCTCGTCGGCCCGTCCTCCGGCATGGCCGTCGCCGTCGCCCTGGACCTGGCCGCCGGCCTGGACCCGAGCGCCGTCGTGGTCGCGGTCGCGCCCGACTCCGCCACCAACTACCTCTCGGAGCTCTCTCGATGACCGACTCGCCCGTGCACTTCGGCTGGTTCCTCGGCGCCGGCTTCGGCGTCCAGGGCTGGGGCGACCCCACCTACGGCGTCGGCTACGACTGGAAGCAGCCCGCCGTCTACCAGGACGCCGTGCGGGTGTTCGAGGGCGCCGCCCTCGACCTGCTCGTGATCGAGGACGGCGTCGCCGTGCCCGACACGTACCGCGGCACGGCGGAGGTGAACCTCGCGGCGGCGCGCTTCGTGCCGAAGCACGACCCGTTCCCCCTCGTGCCGTACCTGCTCGGCGCGACCGAGCGCATCGGCATCGTGCCCACGCTGTCGGCGAGCTTCTGGGAGCCGTACACCGCGGCGCGGCTGCTCGCGACGCTGCAGCACTTCGCGCACGGCCGCCTCGGCTTCAACGTCGTCACCTCCGGCTCCGACCTCGCGGCGCAGAACTACGGGCTCGACAAGCAGACCGAGCACGACCTGCGCTACGACCGCGCGGACGAGTGGGTCGACGTCGTGCGCAAGCTCTGGCGCAGCTGGGAGCCCGGCGCCGTGCTCGAGGACACCGCGAACGGCGTCTACGCCGACTTCAGCAAGGTGCACACCATCGATCACGAGGGCCGCTTCTTCCGGGTGCGCGGGCCGCTGAACGCCCTGCCGCCGGAGGAGGACCCGGTGATGGTGCAGGCGGGCGCGTCCGGCCGCGGCCAGGCGTTCGCGGGCAAGCACTCCGACGTCGTGCTCGCCCTCGCCTCCACGCCCGAGCGCATGAAGGCGCACCGCGACCAGGTGCGCCAGGCCGCCGCCGACGCGGGCCGCGACCCCGACGCGATCACCGTGCTGTTCGTCGTCAACCCCATCCCGACCCGCAACGCGGAGGAGACCGCCTCCGTCCGCAGCGCCCGCGCCGAGCTGACGCAGGCCGCGATCGACGAGCAGCTGCAGTCGATCTCGTACCTGACGAACGTCGACTTCGCCGCGTTCGACCTGGACGCGTGGCTGCCGTCCTTCGAGACCAACAGCAACCGCGGCACGCTCGAGAACTTCGTGAGGAGCGCGCCGGCCGGGTCCACGCTGCGGGAGGTGCTCACCGCGCGCGCGAAGGCGGACGGGCTCGCGATCGTGGGCACGCCGACCGAGATCACGGACCGCCTCGGCGAGCTCGCGGAGGGCAGCGGCGCCGACGGCTTCCTGTTCACCGGGCAGGTGCATCCGGCCCACGTGCACCGCACGCTCGACCCGCTCGTGCCCGCCCTGCGCGACGCGGGGCTGCTGCGGCGCGAGCTGCCGGCGACGACGCTCCGCGGCAACCTGGCCGCGCGCTGATGGCCAGGGCCGGCGCACCGAGGCCGATCACGATCGGCACCGATCCCGTCACCGCGGAGGAAGTGCTCGAGATCGCGCTCGGCGCCGGCGTGCGGATCGGCGCCTCCGCACGCGCCCGCATGGCGGTGTCGCGGTCGGTGCTGCTCGACGCGGTCGAACGCGGCCAGGCCGTGTACGGCGCCACCCGCCGACTCGGCGCAGGGGCGGACGACTCGGTCGACGACCAGGCGGCGTTCCAGGTGCAGGTCGTGCGGAACCACGCGGGCGCCTTCGGCGACCCGGTCGATCCCCTCGTCGTGCGGGCCGCGATCGCGACCCGCGTCGCGCAGCTGGCGCTCGGCGGGGCGGGCGTGCGGCCGCAGGTCGCCGATGCGCTCGCCGCCCTGCTCGGCGCCGGCATCACGCCGCTGGTCCGCGACCGCGGCTCGGTGGGCATGGCCGACCTCGCGCTGAACGCCGCCGTCGCCCAGGTGCTGATCGGCGAGGGCGTCGCGCTCGCGGACGACGGCACGGAGGTGCCGGGCGCGGAGGCGCTCGCCGCCGCGGGGCTGGAGCCGCTCGCGCTCGAGCTGCACGAGGGCCTCTCGCTGCTCAACACCAACACGTTCACGATCGGCGCCGCGGTGGTGCTCGACCCGCGGCTCGAGGGGGTCGGCCTCGCCGCGGACGCCGTCGTCGCGCTGTCGCTCGAGGCGGCCGCCGCGCACCGCCCCTCCGGCGACCTCGGCCCCTTCTCCCCCGTCGTGCACGCCGACGCGGACGGCACCGGCACCGCGCGGTCCGCCGAAGCGATCCGGGGGGCGCTGCGGGGCTCGTACCTCGAGGCGGAGCGGGAGCGCCGCACGCAGGACGAGCTGTCCTTCCGCAGCGCCCCGCAGGTGCACGGCGCGCTCGCCGAGCGCTCCGACGATCTGCTGACGGCGGTCGAGGACGCGCTGGTGGTGCGGGCGGAGAACCCGCTCGTGGACGTGGCGAGCCGCTCGGTCGTGCCCAACGGCAACTTCGCGGCACCCGACCTCGTGCTCGGGCTGGAGAGCCTGCGGCTCGCGCTCGCCCACGTGGGCCGCATCTCGACAAGGCGCACCGCGGTGCTCTCCGCGCTCGCCCGGCCGCTGCGCGCGGCGGACCGCGCGGGCATCCCGGGGCTGCTCGCCTACGCCGGTGCCGAGCGCCTCGTCGACCTGCAGCGCCTCGCGGCGCCCGTCAGCCTCGCGGACGTCGTGCTGTCCGAGGTCGAGGACTACGCGACCTGGGGCTGGACGGCGGCGCGCACGGCGCACGAGTCCGTCGACGCCGCGCTCGACGTGCTGGCGATCGAGGCCCTGCACGCCGCCTCCCTCCTCCGGGACTCGTCCGTGGTCAGCGGTGCCGGCACCGCGCCCCTCCGGACGGCGCTCGTCGCGCTGCTCGACCGCGGGGGCTCCGCCGAGCAGCTGCTCGTCGACGCGCAGCAGGTGCTGCTCGGCGACTGACTCAGCAGGCGCAGGAGACGGCGTCCACCGGTGCGGTCAGCGGGTCGGCGACGCGGGCGACCGGGCCGTCGTCGGTCTCGACCGGCATGCCCTCCCGGGCCCAGTACTCGAAGCCGCCGAGCATCTCGCGCACCGCGTAGCCCGCCTGCGCGACGGCGAGCGCCGCCTTCGTGCCGCCGTTGCAGCCGGGGCCCCAGCAGTAGACGACGACCGGCACGTCGGCGGGGATCGTCCGGGCCGCCTCCGCGGTGATCCGCGCCGTCGGCAGGTGCACCGCGCCGGTCGCGCGCCCCTGGCGCCAGGCGGCGTCGCCGCGGCTGTCGACGAGCACGAACCGGTCGCCGGCGAGCTGCGCGGCGCGGACGTCGGAGGGGTCGGTCTCGAAGCGGAGGCGGGCGGCGAAGTGGGCCACGGCGTCGTTCATGCGGAGGAACGGTACGGATGAGGCGGGCCGTCGAACAGGGGCGATCGACGGTCCTCCCGCTCCGCGACCGTCGATCCCGCGGCAGACTGCCCGCATGACCACCGGATCCCCGATCACCGCCGACCGGACCGACCGCGCGATCCTCGCGGTGCTGCAGCAGGACGGCCGCCGCAGCATGGCCGAGCTCGCCCGCGACGTGCGGATGAGCGCGAGCGCCGTCGCCGAGCGGGTGCGGCGGCTGGAGGAGGCGGGCGTGATCCGCGGCTACCGCGCGGAGGTCGACCCGGAGGCGCTCGGCTACGCGGTGCTCGCGCACCTGCGGCTGCGCTACCCGAGCAGCGCCTACGGCCCGCTGCACGCGCTGCTCGCCGACATCCCCGAGGTGCTGGAGGCCCACCACGTCACCGGCGACGACTGCTTCGTGCTCAAGGTGGTCGCGACGTCGATGCGGGACCTCGAGCGGATCACCGGCCGCATCGGCGCGCTCGGCTCGGTGACGACGAGCGTCGCCTACTCCAGCCCGATCGTCGCCCGCCCGGTCGTGCCGCCGGAGGCGCCCGCCTCCTGACGGCCGGACTCAGCCGGCGGACGGCACCGCCTTCGTGAATCGGAGGTAGGCGGCCGCGTCCTGGGGAACCCCCGGGTCGAAGTCGGGGGTCCAGCCGTGGCGCAGGTAGAGCGCGACCGCCTCCGGCTGCCGCGCGCCCGTGGACAGCTCGAGGCCGGTGTAGCCGAGGTCGGCCGCGCGCTGCTCGAGCAGGGCGAGCACCCGGCCCGCGAGCCCGCGGCGGCGCCGGTCCGGGTGGGTCCACATGCGCTTGAGCTCCGCGCGCGGGCGGCCGTCCGTCCCCGCGCCGCCGCGCTTGATCGCGCCGCCGGCGACGAGCAGCGGGCCGTCGTCGCCGTCCTCGAGCAGCGCGAGGAAGGCGCCGCCGCGCTCCGGCGCGAACACCTCGGGCGGGTACCGCGTCAGCTCCGCGGAGGACGGCACCCCGTCCGTCGGCTCGTAGCGCGCGTCGTACTCCCGCGCGAGGTCCTCGACCAGCGGGCGCAGCACCGGGTCGTCGGCCGCGACCCAGCGCACGTCCTCCGTCACGGGGTCGACGGTACCGGCGCGGGCACGACGATCCGCAGCGCGCCCGGCACGACCTGCAGCGTGACCGGCAGCGGACCGAACCGCTCGCCGTCCGCGTAGGTGACGGGCGCGGGCCCGCGGTCGTCGACGTCGATCGTGATGACGCGGCCGCGCTCGAAGCTCACGTGGTCGTCGTTCACGTGGGTGCCCCGGAACACCTTCGGGAACAGGCGCAGCAGCTGCACGCGGCTCAGCGGCGTCGCGACGAGGACGTCGAGCAGGCCGTCGTCCACGCGGGCGTCCGGCGCCAGCCGCATGCCGCCGCCGATGCTCGCGGTGTTGCCGACGGTCACGAGCACCGCGTCGAGGCGCCGGGTGTCGCGATCCGTGGTGACGCGGTAGCGGCGCGCGTGCAGCCGGGCGAGCTCGAGCAGCACGGCGACGACGTAGCGGGGCGTGCCCGACAGCCGCGTCATGCGGTTCGCCCGCTCGTTCACCGCCGCGTCGAAGCCGGCGGAGAGCATCCCGACGAACCACCGGCCGGTGCTGACCCGCACGGCGTCGATCGAGCGCGTCGGGATCGGCTCGTCGTCGCCCGCGTCGAACGCCTCCACGAGCAGGGCGATCGCGGCGTCGGGGTCGTCGTGGGGCAGCCCGAGGCAGCGGGCGACGTCGTTCCCGGTGCCGGCCGCGACGATGCCGAGCGGCACGCCGGTCTGCGCGAGCGCGTTCACCGCGAGGTGGAGGGAGCCGTCGCCGCCGACCACGACGACCGCGTCGGCGGCGTCCTGCGCCACCGCCCGCCGCAGGGCCGCCTCCATCGCCGGGCCGCTGTCGGCCGTCAGGCGGCGCACGTCGTGCCCGTCGTCGCCGAGCGCCGCGACCGCGCGGTCGCCGACGGCACGCGCGCGCCCGCCTCCGGCCGCGGCGTTCACCGCGACCAGCAGCCTCGCCATGGACGGCAGTGTGGCATCCGGCCGCTGCGAAGGCGGGCGGGGCCGGGGCGATCTCCTGGCGTTCCACAGGGCGCGCGGGAGAAGACTGGCGGCATGCGAGCGATGGTCTACTCCCGTGCCGGCGGCCCCGACGTGCTGCGCCTCGTCGATCGGGAGGAGCGCGAGCCCGGTCCCGGCGAGGTGCGCGTGCGCATCGCGGTGTCCGGTGTGAACCCGACCGACTGGAAGTCGCGCAGCGGCACCGAGCCCCAGGGCGACCAGGTGCCGGACCAGGACGGCGCCGGCGTCGTCGACGCGGTCGGCGAGGGCGTCGACCTCGCGGTCGGCACCCGCGTGTGGGTGTGGGACGCCGCGTACCAGCGGCCCGACGGCACCGCCCAGGAGTCGACCGTGGTACCCGCGAAGCAGGCGGTGCCCCTGCCGGACGGGGCGTCGTTCGACCTGGGCGCCGCGCTCGGCATCCCCGCGCTGACGGCGCACCTCGCGCTGCGAGCCGCGGACCCCGAGGGCCTCCCGCTCGGCCCGGGGGCGCTGGAGGGCCGCACGGTGCTCGTCGCGGGCGGTGCCGGTGCCGTCGGGCACGCGGCAATCGAGCTCGCGGTCTGGTCCGGCGCGCGCGTGATCACGACGGTCTCCTCCCCGGCCAAGGCGGCGCTCGCGCGGGCAGCCGGCGCGCACGAGGTGGTCGACTACCGCGCCGAGGACGCGACCGCGCGCATCCGCGAGCTCGCGCCCGACGGCGTCCACCTGGTCGCCGAGGTCAACCCGAACGCGAACGCGGAGCTCGACGGCGAGGTGCTCGCTCCGGGCGGCACGATCGCCGTCTACGCCACCGACACCCCGGATCCGCTGTCGTTCCAGGTGCGGCCGTTCATGGGCAAGAACCTGCGGTGGCGCTTCCTGCTCACGTACACGGCGAGCGGGGCCGAGAAGGACGCCGCGGTCGCCGGCGTGCGCGCAGCGGTCGAGGCGGGCGCGCTGCGGATCGGCGAGGCGGCGGGCCTGCCCGTCACCCGCTTCCCGCTCGAGCGCACAGGCGACGCCCACGCAGCCGTCGAGGCCGGCACGACCGGCAAGGTGCTCATCGACGTCTGATCCCCCGTCGAGGCATCACCAGCGGGTGCGCGTTCAGCAGATGCGCGCCGTGGTCGCAGTTGCGCGCCTCCGCTCGCGCGCAACTGCGACTGCAACACGCATCTTCGCCGGCCGTCCGGCCGTCGCTGCAGGAGTGCGCGGGGAGCGGGTCACCAGCGGGTGCGGGTCGCCTCCTGGGCCACGACCTCGTCGAGGTCCTTGAGGCGGCCGAGCCCGGCGAGGGGCTGCGCCATGCGGCGGTTCGCGGCGAAGCGCTCGCGGTGCTTCTCGAGGAACGCCCAGTACCCGGCGGTGAACGGGCAGGCGTCCTCGCCGACCCGCACCTTCGGGTCGAACCGGCAGCCGCCGCAGTAGTCGGTCATCCGGTCGATGTAGGCGCCGCCGGAGGCGTAGGGCTTCGTCGCGACGACGCCGCCGTCCGCGTGCAGGCTCATCCCGACGACGTTCGTCGGCATCACCCACGGGGTGCCGTCGACGAAGGCGCCGATGAACCACTCGCTGGTCTCGGCCGGGTCGAACCCGCGCTCGAGCGCGAAGTTGCCGAGCATCATGAGCCGCTGGATGTGGTGCGCCCAGCCGTGCTCGTGCACGCCCGCGATCACCGACGACAGGCAGTTCGCCTCGATCGCGGCGGCGTCGAGCTCCCAGAACGCGTCCGGCACCGGGTTCGTCGCGCCGAGCGCGTTGCGGTGCACGTAGTCCTCGCCCAGGTGCCAGTACAGGTGCCACATCCAGTCGCGCCAGCCGACGATCTGCCGCACGAAGCCCTCGACGGAGTTCAGCGGCACCGACCCGTCGGCGTACGCGTCGAGCGCCGCGTCGACGACCTCCCGCGGGTCGATCAGGCCGAGGTTCATCGGCAACGACAGCAGCGAGTGCGCCATCGTCCAGTCGCCGGAGAGCGTCGCGTCCTCCCACCGCCCGAAGTCCGGGAGGCGGTCGCGGACGAACCACCGCAGCGCCTCCTGCGCCTCGCCGTGGGTCGCGGCGAAGCGGCGCGGCCCGTCGGCGCCGAGGAAGTGCACGACCCCCTCCCGCTCCCAGCGGTCGAGGTCGGCGCGCACCTGCTCGTCGATCTCGTCCTCCTCCGGCCACCACGGCTCGGGCAGGCCGAGGGTCTCCGCCTTCTTCGGCGGCGGCTGCCGGTTGTCGACGTCGTAGCTGAAGCGCCCGCCGACGGGCTTGCCGCCGCGGGTCATCAGGATCCCCTCGCGCTCGCGGACCCACCGGTAGAAGTTGTCCATGACCAGGCTCGCGTCGGTGCGGCCGCGGACCCAGCCCGCGAAGTCGGCCTCGCTCGTCACGAAGCCGCGGCTCGGCAGCACCTCCGCGCCCACCGACCGGACGAGGCGGCGGGCGCCGTAGGAGGTCGGATCCACGGCGACGAGGTCGCGGCCCGTCAGCACCTCCCGGAACGTGTCCGCCCGCACGAGCTCCGCCCGGTCGCCGAGCTCGGCGGCCCGGTGCCGGATCGCGGAGAGGTACAGGTGCGCCTTCGCCCGGTGGGTCGGTCGCTTGCGGAAGGCGGCGAGCGACTCGACGAGGAGGATCGGCTCCTCGTCGTCGTCGAACATCGGTCCGAGCTGCTCGCCGAAGAGGATGCGCTGGCGGGTCACGCCGCGACCGTAGCGGCCGCCCGTCCGCGGTCGCCGAGCCTCCAGCCCGCGGGGGCGCACCGCTCAGCCGAGCGCGATGAGCACCACGCCGCCCGCGGCGACGCCGAGACCGGCGAGCTGCACGCGGTGGAGGCGCTCGCGCAGCACCAGCAGCGCGAGCAGCACGGTGCCCGCCGGGTAGAGCGCGAGCAGGACGCCGACGACCGAGAGCAGCCCGAGCCTGGAGGCGAGCACGAACAGCAGGTTCGCCGTCATGTCGCCGATGCCGGACGCGAGGACCAGTCCCGGCGCGGCCCCGCGCGGCACGAGGCCGCGCCGCCCGATGAGCGCCACCAGTCCGAGCAGCACGACGGAGGCGACCCGCGCGCCCGCGAGCGGCCAGAAGCCGGAGTCGTCCGCGGACCGGGACAGCAGCACGAACAGCAGTCCGAAGCCGGTGCCCGCGACGAGCGCGCCCACGACGCCGGGACCCCGGAGCGTCCGGAGGCCCGGCAGCCGCCCCTCCTCGGCGCTCACGAGGAGGACTGCGCCCACCGCGAGCAGCACGCCCAGGAGCGCGAGCGGCGAGGGCCGCTCACCGAGGCCGATGCCGCCGACGACCGGCACGACCGCCGACATCACCGCCGTCAGCGGTGCCACGACGGTCATCGGGGCGACCGCGAGGCTGCGGTAGAAGAGCAGCAGGGCGAGCCCGCCGCAGAGCCCGGCCGTCGCCCCCCAGCCGATCGAGGGCGGGTCGAACCGGCCCGGCACGGCGACCAGCAGCACCGCGAGCAGGGCGGTGCTCGCGAGCTGCCCGCAGAAGACGACGGCGAGCGCCGGAGCGCGGCGGCTGGCGAGGCCGCCGGCGAAGTCGGAGAACCCGTAGACGAGCGCGCCGAGCAGCGCGAACACGATCGACATCGGCGCCCTCCCGGTGCGGGACGCGCCCCATCCTGCCCGTGCGGCGCCCCCGGCGGCTGGGCGTTCCGGCCCGCGTTCAGCCGGGTTCGCCACGCTCGGAGTCGTGACAGATCAGCTGACGTTCGACGACCCCCGCACGCGCTTCCCCAAGATCGACCCGCGCACCGACCAGATCCAGGACGAGCCCGGTCTCCAGTCGGAGATGACCCCGGTCCCCGACCTCGGCGAGGCGACCTACCGCGGCACCGGGCGGCTCACCGGCCGCAAGGCGATCGTGACCGGCGGCGACTCCGGCATCGGCGGCGCCACCGCGATCGCGTTCGCCCGGGAGGGAGCGGACGTCGCGATCGTGCACCTGCCGGCCGAGCAGTCGGACGCCGACCACGTGCTCGAGCAGATCCGGGCGGCGGGGCGCACCGGCGTCAGCATCGCGGGCGACCTGAGCGACGCCGCGTTCGCGCGCGACGCGGTGCAGCAGGCCCACGAGGCGCTCGGCGGCCTCGACGCGCTCGCCCTGGTGGCGGGCAAGCAGGTGACGAACACGGACGTCGTCGAGCTGCCCGACCAGCAGTTCGTCGAGACCTACGAGGTGAACGTGTTCGCCGCGTTCCGCATGGTGCAGGCGGCGGTGCCGCTGCTGCAGCCGGGTTCGACGATCGTGCTCACCGCCTCCCTCGAGACCTACCAGGCGTCGCCGGAGCGCATCGATTACGCGAGCACGAAGGCGGCGATCAACAACCTCGGCAAGGGCCTCGCGCAGCAGCTCGCACCGAAAGGCATCCGCGTGAACGTCGTCGCGCCCGGCCCCACCTGGACGGCGCTGCAGGTGTCGAAGGGCATCCCCGCGGAGGAGATCGAGGGCTACGGCTCGGACACGCCGCTCGGCCGCGCCGCCCAGCCCGCCGAGATGGCGCCCGCCTACGTGTTCTTCAGCAGCCCGGAGTCGAGCTTCGTCGTCGGCGCCACGCTCGCCGTGAACGGCGGCACGCCCACGCCGTAGCCGCTGCCGGGGCCCTCCGCTGCTGATCCGCCCGTGCGCACGCAGCGATCAGCAGCGGACGGCCCCGCGAGCGCGGTCAGGGCCGGACCGCGCGGAAGGCGCTCGTGACGTACGGGAGGTCGAAGCGGTCGCGGCCGGCGGTCTCCGGATGCGTGGCCAGCACCTCGCGGACGCCCGCGAAGACGTCGGCCTTCTCCTCGGGCGTCAGCGCGATGACGTACGAGCGCGAGGCCGCCATCGCCACCACGTCGTCGGCGCTCATCGGCCGGGTCCAGCGGACGTCGAACCGCTCGAGCGGGCCGAACGGCGGGTCGACCCGCACCGAGTCGGTCTCGATGAGCCGCTCCGCCGCGCTGCCGAGGAACACGTCGCCGATGCGCCGGACCCAGTCGACGGAGGAGTCCCGCACGTTCCAGACGAGGCCGAGGACACCGCCGGGGCGCAGCACCCGCGCCGCCTCCGCGGACGCCTTCGGCACGTCGACCCAGTGCCACGCCTGCCCGAACACGACCGCGTCGACGGCGGCGTCGGGCAGCGGCAGCGCCTCCGCGGCGCCCTGGAGCGCCCGGGCCTGGGGCACCTCGCGGCGGAGCGCGTCGAGCATGCCCGCGTCCGGCTCCACCGCCGTCACGGAGCGGCCGCCGCCCACGAGCGCACCGGTGAGCTTGCCGGTGCCCGCGCCGACGTCCGCGACCTCCCGCGCATCGCCGAGCAGCCACTCGACGACCTCCGCCGGGTAGTCCGGCCGACCAACGACGTACTCGTCCGCCGCCGCACCGAAGCGGCGTCCGGCGAGCGCCTCGTCGCGGTCGCTCACGGGGTCGCGTTCCACAGGTCGATCACGCGGTTGCCGTGCTCGAAGCCGAGCTCGCCGATGGCGGCGGTGGACAGCACGAGCCGGGAGCCGCCGTCCGGCGGCAGGTCGATCCAGGCCGCGGCGAGGGCGCGCAGCACGTGGCCGTGGGCGACGGCGAGCACGTCGTGCCCCTCGTCGAGCACCGGCAGCGCCCGGGCGATGACGCGCTCGACCCGCTCGCGCACCTGCTCGGCCGTCTCCCCGCCCGGGGCGCCGTCGCGCCAGAGGTCCCAGTCGGGCCGGGTCTCGTGGATCTCGTCGGAGGTGCGGCCCTCGTAGTCGCCGTAGTCGAACTCGACGAGGTCGTCCGTGCGCTCGATGCGCCCGCCGAAGCCGGCGAGCTCGGCGGTGCGGACCGCGCGCTGCCGCGGGCTGGACAGCACCAGGCCGAAGTCGTGCCGCGCGAGCACGGGTGCGACCGCGCGGGCGCGCCGCTCCCCCTCCTCCGTCAGCGGCACGTCGGTGACGCCGGTGTGCTTGCCGGTGCGGCTCCACTCGGTCTCGCCGTGTCGGAGGAGGACCAGCTGCGGCGGCTTCAGGTCGGGGTAGGGGTGGTGCGGCACGTCGGTGACGCTACGCCGGGGCTGCTGCGCGGGGCCCGCAGCGGCCGGGTGAGGCTTGCCTGGCCTTGCTGGCGGGGCGTCCGCGATCGGCGCACGATGCTGCCATGACCGCTCTGCTCGCCGCCCTCACGCACGGCACATCGACCTCGGACGAGCACGTCGCCGCGCAGGCGAACACGCTGCGCGCCGGCGTGCTCGGCGCGAACGACGGCATCGTGTCCGTCGCCGCGATCGTCGTCGGCGTCGCCGGCGCGACGGTCGCGCACGGCCCGGTGCTCGTCGCCGGGCTCGCGGCCCTGATCGGCGGCATGGTCTCGATGGCGCTCGGCGAGTACGTGTCCGTCTCGAGCCAGCGTGACAGCGAGCGCGCCGCCACCGGCACGGGCACCGCGAGCCCGTGGGCCGCTGCCGCCGCCTCCGCCGTGTCGTTCCTCTCCGGCGGCGTCCTGCCGCTGCTCGCCGTCCTGCTCGCGCCCGCGCCGCTGCGGGTCGCCGTCACCGTCGTCGTGGCGCTGATCGCGCTCGCCGCGACCGGTGCCGCCGGCGCTCGGCTGGGCGGCGCACCGGCGATGCGGCCCACGCTGCGCACGGTGGTCGGCGGCGCACTGGCGCTCACCGCGACCTGGTCGATCGGTGTGCTGCTCGGCACGACCGGGATCGCCTGACCGGCCGCATCGTCGAGGCCGGTCAGGCAGCACGAGCCTCGCCGACCGCTCCTGAGAGACCGGAGAGAATCCCGCGATCAGCGGTTCCCCACTTCGGGGGCTGGCGCGCCACCCACGCGCCACTCGAACTCCTCGGTGCCCGAAACCCTCGGGAAACACGCCGCGGCTAGGGTTCCGGAATGGCCGCTGCACTGACGCTCGGCGCCGAGGAGGAGCTGCACCTCATCGACCTGGAGCGATGGCAGCTCGCCGCACGCGCACCCCAGGTGCTGGCCAAGCTGCCGCGGGAGAACTTCTCCGCGGAGATCCAGCGCACCACGGTGGAGACCAACACCGACGTCGTGTCGAGCCTCGACGGGCTGCGGCAGGAGCTGCTGCGGCTGCGCCGCGGGGCCGTGGAGGTGGCCGGGCGCGAGAACCTCGGCATCGCCGCCGTCGGCACGGCGCCGCGCAGCGAATTCCGCGACTTCGAGCTGACCGCCTCCGGCCGCTACGGGCGGATGCAGGAGCAGTACCGGCTGCTGGTCGACGAGCAGCTGATCTGCGGCACGCAGATCCACGTCGGGGTGGCCGATCGGGACCTCGCCGTGGAGATCACGCAGCGCATCGCGAACCGGCTGCCGGTGCTGCTCGCGCTGTCGGCGAGCAGCCCGTACTGGAACGGCCTCGACACCGGCTACGCCTCCATCCGGACGATCATCTGGCAGCGCTGGCCGAGCGCCGGGCCGACGGGTCCGCTGCCCGACTCGGCCGCCTACGACGAGCTGCTGCAGGACCTCATCGCCTCGGGCGTCATCGCCGACGCGAAGATGGCCTACTTCGACGTGCGCCCCTCGTCGCACGCCCCCACGCTGGAGCTGCGGATCTGCGACGCGTGCCCGCTCGTCGACGACGCGGTGCTGATCGCGGGCCTCTTCCGGGCCCTGGTGCGCGACGCGGAGCGCGGGATCGAGGCCGGGCTCCCCCGCGGGATCCGGCCGCTGCCGCTGCATCGCGCCGCGATCTGGCAGGCGGCCCGAGGCGGGCTCTCCGGTCAGCTCCTCGACGGCTCGCTGCACCCGCGGCCGCTGCCCGCCCGCGACGCCGTGCGGGGCCTGGTCACCGACCTCCGCGACGTGCTGGAGGAGCTCGGCGACTGGGAGGAGGTCTCCGAGCTCGCGGAGACCGCCCTCGCCCGTGGCAACTCCGCCGACCGGCAGCGCGCCGCGTTCGTGCAGCACGGCGACCTGTCCGACGTGATGCGCAGCGTCGTCGACGAGACGCAGGGCCCCGCCTCCGGCCCCGCGCCCGCCACGCCCGCGCTGCGCCGCTACCGCGCGCGCGCCGGCGACGAGGGCGTCGACGCGAACTCCGTCGCCCGCCCGAACTACCGCGGCGTCGTGGAGCACGTGCGCGGCCTCGGCGCCGACGGCATCGACGGGCTCGAGACGGCCCGCGACCGCTGGATCGCCGACCACGGCCTCGACTTCGGCGTCGACGGCGCGAAGCAGCCGTTCCGCGTCGACCTCGTGCCCCGCCTGATCGCCGCCCACGAGTGGAGCGAGCTCGAGGCCGGCCTGATCCAGCGCGCCCGCGCCGTCGAGGCGTTCCTCGGCGACGTCTACGGCGAGCGCCGGATCCTGCGGGACGGCGTGCTGCCCGAGGAGGCGGTGCTCGGCGCCCCCGGCTGGCGCGAGGAGGCGACCCGACTGCCGCCGGGCACGCTGCGCGCGCCGATCCAGGGCTTCGACCTGGTGCGGAACGAGTACGGCGGCTGGCGGGTGCTCGAGGACAACCTGCGGAACCCCTCGGGTGCCGGGTACGCGATCGCGGTCCGCCAGCTGATGGACGCCGTCGCACCCGACCTGCCCCGCCCGGGCCGGCTCGCCGACCCGGCGACCGCGCTCGAGCAGCTGCGGCGCACGGTGCTCGCGGGCGCGAAGCCGGGCACCCGCGGCGCGCTGCTGTCGAGCGGCGACGGCAGCTCCGCCTGGTTCGAGCACCGGCGCCTCGCGGACGGCGCCGGCCTGCTGCTCGCCGCGGCCGAGGACCTGGCGGTCGACCGCGGCACCGTCGTGCAGCGGTCGACCGGGGACCGCATCGGCAGCCTCTACCTGCGGCTCGACGTCGAGCTGCCCGACCTGGTCGACGGCGAGGGACGGCCGATCGGCGCGGACATCATGGACGTGGCCGCCGCCGGCGGCGTGACCCTGGTCAACGCGCCCGGCAACGGCGTCGCGGACGACAAGGCGATGTACCGCTCGGTGCCCGAGCTGATCGGCTACTACCTCTCCGAGCGCCCGCTGCTCGAGAGCGTGCCGACCTACCGCCTGAGCGACGAGGGCGAGCGGCGGGCCGTGCTCGAGCGGGTCGGCGAGCTGGTCACCAAGCCGGTCGACGGCCACGGCGGCCAGGGCGTGCTGATCGGCCCCGCGGCGGACGCGGCGACCGTCGCGCTCCGGCGCGTCGAGATCGCGCAGAACCCGTCCGGCTGGGTGGCGCAGGAGGTCGTGGCGCTCTCCTCCGTGCCGTCGATCGAGGACGGCCGGATGCAGCCGCGCCACGTCGACCTGCGCGCGTTCGTGTACGCCACCGGCCGCCGCCGCCGCGACTACGTGCTGGCCGACCTCGCGCTCACCCGCGTGGCCCCGGAGGGCAGCCTCGTCGTGAACTCCTCCCGCGGCGGAGGCGCGAAGGACACCTGGATCCAGCTGCCCGAGCACGACCGATCCCGGCCCCACCACCGGTAGGAGGCGCGACCATGTGCGGACTCGCGGGCGAGATCCGGTTCGACGGACGACCGGCCGATCGGGAGGCGGTCGCCCGGATGACCGCGTGCATGCGGCACCGCGGGCCCGACGGCGAGGGGCTGTGGGCCGACGGCCCCGTCGCTCTCGGGCACCGCCGGCTCGCGATCATCGACCTCTCCCCCGCCGGCGCGCAGCCGATGACGGACGACGAGACCGGCTCGACGATCGTGTTCAACGGCTGCATCTACAACCATCACGAGCTCCGGAACGAGCTGCGCGGGCTCGGCCACCGCTTCCGGTCCACCTCCGACACCGAGGTGATCGAGAAGGCCTGGGCGCAGTGGGGCGAGCGCTTCGTCGACCACTTCTTCGGCATGTTCGTGATCGTGCTCCGCGAGCACGCCACCGGCCGGACCGTCCTCGCCCGCGACCGGCTCGGCATCAAGCCGCTGTACCTCGACGAGCGGCCCGGGATGCTGCGCTTCGCGTCCACCCCGCAGGCGCTGCTCGACGGCGGCGGCGTGGACACGGCGATCGACCGGGACGCGCTCGCCGAGTACATGAGCTTCCACTCCGTCGTCCCCGCGCCGCGCACGATCCTCGCGGGCGTGACGAAGCTGCCGCCGGCGACGGTGCGGGTGATCGAGGCGGACGGCACGAGCCGGCAGCACGTGTACTGGAACCCGGTGTTCGACCGGGACGCGGCCGACGACGCGCGACCCGCCGCGGAGTGGCAGGAGGCGCTGCTCGACGCCCTCCGCACGGCGGTGCGCCGGCGCATGGTCGCGGACGTGCCGGTCGGGGTGCTGCTCTCCGGCGGTCTCGACTCCTCCCTCGTCGTCGCGCTGCTCGCGGAGCTCGGGCAGATCGGGCTGCAGACGTTCAGCATCGGGTTCGAGGCGAGCGGCGGGGAGTCCGGCGACGAGTTCGCGTACTCCTCCCTCGTCGCTCGGGAGTTCGGCACCCGCCACGAGCGCATCCCCATCGGGGCCGAGCGCCTGCTGCCCGCCGTCGACGCGGCGGTCGCGGCGATGAGCGAGCCGATGGTGAGCCACGACTGCGTCGCGTTCTTCCTGCTGTCGGAGGAGGTCTCCCGCTCGGTCAAGGTCGTGCAGTCGGGGCAGGGCGCCGACGAGGTGCTCGGCGGGTACGACTGGTACCCGCCGCTGGCCGGGGTGCCGCGGAGCGACGTGGCGAGCGCCTACTCCGCGGTGTTCGTCGACCGGCCGTGGGCGGCGATGGCGCGGTGGCTGAACCCGGCGTGGCTGGCGGAGACGGACGTGCCGCGGGCGTTCCTCGACGCGGCGTTCGGGGCGCCCGGTGCCGGTACCGCGGTCGACGCCGCGCTGCGGATCGACACGACCACGATGCTCGTGGACGACCCGGTGAAGCGGGTCGACAACATGACGATGGCGTGGGGGCTGGAAGGGCGCGTGCCCTTCCTCGACCACGAGCTCGTGGAGCTGGCCGGCCGCATCCCGCCCGGCCTGAAGCTCGCCGACGGCGGCAAGGGCGTGCTGAAGCGCGCCGCGCGCGGCCTCGTGCCGGACGCGGTGATCGACCGGACGAAGGGCTACTTCCCGGTCCCCGCCATCCGGCAGCTCGAGGGCCCGATGCTCGCCAAGGTCCGCGACGCCCTGCTCGACCCCGCCGCGCGGCACCGCGACCTGTTCCGCCGCGACACGGTCGAGCGGCTCCTCGCGGACCCGAACACGGAGCGCACGACCCTCGGCAGCAACGCGCTCTGGCAGCTCGGCCTGCTGGAGCTCTGGCTGCAGTCCAACGGCATCCGGTGACCCCGTGCCCCGCGGATCCGCACTTCATCCGCGGTTCCGCAGGAACGAGGCGGCGCGCCGGTGCCGAGGGCGCGCTGGACGGCGTGTCGGGGAGGAACTGCGGATCCGCGCGCATCACCACCGTGCTGCTGGACCTCGACGGGGTGCTGATGGACCACCGGGCGGCGGCGCGGGAGGCGGTCGGCGCGTGGCTCGGCGAGCGGGCGACGCCCGACGTCGTCGACGCGTGGTTCGCCTCCATGGCGGTGCACCTCGCCGAGTGGCGGGCCGGGACCTCGACGTGGGCGGAGCAGCGCAGGGACCGCCTCCGCGACGTGCTGCCCCTGCTCGGCGAGCCCGTCGGCACGGACGAGGAGCTCGACGCGCTGTTCGAGTCCGGCTACCTGCCCGCCTACGAGCGCGCGTGGCGCGGGTACGACGACGCGGCGCCCGCCCTCGCCGCGCTCCGCGCCGCCGGCTACCGGCTCGGCGTCCTGACGAACGGGACCGAGACCCAGCAGCGGGCGAAGCTGCGCGTGCTGGGGCTCGCCGACGCGGTCGGACCCGTCTTCACCGCGGAGGCCGTCGGCGCGCCCAAGCCGGACCCGCGGGCGTTCCTCGCCGCCTGCGCGGGTCTGGTCGTCGCGCCGGAGGAGGTGCCGTACGTCGGCGACGAGCCCGAGACCGATGTGCTCGGGGCGCGCGGCGCGGGGCTGTCCGCCGTCCTGCTCGACCGCGACGGCACCGCGCCGCCGGAGGAGACCGCGGTCATCGGCTCGCTCGCGGAGCTGCCCGGCCTCCTCCGCCCCTGAACCGTGCTCAGGGGCGCGCGTGCGACCCCAGCAGGGCGGCGGACGCCGCGAGCACGTCGTCCACCACGTCGCCGAGCGGCCGCGCGGTCGCGTCGTCGGCGGGGTCGTCGAGCCAGCGCTCGAGCGCGACGTGCAGCACGGACACGGTCAGGTCGGCCGCGACCGCCGCGGTGACGGGGTCCTCCCCGCGCGCGAGGAAGCCGGCGCGGACGGCCGCGGCGAGCGCGCCGCGCTTCTTCAGGTCGCGCTCCCGCAGCGCCTCGTCCGACTCGATGATCGCCCGCACCCGGCGCACGTCGGCGCGGGAGCCCTCGAACGTCGTCTCGGCGACGATGCGCAGCTGCTGCGCGATGAGCGACATGGGGTCGAGTTCCGCCGGCGCGCTCCGCATCAGCTCGGCGCCGTACTCGGGGATCTCGTCCCCGGCGAACAGCACCTCCCGCTTGTCCGCGAAGTGCCGGAAGAACGTGCGGGTGGTCAGCCCCGCGCGCTCCGCGATCTGCGGCACCGTCGTCGCCGCGAAGCTCTGCTCCGCGAACAGCTCGACGGCGGCGCGCTGCAGCCGCCCACGCGCATCCGGAGCCCACCTCGTCACACTCCCAGGCTACGTGACGACACGACGTGTCATCACACCCTAAGGTGATGACACAGCGTGACATGAACGACAGGAGCACCGCCATGACGGACGACACCGCACTCTGGCTCGACCGCGGGGGCGACCTCCGGGTCGGGCCCGCCGCGACCCCGGTCCCGGAGGCGCACCAGATCCTCGTGCGCACCGAGGCCGTCGCGATCAACCCGGTCGACTGGATCGTGCAGACGATCGGCTCGCTGATCTACGCCTGGCTCAGCCGGCCCGCCGTGCTCGGCGAGGACGTCGCGGGCGAGGTCGTCGCCGTCGGGTCCGGGGTCACGCGCTTCCGGGTCGGCGACCGGGTGCTCGGCCTCGCGGTCGGCACGGAGAAGGACCGGAACCGGCCGGAGGAGGGCGCGTTCCGGTCGTCCACGCTGCTCTCGGAGGACCTCGCCGCGCCGATCCCGGAGGGGATGGCCGCGGCGGACGCCGTCGTCCTCCCCCTCACGCTGTCGACCGCGGCGACGGGCCTGTTCGAGCAGGGCCAGCTCGGGCTGCGCCTGCCGACCACGGCGGACGCGGCCGGGGAGCGGGAGTCCGTGGTCATCTGGGGCGCCGCCACGGCGGTGGGGCTCAACGCGGTGCAGCTGGCGGTCGCGGCCGGCTACGACGTGGTCGCGACCGCCTCCCCGACGAACGCGGCCCTGCTCCTCGAGCTGGGCGCCCGCGAGGTGCTCGACCGCCGGGATGCGGCCGTCGTGGACCGGGTCGTGGCGGCCCTCGCCGGGCGCCGTCTCGCGGGCGTGCTCGCCATCGGCACGGGATCGACCGCCCGCGGCGTCGAGATCGCAACCCGCGCGGATGGGGCGAAGCGGGTGGCGTCGGCGAGCACCGCCGTCAGCTTCGAGCGCATCCGCCCCGGCCGGACCGCCGTGCCGCGCGCGCTGCCGAGCATGCTGCGGATGGCCGGGGTCGAGGTGCCCGTCCGGATGCGGGCCCGCCGGGCCGGGGTCCGCGTCAGCACGGTGTGGGGCAGCGCGCTGCGCCACTCCGCGGTCGGTCCGGCGATCTGGCGGGACTTCCTGCCTGCCGCGCTCGCCGAGGGCCGCTACCGCGCCCTGCCCGAACCGCTCGTCGCCGGCACCGGCCTCGAGGCGGTGCCCGACGCCCTCGAGCTGCAGCGCCGGGGCGTGTCCGCGCGCAAGGTCGTGGTGACCCTGTGAGCGACGCCGCGGCGGAGATCTGGATCCTCGGCGCCACCGGCCGGACCGGGCGGGACGTCGCCCGCCTGCTCGCCGCGCAGGGGCTGTCCCCGACCCTCGTCGGCCGGGACCGCGCGCGGCTGCAGGCGGCCGCCGACCCTCTGCCCGCCGGTGCGCGCGTCGTCGTCGCGCCCGACGTGCCCGCGATCGCCGACGCGATCCGTCGTGAGCACCCCGCGGTCGTGGTGAACACCGTCGGCCCGTTCGCCCGCACGGCCGCGCCGATCCTGCGCGCGTGCCTGCCCGCCTCCTCCTACCTCGACCTCGCGAACGACGTCGTGGCGGCGGACGCGGTGCTGGCGCTGCACGACGAGGCGGAGCGCGCCGGGCGCACGGCCGTGACCGGCGCCGGGTTCGGCGTGGTGGCGACCGAGGCGCCGATCGCGGCCCTGATGGCCGAGCGGTCCGCGCCGCACGCGGTGCGCGTCGACGCGATCGCGTCGCTGGCGACGGAGGCGGGCCCGCTCGGCGAGGCGCTCGCCGCCACGATCGTGGAGGGGGTGCCGGAGGGCGGCCGGCGCATCACCGGCGGGCGCCTGGTGCGCGCCGGCGTCGGATCGTTCCCGCTCCGCCTGACCCTGCCCGACGGCGACGTCGTCACCACGGGCGCCTGGCCCGCGGGCGACCTGCTCGCGGCGGCCCGGACGAGCGGCGCGCCGGAGGTCGTGGCGGCCACCACCGCGGTGCCGACCGGCCGGGCGGTCCGCGCCGTCCTGCCGCTCGCCGGCCCCCTCCTGCGCCTGGCCCCGCTGCAGCGCTTCGCGGTGCGGCGGCTCGCCGCCGTCCGGCTGCCCGACCGGCCGCGGTCGCGCGAGCACTCCTGGGGGCACGCGCGCGCCGAGTGGGCGGACGGCACCGTGCGGGAGGCGTGGCTCCGCACCGGCGACGCGGGGACCTTCACCGCGGCGGTCGCGGCCGCCGTCGCCGCGCGGATCGCCCGGGGCGCGGCGGTGCCCGGCGCGCACACGCCGGTGGCCGCCGTCGGCCTCGACCTCGTGGCGGAGGCGGGCGGCGAGCTGCTGCTGCCCTGACCGCCGTGGTGGCGGCGCACGGCGCGCGGCCGGGAGACTGGGCGGGTGACCGACACCGCGACCGACGACCGCATCGACGCCGCCGTCCGGCTGGGCACCGGCCTCGTCGACGCCTGGGGCAGCTGGTGCCCCACCATGACGCCGGACGCGCGACGGGTCGCGTTCATCAGCGACCGCTCCGGCACCCCGGAGGTGTGGGTGCAGGAGGTGGTGCTGCAGGGCGAGGCGCCGCCCCCGACCCGGATCCCGCTCTCCGCCGACCCCGTCATCAAGGTGTCGTGGTCGGCGGACAGCCGCTGGCTCGCCTGCACCGTCGCGACCGACGGCGGCGTCCGCACCCAGGTGTGGGTCGTGCGCCCCGACGGCACGGAGGCGCGGTGCATCGCCGGCGACCACGTCGAGCACGCCGAGCTCGGGCCGTGGACCCGCAGCGGGCACCGCGTCGTCGTCACCTACCCGTCGCTCGGCCCGGGGAAGCCGACGCGGTCGTTCCTCGCGGACCCGTGGACCGGGCGGCTCGACCCGCTCGCCGAGGGCGACCTCATCCACGTGCTCGACGTCTCGCTCGAGGAGCGGTTCCTGATCCTGCTCGACGGGGAGCGGGGACGGCAGTTCTGCAGCGTCGTCGACCGGCTGGAGGACCAGCACTCCCCACTCCTGCCGAGCGGCACCGGCTCCACCGACGTCGCGCTCGTGCGGCCCGCGCCCGAGGGCGAGTCCGGCCCCCTCTACGTCTACCTGGCGTCGGACGTCGGGCTGCCCCGCCGGCAGCTGATCGGGCTGCCCTTCGGCCCCAACGGGCACCGCGGCGAGCCGCGGACGCTCGCGTACCGCGACGACGCCGAGCTGGAGGCGGTCGACGCGGACGACGACGGCAGCCTGCTGCTGCTCGTCTGGAACGCGGCGGGCCGCAGCGAGCTCGAGCTCTTCCACCCCGCGACCCGCGAGCGGCAGCCGATCACCGGAATGCCCGGCCTCGTCGCCACGACGCCCGTGCTGTCCCGCGACGGCGGCTCCGTGATCCTCGGGGTGGAGGGGCCGGAGCGGGCGCGCGAGCTGTGGCACCTCGACACGCACAGCCGCCGCTGGACCCGCGTGACCGCCGCGCCTGCGCCCGAGGAGCGGCTCGTCGTGCCGACCCTCGAGGTGTTCACCGGGGAGGACGGCCTGACCCTGACCGGCTGGCTCTACCGCGCGCCGGGCGCCGACGCGGCCGTCGTGTTCCTGCACGGCGGACCGGAGGCGCAGGAGCGACCCACCTTCAGCCCGCAGCACCAGGCGCTCGCGGCCGCCGGCATCAGCGTGTTCGCGCTGAACATCCGCGGCTCGTCGGGGTTCGGGCGGGAGTTCGTGCACGCCGACGACCTCGGCGGCCGGTTCGACGCGTTCGGCGACGTGCGCGCGGCGGCGCACCACCTCGTCGCCACCGGCGTCGCGGACCGGCGGCGCATCGGCATCACGGGCCGCTCCTACGGCGGGTACCTGACCCTCGCCTCCCTCGCCTTCTCCCCCGGCGTCTTCGCCGCGGGCGTGGACGTCTGCGGCATGAGCGACCTGACCCGCTTCTACGAGGAGACCGAGCCCTGGATCGGCGCCGCCGCCGTCACGAAGTACGGGCACCCGGAGCGGGACCGCGCGCTGCTCGAGGCGATCTCGCCGCTGCGCCGGGCGGAGGCGATCGACGTGCCGCTGCTCGTCGTGCACGGCGAGCTGGACACGAACGTGCCGGTCGGCGAGGCGCGGCGCATCGTCGCGGCGCTGGAGCGGCTCGACCGCCCCGTGGAGTACCTCGAGCTGCCCGGCGAGGGCCACGAGTACCGCCGCGCCGCGTCCCGCAAGCGCCTGCTCACGGACCTCGTCCGCTTCCTCGCCGCTCACCTCTGAGCTTCCGGTCCGTCGGCGGCGCTTCCGGGCGCTTCTGACGGACCGGAAGCGAACGCGACGGACCGGAAGCCCGGCCGACGTTCCGGCGCTACCGGACGCGTGTGGAGACCGGCCGGAGGAAGAGGTGCTGCGGGGTGCTCTCGTAGCGCTCGACGACAGCGATGACGCGCACGTCATCACCGGCGCTGATGCTGGTCGGGCGGTCGTCGCCGATGAGGCGCAGGCCCTGCAGGGAGTCGACGCCGTCGAGCTTGAAGTTCGGACCGACGGCCGAGTCGCGGTGGAAGTCGCCCGCACCGAGCATGAAGTCGCACCCTGCGAGGACGTCGTCGTCGCAGGTCCCGGCCGCCGGGTCGTCATGGTTCGAGACCACTGTGACGTTGCCGTTGAAGGCGATCGTCCGGCCCTCGTACTGCTTCGCGAAGTCGGCGACGAACTCATCGCCGGGGTCGCCGACGGCGAGCAGCTTCGCGAGGTCCTCGTTGTTCTTCCTGGTCAGGATCTTCTCGGACGCCGGGCCCGACGCGTCCGGCACCGGCGTGACGGACGACGGCGGCAGCGTCGGTACCGCGGTGGCGCTGGCGGGTGCAGCCGCGGGCTCCGCCGCTGCGACGGATCCCCCGCCACCGCCGCCTCCTGCATGGCTGCCGCCACCGGACAGCGCGACTCCGGTGACTGCGGCCGCGAGGACCAGAGCACCGGTCAGCGCCACACCGGCCCGGGCCGACGGGTGCAGACGTCGGAGCCCCGCCCATGCCGCAGCGAGGTGCGCACCAGCCGACTTGGGCTTCGGCCGCCGGAACATGAGCTGGATTCGCACCCTGCCGGGCTTCTGCGCGATGAGCTCCCAGCCCTCCGTCCGCCACTTCGCGATCGTCGGCGCCTCCATGCCGCGGAGGGTCACGGCACCCTTGAACTCGTACTTGACGGTGTCGTCGGCCACGGCACGGAGGGTAGGCACACCGTTCAGCTGGGTCTCGATCGGCACGGCGACCTGCTGCGAACCTGAACACCCGTGTCGAGCACCCCGGGGTGCGGCTGAACCACCTCTGCGCGCCCGCGGGGCGCTCCGCTGCTGATGCGCCGGTGCGCACCCGCGCATCAGCAGCGCGGGGCCCCGTTAGCGTGGAGGGGATGGCGGACTCGGCGCGGGTGGACGTGTGGCTGTGGGCGGTGCGGGTGTACCGCACGCGGTCCCTCGCGACGGCCGCGTGCAAGGCCGGGCACGTCGCCGTCAACGGCACGAAGGTGAAGCCGTCGCACACCGTCCGCATCGGCGACGAGGTGCGGGCGACGCTCGCGCACGAGAAGATCCTCGGCGTCAAGGCGCTGCCGCTGAAGCGCGGCGGGGCCCCGGAAGCGGCGCTCGCCGTCGAGGACCGCACGCCGCCCCCTCCGCCGAAGGAGGAGACGCCCGCGGCGGTGCTGCGCGACCTCGCGAAGGGGCGACCGACGAAGCGGGACCGCCGCGACATCACACGGCTCCGCGGCTACTGACGATTCAGGCCGGCGGCCGGTCGCAGACGTCGAAGCGGTTCCCCTCCGGATCCTCCAGCAGCGTCCAGTCGACCTCGCCGCGGTGCTCGAGCGGGATCTCGGTCGCGCCCAGCGCGACGAGCCGTGCGACCTCGGCCGGGCGGTCGTCGGCGTAGAGGTCGAGGTGGAACCGCGGCGGCAGCTCGTACGCCGACCGCCGCCGGTCGAGCGACAGGTGCGGTCCGTCGCCGGAGCGGGCGCGGAGGGAGACCCAGTCGGCCTCCGGCTCGTGCCGCGGCTCCAGATCCAGGGCCGCCGTCCAGAACGCGGTCATGCGATCGAGATCGCGCACGCGCAGGACGACGGCCCCGATCGAGAGCGTCATGCGATCAGTCGGGCTCGACCGGGTCGATGACCTCGTGCACCTCGGCGGTGTCGTCGGGGTCCTCGCCCTCCGCCTGCGAGGGCGCGCCCTCCGGTTGCAGCACGATCGTGGGCTCCTCGGCCGTCGGGTCCTCCCCCTCCGCCTGCGAGGGGTGGGTCTCGTCGTACTCGCTCGGTGCGTCGGTCATCGGTGCTCCTCCAGGGGTTCCGGGACTACTTGGTGGCGCCGGCCGCGATGCGGAAGTCGTGCGTAGGGTCCTCGAAGTCGTCCGTGGGCGTGAGGTCCGGCTTGCCGACGAAGTCGGCGATCCAGCCGGCGAAGATGCGGACCTTCCGGTCCATCGTCGGCATCGCCATCAGGTGGTAGCCGCGGTGCGCCAGCCACGCCGGCAGCTCCTTCAGCTGCACGCCGTAGATGTTCGCCGCCCCGTGGAAGAGCCCGTACTCCGCCACCGTGCCGAGGCTGTGGTGGACGTAGTTGCGGGGCCGGCGGCGACGCACCGAGCGCGCGATGTTGTCGGCGAGCACGACGGCCTGGCGGACGGCGTTCTGCGCGTTCGGCGGGTACCAGGCCGGCTGCGGCTTGGTGAGGTCCGGGATCTGCGCGTTGTCGCCGGCGGCCCAGACGCCGCGCACCCAACCGCCGTCCTCTCGGATGACCTGCAGCTTCGGGCTGGTGTTGACGTGGCCGCGCGGTCCGCGGGGCAGGTCGGTGCCGTCGAGGACCGGGTTCGGCTTGACGCCCGCGGTCCAGACGAGCATCCCGAAGGGCACCTCGTCGCCGTCGCTGAACACGGCGACGGCGTCCTCGCAGGACTTCATCGTCGTCTTCAGCCGGATGTCGACGCCGCGGTTGCGCAGCTCGCCCAGCGTCCACTGCGACAGCTCCGGCCCGACCTCGGGCGCGACGCGGTCGAGCGCCTCGATGAGGATCCAGTTCGGCTTCTCGCCGTCGAGCGCGGGCTGCGCCGCGATGGCCTTCTCCGACAGCACGAGCAGCTCGCTCAGCGCCTCGACGCCCGTGTAGCCGCCGCCGATGAAGACGAAGGTGAGCAGCTTGCGGCGCTCGGCCGGGTCGGTCGTCGCGGCCGCCTTGGCCACGTTGAGAAGGACCGTGTTGCGCGTGTGCGCCGCCTCCTCCACCGTCTTGAAGCCGACGCCGTGCTCCGCGAGGCCCGGGGTCGGGAAGGTCCGGGTCACCGCGCCGAGGCCGACGACCGCGTGGTCGAAGTCGTAGACGACCTCGCCGCCGCTCACCGGCGCGACCGTCACGGTCTTCGCCTTGGAGTCGAGCCCGGTCACGCTGCCGCGGACGACGTTCGTGTGCTTGAGCGCCTGGCGCAGGTCGACGGTCACATCGCGCGGGTTCACGTGTCCGCCCGCCACCTCGGGCAGGAGGGGCTGATACGTCATGTACGCCCGCGGCTCGATCAGCGTGACCTCGAGCGGCAGCTCGGAGTGCTTCTCCAGCGTCCACGCGACGTACAGGCCGACGTAGCCGCCGCCCAGGATCACGATCTTCTGCGGCGCGATCGGCATGCGCATCCCCTCGTCGGCGGCCCGGCGCCCCCGTCGGGTCGACCGTCCCACCGTCGCCTGAGCGGTTCCTGGCCGTGCGCCGGGGGTCAGCGGCCCCGGCGCACGGCCGGCACGACGTCCGCGAGCACCGGCCCGAGCCCGATGTCGACGACCCGCACCCGACCGGCCGCCCGGCGCCCCGCCGCCAGCAGCAGCCCGGCCTTGCCGGCGCCGAACGTGACGGTCCGCTCGGCGCGGAGCACGGGCGGGTGGGCCACGCCGGTGTCGGGGTCGACGCCGCTCGGCAGGTCGACCGCGACCACGGCCGCGGACCGGCCGCCGGACTCGAGGATGCGCGCGACCACCTGCCTCCCCGGGGCGCGCAGCCCGCCGCGGGCGCCGGTGCCCAGCAGGCCGTCGAGCACGACGTCGGCCTCCGCGACGGCCGCGGCGACCGAGCCGGCGGAGGCGTCGGGAGGCAGGACCCGCGCGCCGGCCCGCTCGGCGGTCCGCAAGCCCCGCCCGTGCACGCGGGTGCCCAGCCGCACGACGACCGCGGTGCTCCCCCGCGCGACCAGCAGCGCCGCGGCCAGCAGCGCGTCGCCGCCGTTGCTGCCGCTGCCCGCCAGGACCACCAGCCGGCCGGTGCGCCGGCCCCGCGCGGCGAGCACCGCCTCGACCTCCCGCGCCAGCCCCGCCGCCGCGCGGTCCATCAGGGGCTCGCCCGCGGCGAGCAGCGGGCGCTCCGCCGTGCGCACCTGGTCGGCCGTGTACCCGTCGGCGAGGTCCGCGCTCATCCCGTCATGCTGCTCGGAGCCGCTGTGGAGGACCATCGGAGCATGCGCATCATCGTCACCGGCGGCAGCGGCAAGCTCGGCAGCACCGTCGTCACGTCCCTCCGCGACGCGGGCCACACCGTCGTCGTCTTCGACCGCGTCGCCGGCCGCGACCAGGGCATCCCCGTCGACCTGACCGACGCCGGCCAGGTGCTGGACGCGGTCGCGGGCGTCGAGGACCACCACGAGGGCGTCGACGCCGTCGTGCACCTCGCCGCGATCCCCGCCCCGGGCCTGTACCCCGACGTGAAGACCTTCGAGAACAACATCCTCTCGACGCACCACGTGCTGCAGGCGGCCCGTCGCGCGGGCGTGCGCCGCATCGTCACCGCGTCGAGCGAGACCCTGCTCGGTCTGCCGCTGGCCGACCCGCCCGCCTCCTTCCCGATCGACGAGTCGGTCGTGCTGCCGAACTCCACCTACTCCCTGGTCAAGCACCTCGAGGAGCAGATGGCGATCCAGTTCTGCCGCTGGGACCCGATGCTGTCGATCACCGCCATGCGGTTCTCGAACGTCATGGTGGAGTCCGACTACGCCGGCTTCGAGGCGTGGCAGGACGACCCGGCTGCGCGCCGCTGGAACGCCTGGGGCTACATCGACGCGCGCGACGCCGCGGACGCCATCGCGCTCGCGCTCGAGGTGCGCGGTCCCGGCTTCGAGCGGTACATCATCGCCAACGCGGACACCGTGATGCGGACCCCGAGCGCCGAGCTCGCCGCCGCCGAGTTCCCTGGCGTCCCGTTCACCCGGCCCGTCGAGGGCCGCGACACCCTGCTGTCCATCGACAAGGCCCGCGCGGAGCTCGGCTGGGAGCCGAAGCGCTCCTGGACCGACGCCCGGGCCTGAGCGCCCGAGCCGCTGGAGGAGGAGCGATGCCCGCGAAGAAGGACGAGGACCTGCCCTCGACGATCGCCCGGTCGGACGAGCACGCGAAGGCGATCTACAGCGAGACCCTCGACTCCGCCGAGCAGGAGTACGGCGACGGCGAGCGCGCGCACCGCACCGCGTTCGCCGCCCTGAAGCACTCCTACGAGAAGGTCGGCGACCACTGGGAGGCGAAGGACGAGAAGGGACCGTCCGACGCCGGCGCGGAGCAGAGCGGCCCGGGCGCGCACCCCACCGAGGGCGGCGTCGACGCGAACGCGTCGAAGGCGCACCTGCTCGAGGTCGCCCGGAAGCTCGACCTGCACGGCCGCTCGACGATGACCAAGGACGAGCTCGTGGACGCGATCGGGAAGGCGAACGACCGCGCGACGCGCAAGGCCCGCGAGGGCTGACCGCGGGGCGGGTCAGCCCTGCGTCGGGAGGCGGAGGGTCGTGACCGTCCAGATGCGGCCGCGGGTCGGGCAGCCCGGCACCGTGCCGACCGATGACGGGGCGCCGAGCAGCACGACCTCGTCGCCGGGCTGGGCGACGACCAGCCCGGCCGGGTCCCGGAGGCCGAGCCGGGAGTCCGCGGTCCACCCCTCCGCGAACCGCAGCACCGCCCTCGATCCCCGCGTCGGCACCGAGTAGCAGACGCGGTCGCCCGTGCGCGCCGCGGTCAGCGCGCCCTGCAGCACGCCCGTCGGCTTCGTCTTCCCGGGCGCCGTCGCGACGCTCAGCCCGCCCGGGGTCGGGCTGGGCCAGAGCACGGCGACGACGACGAGCGCGAGCACCAGCGCCGCGACCACGAGCGCGCGCCGAACGATCGTCCGTCGGCGGTGGTTCCGCGCCATCGGCGAGAACTGCCCCGGCGCGAACCCGCCGGGTGGCTGCTGCCCGCTCATCCCGCCACGGTACGTGCCCGCGGGGACGGCGCCGCACGAGCGGCGTCCGCGCCGAGCGCCGTCAGCGCTGCACGAGCCGCGGCGTCAGCAGCCGGTGGTGCACGCCCTCGTCCGACCCGATCAGGTCGAGCACCGCGGCGGCGACCTCGTCGAGCGGCTGCGCGATGCTCGCGAAGCCGAGCGCGCGGGCGAGGGGGGTGTCGTCGTACCCGATCACCGGCACGTCGGGCCCGAGCGCGAGCCGGGCGCCGAGCGCGAGCGAGTCGCTCGCGCACACCACGGCGTCGGGTGCGGGCTCCAGCCCGGCGACCGCCCGGCCGCCGCGCCCGAGGTCCTGCGGGTCCTCCTCCACCTGGAGGTCCAGCCCGGCCAGGTCGGTGATCCCCGCCTCCCGCATCGCCTGCCGCCAGCCGTTCCGCCGGTCGTCACCGGTGCCGGACCCGACCGGCCAGCCCAGGAAGGCGATCCGGCGGGCACCCTGCTCGAGCAGCGAGGTCGTGCCCGCGTGCAGGCCGGCACGGCCGTCGACGTCGACCCAGCGGTGGCTGCGGTCGGTCGTGTCGTGCTCGCCCCAGGGCCGGCCGAAGGTGACGAAGCGCACGTCGTGCTCGACGAGCCACGGGATGCGCCGGTCGCCGTAGTGGGTGGAGGTGAGCACCAGGGCGTCGACGTCGGCGCCGTCGAGCAGCCGCTCGAACACGGCGATCTCGGCGTCCTCGTCCGCCGCCGTGTAGAGCAGCACCCGCAGGCCGGAGCGGTCGGCCCGCTCGACGAGCGCGTGCAGGAAGCGGTCGAGCAGCGAGCCCGACATCCCGTCGGTGCCGGGGTCGAGGCGCACGCCGATCGTCGAGCTGCGCCGCGTGCGGAGTCGGCGGGCGGAGGCGTGGGGCCGGTAGCCGAGGCTCGCGATCGCCTCCTGCACCCGCTCCCGCGTCTCCGGGCGCACGATCGCCGGCGTGTTGAGCACGTTCGACACGGTCTGCCGGGACACCCCGGCGACCTCGGCGACGTCCGAAACGGTCGGCAGGCGACGCATGCTCCTCCTCGCGCTCCCGAGCGGGTCTCCGCGAATCGTAGAGGAACCTGGCAATCGCCGATCGGCTATTTGATCGATCAAAGGATTCGGCCTACAGTGCCCGCGTGGCGATGAGGCAACCGTTCCTGCACGACGGCGAGATGGTGCTGGCCGCGCCCGCACAGGCGTGGAGCCGGCACGACGGGACGATGGCCGACGGCATCGACGGCCTCTTCGTGTCCGACGTGCGCGTCGTCTCCGCGCTCGGAGTCGCGGTCGACGGCAGCGACGTGGAGCACATCCGCACGGACCGGCGCGGCGCGACCGCGGTCGCGTTCACCGCGTTGCTGCGCGGGCTCGACGGCGAGGGCGCGGACCCCCGCGTCCGCCTCGACCGCGTCCGCACGGTCGAGCCGACCGGGATGACGGAGCGCCTGACCATCACCTCCGGGCGCGACGTGCCGATCGACGCGATCGTGACCGTGCGCCTCGCCTCCGACCTGGCGCCCATGCCGCTCGTGAAGTCCGGCGGCGCGCAGGCGCCCGCCGCGTTCACCCCGACCGACGGCGGCGTCACCTGGGGCACCGAGGAGGTGTCCGCCGAGCTCGCGCTCGACGGGCTCGAAGCCGTCGTGGAGGCGGAGGGCGGGCTCGTGCTCCGGTGGCGCGCCCGCGTCGCCGCGCACGGCGCCGCCGCCGCGTCCTGGCGCGTGCGGGCCGAGGACCGCGCCGCCGTCGTCGCCGCTCCCCCGCGCCCCGTCCCCCTCGCGACCGCGCCGACCGGCCTGCCCGCGCTCGACGAGTGGACCGCGCAGGCGCTCGGCGACCTCGAGGCGCTCGAGCTCGTGCTGCCGGGCGGGGACGACGACGTCTTCCTCGCCGCCGGCGCGCCCTGGTTCTTCACGCTGTTCGGCCGCGACTCGATCTGGGCCGCCCGCATGCTGCTGCCGATCGACACCCGCCTCGCGCTCGGCACCCTCCGCGTCCTCGCCCGCCTGCAGGGGCGCGAGGACGACGTGGAGACCGGCGAGCGGCCGGGCGGTGTCGTCCACGAGCTGCGGCGCGGCGAGAACGCGCTCGGCGACGGCGCCGTGCTGCCGCCGCGCTACTACGGCACCATCGACGCCACCCCGCTGTGGATCCTGCTGCTGCACGACGCCTGGCGCGCCGGGCTGACCGACGGCGACGTCGCGGGGCTGCTGCCCGCGCTGCGCGCGGCGCTCGGCTGGCTGCGCGACGCGGTGCCCGCCGACGGCTTCCTCACCTACTCCGACCCGACGGGCCGCGGTCTCGCGAACCAGGGGTGGAAGGACTCCGGCGACAGCGTGCAGTGGCACGACGGTCGCCTCGCCGAGGGGCCGATCGCCCTGTGCGAGGTGCAGGCGTACGCCCACGAGGCCGCCCTCGCCGCGGTGGTGCTGCTGCGGGCGTTCGGCGACGACGCGGAGGCGGACCGCTGGCAGGCGTGGGCTGCCGACCTCAAGGCCCGGTTCCGGGGCGCGTTCTGGGTCGAGGACGGGCACGGCGGGTACCCCGCGATCGCGCTCGACGCCGCCGGTGCGGCCGTCGACTCCCTCACGAGCAACATCGGGCACCTGCTCGGCACCGGGATCCTCGATGCGGCCGACGAGGCGCGGGTCGCCGCGCTGCTCGTCGACCCGCGGCTCGACTCCGGCCTGGGTCTGCGCACGCTCGCGACCGACGCGGCCGGCTACTGGCCGCTCAGCTACCACGGCGGCAGCGTCTGGACCCACGACACCGCGATCGCGGTGCACGGGCTGCTCCGCGCCGGCTTCCCCGAGCAGGCGGAGCGGCTCGCCGCCGGGCTGCTGCTCGCCTCCCGGTCCTTCCAGGGGCGCATGCCCGAGCTGCACGGCGGCGACGCCGCGGCCGACGGCTCCCCCGTGCCCTACCCGGCCGCGTGCCGGCCCCAGGCCTGGTCCGCCGCAGCCGCGGTCGTCGTGCGCGACGCCGTGCTGCGCGGGTCCGCCCGACGGGAGCGCATCCCCGCAACCCCCGGATCGACCCGCGCAGCGGGCTGATCCACGTCGAAGAGAGGCACCACCAATGCAACGACGCATCCCACGACTCGCCGCCGGCCTGGTCGCCGCGGCGGGCGTCCTCGCCCTGACCGCGTGCGGCTCCGGCTTCAGCGGCTCGTCCGGCTCCTCCTCGAGCGGAGCCGCCGGCGGCCTGACCTCGAGCAAGAGCGCGCTGACCGTGCTCATCGGCTCGTCCGGTGACGCCGAGACCGCCGCCGTGAAGTCCGCCGTCGCCGACTGGTCGGGCACCTCGGGCACGAAGGCGTCGGTCCAGGCGGCGACGAACCTGACGCAGCAGCTCAGCCAGGGCTTCGCCGCGAAGAAGCCGGCCGACGTGTTCTACCTCGGCGCCGACACCTTCGCCTCCTACGCCAAGCAGGGCAACCTGCTCGCCTACGGCGACCAGCTGAAGAACAAGAGCGACTTCTACCCGTCGCTCGTGAAGAACTTCACCTACGACGGCAAGTTCACCTGCGCCCCGAAGGACTTCTCGACCCTGCAGCTCGAGATCAACACGGACCTGTGGAAGGCCGCGGGCCTGACCGACCAGGACGTCCCGACGACGTGGGACCAGCTCGCGACCGTCGCCAAGAAGCTGACCAAGGGCAAGGTGACGGGGCTCGTGACGAGCAACGAGTACCAGCGCCTGGGCGCCTTCATGGTGCAGGCGGGCGGCAACCTGACGAACGACGACAACACGAAGGCGACCGTCGACTCGGCCGCCAACAAGCAGGCCCTGACCTACGTGCAGAGCGGGCTGAAGGACGGCTGGTGGAAGTTCACCAAGGACGTCGGCGCGGGCTGGGGCGGTGAGGCGTTCGGCAAGGGCGTCGCCGCGATGACCATCGAGGGCAACTGGATCTCGGGCGCGATGCAGTCCGACTTCCCGAAGATCAAGTACCAGGTGGCGCCGCTGCCCGCCGGTCCCGCAGGCAAGGGCACCCTGCAGTTCACGAACTGCTGGGGCATCGCCGCGGACAGCCCGAACCAGGCCGCCGCGCTGAAGCTCGTGGAGAAGCTGACCTCCTCCGACGACCAGCTCGCGTTCGCGAAGGCGTTCGGCGTGATGCCCTCCATCCGGTCCGCAGCGGGCGACTGGAAGCAGCAGTACCCGCAGTTCGCCGCCTTCCTCGACGCCGCGGACTACGCCAAGGGCGTGCCGACCGCCGTCGGCGCGAACGACGTCGTGACGGACATGAACTCCAAGCTCGCCTCGCTGAAGTCGGCCGACATCGCGTCGATCCTCAGCACCGAGCAGAAGAACCTGTCCGCGGTCGTCACGGGCTGAACCACCACCGGGACCACGAGGGGACGAGCAGCGCACGATGACGAGCGCAACCGCACATCGGCCGACCAGACGGCACCGCACCGGCATCCGGCGAGGCCAGGCGACGGCGGGCTGGCTGTTCAGCGCGCCGGCCTTCCTGCTGCTGCTCGTCTTCCTCGTGATCCCGATCCTCATGGCGCTGTGGGTCAGCGTCAGCGACTGGGGAGGCAGGGGCTCGCCCTTCTCCTCGGGCGTGCAGTTCGTCGGCGGGAAGAACTACGCCGCGATCACCTCCGGCGGCGGCCTCGCCGAGCAGGACTTCGGCACGGCCCTCCGGAACAACCTCTGGTACGTGCTGCTGGTCGTGCCCATCCAGACGGCGCTCGCACTGCTGCTGGCCGTGCTCGTGAACAACCGGGTGCTGAAGGGACGCGGGTTCTTCCGCACCGCGTTCTACTTTCCGTCCGTCACCAGCTCGGTGGCCATCACGGTGCTCTGGTACTTCCTGTTCAACCCGGCCGGCGCCGTGAACAAGCTGCTGTCGCTGATCGGCGTCACCGGGCCGAACTGGCCCGCCGACGCGACGGGCGTGCTGCACAACCTGCTCGCGCTGGTGGGCGTGCGGAACGGTCCCGCGGTGCTGACGGACCACACCTTCGTCGGCATCAGCTGGTGGGAGTGGCTCGCCGGTCCCTCCGTCGGCATGCTCATCCTGATCTCGATGGCCGTGTTCACCACGAGCGGCACGTTCATGCTGCTGTTCATCGCGGCGCTGCAGAACCTGTCGGAGGAGGTGCAGGAGGCCGCCATGGTCGACGGCGCCTCCGCCTGGCAGCGGTTCCGGATGGTGACGCTGCCGCAGCTGCGGACGACGCTGTTCACGGTGCTGACGCTCGGGCTCATCGGCACCTGGCAGGTGTTCGACCAGGTCTTCACCGGCTCGCAGGGCGACCCGGGCAAGACCACGATCACCCCCGCCTACCTCTCCTACGTCGCCGGCTTCCAGAACCAGGCGTGGGGGCAGGCGGCCGCGATCGCGTTCATCCTGTTCGCGATCATCGTCGTGCTCACCCTGCTGCAGCGCTTCGTGCTGCGCGATCGCGACGTGTCCAAGCGCCGCATGCGGCGCGCCGGCTTCACCGACGCCGGCGACGGCTCCTTCCGCACCGCACTCGTCGCCTCCGCGGCCGACACCGACATCTCCGGAGGCCGCCGATGACCGCCACCACCGCTTCGACCGCGCGTCCCGTCGCGCAGGCGACCGGGCGTCGCCGCCGGCGCAGCCTCCGCTTCGGCGCGCTCGGGCTCTACCTGCTGCTGATCGTGATCGCGATCGTCTACGTCTTCCCGTTCCTGATCGAGGTCGCGACGTCGTTCAAGACCGAGTCGGACGCGAGCGCCGATCCGCTGGGCCTCGTGCCGCCGAGCTGGACCGCGCTCGCCTACCGGCAGCTGTTCGTGCAGTCGGACTTCCCGCTGTGGTTCGCGAACTCCGGCATCGTCACGATCGCGGTGACCATCGGGCGCACGCTGTTCGACTCCGCCGCGGGCTACGCGCTGGCGCGGCTCGAGTTCCGCGGGCGCAACGCGCTGTACGCGGGCCTGATCGCGGTCATGGCGGTGCCCGGCGTCGTGCTGCTGATCCCGAAGTTCCTCGTCATCAACCAGCTGGGGATGTTCGACTCCTACAGCGGCATGATCATCCCGCTCATCGCCGACGCGGCCGGCGTCTTCATCATGAAGAACTTCTTCGAGTCGATCCCGGTCGCCGTGGAGGAGGCCGCGCGGCTCGACGGCGCGAGCACGGTGCGCCTGTTCTGGTCGGTCATCCTGCCGATGTCCCGGCCGGCGCTGATCACGATCGTGATCCTGTCCTTCCAGGGCTCGTGGAACGAGCTGTCGCACTTCATCGTCTCGACCTCGAGCCCGCAGCTCGACACCCTGACGAAGGGCGTCGCCTCCCTCGCGGCCGGAGCGCTCGGCAAGGCGAACCAGTACCCGCGACACCTGGCGGCCGCAGCGGTCATGACGATCCCGGTCGCGGTGCTGTTCATCCTCTTCCAGCGCCGCATCACCAACACCGCCTCCGGCGCCGTCAAGGAGTAGCCCCTCCGGAGCACGACAGCAGGAACATCGGAGCACGACAGCAGGAAGAACGACGTTCAGCAGGAAGAAACGGGTCGAATCCTCCTGCTGAAGCGACATCTTCCTGCTGTCGTGCTCCGCCGCCTTCGGACGCGCCGCCTTCGGACGCGCCGCCCGGAGCCGCGCCCACGACAGCACGGTCCCCCGAGCACCTCAGCAGGAAGAGGCACCTTCAGCAGGAAGAAATGGGCCGAATCCTCCTGCTGAAGCGACATCTTCCTGCTGTCGTGCTCACGGGCTAGGCCGGAGGAGCGGGTCAGATGACCCAGTGGTGCTCGGTGGCGTCGGTCGGGGTGCGCGGGCGCGCGACCGCGGGTACGCCGACGAGCAGGGAGTGGGCCGGGGCGTCGTGCAGCACGACCGCCCCGGCGCCGACGACGCTGTCCGCACCGATCTCGATCGCGCCGAGCAGCGTCGCCCCGGCGCCGATGATCACCCGGTCGCCGACGGTCGGGTGCCGCTTGATCTCGCGCCACACCGTGCCGCCCAGCGTCACGCCGTGGAAGATCGTGACGTCGTCGCCGACCTCCGCGGTCTCCCCGATCACGACGCCCGAGCCGTGGTCGATGAAGAAGCGGCGGCCGATGACCGCACCGGGGTGGATCTCGATGCCGGTCAGGAACCGCGCCGCCTGCGACACGATGCGCGCGGGCAGCCGCCGGCCGGCCAGCCACAGCCGGTGGTGGAGGCGGTACGCCCAGACCGCGTGCAGGCCCGGGTAGGTGAGCACCACCTCCGCCGCCGACTTCGCCGCGGGGTCGCGGTGCCGCGCCGCGCGGACGTCCTCGAGCAGGGCTCCGAGGACGCTCACACGTCCAGGTCTTCGTAGAGCACCGTCGACAGGTACCGCTCGCCGGAGCTGGCGACGACGACCACGAACGTCTTGCCCCCGTTCTCGGGACGGCGCGCGACCTCGAGCGCCGCGTGCACGGTCGAGCCCGACGAGATGCCGGCGAGGATGCCCTCCTCCGCGGCGAGCCGGCGGGCCATCGCCACGGACTCGGTGATGTCGACGTCGACGACCTCGTCGTAGATCTCGCGGTCGAGGATCGCGGGCACGAAGTTCGGGCCGATGCCCTGGATCTTGTGGGGGCCGGGCTTGCCGCCGTTCAGGATCGGCGACTCCTTCGGCTCGACCGCGACGATCCGGATGCCCGGCTTCTGCTCCTTCAGGTACCGGCCGGTGCCCGTGATGGTGCCGCCGGTGCCGACGCCGGAGACGAACACGTCGACCTCGCCGTCGGTGTCCGACCAGATCTCGGGGCCGGTGGTCGCGTAGTGGATCCTCGGGTTCGCCTCGTTCTCGAACTGCCGGGCGAGCACGGCACCGGGGCGCTCCGCCACGATCTGCTCGGCGCGGGCGACCGCGCCCTTCATGCCCTCGCCCGCGGGCGTGAGCACGAGCTCGGCGCCGTACGCGCGCAGCAGCTTGCGACGCTCGACGGACATCGACTCGGGCATGGTGAGCACCGCCTTGAAGCCGCGGGCCGCGCAGACCATCGCGAGACCGATGCCGGTGTTGCCGCTCGTGCCCTCGACGATCGTGCCGCCGGGCTGCAGCGCGCCGGACTCGACCGCCGCGTCGACGATCGCGATCGCGAGGCGGTCCTTCACGGAGGAGGAGGGGTTGTAGAACTCGAGCTTCGCGTAGACCGTGGCGTCGATGCCTTCGGTGACGCGGTTGAGGCGGACGAGCGGCGTGCCGCCGAAGGCCTCGATGATCGATGCGTGGGTGCGTGCCATGACTGCCTTCAGGAGGGGGACGGAACGGGACCGCGCGCCAGCCTAGGGCGGCCGACCCGGCGTCGACGGGGTGTTACGACCTGTGAGGACCGTGAGAAGGGGGACACTGGATCGGTGCGTACCGACCCGGCCCTCGTCGAAGCCATCGAGACCTGCCACGAGGAGTGGGACCCCACCCGCTCCCCCGACACCGCCGGCTTCGACGCACTGCTCGAGCGCTGGCCCGACGACCCGGTGGCGCTGATCGCCGTCGGCGACGCCCACGACGAGTGCGGCGGCACCGAGAAGGCGATCGTCAGCTACCGCGCCGCGATGCCCCGGCTCGACGGCACCGCGCTGCGCCGGTGCGCCCTGCGCCTCGGCGACGCCCTGCGCCGCGCTGGCCGCCTCGACGAGTCCGTCTCCGTGCTGGAGGCGGCGCTGGAGGAGTTCCCCGGGTCCCGCTCGCTGCGCACCTTCCTCGCCCTCGCCATGCACGAGCAGGGCCGCACGCAGACCGCGCTCGGCCTCGTGCTCGAGGTGCTGGTCGACCCGGCGCCCTCGCCCGACCTCGAGCTGTTCCGCCCGGCGGTGCGCGCCCGGGCCGAGCAGCTGTTCGCGCGCGACCGCGCCGCCTGAGCGCCGGCTCATCCTCCGGGATGAGTTCCTGCCCTTCGGCACCGCCGCCGCCGCAGCGGACGTAGCCTCGAACGCATGCAGCACCGTCGCCTGATCCGCTGGCTCCCCGCCGTCGTCGCCCCCGTCGTGGTGGCAGGGGTCGTCGCCGTGCCGCTCGTCGCCGCAGCGACCCCGCCCGACCTGCCCGCGAAGTCGGCGCAGCAGGTGCTCGAGCTCGTCGCGAAGGCGAAGGACGTGCAGGGCTTCTCCGGCGTCGTCGAGCAGCGCTCGAACCTCGGCCTGCCCGCCGTGCCGTCGATCGGCGCGGGCAGCGACACGGACACGGCGTCGACGCTCGACCTGCTCTCCGGCACGCACACCGCCCGAGTCGAGGTCGCCGGTGCGAGCAGGGCGCGCATCGCCGTGCTCGACGACTCCGCCGAGCGCGACGTCGTGCGCGACGGCCGCAGCGTCTGGCTGTGGGACTCGAAGAAGAACACCGCCGCCCACGTGGTCGCGTCGGGCGACGCCCGGCCCGGCATCGAGCAGGGCGCGCTGCCGACGCCCGCCGAGGCCGCGCAGGAGCTGCTCGCGAAGGTGGACGGCACGACCCGCGTCTCCGTCGACTCCGCCCAGCAGATCGCGGACCGCGACGCCTACACGCTCGTCCTCACGCCGCGCACGACGCAGACCACCATCGGCTCGGTCCGCATCGCGGTCGACGCGGAGACCGGCCTGCCGCTCGACGTGCAGGTGCTCGCCCGCGGCGCCTCCTCCCCCGCCTTCGAGACGGGCTTCACGAGCATCTCGTACGCCGTGCCGGCCGCCTCCCGCTTCGACTTCACGCCGCCCTCGGACGCGAAGGTGACCACGAAGACGGTCACGCCGGGCGACCGCCCGCAGCACCGCGCGACCGACTCCGGCCCGCGCCCCGAGGTCAGCGGCTCGGGCTGGGCCTCCGTCGTCACGGTGCCCGCCGACCGCGTGCCGTCCGGTCTCGGCGACGACGCGACGGTCCGGCGTCTCACGACCGCCGCCGACGGCGGCCGCGTGCTGCACACCGCCCTGGTGAACGTGCTGCTCACGGACGACGGCCGCGTGCTCGCGGGCGCCGTGCCGGTCTCCAGCCTCGAGTCCGCCGCTCGGTGAGCGCCGGTCTCGCGATCGAGACGGAGGCACTCGGCAAGCGGTTCCGGGGCCGCGACGCGGTGGCCGACGTCGCCCTCGCGGTCCCCGCGGGCAGCGTGTTCGGCTTCCTCGGCCCCAACGGGTCCGGCAAGACGACGACCATCCGGATGCTGCTCGGGCTGATCAGCCCGACCTCCGGGTCGGCGTCGCTGCTCGGTTCGGCGATGCCGGACCGGGCCGCGGCGGTGCTGCCCCGCGTGGGAGCGCTCGTCGAGGGACCGGGTTTCGCCGGGTACCTGTCGGGCGCCGCGAACCTCGCCCGCCTCGACTCCGCGGATCCGGTCGCCGACCCGCGAACGCGGAAGCGGCGCATCGGGGAGGCGCTCGACCGGGTCGGGCTCTCGGCGGCGTCGAGCAAGCGGGTCAAGGCGTACTCGCTCGGCATGAAGCAGCGGCTCGGCATCGCCAACGCCCTGCTGCGGCCGCGAGACCTGCTGGTGCTCGACGAGCCGACGAACGGCCTCGACCCCCAGGGCACCCGCGAGGTGCGCACGCTGGTGCGCAGCCTCGCCGACGGCGGCACCACCGTGTTCGTGTCGAGCCACCTCCTCGCGGAGATCGAGCAGATGTGCACCCACGCCGCGGTGATGCGCACGGGCCGCCTCGTGGCGCAGGGCACGCTCGACGAGCTGCGCGGCGCGGCGCCCGACGACCGCCTCCACCTCGCCACCCCGGACGCGGAGCGGGCGATCGCCGCGCTCGGCGCCGCCGGGCTGACCGCGACGCAGGCGGGTGCGGAGGTGGTCGCACCGCTCGCGGGGCGGGCGATCGAGGACCTCGTGCCGGCGCTCGTCGCCGCCGGGGTGCGGATCCGCGGCATCCGTGCGGCGGAGGCGAGCCTCGAGGACCGCTTCGTGGCGCTGACGGGCGAGGGCTTCGATGTCGCGAACTGAGCAGGCACGGCCCGTCGAGCGCCGCCGGCTCGGCCTCTCCCTGCTCGCCACCGAGATCACCGTCCTGTTCCGGCGCAAGCGGACGTGGGCGATGCTGCTCGCGCTCGCCGCGGTGCCCGTGCTCGTCGGTGTCGCGATCCGGCTCTCCTCCGGCGGCGACTCCGGCCGCGGCCCCTCCTTCCTCACGCAGATCGCGGGCAACGGCCTCTTCGTGGGCGTCGCCTCCCTGGTGCTCGCGATCCCGCTGTTCCTGCCGCTCACCGTCGGCGTCGTCGCCGGCGACACCATCGCCGGCGAGGCGTCGCAGGGCACCCTCAGGTACCTGCTCGTCGCGCCCGCCGGCCGCCCGCGCCTGCTCCTCGTGAAGTTCCTCGGCGCGGCCGTGTTCTGCTTCGCCGCACCGCTGACGGTGGTGGTCGCCGGCACGCTCACGGGCGTCGCGCTGTTCCCGATCGGCCCCATCACGCTGCTGTCCGGTGATCAGGTGCCCGTCGCGGAAGGCCTCCTGCGCCTCCTGCTGCTCGCCGCCTACGTCGGGGTCGCGATGCTCGGCCTCACCGCGGTCGGCCTGTTCGTCTCGACGCTCACCGACGTGCCGGTCGGCGCGATGGCGGCGACGGTCGTGCTCGCCGTCACGAGCCAGGTGCTCGACCAGCTGCCGCAGCTCGAGGCGCTGCACCCGTTCCTGCTGTCCGACTCCTGGCTCGGCCTGATCGACCTGCTGCGCCAGCCTCCGGAGTGGGGCACGTTCGGCACGAACGCGCTGCTGCAGCTCGGCTACGTCGTCGTGTTCGGGGCGCTCGCCTACGGGCGCTTCACCACCCGCGACGTGCTCGCGTGATCGGGCCCCGCCGCTGACGCGATCGAGGGGTCTCGGATCCTCGAGCGCCGACGCCGGGCTAGGTTGATCGGCGGGTCCGCGGGGAGGACCCGGGCGGGGAAGGGCTCGACAGACGTGAAGATCATCAGCTACAACCTGCGCGAGCACACCGCCCGCGGCGAGCTGGAAGCGCTCGCCGCCGGCACCGACGTCGACGTGCTGGCGCTGCAGGAGTGCGACCACACCGACATGCCCGACGAGCTCGGGCACCTGCGGCTCATCGAGCAGACGCGGACCAACCGGCTGGGGCTCGCGCTGTACGCGCGGGAGGACCGGTTCGAGGTCAAGGGCAAGAAGGTCTTCGCGCTGCGCAAGTCGATGCACGACCGCCTGCTCAAGCCGGCGAACGAGCGCCTGCTGGCCGCGCACCTGCTCGATCGGAAGACCGGGCGCGAGGTGCTGGTCGGCGACTTCCACGCCGCTCCCCTGACCGCCACGAACTCGCTGCGGCGCAAGCAGATCGCGGCCGCTCACGAGGGCATGCGCGGCATCGCCGCCGGCCTGCCCGCCGTGATGGTGGGCGACTTCAACTACCCGTGGTTCCTGCGCGGGCTGGAGCGGCGGCTCACCGCGACCGGCTACGAGCTGACGCGCATGCCGACGCCTACCTACGTGAAGTTCCCGTTCTCGGCGGGCTACTTCGACTTCGCCACCTCGACCGGCTTCGTGCTCGAGGACCTGGAGGTGCTGCCGCAGGGCATCTCGGACCACCTGCCGATCAGCATGACGGCGCGACTCGCGGCGTAGGGGCCGCTCCAGGTCACCTGAACGTGGGCTGACCGTTTTCGAGGAAGCGTTCAGCAATCCGGGCGTAGCTTGCCGCGCATGACGACGACGGCATCGGGGCCGCAGACCATCCGCAGTCTCATCCCCGCACGGATGGATCGCCTGCCCTGGACCCGGTTCCACTGGACCGTCGTCGTGGGGCTCGGCGTGTCCTGGGTCCTCGACGGCCTCGAGATCCAGATGGTGTCGGCCAACGGGTACGCCAAGCAGCTCGGGATGTCCACCACGGAGGTGGGCCTGACGGGCACCGTCTACCTGCTCGGCCAGGTCGTGGGCGCGCTCGTGTTCGGCCGGCTCTCCGATCGGCTCGGTCGCCGCAGGTTCTTCATCATCACGCTCGGCATCTACCTGGTCGCGTCGGGCATCGCGGGCCTGTCGTTCGCGCCCTGGTTCCTCTACATCTTCCGGTTCATCGCCGGCATGGGCATCGGCGGCGAGTACACGGCGATCAACTCCGCGATCGACGAGATCATCCCCTCGCGCTACCGCGGCCGGGTGGACATCGCGATCAACGGCACCTACTGGGGCGGCGCGGCGCTGGGCGCCGCGGCGAACCTCTTCCTGCTCGCACCGGGCAGCGCCCTCGAGACGTCCGGCTGGGGCTGGCGCATCGGCTTCTTCATCGGCCCGGTGCTCGGCCTGATCATCATCTTCCTGCGGCGCAACATCCCCGAGAGCCCGAGATGGCAGCTGACCCACGGCTACGAGAAGGAGGCCGAGGCGAACGTCGACCGCATCGAGCGGGAGGTGGAGCACGAGTCCGGCTCCTCGCTCGAACGGGTGCCCGACGAGACGGCGATCGACGTCCCGGTCCACGACCGCGTGCCGTTCCGCGTCGTGCTCTACGTCTTCACCCGGATGTACCCGAAGCGCGCGTTCGTCGCCTTCTCGATGATGATCACGCAGTCGTTCCTCTACAACGCGATCTTCTTCAGCTACGCCGAGGTGCTGAAGAACTTCTACGGCGTGGACAACGCGGCGGTCTACTTCTTCCCGTTCGCGATCGGCAACCTGATCGGCCCGCTGGTGCTCGGCCACCTGTTCGACACGATCGGCCGGAAGCAGATGATCTTCGCGACCTACGGACTCGCGGCGGTCGTGCTCGCCGTGTCGGCCGCCCTGTTCCAGGCGGACGTGCTCACGGCGACGACGCAGACGATCCTGTGGAGCATCTCGTTCTTCTTCGCCTCGGCCGGCGCCTCCTCCGCCTACCTGACGGTCAGCGAGACGTTCCCGCTGCAGGTCCGCGGCCAGGCGATCTCGTACGTCTTCGCCGTCGGGCAGTTCGTCGGCGCGTTCGCTCCGGTCATCTACAACGCGCTGATCGGCGACGGCAAGGACCGGAACCCGCTCGCCGCGGGCTACTACCTCGGCGCCGGCGTGATGCTGCTCGGCGGGATCATCGCGCTGCTGTTCGGCGTCGCAGCCGAGCGGAAGTCCCTCGAGGACGTCAGCGACGTCGACTTCATCGACAAGATCGAGGCGCGCATCGGGGTCCGCTGACCCGATCGAGCGATGGAGGGGCGGGGGCGATGCCTCCGCCCCTCGGTCATGCGGCGAGCAGCCCCAGCAGGCGGTGCACCGCGGAGGCGGGACCGATGGTGCCGTGGAGGCCTTCGGCGCGGCCGGGCTCCAGGAAGATCGAGCGCAGCATCGCGCGCACCTCGTCGTCGACATCCGGGTCGCTCCCGCGCCAGGCGTCCCAGACGCTGCGCGCCCACTGCCCGGCTGCTCGGGCATGACCGCCGGAGGAGTGCTGCCGCACTCCCGCCTCCGCGACGTCGAGCACCGTCAGCCAGCGCTGCGGCGGCACGGGCGGGGTGAAGTCGGGCCAGTCGACCGTGGGATGCCCCATGCGCCGGTGCACCGACCGCACGTCCTCCGCGGAGAAGCCGTGCTCGAGCGCGAGCCACAGGCCGGCGAGGCTGTAGGCGACGCGGATCCGCGGGGCGCCGCCGCCCGCGTGCTGCGCCCCGTAGGCGTCGACCGTCAGCTGGTGGTAGCGCAGCATCACCGGGTGCTGGAACTCGAAGCCGAGGACCTCGTGCAGCACCGACTCGCAGGACGGGGTCGCGTGCAGCGAGGGCGTCTCCGCGTCCGACCCAGCGGGCAGCACGATGCCGCAGCCGGGACACGCGGTGCGGGGGCGCACGGCACCAGCGTGGCACGCCGCGGCTCCGGGAACTCCGAGCAGGCCTCCCGCACCTGAACGGATGCCGGGTGTCGAGGCGGTGCCGCATCGCCGGGCGCGGCGCCCGGCGAGACTGACGCCATGTCCATGAGGCGGCGCGCGACCGCGATCGGCGCGGCGACGCTCACCGCACTGCTCCTGGCCGGCTGCACCGCCGACTCCCCCGCTGCGGCACCGACCCCCGCACCCTCGGGGCTCGGCCGCAGCGCGCTGCGGGTGCCCGACGCGCTCGACGGGGCGCCGTTCGACGCCTCCCGCACCGTCGACGCCCCGCGCGGCTGGACGGTGTCCGTGTGGGCCCGCGTCGACGGCGCGCGGCTCGCGGCGTGGACGCCCGACGGGCGACTGCTCGTCTCCCGTCCCGAGTCGGGCGACGTGCAGGTGCTCACGCCCGGCAGCGACCCGCAGGCGGTCCCGCGCACCACGACGCTCGTGTCGGGGCTGAACCGCCCGCACGGGATGGCGTTCCGCGGCGACACGCTCTACGTCGCGGAGAGCGATCGGGTCAGCGCCTACGACTACGCCGACGGCGCGGTCTCCGGCCGCCGAACCGTGGTCGCGGGCCTGCCCGACGCCAGCACGCCCGAGCTGCGGGGCGCGTACGCCCACGCGCTGAAGAGCGTGGCGGTCGGCACCGACGGCGCGCTGTACGTGTCGGTCGGCAGCACCGGCAACGCCTCCGCGGAGGACCGCTCCGCCTCCCCCGAGCGCGCGTCGATCCTGCGCGTGCAGGGCGGGCGGACGACCGTCTTCGCGCGCGGGGTGCGCAACGGCACGGGGCTCGCGATCGCGCCGGACGGCGCCGTCTGGACCGCGGTGAACAACCGCGACCGCATCGCCTACCCCTACGACCGCGCCTACGACGGCTCGGGCGGCTCCGACCTCGGCGCCGTGCTGCAGCCCTACGTGAACGACCATCCGCTCGAGCCCGTCGCGAAGCTGACCGCGGGGCGCGACCTCGGCTGGCCCTACTGCAACCCCGACCCGGACGTCGATCCCGGGGCGGCCGGCACCGCCTTCGCGTTCACCAATCGCGGGTTCGTGCGGGACCGCGAGACGAACGCGGACGGCAGCCGGCTCGACTGCGACGCGCTCCCCCGCGTGGAGCAGGGGCTCCCCGCGCACTCCGCACCGCTCGGCATGAGCTTCGTCGGCGCCGGGGTGGTGCCGGCCGGTCCGGGCGCCCTGGTCGGCGTGCACGGCTCCTGGAACCGCACGCCGCCGCGCGCGCCGGAGGTCGCCTTCCTGCCGTGGCGCGACGGCACCCTGCAGCCCGCGCAGCCGCTGCTCACCGGCTTCCAGGCCGCGGACGGCAACCGCTGGGGGCGCCCGGTCGCCGCCGTCGCCGGGCCGGATCGTGCCGTCTACGTCACCGACGACGAAGCCGGCGCGGTCTACCGCATGGCCCCCTCCTGACCCTCGACCCGCACGGGCGGTGCTGCCAAGGTGGAGCCACCCGATCGAGTGGAGGAGCCGACGTGACCGCGAACCTGAACCCGTACCTGAACTTCCGGGGCACCGCCCGCGATGCGCTCGCCTTCTACCAGTCCGTCTTCGGCGGCGAGCAGCGCGTCAGCTCGTTCCGCGACTACGGCATGCCCGTCGCGGAGGGCGAGGAGGACCTGCTCATGCACGGCCAGCTCCAGGGGCCGAACGCCCCGCTGCTGATGGTGTCCGACGTGCCGAGCCACATGCCGTACACGCCCGGCGAGAACACCTTCTCCGTCTCCCTCTCCGGCGACGACGAGACGCTGCTCTCCCGCTGGTGGACCGCGCTCAGCGAGGGCGCCGACATCGCCCAGCCGCTCGAGAAGGCACCGTGGGGCGACAGCTTCGGCATGCTGACCGACCGGTTCGGCGTCTCCTGGCTGATCAACATCGCCGGGAGCCCGACGGCGTGAGCCGCTCCCGGCGGGCTCCGGTGGAGGAGCGGGCAGGATCGGAGGCGTGAACCGTCTGCTCGTGCCCCTGCTCACCTCCGCCGGCCTGCTCGGCGGCTACGGCGTCGCCCGCGCCACCGGGGTCCGGGCCGCGGGAGGCGGCGTCCTCGGCGCCGTCGGGGCGGCCGTCTTCGTGCTCGTGAACCGCAGCGGCGGTCCGTGGCGCGCCGCAGCGGTCGTGCTGATCTACCTGGGCGCGTTCGGCGGCTCGCACCCGCTCGCGAAGCGCCTCGGAGCGTGGCAGTCGGTGCTCGCCGTCGCCGGTGCGACCGCGGTGCCCGCCGCGCTGCTCGCCGAGCGCTGAGCCCGCGCGGGGCCGGCGACTAGAAGAGCTGCAGCGCCGCGAAGTACGCGACGACCAGCGCGATGACGCCGGACAGGGTCGCGAAGGTGATGCGCGCCCTCCAGCGGCCGGGGAATCCGCCGACGAGCTGCGCGAGCAGCCCGGTGACGAACAGCGCCGCGAAGGAGCCGAGGAACGCGCCGCCGACGAGCAGCGCGGCCATCACGGGGTCGCCGGGGCTCTCGAACTCGACGTAGATGAAGAAGATGGCCGCGATGTGCAGCGGCAGGCTCATCGCCGTCAGCACCGCGAACGCCAGGACGCCGAGCGTGCGGCGGGGCGCGGGGTTCCGTCGGTCGGCGCGCGCGGCGGGCTGCTGCGGCTCGGGCCGGAGCGCCGGGTGCTGCGCGACCGGCGCCTGACGAGGAGCCTGCTGCTCGTACGGGTAGGTCGAGGTCGCGCGCGGCTGCTCGTACGGGTACACCGAGGGCGAGGTGCGCCTGGGCGGCTGATCCGGGGTCCGGTTCGCCGTCTGCGGGTACGCCGCGCTCGGCTGCCCGCGGTACAGGCGGGGGTCGTGCGGTCGGCTGCTGTCCACGTTCCTACGCTCTCATCGACGGCTCGCGGTGTGGGGACACCCGCCGGGACCGTGCCCCGACCGTGACCTCGGGATGATCCTTCCCCGGACGGGGGACGGAAGCACCGCGACTGGCCGGTGCGCGCCGATTCGGGTGCCGGCGGCGGCGGCCGTCCGTCGAACCCGTGGCGGGAAGCGGGAATGCGGAGGGCACTCCTGCGTTGACTTGAGTCGAAGGCGCTCAAGTTCCACTAGGAGGACCCTTTGCCTCAGTACTTCGGCTCCGGCGACGACGGACGTTTCGACGATGAGCTGGCAGCAGCCCTGTCGCGGATGCTCAGCGGTCAGCGTTCCGGCCGCCCCATCGACATCTCCCGCCTGCTCAGCAAGCGGACCCACGAGCTCCTCGGCGGCGCCGTCCGCTACGCCGTCGAGCACGGCCACGACGAGGTCGACTCGCTGCACCTGCTGCGCGGTCTCGTCCTCACGGAGGAGGGCGAGAGCACCCTCCGCGCCGCCGGGATCGACGTGGACGGGCTCGTCCGCGCGATCGAGCAGCGCATGCCCGCCGGCGGCTCCGCCCGCACGGACGGCACTCCGTCGCTGACGGGCGCCGCGCAGCGCTCGCTGCTCGAGGCCGCACAGGTCGCCCGGGCCTCCGGCTCCACCTACGTCGACCCCGAGCACCTGTTCTTCGCGTACGTCGCGAACCAGCAGGGCACCCCCGGCCAGCTGCTCGCGTCGTTCGGCGTCACGCCCGACTCGCTGCAGTCGATCGCGGAGCACGCCGCCGAGGCCCGCGAGGTCGCCGAGTCCGAGACCGGCACCCCGACGCTCGACAAGTACGGCGTCGATCTCACCGCGAAGGCGGAGGCGGGCGGACTCGACCCGGTGATCGGCCGCGCGCTCGAGATCGAGCAGACCGTCGAGATCCTGCTGCGGCGCACCAAGAACAACCCGGTGCTGATCGGCGAGCCCGGCGTCGGCAAGACCGCGATCGTCGAGGGCCTCGCTCAGCGCATCGTGGACGGCGACGTGCCCGAGGCGCTGCGCGGCAAGCGCGTCGTCTCCCTCGACCTGCCCGGCATGGTCGCGGGCACCCGCTTCCGCGGCGACTTCGAGGAGCGCATCACCAAGGTCGTGTCCGAGATCGCCGAGCACAAGGACGAGCTGCTCGTCTTCCTCGACGAGATCCACACGGTCGTCGGCGCGGGCGCCGGCGGCGAGGGCGGCATGGACGCGGGCAACGTGCTCAAGCCGCGCCTGGCGCGGGGCGACCTGCACCTGATCGGCGCGACCACGCTGAAGGAGTACCGCCGGATCGAGAAGGACGCCGCGCTCGAGCGCCGCTTCCAGCCCGTGACCATCGGCGAGCCGTCCGTCGAGGACGCCGTGCGCATCCTCGACGGGCTGAAGTCCCGGTACGAGGAGCACCACGGGGTGCGCTTCACCGACGAGGCCGTCCGCGCCGCCGTCGAGCTGTCGCACCGCTACGTGACCGACCGGTTCCTGCCCGACAAGGCGATCGACCTGATCGACCAGGCCGGCGCCCGCCGTCGGCTCGCCCTCGGCGTGCGCGTGGACGTGGCCGCCCTGCAGGCGCGGGTCGCCGAGCTCGAGGCGGACAAGGGCCGCGCGGTGGCCGACGAGCGGTACGAGGAGGCGTCGCACCTCCGCGACGAGATCGAGGCCGTGCAGGCGCGCATCGCGTCGGCGGACTCGGCGCCGAGCAGCACGGACGAGGCCGCCGTGGTCGACGAGGCGGAGATCGCCGGCGTCGTCTCCCGGTCGACCGGCATCCCGGCCACCCGCCTCACCGAGGCCGACCGGTCCCGGCTCGCGAAGCTCGAGTCCGAGCTGCACGAGCGCGTGATCGGCCAGGACCCGGCCGTCTCCGCGATCGCCAAGGCCGTCCGGCGCAGCCGGACCGGCATGGGCGACCCGAACCGGCCCGTGGGCAGCTTCCTGTTCCTCGGCCCGACCGGCGTCGGCAAGACCGAGCTGGCGAAGGCCCTCGCCTCCAGCCTCTTCGGCGACGAGACGGCGATGCAGCGCTTCGACATGAGCGAGTTCGGCGAGCGGCACACCGTGAGCCGGCTGATCGGTGCCCCTCCGGGATACGTCGGCTACGACGAGGCCGGTCAGCTAACCGAGCGCGTCCGCCGGAACCCGTACTCGGTGATCCTGCTCGACGAGATCGAGAAGGCCCACCCCGACGTGTTCAACCTGCTGCTGCAGGTGCTGGACGACGGTCGCCTGACCGACGGCCAGGGGCGCACGGTCGACTTCCGCAACACGGTGCTGATCATGACGTCGAACATCGGCAGCGAGTTCCTCGCGTCCCGCAGCGGCGCCCTGGGCTTCATCCAGGCGTCGGAGGAGGGCTCGGGCTTCGGCTCGGACAAGGCGCTCCGCGACCGCGTGATGGGCAAGCTGCGCGAGGCGATGCGGCCGGAGTTCCTGAACCGCATCGACGAGGTCGTGCTGTTCCGCAAGCTCGAGCCGCAGCAGCTGCACGCGATCGTGCGAATGCTGCTCGCCTCGACGGCGGCGCGGCTCGCGACGCGGGACGCGGTGCTCGACATGACGGACGAGGCGGTCGCGTGGATCGCCGAGCACGGCTACGAGCCCGAGTACGGCGCCCGGCCGCTGCGCCGGCTGATCCAGCGCGAGGTCGAGGACCGGATCGCGGATCTGCTGGTCACGGCCGACCCGGTCGCCGGCGACGTGGTCCGGGTGTCCGTCGAGGACGGCGCCCTCCGCGCCGCGCTCCAGCCGGTCGCGCTCCCGCTCGCGGCCTGAGCGCCCGGTGTGTTCACGGATTAGGGGATCGGCTCCGCCGATCCCCTAATCCGTGAACACCTGCTCCGCGGCGCGGTCGACGAAGGCCAGGATGTCGTCGAGCGAGCCCGTCGGCGTGATGGCGCGCAGCACCAGCTCGTCCACGCCGCCGCGGTAGGCGTTCACGCCGGCCGCGAGGTCCTCACCGCGCTGCGGCAGCGTGGTGTCGATCGCCTCGACCCCCAGGCGCGCGAAGTTCGCGGCGTAGGCGGGGTAGGAGGCGTACTGGGCGGCCTCCCGCTCGAGCACCGGCCGCGCCGCCTCGTCCACGATCGCGCGGACGTACAGCGCGGCGCGCGGTGCCTCGCCCTGCGCGGCCGCGCCCGCCTCCCGCAGCTGCGCCGCCTGCTGCGCCGCGACGGTCGGAGGCAGCCAGCTGAGCAGCGCCCCGTCGGCGCGCTCGCCGGCGAGGAGCCGCATGCGCGGTCCGAGCGCCCCGACGACGACGGCGGCCGACGTGCCGCTGCGGAGCACGCCGATCGCCTCCATGACCGCGTCGACCGCGCCGCGGCGCAGCGCTCCGGAGCCGATCCCGAGCGTCAGCCTCGACTCCGGGACACCGCTGGCCCGTAGGTCCTTCAGCAGCGCGGCTCCGGGACGCCGGTCGACCGGGATCACGCCGGTGGCCACTCGCAGGTGCGCGGTCGCCTCGGCCGCCGCGGCGAGCCCGACGAGCGAGTCGCCCTGCGGGCTGTCGTTCAGCCAGAGCCCGGCGAACCCCGCCGCCTCGACCCGCGGCGCGAGCACCCGCACCGCGTCCGGCCCGAGCGCACCCGGGACACCGATGGACACCTCTGTACGCATGGCACCTCCTGGATCGAGGATGCCTCTTCCGGGTCCACGACCGCTGCGGGACGATGACCGCGTGCGCCGCGTGCTCCTCGTCATCACGGCTGTCCTCGGCGGCGCGCTCGCCGCGATCGGGATCTGGTTCGCGACCGATCGACGGCCCGCATCGTTCGGCTGGACCGCGTACGCGCCGCTCAGCGACACCACCTACGTCGTGCCGGTGGGCCCGCCGGTCTGGGCGATCGCGCTCGTGGTCGCCGGCTCCGTCGCCGCGGGCGCAGCCCTCGCCCTGCTGCTCACCCGCCGCCCGCGGTAACCGCTTCCGGACAGCGCTCAGACGCGCGTCAGCGGCGGCGGCGCACCCAGGACAGGATCGCCGCGTCCGCGATCGTGAAGACCAGCAGGACGCCGCCGACGACGACGGGCCACACCGACTTCGTCGCGAGCCCGTAGATCACGAGGCCGACCGACACCAGCACGAGGACCGCGATGCCCTCGATCGCCCCGATCCGCTCGAACACCTTCGGCACGGCGGGCAGTCGGTCGCGCGGCTCCTCGGGCATGGACCCAGTCTGCCGGACGCCGCTCGCTACGCTCGAAGGTCGTGACGGTGCTGCAGGACGACCTGACGCTCGAGTTCACCGCGCCGCTCTGGCGCTGGGAGGCGCGACGCGAGTTCTGGACCTTCGTGTCCCTGCCGGCCGAGCTGACCGGCGAGGTCCGCGAGCTCGCCGGCGATCTGCCGCGCGGCTTCGGCGCGATCCGAGCGCACGGCCGGGTGGGTGCGAAGCAGTGGTGGACGTCGGTGTTCCCGCAGAACGCCGACGGCCAGTACGTGCTGCCGGTGAAGAAGAGCGTGCGCGAGTCCAACGGCCTCGAGCTCGGCGACGACGTGCGGGTGTGGCTGCAGCTGCACCCCTGAACCCGCGCTTGCCGGCCTCAGCGAACACCTACTAGCCTACTAGTATGCCGATCGCGCCGCCCGGGAAGACCCAGTGCAACGTCTACCTGCCGATCGAGCTCGTCACCGCGGCGAAGCACGCCGCGATCGATTCGGGCGAATCGCTGTCGACGTTCGTCGAGCACGCGATCCGCGGGCGGCTCGAGACGCTCGCGAAGGAGCAGTCCCGATGAGAGTCGTCCCCGTGCGGTTCACCGCCGACCCGGCCGCGATGCGGCGCTTCCTCGAGGCGCTCGGGCTCGCCACCACCGTGCAGGCGGACGCGGGCGGCTGGGTGGCGCTCAACGGGTCCGGCGGCGGGGTGGGCCTGCACGCCGATGCGTCCGCGGACGAGCCGCGCTCCCCCGGTCACACGGACCTGTCGTTCGAGGCCGACGAGCCGCTCGAGGCGGTGCGCTCCAGGCTGGCGGCGGCCGGCTTCGAGGCCGACATCATCGACGAGAGCTTCGGCCGCTCGCTCCGCGTCGTCGACCCGGACGGCGTCACCGTCCAGGTCAACGAGGCGATGCGCGACGACCACGGTTACACCCGAGGCTGACGCCCCGGGCGCTCAGCGACCGGGCTTGCCCTTCCCCTTGTCGCCGCCCTTGCCCTTGTCGTCGGACGCCGGCTTCGAGCCGCCGTTCGACGTCCTCGCCGGCTTCGGGTCGGACTTCGGCATCGCATCCGCGTGGCGGATCGCCGCGCCGCCGGACACGTACTGCGCCGCCGGGTAGGGCCAGGACGAGGCTCCGCCGTACTTCGCGTTCATCGGCCGCTGGATCGCCTGCCAGATGCAGTGCCGCATGGACGCGTAGTTGGAGCCGGCGTTGCACCCGTGGGGCCCGTAGACGAACCGCAGGTTCTGGTGCCCCGTCACGTTCCCGACCCAGACAGCCGTGGTCACCTTCGTGGTGGACCCCATCGTCCAGGTGTCCTTCGCGAAGTCCGTCGTCCCCGTCTTGCCGAAGACGTACTTGCCGTCGTACAGCTGGTCCATCGCCATCGTGCCGTTGCCGACCGTCGGGTTGTGGAGGTCGTAGCCCGCCGCGGTCATGAGCCCCGCGTCCTGCACCCGGCGGCAGTTCGCCTTCGGGACCGCCATGCCCTTGCCGTCCGAGTCGATCACGCGGTCGATGCCGATGGCGTCGCAGCGGATGCCCTTGCTGGCGATCGTCGCGTAGCCGACGGCGTTGTCGAGCGGCGCGACCGTGCTGGCGGCACCGATGGACATGGTCGGCTTGACCTGCAGGTGCTTGGCGCCGAAGCCGTCCTTGACGCCCATCGACTCCGCGATCTTCCCGAGGTCGCAGAGGTCCTGCTCCTGCGCGAGGGACGCGAAGACGCCGTTGATCGACCGCGCCGTGCCCTTCTGGACCGTGTAGTTGCCCTTCTCGTCCTCGTCGTTGTGCAGGTCCCACGGGCCGCCACCGCCCTGGTACGGCGATCCGCAGGCCGTGAAGTTGCCGTCCGGGATCACGCGGGCGTTGCCGTTGACGCTCTGGTTCATCGAGTGGCCGGTCTTCAGCCAGCCGATCATCGTGTACGCCTTGAACGTCGACCCGGGCTGGAAGCCGGCGCCCGCGCCCAGCTTCTGGTTGACGTTGAAGTTGACCGCGGAGTACTTCGTGCGGGGCTTCGCCCCCGTGGGCCGGTAGGTCTTGTTCTGCACCATCGTCAGGACCCGGCCGGTGCCGACCTGCACCGAGACCGATGCTGCGCCGACGTCGGTCGCTCCTGGCTTCTGCGGCACGTAGTAGTCGACCGCCTTCTGCGCCTTCTTCTGCAGGTCCAGGTCGAGGGTCGTGTAGACCTTCCAGCCCTGGGTCCGCAGGTTCGCGTCGCGGATCGCCTCAGTCCTGCCGAACTGCTTGCTCGCGAGGATCGTCTTGACGACGTAGTCGCAGAAGAAGCCCGCCGCGCCGGCGGTCTGGCACCCGGTGGACGGGGGCGAGATCTTGGTCACGATCTTCGCGGTGGAGTACTTCTCGTACTCGGCCGCCGTGATCATGCCGTGGTTGCGCTCGACCTTCAGCACGTAGTTGCGGCGGGCCTCGGCGCCCGCGAGGTTCTCCTTGCGGTCGAGCCGGAACTCCGCGGGGTTGTTCACGATGGAGATCAGCGTCGCGGCCTGGCCGATGTCGAGGTCCTTGGCCGACTTGTCGTAGTAGTACCGCGCCGCGGCCTCGATGCCGTAGGTGCGGCCGCCGAATCCGGCGATATTGAGGTAGCCGAGCAGGATCTCGTTCTTCGTGTACTGCTTCTCGAGGCCGATCGCGAGACGCATCTCGCGGATCTTGCGGTTGTACGAGCCCTCGGTGCACTTGTCGTACGCGGCGGTCATCGCCTTCTTGTCGACGAGCGCCTCCGCCTGCTGCACGCAGACGTTCTTCACGTACTGCTGGCTGATCGTCGACGCGCCCTGGATGTCCTTGTGCATCAGGTTCGACACCAGCGCGCGGGCGATGCCGTTCGGGTCGACCGGGCCGTGGTCGTAGAAGCGCACGTCCTCGGCGGCGAGCGTCGCGTTCTTCACCGTCTTCGAGATGCCTTCCCACTTGACGACGTCGCGGTTCTGGTTGAAGAACGACGCGAGGAGGACGTTCTTGCCCTTCGACTTCGCGTAGATGCGCGTCTTCTGGTCCAGCGGCGTGATCGCCATGTTGCCGGGCAGCTTCTGGAAGGCGTTGATCTGCTGCTTCGTGGTGCTGCCGGCGATCGCCACCGCGGGGGTGATGACGCACGCGATGAGCGTGCCGGCGATGGCGGCCACCGCGAAGAACGCGAGCAGGGCGGAGAGCTTGCCGCCCGCTCGGAGGGCGGCCTGGATCGCGGTCACCTGGGCATCGTAAGAGGTCGCCCGGACCGCGACGGTCCGCACGGCCGAAGTGCGCGGATGCGTTCCCCGATCGTTGCCGTTCCGGGCTGCGAGCGCCCTGGGTTCCAGGGGCGACCAGGGCGACACGCAGCCCGGACCGAGCCTCGAGCGGCACGATCGGGACCATGACCGACCTCGTCCGACCGGTCCGCGGCGGCCTCATCGCAGGCGTGTGCGCGGGACTCGCGAAGCGTTTCTCGACCTCGCCGACGCTCATCCGCGTGCTGTTCCTGGCGTCGATGCTGCTGCCCGGCCCGCAGATCCTGATCTACCTCGCGCTCTGGGTGATCATGCCCAGGCAGCGCGCCTGACGCGGCGAGGTCCCGCAGGACGCGTCGTCCTGCGGGACCATGACCGGTCAGGCGCCGGCGGCGCGACGGGGCTGCTGCTCCGGCTGCACCTGCTCCCGCAGGCGGTCGGCGCGGGTGCGCCCGCCGTCGAGGCCGACGAGCGCGGGGCGCGGCACGGGCCGCGCGGCGACCGGCGCCGGCACGACGCGGTTGCGGCCGACGGTCCAGCGGAGGATGCCCACGGCGGTGCGGCGCGACGGCACGTACCAGAGGAACAGCACGGCCCGCGTGAGCCAGCCGAGGACCTCCGGGAGCGGCACGCCCCACAGCGTGGCGACGGCGTGCCCCGGCGCGAAGGACGCGACGGTGCCGAGCCCGCGGAAGCCGAAGCGCCGCGGCTGCGCGCGCCGGGCCGTGCGGGCGATGTTGCGTCCGACGGTCGTGCCGGCACGGATCGCCCAGAGCGCCTCCTTGGGCACCCGGTCGCCCCGGCGCCGGACCGCGGCGACGTCGCCCGCGCTCCAGATGCCGTCGGTCACCTGCAGGCAGTCGTCGACCGCGAGCAGGCCGTCCGCCTCCTGGAACCGCTCGAGCCCCGGGATGACGCCCACCGCGTTGCCGAGGGAGGCGACGACGGTCGCGGCCTCGATGCGGGTGTCGTCGGCGAGCAGCACGCCGCGCTCGTCGGCCGAGGTCACGCGCATGGCCGTGATCAGCTCGACGCCCGCGTCCTGGAGGTTGCGGTTCAGGCGCTCCTGCAGCCACTGCTGGTCCTGCCACACCGGCACGACCGTCGGGCTGGACGACACGAGCACCACGCGGCGGGTGTCGCCGTACCGGCGGCCGAGCGCGGCGGCCACCTCGGTGCCCGCGAAGCCGCCGCCGACCACGACGACCGTCGTGCGGCGGCGCGCGTCCTCGGCGTCCTCCGGGACCTGCTCGTCGACCCGTGCGAGGTGCTCGAGCAGCGCGCCGACCTGTCCCGGGAAGCGCAGCGGGAAGCCGTGCTCGGTGAGGCCGGGCACGTGCTCGGTGCGGTCGTGGGCACCGGTCGCGACGACGAGCTGGTCGTACTCGACGACCCGCGTCTCGCCCTCCCACTCGACCCGCACCGTCCGGGCCTCGCTGTCGACCGCCGTCGCCCAGCCGCGGATGCGCTCGGCGCGCGGCACGCACTCCTCGAGCGGGCTCTCCTGCAGCTCGGGCGTCAGCTCGCCCTCGAGCACCTCCCCCGTGAAGCCGTGGAAGACCTGCTCGGTGAAGGGCGCGACGACGGTGATGGCGGCGGAGGAGCCCATCCAGCGGCGGATCGCCCGGTAGCACCACACCGACGAGTAGCCGCCGCCGAGGATGACGATCCTCATGCGACCGCGCCGTCCGGGACGGCCGTGGCGGGGGTCGCGGCGTCGGTCCAGCCCGGGACCTGCACGGGTGCGCCGAAGGAGGTGGGCGGCGCCAGGTCGAACCCGAGGTGCGCGAAGCGGTCGGCGAGGGACTGCACCCGGTCGACCTGCTCGAGCGAGGGGCGTCCGATGGTGCCGTGACCGCGGTGCCCGGAGAGGGCGAGCAGGGAGCTCTCCGCGAGGCACGCGAACGACGCCGTGTCGGCGAGGTCCATGCCGTAGCCGACCCGGTGCAGGCCGGGGGTGGACACGACGCCGCCGTCGAGCAGCAGGACGTCGGGACGCTCGGTGGCGAGGGCGGGGCTCGTGTTCCGCGGCTGGGTGTCGTCGAGCACGGTCGCCCCGAGCTTCAGGTGCTCCGAGGCGAGCACGGCGCCCGCAGCGGAGGTCATCAGCACGACGAGGTCCGCACGTCGGCAGGCGGCCATGTCCGTCGACCAGGTGGCGTCGAGGTCGTTCGCGAGGGCCGTGAGGGCGGCGGGGGTGCGACCGACGAGCACGAGCTCCTGCGCGACGCCGGAGCGGCCGACGAGCCGGGCGACCGCGGTGCCGACCGAGCCGTTCGCGCCGACGAGCGCGACGACGGGCGGCCGGCTCATCCCGGCGGCGATCCGCTCGACCGCCGCGGCGGTGACGGCGGCCGTGTACGCGTTGCCGTTCGTCACCCCGATGTCGGTGCGCCGGCGCAGCTTGGCGCCGCCCGCCGTCGCGGGTGCCGTCAGCGCGCCGAGGCCGAGCACGGTGGCGCCGTGGGCGACCGCGAGGTCGATCCCCGCGTCGATCCGCTTCGCGACGAGCGCTCGGTCGTCGCCGAGCAGCATCGAGGGGGTGAGCGGCACGGCGATCACCTCGCCGAGCACCTCGCCGGAGCGGTCGTCGGCGGTGACGGTGGCGTGCACCCACGGCTTGAGCGGCAGGCGGCGCATCGCGGACTCGACGAGCCTGCCGGGCAGCAGCCCGAGCACCGGGTTGACGAGGGCCAGGTCCTCGGAGGGGTCGGTGCGCGGGTGGATGAGGAACGCGAATCGCCCGCGGGTCGGGTGCGAGGTGTCCATGACGGTGCTCCGGGGCTCAGGAGGTGGGCAGGCAGGGTCGTGCCACCGGGTCCTGGAGGGTGCGCGAAAGAGCGCTCGGACGCCCCCCGTTGTCCGGCTGAGAACGATCGCCGCCCCCTGTCCGGGCGACTCCCGAACGGGGGGTCATCAGCGACTGGCGTCACCATATCGGGGGGCGCCGCCCACCCCGCAAGTCCCAGTTGCACACGATGCTGTGAGCCGCAACCCCCGCCGCCGTCTTACGTAAGGGTGTTCCGCCTGATCAGCAGGCCAGTCACACCGGTCACCCGATGCGCTCGCGTTTCCAGCGACTGCGGCGTGTCGCGACCCGCGCCGCGCATCCGGGCCTCAGTCGAGGTGAGGGTGGAACGCGGTGGCCCCCGGCGCGGACACCTGGTTGTGGATCAGCTCGATGCCCAGCACGTCGAAGCGCGCCGCGTCGAGGACGATCGAGACGGCGCGCGCGAGCACGGCATGGTCGCCCTCGTCGCCGACGAAGAGCTCGCCGTCCTCGTTCTGCTGCGGCAGCGCGATGCGACCCCGGAGGTCGAGCGGATCGCGCACCCGCAGGCGGATGGCGGCGGTCACGGTGACCGTGCCGTCGTCGTGGTTCTCCGGCTGCAGCACTCGGGACGACATCGCAGCACGCTACGGGACGGCGCCGACCGCCCCCGGTGCGGCGCCGGCCGGCTCAGCCGCCCAGAGCGGTGAGGACGGCGGCGATGCGCCGCTCACGGGTCTCGGCCGCCTTGGCGCCCTCGACGGAGACGACGTGCGCCTTCCTCCGGCTCGGCGCGAGCGCATCGAACGCGGCGCGCAGGCCGGCGCCGTCGAGCGCCGCCGCGAGGTCGTCGGGCACGGCCGCCTCGCGCGGGGCCGCGTCGAGCTCGAGCGACACCTCGAGCTCGTCCCCTCCCCCGATGCCGCTCTCCGCGCGGCGCTCGGACGAGAACGGGATGAGCGCCTGCCCGCCCATGCTGCCGACCGTGCTCGCGAACCGGTAGCCGTTGACCGCGACCGCGACGGCGGGGCGCTTGCCGCCGCCCAGCGCCTCCAGCACGTCCGGCGGCACCGGGATGCCGGTGTTGCGGCCGGTGAGGTGCATGGTGGTGCGGTACTCGACGCTCACGGGCGACATCCTGGCACCGACACGCGGCGGTTCTCCACAGCTTTCGAACATGTGTACTACTACGCTGCTGCCGTGGTCGACTGGCACCCGCGCCGCCTGGTCGCGGGAACGGAGTGGACGATGTCCGTGCCGGGGCACCCGGAACCGATCGCCGTGATCCGCCGCCTGCGCTTCGAAGGCAGGCCCGTGTACCGGGCGGTCACCTGGGCGCCGGGCTCGGGCGGCCGCGAGCTGATCGGGTACTTCCGCAGCGGCGACGACGCGGCCGTCGCGGTGTGGCGCCGGTACGTGGCGGACCAGTCGGCCCGGCACGACGCGGCCTCGCGCACCCACGGCGGGCGGGAGCGGGGCTGAGCCGGCGGCGGGCCCACCCCCTGGTCTCGGGGTTCCGCGCCGCGCGGGGGTGGACCATCATTCCCCGCATGACCGGGTCCGACATCGCGATGCTCGCGCTGACGTTCGCCGGTCTCGCGCTGATCGCCATGCTGCCGTACGCGGCGTTCCGGCTGGTCGAGCTCGCCGAGGACGCGGTCGACCGCGTCCGCGACCGGCCCTGACCGCGGCCGGTCCGGATCCGGCGCCTCAGGCCGCGAGCGGCTCCGGTCGGTGGTCGCAGTGGTCGCACGCCGCGTCGCAGGCGCACGGCGGCGGGCAGTGGTGGGAGTGACGGCAGGAGCACATGCGGCTCCTCCTTCCGTGCGGCGGTGGACGGTGACCGCCAGGGTGCTCCCGGTCGCGCACCGCACCCTTCAGCGACCCGCGCCCCACTTCGGGGGCCGCCGCTTCCGGGGAGCCGGTCAGTCCTCGACGGCCGCGAGCTGCCCGCAGGCCCCGTCGATCTCCTTGCCGCGGGTGTCGCGGATGGTCGTCGGGATGCCGGCGGCCTCGAGGCGGCGCACGAACTCCTGCTGCACGGCCGGCTCGGAGGAGGTCCAGACGGAACCCGGCGTCGGGTTCAGCGGGATCGGGTTGACGTGGACCCAGCCGTGGCCGCGGGCGTTCAGCTTCTCCGCGAGCAGGTCGGCGCGCCAGCCGTGGTCGTTCATGTCCTTGATGAGCGCGTACTCGATCGAGACGCGGCGGCCGGTCGCGTCGAAGTAGGCGCGGGCCGCGTCGAGCGCCTCGTCGACCTTCCAGCGCGAGTTCACGGGGATCAGCTCGTCGCGCAGCGTGTCGTCGGGCGCGTGGAGGGACAGGGCGAACGTGACCGGGATCTTCTCGTCCGCGAGCTTCCTGATCGCGGGCACGAGCCCGACCGTCGAGACCGTGATGTGCCGAGCGCTCATGCCGAGGCCCTCGGGCGCCGGCGCGACCATCGTGCGGACGGCGGTCATGAGCCGGTTGTAGTTCGCGAGCGGCTCCCCCATGCCCATGAACACGATGTTGCTCACGCGCTCCGGCGTCGTCTCGCCGGCCTTCTTGCCGCCGAGGGCCCCCTCCGCGATCACGCGGTTCGCGCGGACGACCTGGTCCACGATCTCGGCCGCGGACATGTTGCGGGTCAGGCCCGCCTGGCCGGTGGCGCAGAACGGGCAGTTCATGCCGCAGCCGGCCTGCGACGAGACGCAGAGCGTGATCCGGCCCGGGTAGCGCATCAGCACCGACTCGACGAGGGCGCCGTCGTGCAGCTTCCAGAGGAACTTGATCGTGTCGCCGCGGTCCGTGGTGAACCGGCGCACCTCGGTCATCAGCTCGGGAAGCAGGCCGCGGACGAGCTCCTCCCGGCCCGCGGCGGGCAGGTCCGTCATCTCCGCGGGGTCGGCGGTGTAGCGGGTGAAGTAGTGGCGGGCCAGCTGGCCGGCGCGGAACGCGGGCAGGCCCAGCTCGACGAGGCGCGCGCGCCGCTCCTCCTTCGTGAGGTCCGCGAGGTGCACCGGCGGCTTGCCGCGCTTCGGCGACGCGAACTGCAGGAGGGGGCGCCCCTCGGCGTCCTTCTGCTGCTGCCAGCCCTCGGTCCGCGGCCGCACCTGCAGCGTGCGGCCCGCGACCGTCGCCTCGTCGGTCCGGGGAAGCAGGGCGTCAGGCATCCCTCCAGGGTACCGGCGCCCCCGCGGCGGGCGTGCGCGGCCGCGGGAGGAGGTCAGGCGCGGTGCACGTCCTCCTTCGGCACGAGCGGCAGCGCCGCGAGGGGCGCGAGCGCGGTGAGCGCGAAGGCGAGCGGGAAGCCCACGACGCCGATGAGCGCGCCGACGCCCGGACCGACCGCGGAGGCGGCGAGGAACTGCCCGGTGTTCTGCACGCCCAGCGCCCTGCCGGACCAGGCCGGACCCGCCGCCTCCGCCACCGAGGTGAAGGCGAGGCCGTTGTCCGCGACGCTCACGGTCGTCGTGAGCACGAGGAGCACCGCGGCGGGCAGCGCCCACTCGGCCGCGCCCGCGGCGGCGAGCAGGTGCAGCCCGGCCACGCCCGCGACGGCCACCAGGCGCAGCAGGCGCATGCGGCCGAAGCGGTCGCTCAGCGAACCGACGACGATGCGGCCGCCCGCCCCGACGAACTGCGCGGCTGCGACGACGAGCCCCGCGGCCGCGGCGGTCCAGCGCAGGTCCGCGATCAGCCAGACGAGCCCGAAGGTCGACAGCGTGAACTGCGGCACGACGAGCAGCACGGAGACGAGGTGGACCCGCAGCAGGAAGCGGTCGCTGCGGTAGGGGCTGACGGCGGCGACGGCCTCGCTCCGGGGCGGCCGCGGCGGGTCCGCGATGCCGAGCGCGCACGCCACCGCGAGCACCCCGGTCGCGACCGCGCCGACCAGCAGCGGCGCCGCGACGCCGCCGGCCTCGGCGAGCGGCGGCACCACGAGCGCGGCGACCGCGACGCCGAGCGGCTGCGACATCTGCCGGATGCCCATCGCCAGCCCGCGGCGCCGCCTCGGGAACCAGCCGACGACGACGCGTCCGCTCGCGGCGTTGCAGCTGCCGGTCGCCCCGCCCGCGAGCAGCAGGAGCACGCCGAGCGGCACCAGGCCGCCGGCGACCGCCGCCAGCGCGGTCAGGACCGCGGCGAGCGCGAGGCCGCCCGCGATGACCCAGCGCTCCCCCACGCGGTCGGCCAGCGCGCCCCAGGCGACGAGCGTGAGCACCAGGCCGACGGTGGGGGCCGCGACGAGCAGGCCGACCTGCGGCAGCGGAATGCCCTGCTGCAGGTGGAGCAGCGGGATCAGGTAGGCGGGCGTGGACACGACGAGGGTGCCCGCCGCCTGCGCGAGTACGCCGAGGGCGAGCATGCGCCAGGCCGCCGTCGGGATGCGCACGTCCTCCGCCGTCGTCGTCACCCTCCGATCCTGCCGGGACCGGACGGGCCGTCCGGACGCGTCGGCGACCGCGGGACGGCGTCTCCGCGGTTCCCGTGGGAATCCGCACGGGTCCCTGTCGGTTCTCGTCCGTGTGCCCGGGGTTTCCCGGGTGCCCGTACCGTGGAGGTACGGAATCGAGTTCCGGGAAACGGGGGCGAGCACGCGGTGGCCGAATGCATCCACGGCTTCGACGAGGGCATGTGCGACATCTGCTTCCCGCGGGTGGCGCCGGAGCCCGTAGCGGTCGTGGCGACGACGGCGACGAAGACCGCACCGCGGTCGACGCGGGTCACGGCCACGCGACGGGCGTCGAAGCGCGCTCCGGGCGCGCCCGCCGGCCTGCCGCCGAAGGTGCCGTTCGCGACGCGGCGGCTGTACCACGTGACGCCGCTGACCAACCTCGAGTCGATCCTGCTCGACGGCGAGCTGCACTCCGTCGCCTCCGGCTTCGAGCCCGAGCTCGACGTCGCGGCGCCGCTCGCCCGGCAGCTGCGCGCCCACGCGGACGTCGGCGACGGCCGGCACGTGGACGAGTTCGTGCCGTTCTCCGTCTCCCCCGACAACGAGCGCTGGCTCGAGCTGCGCCAGGGCGCCGAGGAGCCGCACTGGTCCGCCGCAGCCCGCGCGCTGACGGCCGCCGACTACGCCGTGCTCGTCGCGGTGGGCCGCGACCTCGGCCCGGACCTCGTGGTCGCGGACGGCGACGCGGCCGCGCCGGGCACCCGGTTCACCGTCGGCGACGCCGCGAAGGCGATCGCGCAGGCGTCCCGCACGGACCCCGAGCTCGAGACGGTCGAGGTGCTCGCGCCGAACGCCGTGCCGCTGGCCGCGATCACGCTGATCGCGGTGGCGAACGAGCCCGCCCGCGTCCGCGTGCGCCGGATGTTCGCCGACGTCGAGGGCGCCCCGCCCCGCGTCGTCGTGCACCCGCCGTGGTTCGTCGTGGAGTGAGGCGCGTCCTCCCCCTCCGTACGATGTCGCGGTGACGATCACCGCCGCAGCTGACGGATCCGCGCTCGGGAACCCCGGCCCCGCCGGGTGGGCCTGGTACATCGACGACGACCGCTGGGCGGCTGGGGGCTGGCCCCACGGCACGAACAACATGGGCGAGCTGAAGGCCGTGCTCGAGTTGTTCCGGGCCACCGCGCACGTCGACGACGACCTGCTCGTGCTGTGCGACAGCCAGTACGTCATCAACTCGGTCGTGAAGTGGATGCCGGGCTGGAAGCGCAAGGGCTGGCGCAAGGCCGACGGCGCGCCGGTGATGAACGTCGACCTGATGAAGGAGATCGACGCCGCCCTGCAGGGCCGCCGCTACCGCTTCGAGTGGGTCAAGGGCCACGTGGGCCACGAGCTGAACGAGGCCGCGGACGACCGGGCCCGCGCCGCCGCGACCGCCTACCAGCGCGGCGCCGAGCCCGATGCGGGCCCGGGCTTCGGCGGTGCGGTCACCGGTGCGCCGCGTGCTGCGGCAGCAGCGGCTGCGGCTCCCGCGCCCGCGCTCTTCGAGGCCGAGGCGCCGCCGCTGAAGCAGGTGGTCGTCGGGTTCTCGACTGCGGAGCTGCGGGCGCTCACGAACCGCGCGAAGCGGGCCGGCACCACCCCGGAGCAGCTGCTGCGCTCGCTCGCCCTCGAGGAGCGCTGACCCCTCCGCCGACACGCCGAGGAGCCGCCGGATCGGGTCTTGCGCGCCGCGGCGGGCAGGCGCATGCTGAAGCCCTGATCGATCGCTCGGGAGAGCCGGAGGCAGCGCCCCGGCCACCGGGCGATCGGCTTGTCCGGGCCCTTCCCGGAGGCCGGCTCAGCGCTGGGGCGTGCGCGGTGCGGCAGCCGCGGCGGCGCGGTCCCGCTTGATGCGGGCGTTCTCGGCCATCACGGCCGCGTGGGTCTCGCGCTCGCGGGTCAGCCACTCCGGCTTCTCCTCGAGCAGCGCCTGGATCTGCTCCGTGGTCAGCGGCTCGGTCACGTCGGCGCGGCGCAGCCCGGCGACGGAGACGCCGAGGCGCGCGGCGACGACCGGTCGCGGGTGCGGGCCGGTGCGGCGCAGCTCGACGAGCCACTCCGGCGGCTCGTTCTGCAGCTCCTGCAGCGCGGTGCGGGTCACGGGGGCCGCGCGGAACGCCTCCGGGGTCGCCTCGAGCAGCACCCCGAGCTTCTTCGCCGCGGTCTCGGGCTTCATCGTCTGCTCCTGGGCCACGGGGAAACGGTACCCTCGGCCCGGTGGCGGAACCGTTCGTGATCGGCGTCGTCGCCGGCGTCACCCCCGACCGCTGGGTGCGGGCGTGGCGGGACCGCATGCAGGACGTGCCGCTCGAGGTCGTGCCGGTCGAGCGCCCCGCCGACGCGCTGCGGGACCGCGTGCGCATGGTGTTCGCCCGGCTGCCCGTCGAGGGCATCGCCGCGGACGAGGTGCACGTCATCCCGCTCTGGGAGGAGACGCCCGTCGTCGTCGCGGCGAAGGACCACCCCGTGAAGGTGTTCGACGAGGTGACGGAGGCGGACCTCGCCGACGAGCAGCTCTACCCGGGCTGGGACGAGGGCGTGCTCGACATCGTCGCCGCGGGGCACGGGATCGCCCGCATGCCGCAGTCCGTCTTCCGCGCCACGGGCCGCCGCGACGTCGTCGCCCGACCGGTCGCCGACGCGGAACCGACCCGGGTCGGGCTCGTCTGGCTGCGCTCGGAGGGCGGCGTGCTGGTCGACGACTTCATCGGCATCGTCCGCGGCCGCACGGCGAACAGCTCCCGCGCCGAGCCCGCCGCGCCCGAGCCCCCGCCGAAGCGTGCGCCGGAGCCGAAGCGGCAGCCGGCGAAGCAGCGCGCGACGCCTCCCGTCCAGAAGCACAAGCAGCAGCAGCGCCAGCAGCCGAAGCCCAAGCCGAAGCCGGGCCGCCGCTCCCGCTGACCGGCCGTCAGGCGAGCAGGTCCCCGTCGACGTAGACCCAGCGGCCGTCCTCCCGCGCGAACCGGCTGCGCTCGTGCAGCACGCCGGCCCCCTCCGCCGAGCGGTGGGCGGCGCGGAACTCGACGACGCCCTCGTCGTCGTCCGCTCCCCCGCGCACGGTGTCGACGATCTGCAGCCGCCGCCACTCGAGGCCGTCGTCCAGGTCGAGGTCCGCCGGTCGCGTCGCCGTCGACCACGTGTCGCGGAGGTGGGGGCCGAGCCCGAGCGCGAAGGCCGAGTACCGCGACCGCATCAGCGCCTCCGCCGTCGGTGCCGGCGCGCCCTCGTGGAACGGGCGGCAGCAGGTCGCGTAGTCCCCGCCGCCGCAGGGGCAGCGGCCGTCGGTCCGGGTCATCCTCCGATCCTCGTCGCTGCCGCCCGCGCATCCGGGCGGGTCCGGACGATCCGCGCGTCCGTGCGTGCCCGGGACGTCCGACGCGGCCCGGGAGGAGCACAATCGGGACGTGGGCTTCATCCTGAGCGTGCGCAAGTCGGTCGGCCTCGAAGGTCCGGAGGACGGGGGGCTGGCCTCCGCACTGCGCGACATCGGGCAGATCGAGCAGTACGGCACGGTCATCGAGCGCGACGCGGGCTCGGATCCCGGTCCCGCGACCGACCCGGCCGCGCTCCCCTGGCCGCTGAGGGCCACGCCCGCGCCCTGAGCCGCGTTGGCGGATGACGGCCCGGAACGAATGCGAAACACGGGCCCTCTAGCGTTGGGGCATGCCTGAAGCCGCGCAGCCCGAGTCGATCGACGTCGTCGGACGATTCGACGCCGAGCAGGAGATCCCGGAGCGCATGCGCGCCGACGTGCGGCTGCTCGGCGCGCTGCTCGGCCAGGTGCTGCGCGAGAGCGGCTCCCCCGGCCTGTTCGAGGACGTCGAGCGGCTGCGCCTCGCGACGATCCACGCCTACACGGACGAGACCGACCTCGCGTTCTCCGCCGCGGCGTCGATCGCCGACGAGCTGACCGTGGCCCGCGCCGACGAGGTCGCCCGCGCCTTCACCGCCTACTTCCACCTCGTGAACCTCGCGGAGGAGCACCAGCGGGTCCGCGCCCTCCGCGAGCGGGAGGGCGGCGCCTCCCGCAACCCCGCCGACTCCGTGCGGAGCGCCTACGCGCAGCTGTCGAGCGAGCTCGGCGAGGAGGCCGCGCTCGAGCGCCTGCAGGGCATGCGGTTCCACCCCGTCTTCACCGCGCACCCGACGGAGGCGCGGCGCCGGGCGGTGTCGGCGAGCATCCGGCGCCTGGCGGACCTGCTCGACGAGCACGACGACCCGAAGGGCGAGCCGCAGCGCGCCCGCATCGAGCGGAGCATGCTCGAGGAGATCGACACCCTGTGGCGCACCGCGCCGCTGCGCGCGGAGAAGCCGTCGCCCGTCGACGAGGTCCGATCGATCATGGCGGTGTTCGACGAGACGCTGTACACGGCGATCCCGGCCGTCTACCGCCGCATCGACGACGTGCTGCGCGGCGAGCGGTCCGGCGACGCCGCGCCCCTCGTGCACCCGTTCGTCCGCATCGGCACCTGGGTCGGCGGCGACCGCGACGGCAACCCGTTCGTCACCTCCGGCGTCACGAAGCAGGCGGCCGCGATCGCGAGCGAGCACATCCTGCTCGGCCTCGAGCGGACCGCGGCCCGCGTCGGCCGCACGCTGACGCTCGACGCCACGAGCACGCCGCCCTCCGACGCGCTGCTCGCGCTGTGGCGGCGCCTGCGGTCCGCGGACGAGGAGGCTGCCGCCGAGATCGCGAAGCGCTCGCCGAACGAACCGCACCGCCGCGTGCTGCTGCTGCTCTCGCGCCGCATCACCGCCACCCGCACCCGCGACGCCGACCTGGCGTACCGGGACCCGGAGGAGCTGCTCGCGGACCTGCGGGTGCTGCAGGACTCGCTCGTGCGGGCGAACGCGCCGCGGCAGGCCTACGGCCACCTGCAGCAGTTCATCTGGCAGGTCGAGACGTTCGGCTTCCACCTCGCCGAGCTCGAGGTCCGGCAGCACTCCGCGGTGCACGCGAAGGTGCTCGGCGAGATCGAGGCGGGCGGCCCGCTCAGCGAGCAGGCGGAGGAGGTGCTGCAGGTCGTGCGCACCATCGCGCAGATCCAGCAGCGCTACGGGCCGCGCGCCGCCGGCCGCTACATCGTCTCCTTCACCCGGTCCGCCGACGACCTGGCCGCCGTGCACCGCCTCGCGCGCGCCGCGGTCGGCCCGGACGGGACGCCGCCGGTGCTCGACGTCGTCCCGCTGTTCGAGACCTTCGCCGACCTGCAGGCCGCGCCGCAGATCCTCGCCGAGATCGTCGAGCACCCCGAGTTCGCCGCCCGCCTGGAGGCCACCGGCCGGCGCCTCGAGGTGATGCTCGGCTACTCCGACTCGTCGAAGGACGTCGGCCCGGTCGCCGCGACGCTCGCGCTCTACGAGGCGCAGCGCCGGATCGCGACGTGGGCGCACGAGCAGGACATCGTGCTCACGCTCTTCCACGGGCGCGGCGGCGCCCTCGGGCGCGGCGGCGGCCCGGCGAACTCCGCGATCCTCGCCCAGCCGCCGCACTCGGTCGACGGCCGCTTCAAGCTCACCGAGCAGGGCGAGGTGATCTTCGCCCGCTACGGCGGCACCGACATCGCGATGCGGCACATCGACCAGGTCGCCGCCGCGGTGCTGCTCGCCTCCGCGCCCTCCATTGAGACGCGCAACGAGGAGGCCGCGACCCGCTTCGCCGAGGTCGCGGCGACGATGGACGCGACCTCGCGCGAGCGCTTCTTCTCGCTCGTGAAGGCGCCCGGCTTCGCGCCCTGGTTCGCCACGGTCACGCCGATGGAGGAGATCGGGCTGCTCGCGCTCGGCTCCCGCCCCGCGCGGCGCGGGCTGTCCGTCGAGTCCCTCGAGGACCTGCGGGCGATCCCGTGGGTGTTCTCGTGGACCCAGGCGCGGATCAACCTCACCGGCTGGTTCGGGCTCGGCAGCGCGCTCGAGGCGGTCGGCGACGAAGCGCTGCTGCAGGAGGCGTACCGCGACTGGCCGCTGTTCCGCACGATGGTCGACAACGTCGCCATGGGCCTCGCCAAGGCGGACCAGCGCATCGCCCGCCACTACCTGGCGCTCGGCGACCGCGAGGACCTGGCGGGCCTGGTGCTCGAGGAGATGGACCGCACCCGCGACTGGGTGCTGCGCATCACCGGCGGCGGCGAGCTGCTGACGAACAAGCCCGTGCTGCAGCGCGCGGTGAAGATGCGCAGCCCCTACGTCGACGCGCTCTCGCTGCTGCAGCTGCGCGCGCTGCGCGCCCTGCGCGAGGCCCCGGACGGCGTGCCGGCCGACCCCGAGCTGCAGCGCCTCCTGCTGCTGTCCGTCAGCGGCGTCGCGGCCGGCCTCCAGAACACCGGCTGACCCCGTCTGCCGGGATCCGGGACGTGTGACCAGGGCTCTCCCCTGGTCACACGTCCCGGATCCGGTCAGAACGCGGTCACCGCGTCGTGTCGAGGACGCGCAGCAGCGGGTCCACCGCGCGCAGCACGACCTGCACCGGGCGGCCGTCCGGCGACACCTGCAGGTAGTCCGGCCCGTCGAACGCGTGGATCACCTGCGCACCGTCACGGTCCCGAGTCACGATCACGCGACGGCCGGAGGCGGTGCGCACCGTCCTCGCGCTCGGGTCGGCGTCGACGAGCGCGCGCACGGCCGCCGCGTCCGGGTAGACCGAGAACGCGAGGCTCGTGATGCCCGCGGGGCCGCCGTCCCCCTGCGTCTCCGCGATGCAGGGCGTGGCCCCGAGGTGGTCGCGGGCACGGAGCTGCGCATCCGACGGCTCAGCGGGGCCGTTCCCGGACGAGCCGGCCAGACCCGGCGCCTGCAGCACGCTCGCCAGGCGCGCCTCGCGCACCAGCGCGCTGCAGTCCGTGCCGCGCGGCCAGGCGCCGGCGGTGCGCTTCGCGAGGGGTGCGGCAGCGCCCGGCTCCCGCGCCGCCGCGTCGAAGGCCCTGCCCAGGACGCGGAGGCGGGCGAGGACGACCGCCCGGCCGCCCCGCTCCACCGTGAGCCGACCGGTGAACCAGATGCCGTGGCTGCGGCGGCTGAAGGTGCAGGCCGTCTGCACGGGCTTCTCGCCGACGCGGTAGCAGTACGGCGCCTCGGCTGCCTTCGGCGCGAGCGCGGCGGGCGCCGCGCCCACATCGAGGGCGGCTCCGTCGGCGACGTCCGCCTCCGCCGGGGTCCACGTGCACTCGAGCCCGCCGACCGCGTACAGCGAGGTGAGGCCGCTGCCGGAGCCCGCCGCCTGCGTCCGGGTGACGTCGAGCGGGCGCCCCAGCGCGGTGCCCACCGCCGCCCGAGCCGCGGCGCCCGGCAGCAGCGAGCCGCAGCTGCCGCCGAACACGTGCGTCTGCGTGGGCTGCGGGTCCGCGGGGACCGGCCGCGGCGCCGCGAGCAGCACCGCGATCGACACCGCGACGACCACGACGGCGACCGCGATGGAGGTGAGGACCGGGAACCAGGGGGTGCGGGCACGCGCGGACGTCGGGCGGCCGCCGCGCACGGACCGCTCGCGATCGGCGACGACCTCGCGCATCAGTCGACCGCGGATCTCGTCGGCGACCCGGTCGTCGAGGTGCTCGTCGTGCATCACTGCCCCGCCTCCGTGTCCATGCGCACGCCCGCCGCCTCGAGCAGCACGCGCAGCTTCCGCCGCGCCCGCGTCAGTCGCGTGCGGGCGGCGTCGTGGGTGACGCCGACCGCCGCCGCCGCGTCGACCGCGCTCATCCCCTCCACCACGGTCAGCAGCAGGAGGGAGGCGTCGGTCGGGGTAAGCTTCGCGATCGCGGCCCGCAGCGCCTCCCGCCGCTCTCGCGCCTCGATCCGGCCGACGGCCACAACCGCCGCGTCGTCCTCGTCGGTGTGCGGCAGCCCGAGCAGCATCGTGCGGTACCGCCGTCTGCCCCTCCCCGCGTTCCGCGCGTGGTTGGTGGTGGTCACGAGCAGCCACGGCAGCACGGACCCGTCGACGACGCGGACGTCGTCGCGCCGCCGCCACAGGTCCGTGAACGCCATCGCCACCACGTCCTCGGCGTCCGCCCTCGTGTCCGCGAGCCGCATCGCGTGCCGGAACACCCGGTCGCGGTGCAGATCGAAGACGCCCGCGAACGCGCGCTCGTCGGCCTGCCGCGCGGCCGACCAGAGCGCCGCCTCGCTCGTCGACATCGCCGTCGGGTCCTGCACCGCTCCCCCTTCCCCGCTCGTGCCGTCGCGGCCGACGTCAGGACCGCGCCGCGGCCGCGACGTCGGCGGCGGTCGCCGCCGACGGGGGCGGAGCGGCGGGGAGGCGGAGGCGGCGGTCGGACATCGGCGGGCTGCTCTCGGTCGGCGCGGCCGGAGAGGCCTGCGGGCGGTGGTCGCAGGAGTGCCTGCGAAGAGGTGGTGTCCGCTCGCGGCGGACTGTGACATCCGCCCGCTGCGCCGTCCCGCCGCATCCCGCGCGGTCGACCGGCGCGGTCGGTCGGCCGAGCGCGCCCGGCCGACCGGTCAGCGCCAGCTGACCTGCGGGTCCTTCGCCGACATGTCCACGTAGGCGGTGCCGAGCACCGGGCCGAAGAGCAGCGAGAAACTGCCGTGCGCGCCGTTCTTCGAGCCCGTCGCCTTCACGTCCGGCGACTTGAAGACCCCGGCCGACATCAGCGAGGGCGTGTCGAGGGTCGAGGTCGGCTCGAGGTGCGCGATCTTCGCCGTCATCTCCGGAGTCGACGACCGCCGGACGCTGCCCTGGTCGAAGCGGACGCCGTCCCGCAGCGGCGACTTGATGGAGAGCCCGCACCCGGCGGAGAGGGTCCGCTGGGCCAGGCAGTGCTTCACGGACGCCTTGACGAGCCTGCGGAACGTCGCGAGCCCCTCGTCCGACAGCTCGGGCTTCAGCGCGTCGTACCGCAGGAACTGGTCCGGACTCGTGAGGTCGACCCTGCCGTCCCCCGTGAGCGCGAGCGCCGGCGAGGCGAGCGCGACGCGGTAGGCCCCTGGGAAGACCTGCAGCCCGTCGTCCGGCATCGTGGTCCTCACGCCGTTCACCGTGACGTCGAGCCCCTTGAGCGGGGCGCCGGGAAGCTGGACGAGGCCCGACGTGATGATGTAGCCGGTGTCCTGCTGGTACAGGTGGAACGAGGCGCTGACGGTGCGGGTGCCCAGGCGGTACCGGACCGGCACGTCGGCGGTCGAGCCGCCCCCCGTCGGCTTGCCCACCCTGATGCCGCTGATCGGCGCGATCGAGCGCGACTGCTGCAGCACGGCGTCCGTGAGCATCGGGCTCTCGGCCTCGTCGCCCGTGAGGTAGCGCCGAGCGGTGGAGGCCTTGCCCGCGGCGATCGCCGTCAGGTAGCTCCGCACCACGGACTGCGGGCCGGCCGCCGCCGGTGTGCCGCCGCCGCCCGAGCCGGAGCGGCTCGCGGCGATCAGCGCGATGCCGCCGACGATCACGACGAGCACGAGCAGCAGCACGGCGCCGCCGACGATGCCGAGGATCGCGGGCAGCGGCAGCCCGGGCCGGCGACCGGGAGGAGGCGGCGCGGCCACCGCGGCGGCCGGAGCGGCGGCGGGCTGAGCGGGCGGCACGGGCCGCTCGCCCGACGGCGCCGCCCACGACGATGCGGGGTTCGGTTCGGACTCGGCGGGCGTGCGATCGTCGGTCACGCGCTCAACCCTGGCAGTTCGTGAAGGGGACGGGAAGCAGGTCCGATGAGGGCGCGCCCCGGGCGGTTCGCGGAGTCGCTCCACCGCTGCTGGAGCGGGGCCCGAGCGCCGGGCGGTCCTACCGCGGGAAGACGAACAGGATCGCGAGCCCGAGCAGCACCGCGGCGCCGCCGAGGATGAAGAGCAGCGCCACCGACGACGTGTGGTCGTCCCGGACCGGCCGTCGACCACGGATCGCCGCCCGGCGCTCGCCGCGCACCCCGTTGACCCCGATCGCGACGAGCAGGAGCCCGAAGCCGAGCGCGAGCCACCCCGTCATCCGTCGATCGTCGCAGGTGCGCCTGCGACGAGCCGGGCCTGGGAGACTGGACGGATCGTCTCTTCGCTGCTCGACCTCATGCCGCCCCGGCTCCCCGACGGGTCCCTCGACGAGGACGCCGCCTTCCTGGCCTACGCCGAGTGGGCGGAGGCGCGCGGCCTCGCCCTGTACCCGGCGCAGGAGGAGGCGATGATCGAGATCGTCTCGGGCGCGAACCTCATCCTGTCCACGCCGACCGGGACCGGGAAGTCGCTCGTCGCGATCGGCGCGCACGCCGTCGCGCTGGCGCTCGGGCAGCGCAGCTACTACACCGCGCCGATCAAGGCCCTGGTCAGCGAGAAGTTCTTCGCCCTCGTCGAGGTGTTCGGCGCCGCGAACGTCGGCATGGTGACCGGCGACTCCTCCGTCAACCCCGACGCCCCGATCATCTGCTGCACCGCGGAGATCCTCGCGAACCTCGCGCTGCGCCACGGCCCGGACGCCCCCGTGCAGCAGGTCGTGATGGACGAGTTCCACTTCTACGCCGACCCGGACCGCGGGTGGGCGTGGCAGGTCCCCCTCCTGACCCTACCGCAGGTGCAGTTCGTGCTCATGTCGGCGACCCTCGGCGACGTGACCGCGCTCGCCGAGGACCTCAGCCGGCGCACCGGGCGCGAGACCGCGAGCGTCACCGGCGTCGAGCGCCCCGTGCCCCTGACCTACGCGTACGAGCTCGAGCCGATCCACGACTCCATCGACGTGCTGCTGCACTCCGGTCAGGCGCCCGTCTACGTCGTGCACTTCTCGCAGGCGGCGGCGCTCGAGCGGGCGCAGGCGCTCGCCAGCGCGGGCGTCGCGACGCGCGAGCAACGCGACCGAATCGCCGAGGTGATGGGCGGCTTCCGCTTCACCACCGCGTTCGGGAAGACGCTGAGCCGGCTGCTGCGCCTCGGCATCGGCGTGCACCACGCGGGGATGCTGCCGAAGTACCGGCGGCTCGTCGAGCAGCTCGCGCAGCAGGGCCTGCTGCGCGTCATCTGCGGCACCGACACCCTCGGCGTCGGCATCAACGTGCCGATCCGCACGGTGCTGCTCACCGGACTGACGAAGTTCGACGGCACCCGAATGCGCCACCTGACCGCCCGCGAGTTCCACCAGGTCGCCGGCCGCGCGGGCCGCGCCGGCTACGACACCGCGGGCACCGTCGTCGTGCAGGCTCCGGAGCACGAGTCGGAGAACCGCAAGGCGCTCGCGAAGATGGGCGACGACCCGAAGAAGCGCCGCAAGTGGGTCGCGAAGAAGGCGCCGAACGGGTTCGTGTCGTGGGGCGAGGCGAGCTTCCGCAAGCTGATCGCCGCGGAGCCCGAGACCCTGACGTCCCACATGCAGATCACGAGCGCGATGCTGCTGAACGTCATCGGCCGCGGCGGCGACGTGTTCGCGAACGTGCACGCCCTCGTCTTCGACAACCACGAGCCCTGGCGCCGGCAGCTGCAGCTCGCCCGCCGCGCGCTCGGCATCTACCGCACCCTCCGCGCCGCCGGCGTCGTGGAGCAGGAGGCGCAGCCCGACGGCACCGTCGCGATCCGTCTGACGGTGGAGCTGCAGCCGGACTTCGCGCTGAACCAGCCGCTCTCCCCCTTCGCCCTCGCGGCGTTCGAGCTGCTCGACCCGGAGTCCCCGACGTTCGCGCTCGACGTGCTCTCGATCCTCGAGGCGACGCTCGACGACCCGCGGCCGATCCTGTCCCAGCAGCAGTTCATGGCGCGCGGGGAGGCGGTCGCGGCGATGAAGCGGGAGGGGGTCGAGTACGAGGAGCGGATGGAGCTGCTCGAGTCGATCACCCACCCGCAGCCGCTGAAGGAGCTGCTCGACGCGACGTTCGAGACCTACGCCTCCTCGCAGCCGTGGGTCCGCGACTTCTCGCTCTCGCCGAAGTCGGTGGTGCGCGACATGGTCGAGCGGGCGGCGACCTTCGGCGAGTACTGCGCGCTGTACAAGCTGTCGCGCTCGGAGGGGCTCGTGCTCCGGTACCTGTCCGACGCGTTCCGCGCGGCGCGGCAGACGATCCCGGAGGAGATCAAGAACGAGGAGCTGCAGGACCTGATCGAGTGGCTCGGCGAGCTGGTGCGCCAGGTCGACTCGTCGCTCGTCGACGAGTGGGAGGAGCTGCTCGACCCCTCCCGCCACGACCCCGCGGCGGAGGGCGCGGTGGTGCCGCCCGCGCCGCGGCGCCTCACCGCGAACGTACGCGCCTTCCGGGTGATGGTGCGCAACGAGCTGTTCCGGCGCGTGCAGCTCGCGGACCTCGGCGACTGGGCGGCGCTCGGCGAGCTCGACGGCGCCGCCGGGTTCGACGCGGACGCGTGGGCGGAGGCGATGGACCCGTACTTCGACGAGCACGACCGCCTCGGCACGGGCCCGGACGCCCGCGGGCCGTCGATGCTGCTCGTCACCGAGTCGCCGACCGAGTGGCGCGTGCGCCAGATCTTCGACGACCCCGAGGGCGACCACGACTACGGGATCAGCGCCGTGGTCGACCTCGCGGCCTCCGACGAGGCGGGCGAGGCCGTCGTGCGCGTCACCGCGATCGGGATGGTCGGCGCCGCCGTCTGAGCGGCGCTGTCCTCGGGCGCCGTTCGCGCTCGGATGCGCCGATGCGGCCCGGTTCGCGGCGGAGCGACCGCTCCGTCCGGCGTCGGGGCTGGAACGGTACTCGCGACGGAGGACGGCGGCGCCGAACGCCCCTAGCCTCGGGGCGTGCGTGCGGAGGCGGTCGGCGGCGGGAGCGCCCCCGCGACGACGCCGACGGTGCTGCAGCGGCTCGCCGCGCGGCGCTCGCCGGGAGGCCTCACGGTCGACGCGGCGCTCGCCGCGCTGCTGCTCGTCATCGGCACCACCTCAGCGCTGTGGCCCCTCCACGTCGACCCCGTGGAGGTGCTGCTCGCCGGTGCGGCCTCGGTCGCCGTGCACCGCCTCCTCCCCTCCCTGGCCCTCGCCCTCGGCTGGCTGACCGTGCTCTGGCAGGTCAGCGCGCACGCGCCGCCGTCGCTGGTGCAGGCCGCCTCCGCGCTCGTCGTGTTCTCGGCGGCCGCCTGGGGCAGCCGGTTCGAGCTGATCGTCGCGGCCGCGTCCGCCTCCATCGGCGGCCTCGCCGGCGGCGTGTACCTGTTCCAGAGCCGCTTCGCCAGCATCACCCTGCGCTACGGCACGGGCGACCTCGACCAGCGCGATCAGACGGCGCTGCTCGTCGTGCTGCTGCCGGCCGCGATCCTCACGGCCTGCTGGACGGCGGGCTTCGCGGTGCGCACCGTCCGCGCGCGCCGGTCGGAGTCGATGCGCCGCACGGTCGCGGAGGGCCGCGCGGACGACGCGCAGGAACGGGCGGGCATCGAGCAGGCGCGCACCGCCATGGCCCGCGACGTGCACGACGTGGTCGGGCACTCGCTCGCCGTGATCATCGCCCAGGCCGACTCGGTGCGCTTCCTGCAGGACACCGACCGCGTGCGCGACGTCGTAGCCACCATCGCGGCGACCGCGCGGTCGTCGCTGCTCGAGGTGCGCGACGTGCTCGAGCGCACCGAGCACGAGCGGTCCGTGGACGGCACGGAGCTCGACGCGCTCGTCGCGCAGGTGCGCTCCGCCGGCGTCGAGGTGCAGGAGCGCTCCGAGGGCGAGCCGGGCGCGCTCGACGCCGCCTCCGGCCTCGCGGCACGCCGCGTGCTGCAGGAGATGCTGACCAACGCGCTGCGCCACGGCGCGCACGGGGCACCCGTCGAGGTGCAGCGGCTGTGGCGCGCGGCCGACCTGGTGATCGAGGTCGTGAACACCGCGGGCGCCGGAGGCACCGGCGGCTCGGGGGCAGGCCTGCAGGGCATGCGCGACCGCGTGGAGTCCGTCGGCGGCAGCCTCGAGACCGACCGGCTCGGCGAGCGGTTCGTCGCCCGCGCCCGGATCCCCCGGGTGCCCGCGTGACCGCGTCGATCCGCGTCGTGCTCATCGACGACCAGGCGCTGTTCCGGTCGGGCGTCGCGGTGATCGTGGACGCGCAGGACGACATGGTCGTCGTCGGTCAGGCCGGTGACGGGGCGGAGGGGCTGGAGCGCATCCGGCAGACCGACCCCGACATCGTGCTGCTCGACCTGCGCATGCCCGTGCTCGACGGCGTGCAGCTGGCGGTCGAGCTGTTCGGCGACCGGTGGACCGGGCCGCGGCCGAAGGTGATCGTGCTCACCACCTTCTCGCTCGACGCCGCGGCGGCGACCGCGATCCGCGCGGGCGCGAGCGGCTTCCTGCTGAAGGACGCGACGCCGGAGTTCCTGCTCGCCGCGATCCGCGCCGTGCACGCCGGCAGCTCGGTGCTCGCGCCCGAGGAGCTCGCCGACCTGTTCCGCGCGCCGGTCGAGTCCGCGCCCGCCCCCGTGCCGCCGGAGGCGTTCCGCAGCCTCACGGAGCGGGAGCGGCACGTCTTCGCCCGCGCCGCCCGCGGCGCCTCGAACGCCGAGATCGCCGCCGCCGAGTTCCTGAGCGAGTCGACCGTGAAGACGCACGTCAGCAGCATCCTGGCGAAGCTGCAGCTGCGCGACCGGGTGCAGCTGGTCGTCTACGCGCACGACCACCGACTGATCGGCCCGCCCGCCTCCTGACACCGGTCAGCGGACGGCGAGCGGTCGCCCGCGGTCCGGTCGCGAGATGCGCACGAGCAGGGCCGCCAGGTGCGCGACCGCGACGAGCGCGACGGCGACGGCGAGCCCGATCAGGCCGCCGCCCGTGTTCGCGACGAGGTCGTGCACGTCGGGCACGCGGCCCGGCAGGCGCGTCTGCGCGAGCTCCACCGCCGCGGACAGCGCGGCACCGGCGAGCGCCACGAGCGGCCAGGAGCGCGGCCGGACGGCGAGCCCAAGGGAGGCGCCGAGCGGCACGAACATCGCGGTGTTCGCCAGCGACTCGACGCGGCCGACGTCGAGCGTCGAGCCGGAGCGCTCCAGCCCGGTCATCACGAGCGCGAGGCCGTCGGCGACCAGCCACGTCGGGCCGAGGGTGATCACCAGGATCGCGGCGCAGGTCGGCAGCACGCCGAGCAGCAGCGCGGCTCGACGCACGCGGGCCGCGAGGGACGGCGGGGCGGATGCGGTGGAGGCGGTCATGGCGGGTCCTTCCGGCGGTGCGGCCGTGAGCGGGCGGGTCGCCGCTCGCGGTGCCGACGAGCCTCGCCGTGCGTCGGGGCCGCGTCCTCCGACGCAGGTGCCGCGCACCTCCTCCTCGAGGACCGGATCCGCCGCGCCGGTCAGCCCCGCGAGCGCCCGCGCCGGGGTGCGCCGCGGTGCGCGGAGCCGGGGCTGCCGCCGTGCTTCTCGACCCAGGCGGTGAAGGAGCGCGCGGAGCCCCCGGCCGGGCGGCGCAGCCAGAGCCAGGGGTGCAGCGCGGCGACATCGAGGCGCGCGGCCCGCGCCCGGAAGCCCGGCACCGGCGCCCAGGTCGCCGCGAGGCGGCGCCCGGCGAGCACCTCGGGCACGACGCCGCGGTGCACCTCGACCTCGCGGCGCTGCGCCAGGTCGGCGAGCGTCTCCGTGAGGAAGACGAGCCGCTTGCCCGAGAGCGTCAGCGAGCGCAGCAGCGGCTCGTCGAACACGAACACCGCCGGCAGGTCGGGGTGCGCGGCGAGCGCCGGGTCGACGTCGCCGAGCGACTCGGCCGTCAGCCACACCGCCTCCGGGTCGCCGGTGACCTCGGGCACGAGCGGTCCGGCGGTCGTCTCCGGGTCCGGGTCCGCCGCGAGCCCGGGCGGGGCCGTCACCTGCGCGCCCGTCTGCGCGGGCGGGAAGTCCTCGATCGGGCAGTCGCGGCGCAGCGGGCAGGAGGCGCAGAGCCCGGGCGCGCGCTTCTCCACCTGCCAGCGGCTGAAGCCGTAGGGCTTGCCCGTGCCGGCGCCGACGGCCCACTGCCAGCCCACGCCGTTCGCCGCCGGCGACCCGTCGACCAGGTGCCGGTAGAGCGCCCGCTCCCCCGCGCGCCAGTCGAGCCCGGCCCGCACCGTCCACTGCGACGCGGCCCACAGGCGGGTCTGGTTCACCAGCCAGCCGTCCTCCACGAGCTCGTGCCGCACCGCGGCCATGCACGCCATGTCCTCGCGGTACGCCTCGCCCTGCCAGCCCCGGCCGACGGCGGGCTCGCGGCGCAGCGGCTCGGCGATGCGGCGCCCGACGCGGGCGTAGACGTGCCGCGCGTACTCCTGCCACAGCAGCTCGTCGCGGAACTTGGCGGCGTCGCGCGCGGGTCCGCCGGCGACGTGGTCCCAGACCACCGGCAGCGGCAGCATGCCGTGGCGGATGTACGGCGACAGCCCGCTGGCGCCGCGGTCGTCGACGGGCAGCACCTCGCTGCGCTGCGACGCGTACCCGCGCACGTCGAAGTCGGCGAGCGCCTCGTCCGCCGCGGTCTGCCCGCCGACGAAGCGCCGCGACGCCGCGACGCCCTCCGGCCCCTCCAGGGTGAGGTCGCCGAGGTGCCGGCGCACCCACGCCTCGGCGTCGTCGAGCTCGGGAGGAGGCAGTCGGGTCACGGGAGCACGCTAGGGAGCGCCGCGGGGCGTCGCCCGTCCTCGGACGCTCCCCAGGGCGACCTCGGCGCCCACGGGGGCGCCTCGACGACTCGACCGGCACCATGGCGGGATGCGCGCCTCCCACCGGCTCCGGTCCGCCGCGCTCGCCGTGCTGGTGCTCGCGGCGCTGTCCGGGTGCTCGACTGCCGGCCCCATGCCGCCCGCGGTCACGGCGCGGGCGTCCGCCGCACCGACCGCCGCGGTCGACGCGCAGGCGGCGTTCCGGGAGCTCGAGGCGCGGTACGGCGCGCGCCTCGGAGTGCTCGCGCTCGACACGGGATCCGACCGGCGGGTCGAGCACCGCGCGGACGAGCGCTTCCCGTTCGCCTCGGCGAACAAGCTGTTCATCGCCGCCGCCGTGCTGCAGCGGTCGTCGGACGCCGAGCTCGACGAGGTCGTCCGCTACTCCCCCGCCGACCTGCTCGCGCACGCCCCGATCACGCGACGGCACGTGGAGCAGGGGATGACCGTGCGGGCGCTGATCGACGCGGCCCTGCGGTACAGCGACAACACCGCGGCGAACCTGCTGGTGGCGCGACTCGGTGGGCCGCCCGCGGTGCAGCGCTTCCTGCGCTCCCTCGGCGACCGCACCACCTCCGTCGACCGGATCGAGCCGCAGCTGAACAGCGCGGTCCCGGGCGACGACCGCGACACGACCACGCCGCAGGCGTACGGCGCGGACCTCGAGCAGGTCCTCATGGGCTCCGCCCTGCCCGAGCCCCGGCGCCGGCTGCTCGAGGGGCTGCTCCGCAGGAGCACGACGGGTGCTCCGTACATCCGGGCGGGCGTGCCGGAGGGGTGGACGGTCGCGGACAGGACGGGCAGCGGCGCGCACGGCGTGCGGAACGACATCGCCCTCGTGCGCCCGCCCGGCCGCGCGCCGATCGTGATGGTGCTGCTGTCCGAGCGGCGGGCACCGGATGCGGTGTCGGACGACGCGCTGCTCGCCGACGCCACCCGCGTGCTCGTCCGCGCGCTCGGCTGACGCCGACGACCCGCGAACGGGGGCGGGCGGCGGCTCGGCCCCCGGAATACGCTCCGACCGCGCTCACCCAGCGCGTCACCCCTCCTCCCGCGCGTCCGACGCGCGGGCCCGCCTGGAAGGCCTCTCCGTGCACCGTCGTCCCCTCGGCATGCTCCTCGCAGCCGCCATCGCGTTCGCCACCCTGGGCGGCGCCTCCGCCGCCCAGGCCGCACCCGCCGCCGGGCCCGACGCGCTCGCCGGCGCGGCCGTCGCGGCCTCCCGGACCGCGAGCGCGACGCTCGGCGGGATCCCGCTGCCCGTCGGTGCCGCCGCGCACCTCCGCGTCGCCGCCGCGAAGTCCGCCGTCCTGCCGGTCGACGAGACCATCCACGTGAAGGTCGCGAAGAAGCGGTACGACATCCGCTTCACGAGCGTCGGCCCGAAGACCGACCCGACGCGCATCCGCCTGTACGCGGGCACGCACCCCGTGCAGCTCTCCGTCCGTCGGCTCGTGCGCATCGTCGTGCACCCGCACGGCTCGAAGGCCACCACCCTCGCGACGACGACCACGTTCCGCCGCTTCGTCGTCATGCTCACCGATCTGCAGAGCACGCCGATCACGGGCGAGCAGAAGCGGTTCGCGTCCCGCGCCTCCCTCGTCGCAGCGCTCTCCCACGGCCTCGCGATCGGCAGCCGCGAGCTCACCCGCGAGTACGGCGCCGTGCTGCGCCTCGCGCAGATGTCGATCGATATCGCCCAGACCCTGGCGGCGGGACTGCAGTACCGCGGCGAGCACGGCGCCGATGCCGATCTCAGCGGCGTGGCCACCACCCACACCACGGCCGGCAGCGGCGGCTACACCGGGTCGGTGACGCTCGCTGGCACGGCGGACGCGTTCACCGTCGCGGCCACGAACACCACAGACGAGTCGGTCCTGTCCGAGACGTTCGGCGAGCACTCGATCTCCACCGCCTACACGGTGCACGGGAAGACGATCACCTCGACCGTCACGTTCTGAGTGGGCCCCGGCGCCCGCGCCCCCCTTCGCTTCGAGCAGCGGGGCGCGGGTCCGGTCCCGGCCGGGACCCCCTCTGTCAGCGATGTATCGTCGAGACGCCCTCGCCCCACGCGAGCGGCAGGACACGGGAAGTGCGATGAACGGGTCGTCCAGCGGAGCCTCCAGCAGCCGATCGTGGACCGGCCGCGGCATCTCCGCCGCGCGCGAGGTGCTCGACGAGCTGCGCTCCCCCACGACCGCGCGCGGGACCGCGCACCCGCAGCGCGACGACGTGCGGGCGGCGGTGCTGCTGGTCCTCGCCGAGCAGCCGAGCGACGGCTACCGGATCGTGCGCACCCTCGAGGAGCGCGGCACCGGGGCGCCGACGCCCAGCGCCGGCGCCGTGTACCCGACCCTGCAGCTGCTCGGCGACGAGGGGCTCGCGACGGCCGCCGAGACCGACGGCCGCAAGGTCTGGACCCTGACCACCGCGGGGCGCGCCGCCGCAGACGCTGCCCGCGACCGCTCCTGGACCGACGAGGGCCCCGCCTCCCGCGCCGCGGAGCGCCGCGGCTCCATCGCCCGCTCGGCCGCGCAGCTGGCGCAGGCCGCCGCGCTCGCCGCGCAGACCGGCACCCCGCAGCAGGTCGCCGAGACGACCGAGGCGCTCGACGACGCGCGCCGCCGGATCCTCGCGATCCTCGCCCGGAGCTGACGGGCGTGGCGCAGCCGGCGCTGCGACGCGGCGCTCCGGCCGCCTCCGACCGGAAGGGACGTGCCCGGTACCGCCGCATCATGCGGTTCGCGACGCGGTACATGGTCGAGAACTGGTGGTTCGAGCTCTTCCTGCCACGCCTCGGCCTGACGCGGTTCGCGGCCCGCGGCCGCACGCGCCGCTGGCAGCGCATGGCGCGGAACTTCTTCGTGCTCGCGACCGACCTCGGCGGCCTGATGATCAAGGTCGGGCAGTACCTGTCCTCCCGGCTCGACGTGCTGCCGCCGCCCGTCACCAAGGAGCTCGAGGGCCTGCAGGACGCGGTGGCGCCGGAGGACTTCCGGGCGATCCGGGCGCTCGCGGAGCGGGAGCTCGGGATGCCGCTCGAGCGGGCGTTCGCCGCCTTCCAGGAGGCGCCGCTCGCCGCGGCCTCGCTCGGTCAGGCGCACCGCGCCACGCTGACGCCCGAGGCCGCGGCGGACGTCGGGTTCGCCGACGTCGTCGTCAAGGTGCAGCGGCCGGGCATCGAGCGCATCGTCGACATCGACCTCGCCGCGCTGCGCAAGGTCGCCGCGCGGCTGAACCGCGTCTCCCTCGTCTCCAAGCGGGTCGACCTGCCCGCTCTCGCGGAGGAGTTCGCGACCACGAGCCTGGAGGAGGTCGACTACCTCCACGAGGCCGGCAACGCGGAGCGGTTCGGCGACCAGCTCGCGGACGACGACCGGGTGGCCACGCCCGGCATCGCCTGGGAGCGGACGGCCCGGCGGGTGCTGACGCTGCAGGACGTCAGCGCGATCAAGATCAGCGACCTCGACGCGCTGCGCGCCGCGGGCATCGACCCGGCCGAGGTCGCCGTCGAGTTCGCCGACGTCATGTTCGACCAGCTGTTCGTCGACGGCTTCTTCCACGGCGACGCGCACCCGGGCAACATCTTCGTCACGCCGGTGCGGCGCGACGACGGCTCTGCGGCCGCGGAGGCGGGCCGCGGCTGGGTGCTCACCTTCGTCGACTTCGGGATGATGGGCTCGATCCCCGACGGCCTCCGCCGCGACCTGCGCGGGTTCCTGATCGCGGTGGCCTCCCGCGACGGCCGCCGCCTCGTCGAGAGCATGCGCGAGCTCGGCGTCCTGCTGCCCTCCGCGGACACCCGCGAGCTCGAGCGCACGATGTCGGCGCTGTTCAACCGGTTCGGCGGCGTCGCGTTCACCGACCTGCAGGACGTCGACCCCCGCGAGCTGCGGGCGTTCGCGAACGAGTTCGGCGCGACGATCCGCGCGCTGCCGTTCCAGCTGCCGGAGAACTTCCTGCTCGTCATCCGCGCGGTGTCGCTGATCAGCGGGCTCTGCAGCACGCTCGACCCGCGCTTCAACATCTGGAACGCGGTCGAGCCCTACGCGGATCGCCTGCTGCGGGACGAGCGGGGCGGCATCGTGCGGTCGTTCGCGGACGAGGCGGCCTCGACGCTCGCGATCACCGCCCGCCTCCCCCGCCGCCTCGACGGGCTCGTCACCAGGCTGCAGGACGGGGAGGTCGCGGTCGAGACGCCGCGACTCGACGCCCGGATCGGCCGGCTCGAACGCGCCGTGAGCCGCCTGGTGTCCGCCCTGCTCTTCTTCGGCCTGCTGCTCGGCGGCGTGCTGCTGCGACCCGACGACGACGTGCTCGGCACGGTGCTCATGGGCGTCTCCGCGCTGCCGCTCGCCCACGTGCTGCTGTCGGGGCTCGCGGGAGCGCGCTCCGGCCGCTGATCGGCCGGGTTCAGCCGGCGATCGCGTCGGGCGCGCCCTGCTCGGCGAGGTGCGTGCGGATGGCCGCGGACGCCTCCTGCAGCGCGTCGAGCTGCGCCGGCGTCAGCGCGTCGACGAACAGGTCGCGGATCAGCGCGAAGTGGGAGGCGGAGGACCGCCGGAAGACGTGCAGCCCCTCCGCGGTGATCACGACGTCGGCGCCGCGGCTGTCCGTGCCGCACTCCTCGCGGGCGATCAGCCCGCGCCGCTCCATGCGGGCGAGGTGGTGCGAGAGCCGGCTGCGCTCCCACCCCACGGCGTCGGCGAGCGCGGAGGACCGCAGCCGCCGGTCCGGCGCCTCCGCGAGCGCCAGCAGCACGCCGTAGTCGCCGGGCGAGATGCCCTCCTGGTCGGCGAGCCCCGCGGCGATCGCGCGCCGGATGCGCTCCGACGCCTCGATGTACTCGCGCCAGGCGGCGAGCTCGCCCGCGGTCGGCGTGCTCCTCCTGCGTGCGTCCGCCATGCCCACCTCCGTCGTCGACAGCACGATCGTACGGCGGGAATGATTGACGCGTCAATCGGATTGGAGCGGGCATGGAGAACGTGCTGTTCGGGCTGGACACCTTCGGGGACGTGCCGCATGACGACCGTGGGCGACCGATGTCGTACGCGGCGTCGATCCGCCAGGTCGTGGACGAGGCGGTGCTCGCCGACGAGCTGGGCATCGACGCCATCGCGCTGGGCGAGCACCACCGCCCCGAGTACGCGATCTCGACGCCGGAGACGGTGCTCGCGGGCATCGCGACCCGGACCTCCCGGATCCGGCTCGGCTCGGGCGTCACCGTGCTCAGCTCCGACGACCCGGTGCGCGTGTTCCAGCGCTTCGCGACGCTCGACGCGCTGTCGAACGGCCGCGCGGAGGTGATCCTCGGCCGCGGCTCGTTCACCGAGTCGTTCCCGCTCTTCGGCTACGACCTGCGCGACTACGACGTGCTCTTCGAGGAGAAGCTCGACCTGTTCGCGCGGCTGCTGCAGGAGGAGCCGGTCACGTGGAGCGGCACCACCCGCGCCGCCCTCGAGCAGGCCGACGTGTTCCCGAAGACGGAGCACGGTCTGCGCACGTGGGTCGGCATCGGCGGCTCGCCCGAGTCCGTGGTGCGCACGGCCCGGTACGGCCTGCCCCTGATGATCGCGATCATCGGCGGCGCACCGCAGCGCTTCCTGCCCTACCTCGACCTGTACCGGCGAGCGACCGCGCAGCTGGAGACGACCGCGTGGCCCGTCGGCGTGCACTCCCCCGGCTTCGTCGCCGCGACCGACGAGGAGGCGAAGGAGACCCTCTGGCCGCACATGAAGGAGATGCGCGACCGCATCGGCGCGCTGCGCGGGTGGCCGCCCATGCAGCGGGAGGAGTTCGAGGCGGAGATCGCGCACGGCTCGCTCTACGTCGGCTCGCCCGAGACCGTGGCGCGCAAGGTGGCGGCGACGGTGTCGAGCCTCGGCATCGGCCGCTTCGACCTGATCTACACGTCCGGCACGGTGCCCGCGAGCGCCCGGCTCAAGCATGTCGAGCTGTACGGCGGCACGGTCGTGCCGATGGTCAAGGAGCTGCTCGCCGAGCGCACCGACTCGCTGGCGGGTGCCGCATGACCACCATCGGCATCCTCGGTGCGGGCAAGGTCGGCACCGTGCTCGCGCGCCTCGCCGTGGAAGCCGGCTACCGCGTCCGCATCGCCGGCTCGGGCGACCCGTCGCGCATCGCGTTGATCGTCTCCGTGCTCGCGCCCGGCGCCGAGCCCGTCACCGCGACCGAGGCGATCGACGGCAGCGACCTGGTCGTGCTCGCGCTGCCCCTCGGCAAGCTGCACACCGTGCCGAGCGGGGCGCTGGACGGCACGGTCGTGCTCGACGCCATGAACCACTGGTGGGAGATCGACGGCGACCGACCAGATCTGACCGATCCGCGCACCTCCACCAGCGAGCTCGTGCAGGCGCAGCTGCCCGGCGCGGTCGTCGTCAAGGCGTTCAACCACATGGGCTACCACGACCTCGACGCGGGCGCCCGGCCCGCCGGCGCGCCGGACCGCCGCGCGATCGCGGTCGCGGCGGACGACCCGGTCGCGGCGGCGGAGGTCTCGCGGCTCGTCGACGCGCTGGGGTTCGACCCCGTCGCGGCCGGCTCGCTGCACGACAGCATCCGCCTCCAGCCGTTCGCCGACGCGTTCGGCGCGAACCTGCCCGCGGACGCGCTGACCGCGATGCTCGGCGACTTCGACGGGTCCGACCGCGGGCGCGAGGTCGCCGCGGCGCGCGCCGGCGGGACGGTCGACCGATGACCGGGCTCCGGCGCGCGACCGTCGTCGTCGTCGGGGCCGGACAGGCGGGGCTGTCCGCCGCGTACCACCTGCAGCGCCACGCGTTCACCTCCGCGCTCGCGGATCCGGACGGCGAGCGGACCTTCGTCGTCCTCGACGCCGAGGACGCGCCCGGCGGCGCGTGGCGGCACCGGTGGGCGTCGCTGCGGATGCGCACGGTGAACGGCATCTTCGACCTGCCGGGCATGCGTCGGACGCCGGCGCACCCCGACGAGCCCGCCCGCGATGCCGTGTCCCGCTACTTCGCGGAGTACGAGGCGGCGATGCGCTTCCCGATCCTCCGGCCCGTGCACGTCGGGTCGGTGCGGCGGCTCGACGACCGGCCGGACGGGCCGCTCGAGGTGGACAGCAGCGCCGGACCGTGGACCACGCGCGCGGTGCTGAACGCGACCGGCACCTGGACGAACCCGCTGCTGCGCGCCTCCCCGGGCGCCGAGACGTTCCGCGGGCGGCAGTTGCACACGGCCGACTACCGGGACGCCGCCGAGCTCGCGGGCCTGCGGGTCGGCGTGGTCGGCGGCGGCATCTCCGCGGTGCAGCTGCTCGAGGAGGTCTCCCGGGTCGCGACGACCGTCTGGTACACGCGCCGCGAGCCCGTGTTCCTCGACCACGAGTTCACGCCCGAGACGGGCCGGGAGGTGATCGCTCGCGTCACGGCGGACGCGGAGGCGGGCCGCCCGCCGCGCAGCGTCGTCTCGTACACGGGCCTCCTCCGGACCGACTACGCCCGGGAGGCCGAGCGCCGCGGCGTCCTGCAGCGGCACCCCATGTTCACCGCGATGGAGCCGGACGGCGTGCGTGAGGCCGACGGCTCGTTCACCCGGCTCGACGCCGTGCTGTGGGCCACCGGCTTCCGGCCCGCACTCGACCACCTCGACCCGCTGGCGCTGCGGAACCCGCTCGGCGGCATCGCGATCACCGGCACGCAGGTGGCCGCGGAACCGCGCGTGCACCTCGTCGGGATCGGTCCGTCGCAGTCCACGGTCGGGGCGAACCGGGCGGGCCGGGACGCGGTGCGCGCGGTCGTCCGCATGCTCGACGCGGAGCGCGCCGTCCCCGCGAAGGGCTGACCGCGGCTCAGCGTGCGCCGAGCTGCCGCCGCGTCTCGTCGATGACCTCGAGCACGGACACGACCTCGTCGAGCGGGTGCACGGGCGACTCGAGCCGCCCCTCCGCCACGTAGCCGGCGAGTGCGGTCGCCTCGTAGGAGAGTCCGTCGTAGCGATCGTCGAACGTCCGGTCCACCCACTCCAGCGGCGCCTCGGCGGCCATCGGGCCGTTCGCGGAGAATCGGATCCCCGTCGGGAAGAGGAACGGCGGGATCAGCTCGATGATCCCCTCCGTGCCGGAGATCGTCGCCTGCACCGGCAGCATCGAGGTCAGGGCGGTGGAGGCGATGCCGCGCACCTCGGGGTCGGCGTAGTCGAGCAGCATGGTCGCCCGCTCGTCCACGCCGGTCGGTGCGAGGCTGCCGCGCGCCGTCACGGCCGTCGGTGCGCCGAGCACCGACGAGACGAAGGACAGCGGGTACACGCCCGCGTCGAGCAGCGCGCCGCCCGCCTGCGCGGGGTCGTAGAGCCGGTGGGCGGGGTCGAACGGGAACGCGAAGCCGAAATCCGCCTCGACCAGCCCGATCTCGCCGACGGCGCCGTCGTCGAGCAGCTGGCGCAGCACGTCGTACTGCGGCAGGTACCGCGTCCACATCGCCTCCATCGCCAGCACGCCGGCGGCGGCTGCGGCGTCGCGCACGACGCGGGCGGAGGCGGCGTCGGCGGTGAACGGCTTCTCGATCAGCACGTGCTTGCCCGCCGCGATCGCGAGCAGCGCCTGCTCGGCGTGCGCGGAGTGCGGGGAGGCGATGTAGACGACGTCGACCTCGGGGTCCGCGACCAGGGCCTCGTAGGAGCCGTGCCAGCGCTCGACGCCGTGATCGCGGGCGAACGCCTCGGCCCGCTCCGCCGACCGGGAGCCGACCGCGACGACGCGCTGCCCGGTCCGGGCGAGCACGGCGTCGACGAAGCGGCCGGCGATCCCGCCGGGCGCGAGCACGCCCCAGCGCAGGCTCGGCGCCTCGGGCAGCGGACGGGGCTGGGGCAGGAAGGCGGGCATGGTGCTCCTCGTCGGTCGCCCCCGACCGTAGGCCCTCCTCCGTCGTGCGACCCGTGCGCCGGGCCCCGGCGGTCGCACCGCTCGATACGCTCCCCCGGACCCCGATCCGCTCCTGCACCGGAGGACCGAAGTGACCCGTACCGCCGTCGTCCTCCAGCACGCGCCGACGATCCACCTCGGCAACATCCGCCCGGTGCTCGAGGAGCACGGCTACGCGGTGCGGGTCGTCGACGCGACCCGGGAGGACGTCGACGCGATCGACCCGACCGAGGCGGACCTCGTCGTCGTGCTCGGCGGCGAGATGGGCGTCTACGAGGCCGACGAGTTCCCGTTCCTGACCGCGGAGCAGCGGCTGCTCCGCACCCGCCTCGACGCCGAGCGGCCCACGCTCGGCGTCTGCCTCGGCGCCCAGCTGATGGCGGGCGCGCTCGGCGCCCGCGTCTACCGGGGCGGATCGACGCAGATCGGGTTCCGCCCGGTCGACGCGACCGCGGAGGGCGCCGGCTCCCCCGTGCGGCACTTCGCGGGCCTGCCCGTCGCCCAGTGGCACGGCGACACCTTCGACCTGCCCGAGCGCGCGACGCGGCTCGCCTCCTCCGGCGACTACGCCAACGAGGCCTTCGCGATCGGCGGTCACGCGCTCGCGGTGCAGTTCCACCCCGAGCTCACCGCGGAGATGCACGAGCAGTGGGTGCGCGACGGCGCCGCCGAGCTCGCCGAGCACGCCGTCGACGCGGACGCCCTGCGAGCGGAGCGGGACCGGTACTCCGCCCGGATGCAGGAGGCGTCGCGCGCGGCCTTCTCCGAGTGGCTCGAGGGCCTCGAGGGCTGATCCGCCGCGCTCAGTCCTGCCGACGGTAGGTGCTGACGACGACGCCGGACGCGAGACCGCGCGTCTCCACGGGCCTGAGGGCGGTGCGCGCGAACCCCTCGGGGAACAGCCTCTTCCCGGTGCCGAGCACGATCGGGTAGACCATCAACCGGTACTCGTCGACCAGGTCGTGCGCGGCGAGGGTCCGGACCAGCACGCTGCTGCCCCACACGCGGATCTCGCCGCCCGGCTCCTCCCGCAGCCGTGCGACCGCCCCCGGCACGTCGGGCCCGAGCAGGTGCGAGTTCTGCCAGGCGAGCTCGGACGCGGTCGTGGAGGCGACGTGCTTCGGCACCCGGTTGTAGCGCCGGGTGAACTCGCCCGTGGTGCCCTCCGCGTCCTCGCTCCAGACGCCCCAGGCGCCCGCCCAGATGTCGTAGGTGCGGCGACCGAGCAGCAGCGCCTCCGTGCGGCTCTCCCACTCCGCGATGATCGGGCCGCCCTCGTCCGCCAGGTCGTGCTCGCGATCGAAGTCCATGGCCCAGCCACCGAGCGCGAACCCGCCGTCGCGGTCCTCGTCCGCGCCTCCCGGACCCTGCACGACCCCGTCGAGGGTGATGAACTCCTGCACCACGATCCTGCTCACGGGCCCACCCTCCCGGCGCCGGGCCCGCCCGTCAACGCCGCGCCTGCCGTCGCCTCCCGCAGATGTGCGCCCTGGTCGCAGATGCGCGCGAGCGAGCGGCCGCAACTGCGACTGCGGCGCGCAGTTGCGGCCCGCGGGGACAGCGTCCCTCGCTTCACGCCGCGGCCCCGGAGGGACACGAGCGCCGACTCCCCCCTCCCGCAGATGCGCGCGCTGGTCCCAGATGCGCGCGAGCGAGCCGCCGCAACTGCGACTGCGGCGCGCAGTTGCGGCCCGCAGGGACAGCTGCCCCGGCTCCACGCCGCGCAGCCGGCACCCGGCGGGATGCGGCCCCCTCCCGCACCTGCGTGCGCTGGTCGCAGATGCGCGTGAGCGAGCGGCCGCAACTGCAACTGCGGCGCGCAGCTCGCGGGGCGCCACGGGCGCGGGTCAGGGCGCTCGGGAGCGCGGGACGTAGCGTGGAGGCGTGCAGCGGACGGAGGCGGGCGCCTCCGGGCTGAACCGGCCGCTCGCGGTGCTCGTCGCCGGCACGTTCTTCATGGAGAACCTCGACGGCACCGTCATCCAGACCGCGGTCCGCGCGATCGGGCGGGACTTCGGCGCGCAGCCCATCGACGTGAACGCGGCGATCACCGCCTACCTCCTGTCCGTCGCCGTGAGCGTGCCGCTCGGGGGCTGGCTCGCCGACCGGTTCGGCGTGCGCCGCGTCTTCCACGCGGCGATCGCGCTCTTCACGGTCGCGTCGCTCGCCTGCGGCCTCAGCACGGACCTGTGGATGCTGTGCGCCCTCCGCGCGCTGCAGGGCGTCGGCGGCGCGCTGATGGTCCCGGTCGGCCGGCTCGCGGTGCTGCGCGCGACCCGCCCCCGCGACCTGCTCGCCGCCGTGGCGTACCTGACCTGGCCGGGGCTGCTCGCGCCCGTGATCGCGCCCGCCGTCGGCGGCCTGCTCACCGACACCGTCGGCTGGCGGTGGATCTTCCTCATCAACGTGCCGATCGGCCTCGTGCTGCTGCTCGCCGGGCTGCGCCTCGTGCCGCGGAGCGCGGAGCGCGACCGCCGGGGCTTCGACCTCGTCGGCTTCGCGCTGCTCGGCGTCGGGCTCGTCACCCTCCTCCTGGCCCTGGAGGCGGTCGGCGGCGGCTCCCCCGACGTGCAGCGGGTCGCGCTGCTGCTGGCGGTCGCCGCGGGGACCCTCGTCGGCGCGATCGCGTGGATGCGCCGAGCGACCGCCCCGCTGCTGTCGTTCCGCGCGATGCGCATCCCCACGTTCCGGGCGAGCAACATCGGCGGCGGCTTCTACCGGCTGGTGATCTCGGCGCTGCCCTTCCTCTACACGCTGCTGTTCCAGGTCGGCTTCGGCTGGTCCGCGTCGCTGGCGGGCGTGCTCGTCGTCGCCGTGTTCGTCGGCAACATCGGCGTGAAGCCGTTCACCTCCGGGATCATCCGCCGCTTCGGCTTCCGCACCACGATCGTCGGATCGAGCATCGCCGGCGCCGCGCTCGCCGTCGTGTTCGCGTGCACCGACGCGTCGACCCCGCTGCCGGTGTTCGCCGTGCTGCTCCTGGTCGCGGGCGCCTTCCGCTCGATCGGCTTCACCGCCTACAACTCGCTGCAGTTCGCCGACGTGCCGCCCGAGCTGACCTCCGGCGCGAACACCCTCGCGGCGACCACGCAGCAGATCGCGATCGGCTTCGGCATCGCGGTCGCCGCGCTCTCGGTGCGATCGATGCTCGCCCTGGCCGCTGCAGTGGCGCCGGACGCACCCGCGCTCGGGTACCGCTGGGCGTTCGCGCTGATCGCGGTGCTGCTCGTCGTGCCGGTGGTCGAGACCGCGCTGCTGCACCGGCACGCGGGCGCGGTGGTCGCCGCACGGTGATGCCGCGTGCAGCGGAGGTCCGCCTGCCAGGATGCGGAACGGAGCAGCGGCGCACGCCCCTCCTCCGCAGCACGAGGAAGCCAGGAGGCCCCCGATGAAGCTCGCGCAGCGCGCCCGGACCGCCGAGCCGTTCCACGCGATGGCGATCGGCCAGCGCGCGACGGAGATCGAGGCGTCGGGCCGGCACGTGGTGAAGCTGTCGCTCGGCGAACCCGACTTCGGCGCACCGCCCGCGGTGCGGGAGGCGATGCGGGAGGTCATGGACGGCCGGCCGCTGCCCTACACACCGGCGCTCGGGCTGCCCGCGCTGCGGCAGGTGATCGCCCGCTTCTACCGCGACGAGCACGGGGTCGCAGTGGATCCGCGGCGCATCGTCATCACCTCCGGCGCGTCCGCGGCGCTGCTGCTCGTGACCGCGGCCACGACGGAGGCGGGCGACGAGGTCGTGATCGCCGACCCGTCGTACCCCTGCAACCGCGAGCTCGTCCGCAGCTTCGGCGGCTCGCTCGTCAGCGTGCCGACCACCGCCGCGACCCGCTACCAGCTCGACCTCGCCTCGGTCGAGGCGGCCTGGACCGAGCGCACCAGCGCGATCATGATCGCCTCCCCCTCCAACCCCACCGGCACCTCGATCCCGTACGCCGAGCTGACCGCCATCTGCGCGCTCGCCCGCGAGCGCGGCGCATGGCGCATCGTCGACGAGATCTACCTCGACCTCGCGGACCCGTCGCCCGACGGCGAACCCGCCCGCACGGTGCTCGCCGTCGATCCGGACGCGATCGTGATCGGCAGCTTCTCGAAGTACTTCGGGATGACGGGGTGGCGGCTGGGGTGGGCCGTGCTGCCGGAGGCGCTGCTCACCGGCGTCGAACGCCTGGCGGTCAACTACTTCCTCTGCGCCTCCGCGCCTGGACAGGTCGCGGCGCTCGCCGCCTTCACCCCCGAGTCGCTGGCGCTGTGCGAGGAGCGGCGGGAGGAGCTCGCCGCGCGCCGTGCGCTCGTCCTGGACGGGCTCGCCTCGATCGGCCTGCCCGTGCCGGTGGCGCCGGACGGCGCCTTCTACGTCTACATCGACGTGAGCGGCACCGGCATGGACGCGTGGACCTTCTGCGAGGAGGCGCTCGAGACCGCCTCCGTCGCCCTCACGCCCGGCCGCGACTTCGCCACGGGGACCGCGGACACCCACGTCCGGCTGTCGTACGCCGCCTCGCGCGCCGAGCTGGCGGAGGGCATCGCACGGCTCGGCCGGTTCCTCGACGCGCGGCGGCGCTGAGGGGCGGCGCTCAGAAGGTCGTCAGCAGCAGGAACGCGAGGTAGCCACCGCCGAAGATCGAGCCGACGAGTCCGAAGACGACGACCGCGACCGCGACGTCCGCGCGCGTCGACGGGCCGCTCTCGACGAGACCGCGCTGCGTCAGGCGGGCGCTCACCACGAAGCCCGCGAGCGCGACGACGACGCCGGCGACGACGATCGAGATCGCGGTGATCAGTGGGGACATGGTGCACGACGGTAGCGGTCGGACGCGGTCGGCGTGCACGGAATCCCGAACCGAGCCTTCACGCGCCCTCCGGGGCCCGCACTCTGGGGCTGACGGACGTCCACGATCCGAGGAACCGTGAGCAGGTGGATCCGTTGCGCGCGTCCCTGATCACTCGTCGTCGAGCGATCAAGCTCTCCGAGCGCGCCCGAGCGGGGCTCGACCGGCCCCCGGTCAAGGACGACGGCCCGGAGGTCCTGCGCAGCGTCGTCGTCGGAATGGACCCCGTTCGCGTGCTCCTCTTCGGCTCGGGCCCGTTCGTCGGGTACGGCGTCACCGCGCGCAAGGACGCCGTCGACGGTCCGCTGGCCGCGCTGCTGGCGAGGCGCACGGGCCGCGGCGTCGTCGTCGAGAGCCGGGTGCGACTCGGCCTGCCGACCGGCGAGGCGGTCGGCTCCCTGGGCGGAGCCGGCACCGCGACCTTCCACGCGGCGGTGTGGGCGCCGAGGTTCGGGGAGGAGCTGCAGCACTCGAACGCGGAGCACAGCCGGACCTCGGTCCGCGCGTTCCTGCAGGCGTTCCGCGCCGAGTCCGACATCCCGCTGATCCTCTGCCACCTGCCCGTGCCGCTCGGGCTCGACTGGCGGACCGTGCTGCGTCGTCCGCGCGTCGCGCGCTACAACCAGGTGCTCGACGAGCAGGCGCTGGCCGCGCGCGACGTCTTCACGGCCGACGGCGGTTCCTATCACCCGGTCGACCCGGCGCACGCGCCGGACGCGTCGTGGCACCGCGAGCTCGCGATCCGCATCGCGCCGCCGGTGCTGCACGCCATCGGGCACTCCGCGCCCGGCGAGTACGCGGACCCCTTCGCGCGGCACTGACGCCCGGCCACGGCACTGTCCGCTCCGCCGCGCAGACTGCGACTCGTGGCGCACCGCATCGTGACCGGCGCACTCGTCCGCGGGGACCGAGTGCTCCTCGGTCATCGCACGCCGGCGCGGCAGCACTCCCCCGACCGCTGGGCCCTGCCCGGCGGTCACGTGGAGGCGGGCGAGCAGCCGTCGGCGGCGCTGGTCCGCGAGCTCCGGGAGGAGCTCGGCGTGGACGCGCTCGTGGCCGGACCGCCGGTGCTCCGTCTGGAGCGCCGACCGGGCTCCGACGACGGCATGGTGATGGACGTCTGGCCGGTGACCTACTGGCGCGGCGAGCCGACGAACCTGGCGCCGGAGGAGCACGACCGACTGCGATGGGTGACCGCGGACGAGCTGGCCTCGCTTCCCCTCGCGCACCCGGAGCAGCGGGCGTTCCTGCGCGACCTCCTCGCCCGCGGGTGAGCCGCACGGCGACCGGCTCAGCCCACTGACCCGACCATGTACAGGACGAGGCCGGCTGCGGACACGAGCGCGAGCGCCACGGCCGCGACGGCGAGCACGATCCAGGACCGGTCGGAGGTGCGCCGGGAGCGGCTCGCGCAGAGGACGGCGAGCGCGATGCCCACGACGAGCAGCGACGACTCCACGAACACGGACAGCGGCGTGTGCAGGTGCACGACGATGACGACCGGCGGCTCGTGTCGAGCTGCGAGCATCACGCCGCGTCCCGTCGCGCGGCCGGGAGCAGACGGACGCCGGGCGCCCGGACCACCGCCTCGGGCGTGCCGCGGTCGACGCCGGCGACGACCGGACGCAGTGGACGACGCACCCGCCGATCATGGCCGAGTCCGACGGTGCCGACGATCTGCGGGCGTCGAGGTGGAGCGTCGCCCTCCGCACCGACCTGCAGCGCAGCACCGGGCCCGATCGCGCAGGAATCGGAGCGGACGCTCACCGCACGCCCCGACGACTGTCTGCCTGGGCACGCAGGCTTGGACGATGACGCCGGAGGAAGTGCAGCGGCTGCTCGCGGACGCGGAGTCGGGACGCCTGCGACCCGTCAGGTACACGAAGGCCCGCCGGCCCCCGATCGTCCTGGTGATCGCCGTGCTCCTCGCAGGCGGCGTCGTCGCCGGTGCGGCGGGTGCGGCCCTGCACGTGCTGCTCGGTGGAGGGCGGTTCCTCGATCCGCAGCCCTGGATCACCGGAGCGATCATCGGCGCCGGCTCGTGCTTCGCGACGGGCGTCGTGCAGCCGTGGGGCGAGCGGCGCCGCGCGCGCGACAGGACCTGATCTCGTCGGACCGCGGCACCGTCAGGCCCCCAGGGCGCGGAGGCGCTCGACCGCGGTGGTCGTCGCGGCGCGGAGGAACGGCCGCTTCGGCAGCGCGCCGATCAGCCGGAGCTCGTCGAGCGGGCTCGCACGCTCCGTGAGGAATCGGACCGTCAGCGGCCCCGGCAGGCGGGCGAACATGCGGAGGAACACCTCCGGAGCCCGCTCCGGCTGATCGCGGAGGAATCGCAGGAAGATCGCATCGAGCATCCGTGTCCGCACGCCGTCGCGCACCCCTCGTTCGTCGACCCCGTGCTCGGTGGCATGCCGGGCGGCGATCTGGATGCGGGTGAAGGCGTACCCGGTGCTCGGACGGGCGATGCCGGCCCGCAGCCCCACCGGCACGCCGCCTCGAGCACGCCCGAGCGGCCGGGCGTCGGTCATCGGGATGCTGCCCGCCTCCTCGCCCTCGACCGTCCAGCCGTCGTCGTCGAGCCCCCAGCGCTGCCGCACGTAGGCCGCGATGTGCTGCCGGAAGGGCTCGGTCCCGTGCGCGGCGGCGGAGAAGACGGTGCACTCGACCAGTGCCAGGTCGGGGGCGACCGGCAGCACGTAGAAGAAGCGCACGCCGGTGGCAGTCGACCCGGGGAAGTCCATCAGGGTGACGGTGGTGTCGTCGAACACGGCCCGGTCGGTGCGGATCCACTGCCCGACGAACCGCTGGTGCAGCAGCACCCGGCCGGGTGCGACCGCGTGCTGCGGCACGCCTCCGCGCGCGTCGACCAGCCGGGGATGCGGCGGGCGGGACACGGGCGTCGCCGGGGCGCCGTCCGACACCCGCACGCCGTCGATCAGGTGCGCGCCGGGGCGACCCGCGAAGCGCGCACGGGCGGCGGCCCGGTAGTCGTGCGCCCGCACCATCCGGTACGGGTGCGCGGCGTCGCCGGCCACGGCTCGGCCGTGCGGCGTGCGGACCTCCCAGCGGCCCCAGGAGCGCGTCACGGCTTCGGGCAGCAGCGCCTGGCCCGTGTCCCAGTAGCACCAGGTCCGCCCGTCGCGGTCGCCGGTCCGCGCCTCGACGACGGCGACCGCCTCCTGAGCCTCCGCCAGCGCGACGCCGAGCGCGAGCCCGGCGCAGCCGCCGCCGACCACGATCGTGCCCGTGCGCGGGAACCCGTCCTCGTCGAGGCGGTCGAGCAGCTCGTCGACGGTCAGCCGCTCGGCGCCGCTGCTCGCCGCGCCTGCACGCGGAGGGCGGGCCGGTCGGACGGCGACCGGCCGGCCGGCCCGCGGGGTCATGCGGAGGCGCCGCGCGCGGTGCGGCCGCCCGTCGGGATCTGCCTGGCGGCGGCGTCGGTCGGAGGCAGGACGGCGTCGGACTCCTTGCTGCCGGAGATGTAGATGGACTCCGGGTGCACGTCCTCGCCGGCGACGACGTCCTCGGCGGTGCGCTGCAAGGCGATCTTGTGGATCAGCGCGCCGAAGCCGACCTTCGCGATGATGTCCGCCGCGGACAGGATGACCTGCGCGGTGACGGTGAGGCCGCCGCTGACGCCGAGGCCCTGCAGGCCGAAGACGATCGGGTACGCGAACCAGATGACCATCAGCAGCACGGACGCCGTCAGGAAGGTGCGCGACACCGGCGCCGACAGGTCCCGTCGCGCCTTCAGGACCATCGTGATGATCACGACGTACAGGATCACCATGAAGATCCCGCTGATGACGCCCCAGATCGCCAGCGCCGGGATGCTGGAACCGTCGTCGATGGCCACGCCGCCGATGAAGCCGGTGAAGATCATGAGCCAGGCGCCGGCGATGCCGATCGTGCGGAAGCGGGTCGCTGCGGCACCGATCAGGCTGGAGACGACGACCAGCTGCACCATCAGCAGCGGAACGGTGATCGACCAGTCCATGTAGCGGGGCGCCCAGGACCAGATCGCGTCCTTGGTCGGGCTCCACACCGCACCGGCGCCGTCCGGGCTGCCGCTCGTCTGGGCGTACCCGAGGTCGAACTTCGCCGTCAGCACGACGTAGGACAGGAACGCGGCGCCCGTGACGCCGAGGCTCGCGAACATGGCCGGGCGGTACTTCGTCCCGACCTCGTTCCGGCCGACCCAGGTCCGCACGAACTGCGCGAGCATCGCCAGTCCCGCGATGACGAGGAAGTAGTAGATGATCACCCGCTGCCCCTGATCCAGCTGGGCCGCCCAGAACGGCCCCTGCACTACCTGGTGCACGACGTACTCCTTCTTCTCGTCCCGGTCGCTGATCGGCCGGTGGGATGTCTCGCGCGGCGCCTGAGCAAGCACTGCAGGTCCGTCGAGCGGTCGCAGCGAGGCTGCAGAATGACTCGACCACAAGTAGGGGTGTTCCGATTCACCCCCAGGGGTGAGGGGTGACGAGTGTCAGCAGGCGATCAGGCGCGACCGGTCCGGGTGGCGCTGCGCAACGACTACGAGATCGTCCTCGGCGGGTTCCGGCGAATGCTCGAGCGCTACCAGCACCGCGTGGAGGTGGTCGAGGTGCTCGAGCAGCACCGCATCGACCAGCCGGTCGACGTCGCCCTCTACGACACGTTCGCGCAGCACGAGCCCGAGCACGACGTCGTCGCCGAGATGCTCGCCAATCCGATGAACGCGGTCGTCGCGATCTACTCGTGGAACGTCGAGCAGGCGTTCATCGACGCGGCGCTGCAGCAGGGTGCGCGGGGCTACTTCGCGAAGAGCATGCCGGCGATGGAGCTCGTCGAGGCGATCGAGCGGGTCGCGGCCGGCGAGGTCGTCACGAGCCCCGCCGACGGGCGCGTCCGCAGCAACGCGGCGCTGGACTGGCCCGGGCGTGCGGACGGCATCTCGGACCGCGAGTCGGAGGTGCTCGCACTCATCACCCAGGGGAAGTCCAACGCTGAGATCGCCGCGCAGACGCACCTGACGCAGAACACGATCAAGACCCACATCCGCTCGGCGTATCGGAAGATCGGCGCGGCGAATCGAGTCGAAGCCGTGCTGTGGGGCGTCCAGAACGGGTTCCAGCCCGACCACGCCCGATCTCGGCGCTGATCGGACTGCAGCCGGCGAGGACCTCCGTGCGGCGGATGAGGCATGGGGCGGAGGGCGGAGCCGGAGCACCTCGAGCGGCACGCGCTTCGGAACCCGGTCGATCCCTCTGAGACCACCCGCATGCCCGCAGCGGCTTCACCGCGTCAGTGCTGGGGTACGGGTCCGTCCGCCTGATCGACGATGAGGAGACGGCTGACCGCTCCAGCCGTTCCTCACGCATGCGCAACGCCCTGTCGTGCTGCCCACGGCAGGGCACTCCCCTCGGTCGGACCGGCTCGAGCGTCCGGATCACTGCGAGACGGCTGCTTCACCGGGTCGTGCGGAGGATCGAGGCGAGTTCTGCGACGACCTCCTCCAGGTCGACCGAGGTGTCGACCACATGGGTGGCCATCGCCCGGAGGAGCGGCTCGACGTCGGCGGCGTCTCGAGCGACCTGCGCCCGGTCGGCAGCGGTGCTGCCGTACTGACCTGCAGGGCGATCACGGAGACGCCGCATCAGGACCTCGACCGGCGCCGTGAGCAGCACCACGGCGGCGAACCGGTCGGCCCACTCCCCTTGATTCGCCACGGTCCCGACCAGGACGAGCGGCCCGCTCCGGGACGCGCCGAGCGCCTCGTCGATCCGGTCCCGGCGCCAGAGCGGCTCGCCGTCCACGGACTCGATCCAGCCCGCCTCGTCGGTGTCGATCGTCTCGAACCCCAGCCGGGCGAGAGCGGCGAGCGCGGTCGACTTGCCCGCGCCGGACATCCCGGTGAGGAGGAGGACGGTCACCCCCTCATCGTCCCCGTCGCCCGCACCGGCCCCTGCCGACCTCCGGGAGTTGCCGCACTCCCCCTGCAGTCGCCGGATGCCGGGCGTCGCCGCGCGATCCGCGCGCGGACATGGACAGTTCGCGCCAGGCGCCGCACACGCCTCTCGATTCACGGTACTTTTTCAGCAATGTCCGGCTCGCGTAATGAGGAGGCGTCGTTGAGCGAGACCCTCCACCCGCCGCGCGGCGAGCGGGCCGAGGCCGGCGGCGAGCCCGGCGTGGTGGCGGGCATCGTGCCCGCGCTCAGCGAGCGGTACGTCGCACGGAGCGTGCTCGGCCGCGGCGGCAAGGCGACGGTGTACCTCGCCGACGACCGCCTGCTGTCCCGCCAGGTGGCCGTGAAGGTCTTCCGGGCGCGCGCAGCGGAGACGCAGTCGCTGCGCGAGCAGGAGGCCGAGGCGCAGCTGGTCGCGTCCCTGAACCACCACGCGCTGACCACCCTGTTCGACGCCGGCGTCGACGCCTCCGATCCCGACCGCCCGCAGATCTACCTGGTGATGGAGTACATCCCTGGCGCCGACCTCCGTCAGCGGCTGGGCACCGGACCGCTGGAGTGGTTCCAGGTCTGCTGGCTCGGTCGCGACCTGGCCGAGGGTCTGCAGTACCTCCACGAGTCCGGCTTCCTGCACCGCGACATCAAGCCTGCGAACGTGCTGCTCGCCTCTCGCGAGGCGGACGTGCGCGCCCGCGCGAAGCTCACCGACTTCGGCATCTCGTCCCTCATCGGTCACGTGGGCGACGGCGACCTCGTCACGGGCTCGGCGGCGTACCTCAGCCCGGAGCAGGTGGAGGGCGACGACCCGACACCGGCATCCGACATCTACGCCCTCGGACTCGTGCTGCTCGAGGCCCTCACGGGGCGCACCGAGTACCCGGGGGGCATCGAGGAGTCGGCGTTCGCGCGACTGGACCGGCAACCCCGGATGCCCGCCGGGGTCCCCGACCGGATCGTCAGCGTCCTGACCGCGATGACGTCGCGCGACCCTGCGGACAGACCGCCGCTGGTCGAGGTCGCCGCGGTCTTCCAGAACCTGCTCATCGACGACCTGGTCCGGCAGCGCGGCTACCTGCCCGCCACGGCGGACGCGACCGAGCGGGCCCGACTGGCGGCGTTGGCCCAGTACAACATCCTCGACACCGATCCCGACGACACCTTCGACGCGATCACGCGGATCGCGAGCCAGGTCCTCGACTCCCCGATCGCCCTGGTCACCCTGATCGACGAGCACCGGGTCTGGTTCAAGTCCGCGCTCGGTTGGGACGAGCAGCAGGTCGACCGCGACGTCGCGTTCTGCTCCAGCACGAACCCTGGCGGCTCCACTCCGTGGACCATCCCCGACGCTCGGCTGGACGACCGCACCAGGGACAACCCGCTCGTCACCTCCGGGCCGCAGGTCCGCTCCTACGCGGGAGCGCCCCTGGTCACCCGTGACGGCCACAACCTCGGCGCCGTCTGCGTGTTCGACCGCGAACCCCGCACCTTCACCGCCGGCCAGCTCCACGCGCTCCGCGACCTCGCCGACCTCGTCATGCACGAGATGGAGATGCGGCTCGCCACCCGCCGGGCGCTCTTCGACCAGCCCTGAACCCGGTCCGGCGGGCGGACCCGGCCGGCTGTCCGCGGCGGACCGCGCTCCTCGCAGCGGCCCCTCACCCGCCGCCGACTCCGACCGCCTCGGCGAGCTGCACGACTCGGATCGCTGATGGGTGCGCGTTCTCCGGATGACGGGAAAGGGCCTGACCAGTCAGTCGGAACGACTCCGTTGATCGGCCCGCGAGCCCATCGACGCCAGCGAACCGGCCACTCACGGCGCGCGACCTCGGCAGGTCCCGCGCCACCCCTCCCGCCGCCTCGGCCAGCTCGAGAGCGACGTCAAACCGGTCAGCGCCGAGCCGCAGCGCGCTGTCCCACTGCTGTGGCTGTTGCAAGCTTCCGAGACCGAGGTTCTGAGACAGGTACTGAGACCGGCCCGGGCCGGCGCCCCGCATCCCGTGTCTCAGAACCCTGCCCACGAGACGCCGCGGCCCTCAGGCGGGCAGTGCCTGCGGGCATGGCTTGCAGGGTGTGGCTTGCAGGGTGTGGTGGCAGGGTGCGCGGGTGCAGAGGATCTGGTACGCGAACTCGTGGTTCTCCACCGACGACCAGATCGCGGACGCGCTCATGGAGTACGCCAGCGTGCTCGCCGTCCTCGACTCCTCCGACGTCGTCCTGCTGCCAGCTCTCGACACCGAAGGCACCCGACGGCAGGTGCGGATGATCGTCGGACCCGCCAGTCAGATCCTCGCCATGGACAGCGATGACGAGACCATCGATCTGCAGTCCGAGAACACGGTGGAGGACCTGCGGAACCGGAGCCGCCGACGACTGCCGGACTCGGTCGAGATCGCCGCAGCGATGGCCCGGGCACAACACGGCGCCACGACACCCGAGTAGGTTCCGCACTATCCCTTTCTGGAGCTCCACGAGCGGCGCGATCTGATGGGCTGGATGACCTATGACGCACTCACCGTCGAGTTCGACGACCGCGTCCTGGCCCACCTCCAAGTCGTGATCATGCTCCGCTTCCGCCGCGGCGAACCACTCACGATGTCCTGGATGGACGCGCCCAAGGCCGGTAGCGGCCGGAGCTCGCTGTGGATGAGCCCGACCTTCCCGGCCTACTTCAAGTTCCTCGGCTCCCGTCCACCCGCCATCGATGTCGACTGGTTGCGACGCCTCACCGAATCCGCCGACTCCTCGATCGGACTCGTCGTCACCGACGAGCACGGCACCGCCGTCGCCGGCATCCCCCACACCCGCCGCCCCGGAGACTGAACCCTCGACCGGAGTGAAGACATCTCAGAACTCATCACGCGAGACGTCTCGACGTCCTGCTCGTGAGACGCCTTCCTCGCCTCGATAGTTAAGGGCGGGCCGGATCGGCGCTCATGCTCGCAACGGCCAGCCGGCCGGCCGCGCTCAAGCGGTGCTGTCGAGAATCAGGCTGGTCGCTTCGTGCGGTGCGTCCCATTGTGGGAAATGCCCGCATCGCTCGAACCAGTGCAGCACCGCGTCGGGGAAGAGCTCGATGGCACGCGCGGCCTGTCTCGGCACGGTCACCAGATCACGGCGACCCCAACCGATCGTGACCCGGCCGGGCACCGAGCCAGCCGGGGCACCCTGCTGCTTGGGCCCCTTCGTCAGGGCGTCCATGGCAGCACCAGTCGCCGGCGAGTCGGCCAGCCCGCGCACGTCCGGCAGCACGGTCTCGCGCGAGAGCGCCCACGGCCGTGCCGACAACTGCGCCAGCAGAACGGTCCTACCGACAGGGTTGCCGAGCAGCGCTGGCAACACGGGTCGCAATACTCGAACCGCAGCGATCGACGGCCGCAGCGTGGCACTGAAGACGGCGACCTCGCGGTCGCTCCAGAAGCCGCCCGGGTCCAACGCCACGGTGTCACCGCCGACACTCCGCCGGGCGAGTTCGAGCACGATTCGACCGCCCATCGACTGGCCGACGGTCGAGATTCCGTCGAGGCCCTGTTCGCGGATGAAGTCTGCAACGGAGTCGGTCAGGGTGGCGATCGAGACCTCGCCGGTCAACGGTGGCGACTCGCCGAAACCCGGCAGGTCGACAGCGATCACCTCACGGCTCTCGGCCAGTCCGTCGAGTACCGGGGACCAAGATCGCCACCCGGCACCCAGACCGTGGACGAGCAGCAGCGGACTGCCGCGCCCTCGTCTCACATGATTCAACGTCACGCCGTGACGCTAGCTCTCGCGGAACGCGAGGTGTTCAGTTCACACCGCATACGGATCAGCTGTCGCCGTGCTCTACGAACGACACCCACCTCATCAAAGTCACCAGCGACCGTGATGGACCCTCCGCCTGCAGGATCGAGCGACACGGCGACGGCGTCGAAGAAACCCGACGCCGGTCGCACGTCACTAACCGAGCGGGCGCAACCTGCAACAACCGCACTGTGCCAACCGCCCCCACGCCCGAGACGTACCACTCCCCTGCCGGTGAGACCATCGGCGCGCCTCGGGGTCGAGAGCGGCCCGACGTCGACCCGTGACTGCGCTCAGATCGGGGCGTCTACACCCCTCGCGCACTAGTCACGCGCCCTGGACCGCGATGACTCCGACGATGGCCGCGCCGATTACGACAACGAGCACACCCGCGACGACGGCTCCCCCGAGCACGGCTGTGCGCGGCCGGCGACCCTGCCTGCCAGCAGCCCGCCGCTCCACGACGATCAGGGCGACCGCAAGCGCAAGCGCGAGAACAACGAGCAGACCGTCAACGATCACATTGCGCACGAGGCTTGATCATGTCAGCGGCCCAACCCTTACGCATAGGACGGCCCTCACCCTTGGCACGAGCGCTATCCAAGAAGCCCGCTGACGAGACGGTTTCTGACTGGCGACAGTCAGCTCAGCGCTGGCGGAACGGCCAGTAGCGCGCTCCACGCAGCATGGCGAAGGCGGCCCCCACGAAGAGCGCAGTCGCAACGACGACGAACAGCTCCTCATGCCCCTGACGCGTCAGTAGGAGCACGACCCCGAGAAACGACATCGCCGAAGCCAGCGCGAAGAAGCGCCTGTCTGGCGCAGCCGAGCCTGTCCTCACGCGCTGATCGTAGTGACGTGCCTCTCAAAAGCCTGCTCGTGGGACGCGAAGCTGTCCTTGCCTAGCGAACAACCGCTGGTTGCGCCATGGTGGCGAGGACGAGTCAGGAGTCCGGGGTGGCAGTTGCTCGTGAGGGTCGGCGGTTCGCTGGCGCCTCCTTCCTCGTCGTCGGCGCAGCGAGCGGTATCGGCCGAGCGACCGCCGAGCGCCTGGCGGCCGAGGGTGCGCGAGTCGGGGTAGCGGATCTCGACCGCGACGAGGCATCAGCCGCCGCCTCCGAGCTCGCCGGCTCGGGTCACGTTGGCCTCGAGCTCGACGTCCTGGACCCGAGGTCGGTGACCACCGCCGTTGCTGAGTTCGCGGCGATCACGGACACGATCGACGGTCTCGTTCACGTCGCCGGCGGGGACACTGCGCACGGCGACTTCGAGCACACCACAGACGACACCTGGCGAGCAATGCTCGACCTCAACCTCCTCGGACCAGTCCGAGTCGCACGGCAGGCACTCCCCTGGCTCCGCCGCAGCACGCGGGGGCCGGCGATCGTCGTCGTCAGCTCGATCAGCGCCTCCATCCCGCTCGGAAGCGAGCCCTACTCCGCCGCGAAAGCCGGGCTTGCCTCCGTCGTCGGCAATCTCGCTTCGGAGCTCGGCCCCGAGACATCCGCGTCAACGCCGTCGCCCCCGCGACGATCAGGACCCGCGTCTGGAACGACCAGGGCGGACCCGACCACCTCTCGTCTCTCTACCCCCTCGGCCGCGTCGGTGAACCGAAGGACGTCGCCGGCGCGATCACGTTCCTCTGCTCTGCTGACGCAGCCTGGATCACCGGCCACATCCTCCCCGTCGACGGCGGCCTCTCAGTGCGCAGGGTCCCCCTCGGCTGATGTCGCCGACGTCTCAACTGCCTGCTCACGAGACCTGCGGCCCAGCCGCTAGTCCTCGCGCCGCCCCTGCGGGCCAAGAAGCTTTGCCGTCCGTTGCGCGATCCGCTCCTCGCTCCTTGCCCGCGATGCGCGGCGCACCCTCACTGCAATGACGACGATCAGCGCGAGGACCACAACCGGCACGACCGTCAGCAGCGCCGTTACCAGGAGGTGCCATCCAACGAACACGCTCGCGAGTCTTGCTGCGGATCAGCCGCGGAGCAACAAGCAACGGCGCCGTCGCACAAACCTGGCCGTGAGACGCTCGCGGATCGTTCTGGGGCGGACCTCTCGGTCCGGCGCGGACGCGTCGAGTGACCGCTCCGAGGGTTGTGACACTTCGCGCGGTGCTGGACATACCTGTTCGTGACGGGACATCGGGCCCCGTCCGGAGGGACAGCTGTGATGAGCACTCGTAGGACGTTGTTGACTTCGGCTCTGACGGTCGCGCTGCTGATGACCGGCGGAGTGGCGGCGCACGCCGACTCCACCGCCCCGGTGGCAAGCGGACCGGGCTGCACCAACACGGCCAAGATGCCGGTCGGCGCCGTGACGGGGCCGATCTCCGACGTCGACCAGGACGGCCGGGCCGACACGCAGTTCTACGGGGCGGGCAACGGGCGCTACGTCTACGGCATCCGCACCGCCGCCGGCGGGGTCTACACGATCACGGACACACTGCGGGGGCTCCAAGCCCACAGTGGCTTCACCGCATACCTCCTGGGCTCTGGCGTCGTCAGCGTCATCGACGACAAGGAGACCGCCGAGCCCTACGCCTTCCGGAACTGCCGGTTCGTGCAGCCCCAGCACAAGACCGGCGGCGCGTACACGTTCGCACTCGGCGCGAAGTCGACCTCCGGAACCGGCATCGCCTGCAACGACCAGAACGGCGGCCCGATCCTCGAACGCGCGACGGCGAAGAAGCGCGCCAACGGCCGCTACGACATCCTCTGGTCGACCGTTCGAGTCAGCGACGACGGGAAGATCGCCTACCGACAGACCGGTACCGGCAGCACCGACGTCCGCTGGTCCAACCTCAAGGCGTCCGACACCCGAGTGCGCGACGCCCGCGCCAGCCACTGCATCGGCGTCGTGAAGAAGGTCACCGCCAGGACGGATTGAGAGCACCGGCCCCTCTCGACCCATCCCTGCCGCACCCCGCACGTGTGCGCAGCGGAAAGCGAGGAGAACGAGCTGAGAGGCCTGCCGCTCGTCGCGGAACCGAGCGGCAGGCGCTCTCGCATCGCGAGCGCTGTCGCACCGACGAGACCGACGCTCGTCGACGTCCTCGGAACGGTCTCACACCCCTGCTCGCGCAGATGGTGTCGCTGCGGTCAACCTGTCGTTCGAATGGCGAGCAGCAGGAAGGTCAGAAGCCCGGCGAGCAGGACAGTGACCCACCCGGACGCGATCGACCTCCCCTGTCGGCCGCGGACGAACACGAAGCCCAGCAGCAGAGCCGTAGTCGCGCCCGCGACGCCGCGCGACGCCCACAGGCATCGGGCGGCCTGCGCATCCTCGCCAGGACTCGCGGCGACTCCGAAGAGCGGAGCAGCCGACACCAGCGCGACGAACAGCAGCAGGAGCGGTAGGAGCACGCCGCCCAGCGCGAGCAGGGTCCAGCACAGAGCAACGTCCCCGAACCCGCGCGGCTCGCGGACGTCGATCTCCTCGAACGGGTGGTGCGAGTAGCCCATGCGGCTTCGGTCCTCTCCTGCGCGGTGCTCTCGACGCAGTATCGCGGGGGCCGCCACTTGCAGCGAGTACCCACTCCCGACGCTGAGGGCAGCCGGGCAGGACGTCGTCCGGACCCAGACGGGCGGGCGAGAACCTCTGGGGCGGGGTGACGGATGCCGTCTCACCGTCCTGCCCGCGAGACGCCGTCCGACCTGCTCATGCGGCGCGGCCGGCCGCCGAAGAACCAGCTGATGTCCGAGGCATGGCCGCGGACGGGCTCGCGCTGATCATCTGCGCGGCGGTGCGCTCATGTCGCTCGTCGGTGTGCTCGTGATCGTTGCCGCGTTCGACGCGGGGCGATGAGGTGCCAGTGGCAGGTCACCGATCGTCGTGCGCGCTGTGATCACGATGATCCCGGTCGGGTCGGCTGCTTCGGCGCTCGTGGCGCGTCGGTCGATGTGCATCCGACCGGGCTCCGTGGCCGGCCGCCGCGGCCGCCTCATGGACCTCACCAGGACACATCCGTCTACGACGTCGACTGCAGCACGCACATCGCACACGCACGAGGGGCAGTGACCGAGAAAGGGCCTGACCAGAGTGACGAACGTCACCCTGGTCAGGCCCTTCGCTGGTCGGGCTGACAGGATTTGAACCTGCGACCCCTTGACCCCCAGTCAAGTGCGCTACCAAGCTGCGCCACAGCCCGTGGCGACCCGCAGGGAGTGGAGTCCCTGCGAGCCTCGGACAGTGTAGCGGGGCCGGGAGGGCCTCATCGATCCATCGGCGGCGCTCCGAGCGGAACACGTCGCAGGTGGCGGGTTCAGGGTCGCGAGCGGACGATGGGGTCATGACGGAGCAGCGCACGACGGTCGCGATCTCCGGAGGCGGGCCCGCCGGGGTGATGCTCGGGCTGCTGCTCGCGCGGCAGGGCGTCGAGGTCACGGTGCTCGAGAAGCACGCGGACTTCCTCCGCGACTTCCGGGGCGACACGGTGCACCCGATGACGCTCGACATCCTCGACGAGCTCGGGCTGATCGACGAGTTCGACGCCCTCGTGCGCGGAAGGATGGAGGCGGTCGACTTCGCCACCACGGACGGGGTGCTGGTCCATCAGGACCTCGCGTCCGTCGCACCGCGCGGTGCGCGCTTCACCGACATCGCGCTCGCGCCGCAATGGGACCTGCTCGACCTGCTCGTGCGGAAGGCCGCCGAGTTCCCCTCCTTCACCCTGGTGATGGAGGCGCAGACGCTCGGGGTGGTGCGGGAGGCGCGGGGCGTGCGAGGGCTGCGCTATCGCAAGGACGGCCGGGAGCACGTGCTGCGCGCCGTGGTGACGGTGGCGGCCGACGGGCGGCACTCCGTGCTGCGGGAGGACATCGGCACCGGGCTCGTCGTGCTCGGCTCCCCCATCGACGTGCTGTGGTTCCGCATCGACCGCGAGGCGGACGAGCCGACGGAGCTGCGCGGGGTCATCGGCCGGGGCGGCGCAGCCGTCGCCATCAACCGCAGCGACTACTGGCAGGTCGCCTTCCTCGTGCCGAAGGGCACCGACGAGGAGATCCGGACGGCGGGGCTACCCGCCTTCCGCGACCGCGTGCGCGGGGTGGCGGCCTGGATGGGCGACCGGCTCGAACAGGTGCGCACCTGGGACGACGTGAAGCTGCTCTCGGTGTGGGTCGAGCGGCTGCGGCAGTGGTCCGCGCCCGGGATCGTCGCGATCGGCGACGCGGCGCACACCATGTCGCCGCTCGGCGGTGTGGGTGTGAACCTCGCGATCGGCGACGCCGTCGCGGCCGCGAACCTGCTCGGCCCCGACCTGCTGCGCGCGCAGCAGGACCCGCGGCGGTTCGAGAAGCTGCTGAACCCCGCGATCCTCGACCGCGTGCAGCAGCGCCGCCAGCTCACGACGATGGTGACGCAGCGCATCCAGGTGCTCGGGCAGAACCGGGTGAACGCGATCACGCGGACGCCGGAGGGCGCCTCGCTGATGCCGCCGAAGGTCGCGCTCGCGGTCATGCGGGGGCCGGTCGCCCGCCTCCTCCCCCGCGTCTTCGTCTACGGCATCCGGTCAGAGCGCATCGCGGGCTGACGCGCGCCCGCACCCCCGTTCCCTGCGGACCCGGACGACACGGAGGCTGGCCCTGTCAGGTTGCGTGCATGACGCCGGCCCGGACCACCGTCGTGATCTCGGGCGGAGGGCCGGCCGGTGTGGTCCTCGGACTGCTGCTGGCCCGCCAGGGCGTCGAGGTGACGGTGCTGGAGAAGCACGACGACTTCCTGCGCGACTTCCGCGGCGACACCGTGCACCCGATGACGCAGCAGGTGCTCGACGAGCTCGGGCTGATGGCGGAGTTCGACGCGATCGTGCGCGGGCGGATGACGTCGGTCGAGTTCGCGACGACGGACGGGCTGCTCGTGCGGCAGGACCTCCCCTCCGTCGCCCCGCGCCGGGCCCGCTTCCGCGACATCGCGCTCGTGCCGCAGTGGGACTTCCTCGACCTGCTCGCGCGGGCCGGGCGGATGCACCCCGGCTTCACCCTCCTGCTCGGCGCGGAGGTGACGGGCGTGCTCCGCGACGAGCAGGGCGTGCGCGGCGTGCGCTACCGGAGGGAGGGCGTCGAGCACGAGGTGCGGGCCGCCCTCACCGTGGCCGCCGACGGGCGCCGCTCGGTGCTGCGGGCGGCGCTCGGCTCGGCGGTGCGGACGCTGTCGGCGCCGGTCGACGTGCTCTGGTTCCGGATGGATCGGCACGCGCACGAGCCGGCGGGCCTGCTCGGGACGATCGGGCGCAGCGGCGGGCTGGTCTCGGTGAACCGCGGCGACTCGTGGCAGGTCGCGCTGCTGGTGCCGGAGGGGCACGACGCCCGCATCCGCGCCGCGGGCCTGCCCGCGTTCCGCGAGCGCCTGCGTGCGACGGCGCCGTGGATGGCGGACCGTGTGCACGCGATCGACGACTGGGAGGCGGTCAAGCTGCTGACGGTGACGGTCGAGCGGCTGCGCAGCTGGTCCGCGCCGGGCCTGCTGGCGATCGGCGACGCCGCGCACACGATGTCGCCGATCGGCGGGGTGGGCGTCGAGCTCGCCGTCGCCGACGCGGTGACCGCGGCGAACGTGCTCGGCCCGGCGCTGCGGAAGGCGCAGCGCGGCAGCGGCGCCGATGCGGTGCTGCCGGCCCGGCTGCTGCGGCGCGTGGAGCGGCGGCGGCTGCCGGCGACGGCCCTGACGCAGCGGATCCAGGTGGTCGCCCAGCGGTACGTCCTCGCCGCCGGTGCCGCGGCACCCGGCGTGCGGCTGATGCCGTCCCGCCCGGTGCTCGCCGCTCTGCGGGGGCCGGTCGCGAGGTGGCTGCCGCGAGTCTTCGTCTACGGGATCCGCCGCGAGCGCGTCGCCTCGGCGCGCTGATGCGGAAGGGCCGCCTCCCGGTGAGGGGAGGCGGCCCTTCGCGAGGGTCGAGCGGCGGTCAGACGGCCTGCTCGAGCTCCTGGACCTCGTCCGGGCTCAGCTCGATCTCGCGGGCCTTCATGTTGTCCTCGAGGTGCGCGACGGACGACGTGCCGGGGATCGGCAGCATCACCGGCGAGCGGTGCAGCAGCCAGGCCAGCGCCAGCTGCGAGGGCGTCGCGTAGTGCTTCTTGGCGAGCTGGTCGAGCTTGCCGCCCTCCTTCGCCAGGCCGCCGGTCGCGAGCGGGAACCACGGGATGAACGCGATGCCGTGCTGCTCGGAGTGCTCGAGCAGGGGCTCGGCGTCGCGCTTGGCGAGGTTGTAGAGGTTCTGGACGGAGACGATCGTCGCGACCTTCTGCGCCTCCTGCAGCTGCTCGACCGACACCTCGGACAGGCCGATGTGCCGGATCTTGCCCTCGTCCTGCAGCTTCTTCAGCTCGCCGACCTGGTCCTCCAGCGGCACCTTCTCGTCGATGCGGTGCAGCTGGAACAGGTCGATGGCGTCGAGCTTCAGGCGGCGGAGGCTCTGGATGGCCTCCTGGCGCAGGTACTCGGGGCGTCCGACGGGCGGCCAGACGTTCGGGCCGGTGCGCGTGAGGCCGGCCTTCGTCGCGATGACGACGCCGTCCTTGTACGGGTGCAGCGCCTCCGCGATCAGCTCCTCGGCCACGTAGGGGCCGTAGGAGTCGGCGGTGTCGATGAAGTCGACGCCGAGCTCGACCGAGCGCTTCAGCACCCGGATCGCCTCGTCGTGGTCCTTCGGCGGACCCCAGACCCCGGGACCCGTCAGCTGCATGCTGCCGAAGCCGAGGCGGTGGACCGTGAGGTCGCCGCCGATGGTGAACGTGTCACTGATGGTTGTCGTGTCACTCATAGGACCCCAGCTTGCGCCTCGAATCTGAGCGCGAGTCGAACCCCGGCTGAGGACGACGAAGGCCCCGCCGGTCTCGGCGGGGCCTTCGTCGGAACGGGAGCGCGGCTCAGGCCTGCGCGCCCTCCTGCTGCTTCTGCTGCTCCGCCCACTGCTTGCGGACGTCGTCCATGTCGAGCTGCTGGACCTGCTCGATCAGCGACTCGAGCGCCTGGCCGGGCAGCGCGCCCGGCTGGCCGAACACGGGGATGCCGTCGCGGTAGACGACGAGGGTCGGGATCGACGTGATGCCGTACATCCCGGCGAGCTGCTGCTGGTCCTCGGTGTCGACCTTCGCGTAGGTGATGTCCGGGTGCTGCTCGCTCGACTGCTCGAAGACCGGGGCGAACTGGTGACACGGGCCGCACCAGTCGGCCCAGAAGTCGATGAGCACCGTGCCGTCGGCCACGGTGTCGTTGTGGTTCTCGATGGTCAGAGTCTTGGTCGCCATGGTGGCATTGAACCGGGTTCGGGTTCCGCGCATTCCCGCTGAGTACCGTGCCGGTCCATGAGCACAGTCGTGATCGTCGGTGGCCACGGAAAGGTCGCACTCCGCCTCGCGGAGGCGCTGACCGGCCAGGGCCACACCGTCCGCAGCACCATCCGCAACGAGGCGCACGGCGCCGACGTGGAGGACGCGGGCGCCGAGCCGTACCTGCTCGACATCGAGGGCAGCGACGCGGAGGACTTCGCCGAGGTCTTCGGCAGCGCCGACGCCGTCGTGTTCAGCGCCGGAGGGGGCGGGGACGGGAACGTCGAGCGCAAGCGCACCGTCGACCTCGAGGGCTCGCTGAAGTCGATTCAGGCCGCGAAGCTGACCGGCATCGCCCGCTTCGTGCAGGTGTCCGCGATGGGCGTCGACGAGCCGGTCGCGGACGACGCGGCGCCCGCCTGGCGCGCGTACGTCGACGCGAAGCGCGATGCGGACGAGGCGCTGCGCGCCAGCGGTCTCGACTGGACGATCGTGCGGCCGGGCGCGCTGACCGACGGGCCCGCGACCGGCGCGGTGCGGACGGCGCCGCGGCTGCCGCGGGGCGAGATCTCGCGCTCGGACGTCGCCGCCGTGATCGTCGCCGTGCTCGAGGACGATTCGACCATCGGCTCGCAGTTCGAGGTCACCGAGGGCGACGACACGATCTCGGACGCGATCGCGTCGCTGGGCTGACGCGCACGGCTTCGACCGGGGCCGGCGGGCGGGGCGAGAGCCGCCGGCCTCCGGACGGATCTCGTGCACAGGAACGGCCGGTCGAGGGCCGGGCGTCCCGTGGGGATCACTCGACCGGAGGCCGCTGAAGGCGTCAGGTGCCCGCGATCGCGAACAGCCCGACGATGCCCGCCGCGTAGAGCACGAGCACCACGAACGAGTCGACGCCCATCTTCGCGATCCGCCGCTGCGGGCGGAAGAGGATGCCGAGCAGGTAGACGAGCGTCAGCACGATCGCGAGCGCCGTCAGGTAGATGTCGGTGCCGTGCGCCTGCGGCAGCACCGCCTTGCCGGAGATCAGCGCCGCCACGAGGAAGAGCACGGGCAGGAACGCGTTGCCGCCGAAGATGTCGCTCACGGCGAGCTTGTAGTCGCCGTTGCGGACCGCCGTGAGCCCCGTGGAGATCTCGGGCAGCGACGTGGCGAGCGCGAGCACGGTGGAGCCGAAGAGCACGCCGGAGAGCCCGATCTGCGTCGCCGCGGCGTCGCCGCTCCGCTCGAGCACGACGCCGGCGACGAGGGTCGCGACCGCGGCCACGGCGAAGATCACGGCCGCCTTGGCCGTGCTGGTGCCGTGCTGCTTCGCCTCCGTCTTCTGCCGGCTGTGGCCGCGCGGCTCGGGCTGCGCGTCGGGCGCGGTGCCGTCGCCGTGCCACGGCAGCGAGCGCTGCGCCCGGTTCACGAGCAGCAGCCCGACGATCCAGACCACCGCGATCAGCAGGCCCGCGGGCGGGATGCGCCACAGGATCGCGCTCGCGGGCAGCTGGGTGCCCGCGATCGCGACGGCGAGGACCGTGATGACCAGCCCGGCCTCGACGATCAGCGGCAGCGACGCCGCGCGGTACGTCAGCGGCTTCCCGCCGCGCACGCCGACCGCGTCGAGCACCACCAGCACGACGGTCTGCAGGGCGATGCCGCCGAGGATGTTGCCGAGCGCGATCGACAGGTCCCCGGAGATCGCCGCGCTGACCGTGATCGCGATCTCGGGCAGGTTCGTCGCGATGGCGAGCAGGATCAGGCCGCCGAGCGCCTCCCCCAGGTGCAGCCGCGCGGCGAGCACGTCGGTCTGCCTGCTCAGCTGCACGCCGGCGATCCAGGTGACGCGCGCGGCCGCGACGAAGAGCAGGAGCAGCAGGGGGAAGGGCATGGTGCGGGGCCTTCTTCTCGCAGCGGAGCGCCCGGCCCCTCCCGTGAGGGGAGGAGCCGGGCGCGGGGTCGCACGGGAACCTACTTGTTCGTGACCGCGTCCTTGATGACACCGGTGGCCTTCTCGACCAGGTTCGGCGTCGCGGACGTGCCGTAGAAGCGCGGATCCACCTGCGTCGGCGGCGCGTAGGGCGCGGGGGCGGGGTAGGGCGCCTCGACGTAGGAGAACTCGCCGCGGCCGTCGGGCGTGGGGCCGCTGGCCCAGGTGCCCTCCTTCGCGGCGGCGCCGTCGGAGAAGTTGATGTACTTGTACTCCACGTCCTGCACCTCCTTGCTGATCGGGAAGTTGCTCGGCACCGGCAGCAGCTCGTGGCCCTCGGCCTGCAGCTCGGCCGCAGCGGCGGTCCACTGGTTCTGGTGCATCGTGTCGCGGGCCAGGAGGAACGAGAGCAGGTCGCGCACGCCGTGGTCGTCGGTCGCCTGGTAGATGCGGGCGGCCTGCAGCCGGCCCTGCATCTCGGCGTTCGCGTTCGCGGTGAAGTCGGCGAGCAGGTTGCCGCTCGCGGTGATGTAGGAGCCCTGCCACGGGTTGCCGTTGCTGTCCACGGGGCGCGCGCCGGCGCCCGCGACGATCGCGTGCTGCACGTCCATGCCGCCGATCACCGCGGCGAGCACCGGGTCGGACTTCGCGGCGGCCTCCGACTGCTCGACCGGCGCCTTCTCGAGCAGCTGGGCGATCATCACGGCGAGCATCTCGACGTGCCCGAACTCCTCGGCGGCGATGCCGAAGACGAGGTCCCGGTACTTGCCGGGGATGTGCATGTTCCAGCCCTGGAACGCGTACTGCATCGCGACGCTGATCTCGCCGTACTGGCCGCCGAGGATCTCCTGCATCCGGCGGGCGTAGATCGCGTCCGGCTTGCTGGGCTTCGTCTTGTACTGCAGCTCCTGCTTGTGGAAGAACATGGCACCCCTTCGCCGTCCAGGCTGACCGATCGGTCGGCCGCTGCTGATCGACGGTAGGCAGCGGCTCTTGGGAATGGACGGATCGGCGGAGGGGGTTGACTTCCCAGTGTGCGCGGCGGACCCGGCTGCCGCTCCGTGACTCCGTGTTACTCCCGCGGGCCCGTCGCGCAGTCGCCCGTCCGTAGCCTCCGCGCATGAGCACTCCGACGATCGCCGACCAGGTCGGCACCTTCAACGACGGGTTCACCGCGCAGATCGGGCCCGACCTCTCCGACGTCTTCGCCCGCGAGCAGGCCGACCTCACTGCGGCGGGCGTGCCGCAGGGCGCGGTCGCCGAGGGCGACGCGGTGCCCGAGGCCGACCTCGTGCGCGCCGACGGCTCGGCCGTCGCGCTGACGGACGCGCTCGGCGGCAGGCCGGCGGTGCTCGTCTTCTACCGGGGCGCCTGGTGCCCGTACTGCAACATCGCGCTGCAGACCTACCAGCGCGACCTGCTGCCGGCGCTGCGCGACCGCGGCGTCGAGCTGGTCGCGATCAGCCCGCAGACCCCGGAGGGGTCGGAGCAGGCCGTGCAGAACGGGGGCCTGGAGTTCACGGTGCTGTCCGACCCGAGCAACGCGCTCGTCCGCCGGCTCGGCATCCTCACCGAGCCCAGCGGCGAGGCGCGCCAGGCGCACACCGCACTCGGCTTCGACGTGGCCGACAGCAACGCCGACGCGACGGGCGACATCCCGTTCCCGACGGTCCTCGTGATCGACGCGGACCGCGTCGTGCGGTTCGCGGACGTGCACGTCGACTACACGACGCGCACGGAGGTGCCGACGATCCTCGAGGCCGTCGACCGCCTCTGAGCCCGCGCACGGCTGCGGGGGCCCGGCTCGCGCCCGGCCCCCGCAGCGGTGCAGCGGTGGCGCCCTACGGGGTGGGCATGCCGCCGTTCACGTTGAGGGTCTCGCCCGAGATGTAGCTCGACTCGGCGCTGGCCAGGAAGACGTAGGCGGGCCCGAGCTCCGCCGGCTGGCCCGGGCGTCCCATCGGGGTCTGCAGGCCGAACTCGGAGAGCGCCTCCGTCGGCTGCCCGCCCGCCTGCTGCAGGGGCGTCCAGATGGGGCCCGGCGCGACGACGTTCACGCGGATGCCCTTCGGCGCCACCTGGCCGGCGAGGCCCTTGCTGAAGGCGTTGATCTGCGCCTTCGTGCTCGCGTAGTCCACGAGGGTCGGGCTGGGCTCGTAGGCCTGGATCGACGAGGTGTTGATGATCGTGCTGCCCGGCTCCATCACCTTGACGGCGGCCTTGCACGTCCAGAACAGCGAGTAGACGTTCGTCTTCATCGTCTCGTCGAACTGCTCGGTGGTGATGTCCTCGATGGACTCCTGCGTCTGCTGCTTGCCGGCGACGTTCGCCAGGATGTCGAGCCCGCCGAGCTCGTCGACCGCCTTCTGCACCAGCTGCTCGCAGTAGGCCTCCTCCTTCAGGTCGCCGGGGAACGCCACCGCCTTGCGGCCGGCCTCCTCGATGAGCCGCACGACCTCCTTCGCGTCCTCCTCCTCGGAGGGGAGGTAGGAGAGCACGACGTCGGCGCCCTCGCGGGCGAAGGCGAGCGCGGCGGCTCGACCGATGCCGCTGTCCGCACCGGTCACGACGGCCTTGCGGCCCTCCAGCCGGCCGGTGCCGCGGTACGTGCTCTCACCGGCGTCGGGCTTCGGGTGCTGCTCCTGCTCGGTGCCCGGCCCCTCCTGGTACGCCTTCCAGCTGTCGTCGGGCTTCGGGTACTGGGTCGTCGGGTCCTGGAGGCTGTACTGGTCGCTCACGCCGGGAACGCTACGAGTCACTCCGGGACGTCTCCCGCACGCGGGCTGCACGCAGCCCGAGCGCTGCCCGGGAGCGCCTGCGAACCGCGTGCGGCTCCGCTGCGACCGCTCCCGGGACCTCGCGCTGCAGCTTGACGAGCACGACGCCGGCCAGGATCAGCGCGCCGCCCGCGAACTGGATCGGCGCGGGCAGGTCGCCGAGCAGCAGCCAGGCGGCGAGCACGGCGAACAGCACCTCGAGCAGCCCGACGAAGGAGGCGACGCGGCTGCCGAGCCGCACGCCGCCGGCGATGCCGAGCAGGTAGGCGGCGGAGGTGGAGACGAGCACCATGACGCCCGCGGACAGCCACCAGGGCGCGGGAGCACCCGCGAGGCGCACGTCCGTGAACGCGAACGTCAGGGGCGCGAGGCCGACCACGGCGAGCAGGGCCAGCAGCGCGCAGCCGACGAGCATCGAGGCCGCGAGCAGCACGATCGGGTGCAGCTGCGGGTCGATGCGGGCGTTGATCACGTAGTAGACGGCCACGCCGACGGCGGCGGCGAGGGCCAGCAGCGGGCCGACGGGGTCGACGCCGCCCGCGCCGCCGAGGTCGACGACGAGCAGGAGCCCGAGGATCGCGAGCACCGAGCCGGCGAGCACCCGCCCGCCGGGGCGCCGCCGGGTCCGCAGCCAGGCCCAGAGCACGAGCAGCACCGGCGCCAGGTACTCGATCAGCAGCGCGACCCCGACCGGGATGCGCGTGATCGCGGAGTAGTAGAGCAGCTGCGTGCCGACGACGGCGAAGGCGCCGTAGGCGAGGATCGTGCCCGCGTTGCGCCGGAGCACGGACCAGCGCCCCCGCAGCAGCAGCAGCGCCGGGACGACCAGGACCAGGAACGTGCCCGCGCACCGGCAGAGCACGGCGGCGGAGGAGCTCCAGCCCGCCTCGAGCAGCGGCCGCACGAAGGGCCCGCCGACACCGAACGCGAACGCCGCCAGCACGGCGAAGGCGAGGCCGCTCGCCGCGGTCGTGCGATGCATGACGACTCCTCCCGGTCATGAGTCAAAGTGCGTACACTCATGACATCGGGCGTCAGCCTACCGTTCTGCAGTCAGGAGTCAATTGCTGTTCACTCATGACGTCGAGCTGAGCCTCGCGGCCGCCACCACGCTCGTGAACACGCTGCCCGGCGCCTCGCACAGCGGCGAGGACGAGCTGACGACCCCGGAGCAGCTGAACGCCTGGTTCGAGGACGAGGGCTTCACCGGCGACCGGCTCGGCACGGAGGAGGAGCTCGAGTCCCTGCGCGCGCTGCGGCACCGCCTCCGCGCGCTCTGGTCGGCGGAGACGGACGCCGAGGCCGCCGACCTCGTGAACGCGATGCTCGCTGAGGGCGGAGCGCTCCCCCGCCTGGTCGACCACGACGGGCTCGGGCTGCACATCCACGCCAACAGGCCGGATGCGCCGCTCGCCGACCGCGTCATGGTGGAGGTCGCGATGGCGTGGGTGGACGTGCTGCGCCAGGGCGAGCATCCGCGGATGAAGCAGTGCGCGGCCGACGACTGCGACGCGATCCTGGTCGACCTCAGCCGCAACCGCTCCAAGCGCTTCTGCGACGTCGGCAACTGCGGCAACCGGATGAACGTCCGGGCGTTCCGCGCCCGCACCGCCTCCTCCTGAGCCCTCGCTCGAGGGCTGTCCCAGGGGCGGAGCAGACTGCGCCGCATGAGCGATGCCCCCGACCGCGTCCCCGACGAGGTGCTCGACGAACTGCGCCGACGGCTCCGGGACCGCAGACGCGTGCCGGCGGTCGGCAGCGGGTGGGCGCGCGGCGTCGACGCGGCGTACCTCGACGACCTGCTGCGGTACTGGGCGGAGGAGTACGACTGGCGCGCGGCGGAGGACCGGATCCGGGCGCTGCCGTGGACGCGCGCGGGCGGCCTGCGGTTGGTCCACCAGCGGGCAGCCGCCGAGGACGCACCGGTGCTCGTGCTGCTGCACGGCTGGCCGGACTCGGTGCTCCGCTTCCAGCGGGTCCTGCCGCTGCTGCAGGACGTGCACGTCGTGGTCCCCGCGCTGCCCGGCTACCCGTTCTCCGACTCCCCCGGCACGGCGGGCGCGCTGATGGCCGAGCCGATCGCGGCCGCGATGGCCGAGCTCGGGCACGAGCGCTACGTGGTGTCCGGCGGCGACATCGGCACGGGCGTCGCGGAGGCGCTCGCCCGCCTGGTCCCCGAGCACGTCTCGGCGCTGCACCTGACCGACGTGCCGTCCCGCGCACTCGCGCTCGTCCCCGATGCGCAGCGCTCCGAAGGTGAGCGGGCGTTCGCGGAGGAGGTGCGCCGCTGGACCGAGGCGGAGGGCGCCTACATGCACGAGCAGTCCACGAAGCCCGCGACGCTCGCGGTCGGCCTCGGCGACTCCCCCGCGGGCCTCGCCGCCTGGATCGTCGAGAAGCTGCGGTCGTGGAGCGACTGCGACGGCGACGTCGAGGCCGCGTTCCCGCGCGACGACCTGCTCACCTGGATCACGCTCTACTGGGTCACGGGCGCCATCGGCACCTCCTTCGCCCCGTACGCCGAGCGGCTGCCGCCGGTGCAGGAGCGGGTGGCGGCGCCGCTCGCCGTGACCCTGTTCCCTCGCGACCTGCTGCACGCGCCGCGCGAGCTCGCGGAGCGCACCTTCGACGTGCGCGTCTGGGACGAGCAGCCGTCCGGCGGCCACTTCGCCGCGTGGGAGCGGCCGGAGGCGTTCGCCGCCGCGGTCCGCGCCGCGATCGCCCTCGGGTGAGCCGGCGCCCACCCGACCTCCGGATCCGCCCGGACGTGCCGCCCGGCCACCAGGGGCGCCCCTAGCGTCTCCGGGGACGCGGTCGGGAGGTACCCGCCGTGCGGGAGGCCACCATGACCGACTCGGACCACTACGACCTCGCCGTGATCGGTGCGGGCCCCGCCGGCACCGCGGCCGCGCTGCGCGCCGCGGAGCTGGGCGCGCGGACCGTCGTGCTCGAGTCGGGCCGCGTCGGCGGGACGTGCGTGAACACCGGCTGCGTGCCCACGAGGGTGCTCGCGAAGACCGCGCGGCTCGTGCGGGAGACGCGGAACGCCGCGGAGGCGGGCATCGCCGTCGGCGACCCGAGCGTCGACTGGCCGTCGGTCGTGCGGCGGGTGCAGGACCGCGTCGACGCGGTGCGGTCGGTCAAGCGCGAGACCGTGCGGTTCGCCGACGCCGGCATCGAGCTGGTGCAGGAGGGGCGGGCGCGGTTCGCGGACGACCGCACGCTCGTCACCGACTCCGGCCGCCGGATCACGGCGGACGCGATCGTCGTCGCCGTCGGCGGGCACTCGCGGCGCCTCCCCGTGCCGGGCGCGGAGCTCGCCACCGTGCCGGAGCACGTGCTCGCCCTGCCCCGGCTGCCGCGCCGGGTGGCCGTGATCGGCGGCGGCAACACCGGCGCGCAGCTCGTGACAGTGTTCGACGCCTTCGGCTCGGACGTCGTGCTGCTCGACGTGGCGCCCCGCATCCTCACCACCTCCGACGCCGACGTGTCCGCCGCGGTCGCCGCGGCCTTCGTCGAGGACGGGGTCGACGTGCGGACAGGCATCGACGGGGTCGACCGGCTGGACCCGGCGGACGACGGCGCGATCACGCTGTCGTGGCGCGAGGGCGGGTCCGCCCGCTCCGCCGTCTTCGACGCCGTGGTCATGGCCACGGGCTGGCCCGCCGACGTCGGCGACCTGGGCCTCGAGCACGCGGGCATCGAGACGGTGCGCTCGGCGATCCCCGTCGACCAGTACTTCCGCAGCGCCGTGCCGCACGTCTTCGCCGTCGGCGACGCGAACGGGCGCGACATGCTCGTGCAGGCCGCGCAGTTCGAGGGCGAGGCGGCGGCGGAGAACGCGGTGCTCGCCGCGAACCGGCGGACGCCCCACCACCTCCTGCCGTCCGGCGGCTTCACCGACCCCGACTACGCGGGCGTCGGTCTGACCGAGGCGGAGGCGCGCGACCGCGACCCGCAATGCGTCGTCGCGACGGTGCCGTACGCGGACCTCGACCGAGCGGTGATCGACGAGCGGGAGCGAGGCTTCCTCAAGCTGATCGCCGACCGCCGCCGCGGCCTGCTGCTCGGCGCGCACGCCGTCGGTGAGAACGCGGTGGAGGTGATCCAGGCGGTGACCACCGCGATGGCGGCGGGCATCGACGTGTCGACGCTCGCGAACGTGCAGTTCGCGTACCCCACCTACAGCGCGGTCATCGGCATCGCCGCCCGCGCGATCACGCGCAACCCGGCGCTGCCCGCCACGCTGCGGTGACGGCTCAGTCGAGGAGGTAGATGCGCGACTCCCACGCGTCGAGCGTGATGGACCCCGGCGGCAGCGCCGCCGGTCGCTCCGGCACGGAGCCGAGCAGCAGGCGCGCGCCGGCCCACCCGTCGCCGAGCTCGAGCTCCCGCGACCGGCGGCTGCAGTTCGCGAGGACGAGCAGCCGCTGTCGTCCGAGGACGCGCACGTAGGCCCAGACGTCCGGATCGTCGTCGAGCACGCCGGTGAAGTCGCCTGTCGCGAAGACCGGGTGCTCGTGACGCAGGGCGATCAGCGCGCGGTAGTGCTCGAACACCGAGCCGGCCTTCCCGACCTGCGCGGCGGCGTTGAGCCACGACCGGTTCGGGTTCACCGGCAGCCAGGGCTCGCCGGTCGTGAAGCCGGCGCTGGGCGACGCGTCCCACTGCACGGGCGTGCGGGCGTTGTCGCGGCCGACCTTCGCCATGCCGGTCAGCGCCGCCTGCTGGTCGAGACCTTCGTCGATGACCCGCTTCCAGTGGTTGACCGCCTCCACGTCCTTGTGCTCGTCCGCGGTGCGGAACGGGTAGTTGGTCATCCCGAGCTCCTCGCCCTGGTAGACGTACGGCGTGCCGCGCATGCCGTGGAGGATCGTGGCGAGCGCCTTCGCGGACTGGTCCCAGTGGGCCGGGTCGTCGTCCCCGAAGCGGGAGACCGCGCGGGGCTGGTCGTGGTTGTCCCAGTAGAGGCTGTTCCAGCCCTGCTCGGCGAGCGCGGTCTGCCACCGGTGCAGCGACTGCTTCAGCGCCAGCCGGTCCAGGCCGATCCAGTCCCACTTCGACGCGCCCTGGTCGAGCGAGACGTGCTCGAACTGGAAGACCATGTCGACCTCGCCGCGAGCGGGGTCCGTGTAGCGGATGGCCTCCTCGGTCGTGACGCCCGGCATCTCGCCCACCGTCAGGAACTGCCCCTCCCGCCCGGCGAATACCCGCTCGTGCATCTCAGCCAGGTACTCGTGGATGCGGGGGCCGTTCGCGAACAGCTCGAACGCGTTCACGTGCCGCTCGCCGGGCACGGGCGGGGCGTCGGCGAAGGACTGCTCCTTCGAGATGAAGTTGATGACGTCCATCCGGAAGCCGTCGACCCCGCGGTCGAGCCACCAGCGCATCATCTCGTAGACGGCCTCGCGGACGTCCTCGTTCTCCCAGTTCAGGTCCGGCTGCTTCCGGTCGAACAGGTGCAGGTAGTACTGGCCGCTCGCCTCGTCCCACTGCCACGCGGAACCGGAGAAGAAGGAGCCCCAGTTGTTCGGCTCCTGCCCGTCGCGCGGGTCGCGCCAGACGTACCAGTCACGCTTCGGGCCGTCCTTCCCGGAGGCGGACTCCACGAACCAGGGGTGCTCGTCGGAGGTGTGGTTCACGACGAGGTCCATGACGAGCTTCATGCCGCGCGCGTGCAGCGCGGCGATCAGCTCGTCGAGCTGCTCGAGCGAGCCGAACAGCGGGTCGATGTCGCGGTAGTCGCTGATGTCGTAGCCGTTGTCGGCCTGCGGCGACCGGTAGATCGGCGACAGCCAGACGACGTCGACGCCGAGCGTCGCGAGGTGGTCGACGTGCTCGAGGATCCCGCCGAGGTCGCCGATCCCGTCGCCGTTCGAGTCCGCGAAGCTGCGGGGGTAGACCTGGTAGACGACGGCGGAGGTGAACCACGCGGGATCGGACACCCGCCCATCCTGGCCCGCGCCGCCTCCGCATCGGTAGCGGGGCCCTCCGCTGCTCCTCCGCCGGTGCGCAGCGGCGCATCAGCAGCGGAGGCCCCCGTCAGCGGTGGAGCGCTCCCGGCAGAATCGTGCGCGTGCTCGATCTGACCTGGGGCGACGACGCCTTCCCCCTCCGCTTCACCGCCACCGACGACGGGCCGGTGATGGCGTCGGTCGCGCAGGGCGTCGACGCGGCTGAGCCGCGGCGGCCGGAGCAGCGGGCGCGGCCGGCGCTCGTGGAGGCGCTGGTGCTCGGCGAGGGCCGCGGGCTGAACAGCATGCGGGCCATCCGCACGACCGTCGGCGACCGCCTCCGCCACGTCGAGCACCGGGAGGCGTCGCTCGACCGCGGCCGCAGCATCGAGATCGTGCAGCGCGACGAGCGGACCGGGCTCGTCGCCGCGACGACGATCGCGCGGTTCGACGACCTCGCCGCCTACCGGGTGACGACCACGGTCACGAACGACGGCGCCGCGCCCGTCGTGCTGCAGCAGGTGACGTCGGGCACGTTCATCGGCCTCACCGGGCACCTCGGCGCGACGGCGGAGCTGGACCTCTGGACCGCGCGCAGCGAGTGGTGCGCCGAGAACCGCTGGTCGTCCACGGCCCTGAGCGGCGCGGCGGGCTTCGCCGAGATCGACACCGAGCTGCACGGGCACTTCGCCCGCGGGAGCATCGCGCTCGCCGGGCACTCCACGTGGCCGTCCGGCGAGTGGGTGCCGGTCGCGGTCGTCGAGAACCGCGACACGGGCCGCGCGCTCGCGTGGCAGGTCGAGCACAACGGGCCGTGGCGGTGGGAGCTCGACCAGCTGTTCGACCCGGCGGAGGCGCTCGCGCTCGCGCTGCTCGGCCCCACCGACCTCGACCACGCCTGGACCACGCGGCTCGAGCCCGGCGACTCCTTCACCACGGTGCCCGCCTCCGTCGCCCTCGCCGACACCGGGCTGCAGGGCGCGATCGGCGAGCTGACGGAGCACCGCCGCCGCTCGCACCTCGACGCGCACGCGGACAGCGCGCGGCCGCTGATCTTCAACGACTACATGAACGCGCTGATGGGCGATCCGACGACGGAGAAGCTGCTGCCCCTGATCGACGCCGCCGCCTCCGCCGGTGCCGAGATCTTCTGCATCGACGCCGGCTGGTACGACGACGACGGCGACTGGTGGCCGAGCGTCGGCGCGTGGGAGCCGTCGACCGTGCGGTTCGGCGAGCTCGGGCTGCCCGGGCTGCTGCAGGTGATCCGCGACCGCGGCATGACGCCCGGGCTGTGGGTCGAGCCGGAGGTGGTCGGCGTGCGCTCCCCCGTCGCGCAGCAGCTGCCCGAGGCCGCGTTCATGCGGCGGGGCAGCGTGCGCATCGTGGAGCACGACCGGTACTTCCTCGACCTCCGCAGCCCGGACGCACGGGCGCACCTGGACGCGGTGTTCGACCGGCTGATCGGTGAGTACGGCGCCCGCTACTTCAAGTGGGACTACAACGTCACGCCCGGCTCGGGGCCCGACAGCGACGCCTCCGGGCCGGGCGAGGGGCTGCTCGGGCACACGCGCGCGCTGCTCGCCTGGGTGGAGGCGTTGCGAGCGCGCCACCCGGGCGTCGTGCTGGAGGCGTGCTCGTCAGGGGCCCAGCGGATGGACGCCGCCACGCTCGCGCGGTTCGACCTGCAGTCGACCACCGACCAGCAGGACGCCCGCCGCTACCCGACGATCGCGACCGGTGCGCCGATGGCGATGGCGCCCGAGATGGCCGGCAACTGGGCGTACCCGCAGTCGGAGTGGTCCGACGAGCGCATCGCCTTCACGCTCGTCACCGGGCTGTCCGGCCGCCTGTACCTGTCGGGCAACCTCGACCGGCTCGACGAGCGGCAGCTCGCCGTCGTGCGGGAGGCGGCAGCCGTGTACCCGGCGGTGATCCAGCACCACGCGCACGCGCTGCCGGCCTGGCCGCTCGGCCTGCCCGCGTGGGAGGACGCGCAGGTCGCGCTCGCCACCGCGACGGCGGAGTCGACGCTGGCGTTCGTCTGGAACCGCGACGCGGACGCGACGTCGGCCGTGCTCTCGTTCCCGGCGCTGGCCGGCAGCGGCGTCGAGGTGGAGACGGTCTTCCCGACCGGCCTGCCCGCCTGGCCGACGACGTGGGACGCCGAGGCGGGCGCGCTCACCGTCGACCTCACCGGCGCCGGAGAGGCCGCCCGGGTCCTCCGCCTGAGTCCCGCCCGCTGACGTCTCCGGGAGTCAGAGGGCGCGCTCGAAGACGAAGTCGTCCTCGTACTGGTCGCCGAGCTTGAAGCGCTTGGTGCCGACGCGCGTGAAGCCGTGCTTGACGTAGAAGCGCTGGGCGCGCACGTTCTCCTGATTGGTGCCCAGCCAGATCCCGACCGCCCCGCGGTCGCGGGCGGCGTCGAGGCTGCGGCTCAGCAGCTCGGAGGCGGTGCCGCGCCCGTGCGAGCCCTCGCGGACGTAGATCTTCGACAGCTCGACCGTCGGCCGGATCCGCACCACCGCGGCCACGTCGGGATCAGCGGGATCACCCGTCACGAGCATCGTGTAGCCGTCGAGCGGCGCACCGGACTCGTGCTCGGCGACGAGCAGCGTGCGCGCGGGATCCGCGAGGTACCGGGTGAACGCCGCCGGTGAGAGCGAGGTGGCGATGAAGTCGGCGATCGCCTCCTCCGTCGTCGAGGGCGGGCAGGCGAGCGCGAACGTCGCGGCAGCGACCTCGGCGAGCGCCGCCGCGTCGGTCGGCACCGCCGGACGGACGGTCACCGGCGCACCTGCCCGGCCTCGGACGCCTGGAGCGCGCTCCAGTCCTGCTCCAGCAGCCCCATCAGCACCTCGTCGGTGAAGGCGCCGTCGAGGAAGACGGCCTCGCGGCGGACGCCCTCGAGACGGAAGCCCGCCTTCTCGTAGGCGCGACGGCCCCGGCTGTTGAACGCGGCGACGGCGAGGCCGATGCGGTGCAGCCCCATCACGCGGAACCCGTACCGCGCGACGACCCGGACGGCGTCGGTGCCGTGCCCCCGTCCGACGTGATCGGGACCGATGAGGATGCCGAGGGTGGCGGACCGCGCGGGCAGCGCCGCGCCCCACAGCGTGACGTGGCCGACGAGCTGCTCGGTCTCGAGCGACTCGATGCTGAACCCGACGCCCGAGCCCGAGTCGTTGATGCTCCAGCGGCGGAACAGGTCCTGGTTCGGGCCCGACGGCTGCGGGCGGATCGTCTGCTGCTGGAAGACCTGCCACTCGGGATCGGCCCACCACCCCTCGAGGACGCCGAGGTCCCGCTCCTCGAGCGGGCGGAGCCGCACCTGCTCCCCCATGAGCACGGTGCGGCCGAACGCCTGGGCGTCATCCGGGTCCTGCAGAGCCATGCCGCCAGTATCCCGGCCGGTGCGCACCTGCTGTCGGAGGGTGGTGGTGAGGTGTTCTCCCCAGCGCCCGTGCCGACGACGGAGGAGGACACCGGTGGCCGACAAGATGGACGTCGAGGCGCGGATCGCGCACTTCCTGCGCGTCTCGCAGGACGCGTCGGCGACGCAGGCCGAGCGGGACACCGCGGGTCAGGAGGCGGAGCGGCTGCTCGCGAAGCACGCGATCGACCGGCTCACCCTCGACGTCGACGGCGCGAAGCGGGCGGAGCGGGAGCCGATCGAGCAGGCGTCGATCGACGTCGCGGGCGGACGCGGCACGGTGGCGCTCGACGTCGTGGTCGGCCTCATCGCGGCGGCGCGGGCGCTCGGCCTGGTCGCGCACTACCGGGACCGCCGCACCGTCGACCGCGTGTGGGACGCACCCGACGCCGTGCCGCGGGTGGAGCTCGCGGTCACCGGCTTCCGCTCCGACCTGGCGCTCGCGGTGCCGCTGCTCGAGTCGCTGCACGTGCAGGCCGTGCTCGCGATGCGCACCTGGTGGCGCGCCGAGCCCCGCCACCGGCTGATCCCGAGGTGGGACGCGCACCTGGCCCGCTGCGCCTTCGTGCAGGAGTTCGGGCGCGGTGCCGCCGCACGCCTCTCGGAAGGGCGCGAGGCGGCCGTGACCGCGAGCGCCGCGGGCACGGCGCTCGTGGTGGCGTCCCGCGAGGCGCAGGTGCAGGACTGGGTGGAGGAGCACGTGCAGGTCCGTCGAGCGACGGACCGCCGCTCGTTCTCGGGCTACGGCCGCGCGCCCGGCTACGCCGCCGGCCTGCGCTCCTCCGGTACCGCGCACCGCGCCGTCTCGTCCTGACGGCGCGGTCCGAGCGTCAGATCGAGTCCGCCTCCGCAGGGCTCGCGATCGCGATCGTCGCCGTCTCCGGGCCGACGACCGGCACCGAGGCGGTGATCGGCGTCGAGTTGGTCAGCCGCTCGGGCGCCGTGAGCATCTCGACGCGCTCCCGGTCCATCAACCCGGCCTCCACGACCAGGTCGGCGACGTCGCGCCCGGTCAGCAGCGCCGCCTTGGCGAGCGCAGACGCGGCCGCGTACCCGATGTAGGGCGTGAGGGCGGTGACGACCCCGACGGAGGTGCGGACCATCGAGTCGAGGCGGTCCACGTTCGCGCGGATGCCCTCGACGCAGTGCTCGCGCAGCGTGCGGCAGCCCGCGGCGAGCCACGCGACGTTCGTGAGGATGGAGTGCAGGATCACCGGCTCGAACGCGTTCAGCTGCAGCTGGCCCGCCTCCGCGGCCATCGTCACGGTGACGTCGTGACCGACGACGGCGAACGCGATCTGGTTCACCACCTCCGGGATCACCGGGTTGACCTTGCCCGGCATGATCGACGACCCCGCCTGCCGCGGGGGCAGCACGATCTCGCCGAGGCCCGCCTGCGGACCGGAGGAGAGCAGGCGCAGGTCGTTGCAGATCTTCGACAGCTTCACGGCCGCCCGCTTGAGCACGCCCGACATCTGCATGAAGACGCCGGTGTCGCTCGTCGCCTCGATGAGGTCCCCGGCGGTGACGTACTGCTCGCCGAGCAGCTCGGTGAGGTGCGCGCGGACCGTGGAGGCGTAGCGCGGGTCGGCGGTGATGCCCGTGCCGATCGCGGTCGCGCCGAGGTTGATCTCCCGCAGCAGCGGCAGGACCTCGCGGATGCGGTCCTCGTCCTCGCCGAGCGTGGTGGCGAAGCCGTGGAACTCCTGGCCGAGCGTCATCGGCACCGCGTCCTGCAGCTGCGTGCGCCCGACCTTCAGCACGTCGTGGAACTCGCGGCCCTTGTCCGCGAAGGCGGCCCGCAGCGCGACGTGCTCCACGAGCAGGTCCTCGAGCGCGAGGGCGATCGCGATCTTGGCGGCGGTCGGGTAGACGTCGTTGGTGCTCTGGCTGCGGTTGACGTCGTCGATCGGGTTCAGCGTCGCGTAGTCGCCGAGCGGGCGGCCGGCCAGCTCGAGCGCGATGTTCGCGACGACCTCGTTCGCGTTCATGTTCGTCGAGGTGCCGGCGCCGCCCTGGATGACGTCGACCACGAACTGGTCGTGGTGGTCGCCGCGGCGGACCGCGACGCAGGCCTGCTCGATCCAGCCCGCCTTGGTCGAGTCGAGCGCCCCGAGGTCGCGGTTGGCGCGCGCGGCGGCCTGCTTCACGATCGCGAGCGCGTCGACCAGGCGGGGATGGCGCGAGATCGGCGTGTTCGAGATCGGGAAGTTCTCGAGCGCTCTCGCCGTGTGCGCGCCCCAGTAGGCGGCGGCGGGGATCTCGACGGCCCCGAGGCTGTCGGTCTCGATGCGGGTGGTCGGGGTGGGCACGGTCGGGTGAGCGTCGTCGGTCACGAGGGGTCAGGCTACGCGGAGGGACGACCGGCGCCGGTCCGCGCTCGACGCCGTCGGCGGGCGCGGGCTGCGCCACCTGTCCCCGGCACCGGACCGCAGGCCGGTGCTCGTGCGTCACGGGACCGGTTCGCGGCCCGGGCCGAAGGGGACGACACTGCTGCCATGCGGCTCGCGGTGCACTACTGGAACTTCTCGACCCCCGGCGGTGCGCCTCGCATCGCCTCCGCCCTGCGCGACACGGCGCAGGCGGCCGACGAGGGCGGCGTCAGCGCCCTCACCCTGATGGACCACTGGTTCCAGATGGAGGCGCAGGGCCGGGCCGAGGAGCCGATGCTCGAGGGCTACACGGGCCTCGGCTTCGTCGCCGGGATCACGCAGCGGCTGCGGCTGGGGCTGCTCGTCACGGGCGTGACGTACCGCCACCCCGGGCTGCTCGCGAAGACCGTGACGACGCTCGACGTGCTGTCCGAGGGGCGCGCCTTCCTCGGCATCGGAGCCGCCTGGTACGAGCGCGAGCACCTGGCGCTGGGCGTGCCGTACCCGCCGCTCAAGGAGCGGTTCGAGCGGCTCGAGGAGACGCTGCAGATCTGCCGGCAGATGTGGAGCGACGACGACGGGCCGTACGAGGGCGCGCACTACCGGCTCGCCGAGACGCTGTGCTCGCCGAGGCCGCTGCAGAGCCCGTACCCGCCGATCCTCATCGGCGGCGGGGGCGAGAAGAAGACGCTTCGCCTCGTCGCGCAGTACGGCGACGCGTGCAACCTCTTCGAGCTCGGCCCCGACGAGGTGGCCAGGAAGATCGACGTGCTGCACGGGCACTGCGCCGACCTCGGCCGGGACCCCGCGGAGATCGACGTCACGATGACCGCGGCGCTGGCCGCCGACTACGACCCGGACGCCTTCCTCGAGCGCATGCGGGCCTACGCGGCGCTCGGCGTCGCGCAGGTGTCGGTGAGCGTGCCGCCGCAGGACCCGGCCGCCTTCGTCGGGGGCCTGGTGGAGCGCGTGCTCCCGGAGCTCTCCCGCTTCTGACGGGACTGCAGGGCCGCCCTCGGGCAGACGACCGCGGGCGGCCCTGCAACATCCGAGGAAGTGTTGCGTAGCATCGGCTGCGACGACGAGGAGGTCGGATGCGGATCAGCGGCGCGGTGCTCGAGGAGTCGGGACGACCCGGCCCGTTCGCCGAGACGAGACCGCTCGTCGTCGACGAGCTCGACCTCGCCGAGCCCGGCCCCACCGAGCTGCTCGTGCGCATCGAGGCGGCGGGCATCTGCCACTCCGACCTGTCGGTCGTCGACGGCAACCGGCCTCGGCCGACTCCGATGCTGCTCGGCCACGAGGCGGCCGGGATCGTGGAGGCGGTCGGCCGGGACGTGCACGACGTCGCCGAGGGGAACCGCGTCGTGCTCACGTTCCTCCCCCGCTGCGGCGACTGCGCCGCCTGCGCGACGAACGGCCGGCTGCCCTGCGAGCGCGGCGGCGCCGCGAACGCGAAGGGCGAGCTGCTCGGGGGCGGCACCCGGCTGCGCCGTCGCGGGGAGCCCGTCGCCCACCACCTCGGCGCCTCCGCCTTCGCCGACCACGCGGTGGTCGACCGCCGGTCGGTGGTGCCCGTGCCCGCCGCCGTGCCGGCGGAGGTGGCCGCACTGCTCGGCTGCGCGGTGCTGACCGGCGGCGGCGCGGTGCTGAACGCCTCCGGCGTCCGCGACGGCGAGCCGGTGCTCGTGGTCGGGCTCGGCGGCGTCGGTACGGCGGCGCTGCTCGTCGCGAAGGCGACCGGTCACCCGGTGATCGCCGTCGACGCGATCGAGAGCAAGCTCGCCTCCGCGCGGGCCTCCGGCGCGGACGAGGCGTGGACGCCCGAGCAGGCGCGGGAGGCGGGCGTCCGCGCGCCGGTCGTGATCGAGGCCGCCGGGCACCCCGCCGCCTTCGAGACCGCGTTCGCGCTGACGGCGCCGGGCGGGACGACCGTGACCGTGGGGCTGCCGCGCGCCGACGCCCGCTCGAGCATCCCGCCGCTGACGCTGACGAGCGAGGCGCGCACGGTGGTCGGCAGCTACCTCGGCTCGTCCGTCCCCGCGCGCGACGTGCCCGCCTACGCGGACCTGTGGCTCGACGGCCGGCTGCCTGTGGAGCGGCTCGTGTCGGGCCGGGTCTCGCTCGCCCGGATCAACGAAGCCATGGACGCGCTCGCGTCGGGCACGGCGCTGCGGCAGCTCATCACGTTCGAGGACACCATCGAGGAGGACGCATGACGGACAAGCGGGTCGCGATCGTGACTGGCGGGGCGCGCGGCATCGGCGCCGCAGTCGCGAAGCGGTTGGCGGAGCAGGGGCGCGACGTGGCGGTCGTCGACCTCGACGAGGCCGCCACCGCCGAGACGGTCGAGGCGGTGCGCGCGGCGGGCGGCCGGGCGATCGGCGTCGGCGCGGACGTGTCGAGGACCGAGGCCGTGGAGGCCGCGGTCGGCCGCATCGCCGACGAGCTCGGGGCGCCGACGATCCTCGTGAACAACGCCGGAATCCTGCGCGACAACCTGCTGTTCAAGATGACGGACGACGACTGGGACCAGGTCGTCGCCGTGCACCTGCGGGGCGCCTTCCTCATGAGCCGGGCCGTGCAGCGGCACCAGGTCGAGGCGGGCTGGGGGCGGGTCGTCTCCCTGTCCTCCACGAGCGCCCTCGGCAACCGCGGCCAGGCCAACTACGCCGCGGTGAAGGCCGGGCTGCAGGGCTTCACCAAGACGCTCGCGATCGAGCTCGGCCGGTACGGCGTCACGGCGAACGCGATCGCGCCCGGGTTCATCGCGACCGACATGCTGCGGCAGACGGCGGAGCGGATGAGGATCACGTACGAGGACTTCCTCGCGGGGGCCGCCAAGGAGATCCCGGTCGCCCGCGTCGGGCAGCCGGAGGACGTCGCGGAGGCGGCGGCGTTCTTCACCTCCGACGCGGCGTCGTTCGTGTCCGGCCAGGTGCTCTACGTCGCGGGCGGGCCGAAGGCATGACCACGGTCTTCGCCTCCCCGGACGCGCTGCTCGAGGCGGTCGGCGCGGACCTCGGCGCGAGCGACTGGATCACCGTCGACCAGCAGCGGATCGACCGCTTCGCGGCTGCGACCGACGACCACCAGTGGATCCACGTCGACCCGGAACGCGCGGCGAGCGGACCGTTCGGCGGCACGATCGCCCACGGCTACCTGTCGCTGTCGCTGCTCGCGCCGCTGATGTTCGAGGTGCTGCACGTGGAGGCGTGCGCGCTCGTCGTGAACGCCGGCTCGGACCGCGTGCGGTTCCTCACCCCGGTCCGCGCCGGCTCCCGCGTCCGGGCGCACGCGACGCTCGCCGCGGCCGAGCGGATCCCGACCGGCGTGCGCGCCAAGACGGCCGTGACGGTCGAGATCGAGGGCGCCGGGAAGCCGGCGCTGGTCGCCGAGACCCTGACGGTCTTCGTCCCCGCCTGACGCGTCGTTCCGTGAGGCATCTCCGCCTGCGGAACGGAGGTCAGTGGCTGGTGCGGCCCCGCTGGGACAGGAGCACCGGAGCGATCCAGCGGTCGGCGACGATGCCCGTCACGAACGAGTAGATGCTCTTGCCCGCGAGGTCGACCGCGAGCTCCTGCTTCGGCCACGTCGTCGGCGGCGCACCGACGCCCGTGCCGTTCTCGAGCGTCTGGTCGACCGCGAGCCGCACGGCCGTGTGGTGCACGTTCGCGACCGGACCGCGGATGCCGGTCACGGCCCACACGCCGCGGAGGGCGCCGACCACGGCGCCGGTCCCCCAGTGCATCGCGTGGTTCCAGACCGCCGACTGCGGCGCATCGCTCTCGGGCCGCCCGAGCAGCGCGCGCAGGGTCCGCGCCGGGACGTACGAGCGCGGGCGATGGTCGACCGCGATCTCGAGCTGCCCCGCCGCGGTCATCGCGGCGACGCCCACGAGGCCGCTCACCGCGCCCTTCAGCGCCGCGATCGCGAGCACCTGTCCCCTGGTCGCCACGGCTCCTCCTCAGAACGTCAGCACGATGCGGCCGCGGACCCCGCCGGCCTCGAGTCGGCGGTGCGCCTCCGGCGCCTGCGCGACCGGCAGCACGTCCGCCACCCGCAACACCAGCAGGCCGTCCTCCGTGAAGCGTCGGAGGGTCTCGAGCTTGGCCTGGGAGCGGTACTCGCGACCCACCATCGCCCGGTGGAACACGATGTCGCGCTGCGGCTCGCCGGCCCAGCCCCGCACGTCGACGAACCCGCCGCCGTCGCGGACGGCCGGCACGACCTGCTCGCGCTGCACGGCGGCGTCGACGAGCGCGTCGACCCCCTCCGGCACGAGCGCTCGGATGCGCTCGGCGACGTCGTCACCGCGCTCCACGACCTCGTCCGCACCGGCCGCGGCGACCTGCGCGCGGTCCTTCTCGGCCGCATCGGCGATCACCCGCAGCCCCGCGTGCTTCGCGAGCCGCACGACGTAGTCGCCGAGGGTCCCCGCGGCGCCGGTGACGGCGAGCGTCGAACCGGGCGCGAGGTGCAGCAGCTCGAGGCACTGCACCGCCGTGAGCCCGTTCATCGGCAGGGTCGCCGCGTGCTCCAGGTCGCTGCCCTCCGGGATCGGCGCCATCGACTCCCACGGCCCGACCAGGTGCTCGACGTAGGCGCCGCCGTGCTCCGACAGCGGCAGCGCCATCGCCATCACCTGCTGGCCGACGCGCCACGGGCTGCCCTCGCCGACCTCGTCGACCACGCCCGCCGCGTCCATGCCCGGGGCGTAGGGAGGTGGCGCACCCTGCGGATCGCGCATGCCGGTGCGGACGCCGACGTCCGTCGGGTTCACCGCCACCGCGTGCACGCGGATGCGGACCTCGCCGTCCTCCGCGTGCGGCTCCGGCACCTCGAACACCTGCAGCCGCTCCGGACCGCCGAACTCCTCAACCCCCACGAGACGCATCGCAGCAGCCTGCGCGCCCGGGGATCCGAGGACCCTGGGCCGAGGCTCGCGGATCCGCAGTTCCTTCCCGACGCGCCGAGCGACCGAATGTGCGCAGCGGCGTGTCGGCCCGGAACTGCGGATCCGCGGATGTTCTGCGGATCCGCGAGCCGTCAGCTGAGGCGCTCGATCACCATCGCCATGCCCTGGCCGCCGCCGACGCACATCGTCTCGAGGCCGAACGTCGCGTCCTTCGTGCGCAGCGCGTTCAGGAGGGTCGTGGTGATGCGCGCACCCGTCATGCCGAACGGGTGGCCGAGGGCGATGGCGCCGCCGTGCACGTTGAGCCGATCCCACTCGACACCGAGCTCGTCGGCGGAGGGGATCACCTGGGCCGCGAACGCCTCGTTGATCTCGACGAGGTCGATGTCGCCCATGGACATGCCCGCGGTCGCGAGCGCCTTCCGGCTCGCCTCGACCGGTCCGAGGCCCATGATCTCGGGCGACAGCGCGGTGACGGCGGTCGAGACGATGCGCGCGAGCGGCGTGAGCCCGAGGTCCTTCGCCAGCGCGTCCGACACGACGACGAGCGCCGCGGCGCCGTCGTTCAGCGGGCAGGCGTTGCCGGCGGTGACCGTGCCGTCCTTCCGGAACACGGGCTGCAGCCCGGCGAGCGTCTCGACCGTCACACCCGCGCGCGGGCCGTCGTCCGTCGACACGATGCGACCGTCCGGCGTCGTGACGGGCGTGATCTCCCGCTCGAAGACGCCGGCGGCGATCGCGCGCTCGGCCCGGTTCTGGCTGAGCGCGGCGTACTCGTCCTGCCGCTGCCGGCTCACGCCCTTCAGCCCGGCGACGTTCTCGGCCGTCTGCCCCATGGCGATGTACGCGTCGGGCAGCAGGCCGTCCTCGCGCGGGTCGTGCCAGGCGCCGCCCTCCTGCGCCCGGCGCTGCGTCCGCGCCTCGGCGTCGGCGAACACCGGGTTGAGGATCTCGTGGGGGTCGCGGCCGGGGATGAAGTCGGCGCTGCCGCGGGCGAAGGAGGTGACCGACTCGACGCCGGCGGAGACGAACGCCTCCCCCTCCCCCGCCTTGATCGCGTGGAACGTCATGCGCGTCGTCTGCAGGCTCGAGGAGCAGTACCGGGTCACGGTGGTGCCGGGCATGAAGTCGTACCCGAGCTGCACGGCGACGATCCGCGCCATGTTCATGCCCTGCTCGCCGCCGGGCAGACCGCAGCCGAGGATGAGGTCGTCGATCCGTTCGGGACCGAGCTCGGGCACGGCGTCGAGCGCCTCCCGCACGAGCAGCGCGGCGAGGTCGTCGGGCCGGAACCCGACCAGCGACCCCTTGTTCGCCCGCCCGATCGGCGAGCGCTTCGCCGCCACGATCACTGCTTCCGGCACCGTTGCCTCCTTCGAAGATTCCGTCCCGTAGGACCTGGAGTCCTGCGGAACGCAGAGCGGATCAGACGAAGGCGTTCATGCCCGTGATGGACCGGCCCACGATCAAGGTGTTCATCTCGCGCGTGCCCTCGTACGAGTACAGCGCCTCCGCGTCCGCGAAGAACCGGGCGACGCCCTTGTCGAGCACGATGCCGTTGCCGCCGAGGATCTCGCGGGCGTAGCCCACCGTCTCCCGCATCCGCGCCGTGGCGAACGCCTTCGCGAGCGCCGAGTGCTCGTCCTTCTGGATCCCGGCGTCCTGCATCTGCGAGGCGCGCAGGCACATGCCGATGGAGGCGGTGATGTTCCCGAGGCCCTTCACGAGCAGGTCCTGGATCAGCTGGTGGCTCGCGATCGGCTTGCCGAACTGCGTGCGCTCCTTCGCGTAGCCGAGCGCCGCCTCCCACGCGCCGACGGCGACGCCGACCGACTGCCACGCCACCTCGCAGCGCGTCAGGCGCAGCACGGTCGCGACGTCGCGGAAGGACCGGATGCCCGGCAGGCGCTTCGCCTCGGGCACGCGCACGTCGACCATCGTGATGTCGGCGTTCTGCACGCTGCGCAGCGCGATCTTGTCCTCGATCTTGTCCGCGCGGAACCCGGGCAGGTCGGTGTCGACCAGGAAGCCCTTGACCTGCCCGTCCGCCTCGTCCTTCGCGTAGATCACGACGAAGTCGCTGAAGGTGGCGTTGCCGATCCATCGCTTGGCGCCGTTCAGGACCCACTCGTCGCCCTCCCGGCGGGCGGTCGTGCGCAGGCCGCGTGCGGAGTCGGAGCCGGAGTAGGGCTCCGTCAGCCCGAAGGCGCCGAGCAGGGTGCCGGCCGCCATCGCGGGCAGCAGCTCCGCCTTCTGCTCCGGCGAGCCGCCGACGTCGATGGAGCCCATCGCGAGGCCGGACTGCACGCCGACGAACGTGGCGACGGAGGCGTCGACGCGACCCATCTCGAGCGCCATCCAGCCGCGGAACACCGCGCTGTTCTCGAACTTGCGCACCGACTGCACGAACGGCCCGAGCGCCCCCAGGTCGGCCAGCCACGGGATCACCTGCTTCGGGAACTCGGCCCGGGCCCAGTACTCGTCGGCGATCGGCCGCACGCGCCCCTCGAACACCGCCCGGAACTCGGCGGCGTGCCGCTGCTCGTCCGGCGTGAGGAAGTCCTGGTAGCCGTAGAAGTCGCTCGCCAGGTGGTCGAGCGTGGGCTCCTCGGAGCCGGTCTGCGTCGCGTCGGTGATCGTCATCGATTCCCTCTTCCCTCGGTGCGGGACTGCTCGAGCGAGTCTACGCATCACTTCTCGAAGTGTTGCAGCGGTACTCTTCCGTGCATGACGGCCGTCGACGTGCCCGTCCGCACGACCGGCCCCGGCGGCCTCGGCGTGCGGCTGGTGCCGAGCGCGCTCTCCGAGCGGCTCGCCGGCCACGAGGACGCGGCGCGGGCCTTCCGGGCGGCGCGGCACCGGTTCATCGACGGGGACCGCATCGACATGTCGGCACTCGCCGCCGACCTCGGCGTCGACCGCACCTCCCTGTTCCGCTGGGTCGGCAACCGCGACGCGCTGCTCGCCGAGATCCTGTGGAGCCTCGCCGTGCCGACGTTCGACGCGGCGGACGCGGCGACGGAGGCGCGGGGCGCGGATCGCGTGGAGGGCGCGCTCGTGCGCTTCGTCACCGCCCTGATCGACGCCGACTACTTCCGCGCGTGGATCACCCGCGAGCCGTCGCGCGCGCTGCGCATCCTGACGGGCGGCGCGAGCCCGGTGCACCGCCGCTTCGTCGCGATCGTCGAGCGGCTGCTCGAGGAGGAGATCGCCGCCGGCCGGATGATCACGCCGCTGCCCCCGCACGACCTCGCGACCGTGCTCGTGCGGGTCGCCGAGTCGTACGCCTACGCCGATCTGATCGCGGGCGAGCCGCCGGACGCCGAGCGCGCCGCGGCGGCCTTCGCGCTCGTGCTCGCCGCCACGAGGCCGGCCTCGTGACGGACGCCCGCGAGGAGCCGCGCCCGACGCTCGACGACTACTTCTGGACCCGGTCCTTCCCGACCCGCTGGAACGACAACGACGTCTTCGGGCACGTGAACAACACGATCTACTACGCCGCGATGGACACCACGGTGACGTCCTGGCTGCTCGGGCAGGCCGGCTACGGGATGGCGGAGGACGACGGCGACCCGGCGGTCGTGATCGCGTCCTCCTGCCGCTACTTCGCCTCCGGCGCCTTCCCCGACACCCTCGTCGTCGGGCTGCGCGCCGACCGCGTCGGCCGCACGAGCGTCTCCTGGGGCCTCGGGATCTTCCGGGAGGCGGACCAGGAGCTGCTCGCCACCGGCACCTTCGTCCACGTCTTCGTCGGCCGCGCCGACCGCCGCCCGATCCCCGTCCCCTCCGCCATCCGCGACCGCGTCGGCCGCGAACTCATGGCGGACGCCCAGTAGCCCGCAGCCCGACTGCACGGCATCCTCAGACCCGTCACTTCGAAGGAGAAGCAACGATGAACGACGACGTTCTCGACGGCCCCGGCAACGCCACCATCTCGGTCGCCACGATCCTCGCGGAGGCCGCGCACCGCTACCCGGACAAGACGGCGGTGATCTGGGCGGGCCAGACCGGGCCGCAGTCCCGGGCGACCTACCGCGAGCTCTGGGACGACGCCAGGCGCATCGCCGGCGTGCTGCGCGCCCGCGGCGTGCAGCGCGGCGACCGAGTCGCGATGCTCGTGCCGAACGTGCCCGACTTCCCGCGCGTGTACTACGCGGTCCTCGCGATCGGCGCGGTCGCGGTGCCGATCCACCTCCTGTTCAAGAAGGACGAGATCGCGCACGTGCTGCGCGACAGCGGCGCGAAGCTCGTGATCATCGGCGCGCCGAGCCTCGGCGAGGCGCTGCCGGCCGCGATGGAGGCGGGCGTCGACGCCGTGTCCGTGCTGCTGCCCGAGGCCGCGAAGGACCTGGCGCCGATCCCCCGCCTCGAGGCGCTGATGGCGGAGGCCGAGCCGATCGTGCGGCAGGAGGCGATGAACCCGCTCGAGCCGGCGACGCTGCTCTACACGAGCGGCACCACGGGCACCCCGAAGGGCGCCATCGGCTCGCACTTCTCGCTGGTCGAGCAGGTGCACGTGTCGCTGATCGACCTGTTCGACATGGGCCACGACGACGTCGTGTTCGGCGGCCTGCCGCTGTTCCACACGTTCGGGCAGACCTGCGTGCTGAACACCGCGTTCCGCAAGGGCGCGACGGTCGTGATGCTGCCGAAGTTCGACCCGGTCGGCGCCCTCACCGCGATGGCCGAGCACGGCGCGACGGTGTTCACCGCGGTGCCGACGATGTACGTCGGCCTGCTGGCCGGCGCGCGGGCCGGTGCGCCGAAGCCGAAGCTGCGCTACGCGGTCTCCGGCGGCGCCCCGCTGCCGCTGGCGGTGCTCGAGGACTTCTCCGAGACCTTCGGCGCCACCGTCTACGAGGGCTACGGCCTCACCGAGACCTCGCCCGTCGTGTCCTTCAACCCGATCGGGCAGCCGATCCGCCCCGGCACCATCGGCGTGCCGATCTGGGGCGTCGACGTGCTGATCGCCGATGCGGACGTCGACGACCGCATCGTGGAGCTGCCGCGCGGCGAGCTCGGCGAGCTGGTCGTGCGCGGGCACGACCTGTTCAAGGGCTACCTCGGCAAGCCGGAGGCGACCGCGGCGGCGGTGGTGGACGGCTGGTTCCGCACCGGCGACCTCGCGACGATGGGCGAGGACGACTACCTGACGATCGTGGACCGCAAGAAGGACATGATCCTGCGCAACGGCTACAACGTGTACCCGACCGAGGTGGAGGGCGTGATCATGCGCCACCCCGCGGTGCAGGCCGCGGCCGTGTTCGGCACCCCGCACGCGAAGCACGGGCAGGAGATCGAGGCCGCCGTCGTGCTCAAGGAGGGGCAGCAGACGACCGAGGACGAGCTGCGGGAGTTCGTGAAGGCGAAGATCGCGGCTTACAAGTTCCCGCGCGTCGTGCACCTCGTCGACGAGCTGCCGCTCGGCCCCTCGGGCAAGGTGCTGAAGCGCGAGCTGACGCGGGTCTGGTCGGAGGATCCGGTCCCCGCCTCCTGAGCCCTGCTCACGCTTCGTGCCGCCCGCCGACTCGGCGTGCGGCACGAAGCGTGAGCGAGGTCCGGCGGCGTCCCGGATCAGGGGCGCGGCGTGCCGTAGATCGTCGTGCACCACACGTCGGTGAGCACGTCGAGCACGTCGTCGGCGGCGAGCGCCGGCAGCTCCGCGCCGAACGACGCGACGAGCACGCGCTCGTTCATCGCGTTCAGCGCGATGCTCGTCGCCCGCGGGTCGACGATCTCCCGCGCGCGGCCCCGGCGGCGCTCGGCGACGATCGTGGAGGCGGTCAGCTCCACCCAGCGGGTGGAGCGGCGGGCCCACTCGTCGCGCAGCTCGGGCACCGTCGCCCTCGCCTCCGCGAGCGTGACGGTCACCGACCGGTGCTCGCCGAACACGGCGACGAAGACGCCGATCGACGCCCGCCACCAGGCGGCCGGGTCGTCGCCGGGCACGCCGATGGTCGCGAGCCGCTCGTCCACCTCCGTGACCATCCGGTCGAGCAGCTCGAGCAGCACGGCCTGCTTGGAGGGGAAGTAGAAGTAGAAGGCGCTGCGGGAGATCGCGGCGCCGGCGGCGATCTCGTCGATCGCGATGTCCGCCATCGCACGGGTCCGCAACAGCGTCTCGAACGCCTCCACGATGGCGCGCTGCCGCTCGTCCCCGGAGGGGCGCGAGGCGCGGCGGCCCCGGGGCGATGCGGTCATCCCCTGAGCCTATGCGGCGACTTTCGACACGGTGTCGACTTTCTCGACGATCTGTCGATACTGTGGGTGCAGCGGGGAGGTCGATGATGACGGAGCACCTGGACGTGGTGGTCGTGGGCGCGGGGCTGTCCGGGATCGGTGCGGCGGCGACGCTGCTGCGCCGGACGCCGGAGCGGTCGATCGCGGTCCTCGAGTCGCGCGACGTGATCGGCGGCACCTGGGACCTGTTCCGGTACCCCGGCGTGCGCTCGGACTCGGACATGTACACGCTCGGCTACGCCGCGCGCCCCTGGGGCGGCGAGAAGTCGATCGCCGACGGCGACGACATCCGGCAGTACGTGCTGCGGACCGCCGAGGAGACCGGCGTGCGCGACCGCGTCCGCCTGCGGCAGCGGGTGGTCGCGGCCTCCTGGCACTCCGACCGGTCGCTCTGGGAGCTGACGGTGCTGCACCGGGATCCCGCGGCGACGGGCGAGTGGCGTGCCGACGAGCAGGGCACCACGACGACGATCACCTGCTCGTTCCTGTTCGCCTGCACCGGCTACTACCGGTACGACGAGGGCTACTCCCCCGCGCTGCCGGGCGTCGAGGCGTTCGAGGGCCCCGTGGTGCACCCGCAGCACTGGCCGGCGGACCTGGATGCGGCGGGCAAGCGGTTCGTGATCATCGGCAGCGGCGCCACCGCCGTCACGCTGGTGCCGGCGCTCGCCAAGCGGGGCGCCCACGCGACGATGCTGCAGCGCTCGCCCACCTACGTCGCGGCCGTGCCCTCGCGCGACCGGCTGGCGCTGAAGCTCAAGGGCAAGCTGCCCCCGCGCCTCGCCTACCGCGTGGTGCGGACGAAGCACATCCTCGGCTCGATCGTGCTGTACCAGTACGCCCGCCGGCGGCCCGCAGCCATGAAGGCGGTGCTGCGGAACGCCGCGAAGGCGAAGCTGCCCGCGTCCTTCGACGTCGACACGCACTTCTCGCCCCGCTACGACCCCTGGGACCAGCGGCTCTGCGCCGTCCCGGGCGGCGACCTGTTCCGCGCCATCACCGCCGGCGACGCCGACGTGGTCACCGACCGCATCGAGCGGATCGAGCCGCACGGCGTCCGCCTCGCCTCCGGCGGCTCGCTCGACGCCGACGTGCTCGTCACCGCGACCGGGCTCAACGTGCTCGTCCTCGGCGGGATGCGGATCGATGTCGACGGGCGCCCGATCGACCCCGGGAAGACGCTCGCCTACAAGGGCATGATGCTCACCGGCGTGCCGAACCTGGCCTACACGATCGGCTACACGAACTCCTCCTGGACGCTGAGGGCCGACCTGATCGCGAACGCGGTCGCCTCGATGCTCATCCGGATGCGCCGGCGCGGTGAAGCGGTCGCGGTCGCGTCCGCGCCGACCGAGGAGGGGCCGACCGCACCCGTCATCGACCTGGCGGCCGGCTACATCCAGCGCGGTCTGGCGCAGCTGCCGCGCCAGGGCCACCGCTCCCCGTGGCGCGTGCACCAGAACTACGTGCGCGACCTGCTGCTGTTCCGCTTCGACGCGCGCCACAAGGCGCTGCGCTTCGTCCCCGCCCGCTCCCGGGCCTGAACCGGAGGATCCCCGTGACCGACCCCGCCCCCTCGACGACCGCCCCCTCCCCCTTCGAGCGCGTGACCGTGCTCGGCACGGGCGTGCTCGGCGCGCAGATCGCCCTCCAGGTCGCCGCGCACGGCGTCGACGTGACCTCCTACGACGTCGACGACGACGCGCTGCGAGTCGGTCGCGGACGGCTCGACGCGTTCGCCGAGGCGGCCGCCCTCGAGGTCCGCGATCCCGCCGCCTACCGCGCGGCGCCCGACCGCATCCGGCTCACCAGCGACCTCGCCGCCGCGGTGCAGGGTGCGGACCTCGTGATCGAGGCGGTGCCCGAGCGGCTCGAGCTGAAGCGCGACGTGTGGGCCCGCGTCGGCGCCGCCGCACCGGCGTCGACCGTGTTCGCGACGAACTCCTCCAGCCTGCTGCCGAGCGCGATCGCCGATGCGACGGGTCGGCCGGACCGGTTCCTCGCCCTGCACTTCGCCAACAACATCTGGCGCCAGAACACCGCCGAGATCATGGGGACGCCGCAGACGGACACCGCCGTCGCCGATCGCGCGGAGGCGTTCGCGGTCGCGATCGGCATGGTGCCGATCCGGCTGCACAAGGAGCAGGCGGGCTACGTGCTGAACTCGCTCCTCATCCCGTTCCTGTCCGCCGCCGCGGAGCTGCTCGTCAAGGGCGTGGCGACGCCCGAGACGATCGACACGACCTGGAAGGTCGCGACCGGCGCGCCGGCGGGCCCGTTCCAGATCTACGACGTCGTCGGCCTGCGCACCGCGTACGCCATCGCGAGCGCGGAGCCGCGCGCGGCCGTGTGGGCCGCGTACCTGAAGGAGCACTACCTCGACAAGGGCCTGTTCGGCGTGGAGTCGGGCGAGGGCTTCTACCGCTACCGCTGACCTCCTCCCCCCGCACGAAAGGACGGCACCATGCCGCTCGACCCCGGTACCGCGATGATGCTGCAGGAGATGCAGGCCCGCGGCGTGCCCACCATGTCCGAGGGCACGCCCGAGCAGGGCCGCGCGATGCTGCGCGCGTTCTCCGGCGTCGACCGGCGCGACCCCGCGACGCTGCCGCCGATCGCGGAGATCCGCGACCAGGAGGTGGGCGGGGTGCCCGCGCGGGTGTACCGGCCCGCGGTCTCCGATCCGGCGCCGACGATCGTGTTCCTGCACGGCGGCGGGTTCGTGATCGGCGACCTGGACACCCACGACGCCGCGGTGCGCCTGCTCGCCACCGACGTCGGCGCGGTGGTGGTCAGCGTCGACTACGGCCTCGCGCCCGAGCGGCCGTTCCCCGCTGGGCTCGACGACGCGTGGGCGGCGTTCAGCGACGTCGCCGGCCTCATCGGCGACTTCGGCGGCGACCCCGATCGCCTCGTCATCGCCGGGGACAGCGCCGGAGCGAACCTCGCGGCCGTCACGGCGATCCGCGCGCGGGACGTCGGCATCCCGCTCGCGGCGCAGCTGCTCGCCTACCCGGCGACCGACCCGGGCGGCGAGTACCCGTCGCGCAGCGAGAACGCGGAGGGGTACTTCCTCACCGCGCGGGACATGGACTGGTTCTTCGGCCACTACATCGGCGTCGCTCCCGACTCCCCCGAGGCGCGCGCGCTCGTCGACGACCCGCGGATCGCGCCGCTGCGCACGCCCGACCTCACGGGCGTCGCGCCGGCCATCATCGCCACGGCCGAGTACGACCCGCTGCGGGACGAGGGCGTCGCCTACGCCGCCGCGCTTCAGGCGGCGGGCGTCCAGGTCTGGCACCGCACCTTCCCGGGGCTCATCCACGGCTTCTACGGCACCCCGCTGCCCGGGCCGCTCGCGGCGACGCACGAGATCGACTCGGCCCTGGCCGCCCTCCTGCACTAGGCGCCCCGCCTCCGCAGCGGACCCTGGGGATCTGCTGCGGAGGCGCCCCGCCGGTTTGCGGGCTCGCTCCCGGTGCGGTCGGCTGGGGACGACGAAAGAGGTGCGCCCGTGCGCGAGCTGTCGATCCTGAAGCCCCTGGTCCGCCTCGAGCAGGTGGCCGCACTCGATCCGGTGGTGCGGAACGTGCAGAAGGTGGTGCTGTCCCTCCTCAAGCCCCGCGCGGTCGAGGACGTGCTGCACGGCGTCCCCGCCGGGCACCCGCTGCACCCCGCGCTGATCCTGCTGCCCGCAGGCTCCTGGATCGGGGCCGCCGTGCTCGACCTGGTGCCGGGGACCGAGCGCGCCGCCCGCGTGCTGGTCGCCGCCGGCGTGCTCGGCGCGGCTCCGGCGATCGCCGCCGGCTGGGCCGACTGGGCGCGGTCCGGACGCGAGCAGCAGCGCGTGGGCATCGTGCACGCCGTCGCGAACGAGACGGCGTGGACGCTCTACGCCGCCTCCTGGCTCGCGCGCCGCACCGGCCGCGAGGGGCTCGGCAAGGCGCTCGGCTTCACCGCCTTCGGCCTCGTCGGCTTCGGCGGCTACCTCGGCGGGCACCTCGGGTACCGGCAGGCGGTCGGCGCGAACCACGCGGAGGGGGTCCTCACGCGCTTCCCCGAGGGCTGGCACCCGCTCGGCGCGCTCGTCGACCTGCCCGACGGTGCGGCCGCGCGCTACGACGTCGCGGGCGAGGGCCTGTTCGTGCTGCGCCGCGGTCACGACGTGCACGTGCTCGCCGACGTCTCGACGCACATGGGCGAGACGCTGCACGACGGCGTCCTCGGCGAGACGAAGCGCGGCACGGCGACCGTCGAGACCACGCGCGGCAGCGTCTTCGAGGTCGAGTCCGGGGAGGTCGTGCACGGCCCGGCGACCGCGCCCGCCATCCGATTCGAGACCCGCGCCGCCGGCGGCCTCGTCGAGGTCCGCCTCCACCGCCCCTAGCGATCGTGCTCCGGATCCCTGCCGCTTCCGCTCGTGTGGAGCGGCAGGGATCCGGAGCGTCTTCAGCCGAGGGCGTTCGCTCGCGCTTCGTGCCGCTCCGGAGGTCAGGCGAGCAGGGACTCGCCCTGCTGCTCGAGCCAGGCGCGGCGACGCTCGATGCGGTCGCCCACGCCCTCCCGCCACATCCGCGCCCAGCCCCCGCCGACGTGCTCGGCCCGCCAGCGCATCAGGTGCCACGACCGGTCCGCGAGGTTCACGGAGACGGGGAGCAGGCGCGCGCGGTCCGTCTCGGGCAGCCCGTAGGCGTCGACCGCGATGCGCGCCCGCCGCGCCGGGTCCGCGCCGCGGAGCGCGGGCCCGCGGTCCGCCTCCGGCATCCACGGCCCCCACCAGAGCAGCAGGTTCGCCAGCTCCTCCACCCGCGTGACCGGGCCGAGCAGGTCGAAGTCGATCAGCGCGACCGCGCGGCCCATGCGGAACACGACGTTCTCGGGCGTGACGTCGCGGTGGCCGACGAGCTCGGGCTCCCCCGCGGTGCGTGCAGGCAGTCCGTCCGGCGCGGGCTGCGGCACCGCGAGCACCGCCTCCGGCAGTCCGAGCGGCGCCACGGCGTCGTGGTAGCCGCGCAGCAGGCGGGCGAGCGAGCGGAGGCGCTCCTCGTCCGCGATCCGGTCGGGCCACGGCCGTCCCGCCACCTCGCCGTCGACGAACGAGAGCACGTCCCGTCCTCGGCCGTCGCGCCCGAGGAACCGCGGAGCGCCCTCGAACCCGACGGCCTCGAGGTGCCGCAGGACGACCTCCACCGCGCCCGACACCGCCGACGGCGGCCGCCGAACGGTGTCCCCGACGCGGACGAGCCCCTCGGTGACGTCGCCGCCGAGCAGCGGCTCCTCCGGCCCCTCGGCGAAGACCTCGCTCACGCTTCTTGCCGCCTCGGCGCTCCGGAGGCGGCACGAAGCGTGAGCACGATGCAGGGCATCAGGAGCGCTGACGCCGCTCCCTGACGCGCATGTTCACGACGATCGGGGTGCCGACGAAGCCGTAGACCTCGCGCAGGCGCCGCTGCACGAAGCGGCGGTACTGCGGGTCGAGGAAGCCCGTCGTGAACAGCACGAAGGTGGGCGGCCGGCTGCCGGCCTGCGTCCCGAACAGGATGCGGGGCTGCTTGCCGCCGCGCACCGGGTGCGGGTGCGCCGCGGTCAGCTCGGCGATGAAGGCGTTGAACTTGCCCGTCGGGATGCGGGTGTCCCAGCCGTCGAGGGCCGCGGTCAGCGCGGGCACCAGGCGCTCGAGGTGTCGGCCCGTGAGCGCCGAGATGTTCACCCGCGGCGCCCACGACACGTGCGCGAGGTCCTGCTCGATCTCGCGCTCCAGGTAGCGGCGGCGCTCGTCATCGATCAGGTCCCACTTGTTGAAGGCGAGCACGAGCGAACGCCCCGACTCCAGCACCATGTCGACGATGCGGATGTCCGCCTCGCTGATCGGCTGCGTCACGTCGAAGAGCACCACCGCGACCTCGGCGCGCTCGAGCGCGGCCTGGGTGCGGAGGGAGGCGTAGAAGTCGGCGCCCTGCGACAGATGCGTGCGCCGCCGGATGCCGGCGGTGTCGACGAAGCGCCACACGGTGCCGGCGATCTCGATCTGCTCGTCCACCGGGTCGCGGGTGGTGCCCGCGACGTCGGAGACGACCACGCGGTCCTCCCGGGCCGACTTGTTCAGCAGGCTCGACTTGCCGACGTTCGGGCGGCCGACGAGCGCGACGCGGCGGGGTCCGCCGACCTCGGGCTTCGCGACGTTCGACTCCTTCGGCAGCATCCGCATGACCTCGTCGAGGAGGTCCGCGACGCCGCGGCCGTGCAGCGCGGAGACGGCCCACGGCTCGCCGAGGCCGAGGCCCCACAGCTCGCCGATGTACGCCTCCTGGCGCACGTCGTCGACCTTGTTGGCGACGAGCCGGACGGGCTTGTTCGTCGCGCGCAGCATGCGCACGACCTGCTCGTCCGACGCGGTCGCGCCGACGATGGCGTCGACCACGAACAGCACGGCGTCGGCCAGCTCGACCGCCACCTCGGCCTGCGCGGCGACCGCGGCGTCGAGCCCCGAGGCGTCCGGCTCCCAGCCGCCGGTGTCGACGAGCGTGAACGGACGGCCGTCCCACTCCCCCCGGTAGGTGACGCGGTCGCGCGTGACGCCCGGGGTGTCCTCCACCACCGCGGCGCGGCGGCCGAGGATGCGGTTCACGAGCGCGGACTTGCCGACGTTCGGCCGCCCCACGATCGCGAGCACCGGCAGCGCCGCGCCGGCGCCCGCCTCCAGGTCGCCGAGCTCGTCGCCCTCGAGGAGGAGGCGGTCCTCCTCGTCGAGCGCGTAGTCCTCGAGTCCCGCCCGCAGCGCCTCCGCACGGCGGTCGGCTGCGGCGTCGTCGATCCCGCCCAGCCGCTCCGCGAGGTCGTCGGATCCTTCGTAGTCGTCGTCCGCGTCGGTCATGCGACCGGCTCCAATCCTGCGGCTTCCCGCACCAGGGTGACCAGGGCCGCGACGGTGCCGTCGAAGTCGAGGTCGGTCGAATCGAGTGTGGTGACGCCGTCGGCGGCCTCGAGGAAGTCGACGACGCGGGAGTCCTTCGCGTCGCGCTCCGCCATCGATCGCGCGACGGCCGAGTGGTCCTCGTCGGGCAGCTCCTTGGCCCGGCGGGAGGCGCGCACCTCGGCGCTGGCGGTGAGCAGCACGCGCACATCGGCGTGCGGCGCGACCACCGTCGTGATGTCGCGGCCCTCCGCGACGACGCCCGGTTCGGCGGCGGCGAGGCGGGCGCGGAAGCCCTCGTTCAGCCGCGTGCGGACCGCGGGCACGCGGGCGACGCCGCTGACTGCGGCGGTGACCCGCGGGGTGCGGATGGCGTCGGTCACGTCGACGCCGCCGACGCGGACCCAGCGCTCGTCGGGGTCGTCAGCGGACTCGAACGCGAAGCCGTCGAGCGCGCGCTCGACGGCCGCCGCGTCCTCCGGGTCGCCGCCCTGCTCCAGCACGCTCCACGCGAGCGCGCGGTACGCGGCGCCGGTGTCGAGGAACCCGAAGCCGAGGGCCGCCGCGGCGGCGCGCGAGACGCTCGACTTGCCGCTGCCCGCCGGTCCGTCGACCGCCACGATCACGCCCACCTGCTGCTCCTTCGTCATGCGACCCGCCACCCTCGGTGCTGCAGGTCCGCTTCCAGTCCGCCGGCGACCTCCGGGGTCACCGCCAGCTCCACGATGCCGATCGGGGCGCCGGGCGAATGCTCCAGGCGCATGTCCTCGAGGTTCACCCCGAGCTCGCCGATCTCCGTCAGCAGTCGTGCGATCTGCCCCGGCCGGTCGTCGACCAGCACGGTCAGCGTCGTCGTGCGCAGGTCGACGCCGTGCTTGCCCGGGATCCGGGCGACGCCGTCGTTGCCCGCCGCGAGCACGTCGGCCAGCGAGCGCTGGGCGCCCGCCGCAGCCGGATCGGCGAGCGCGGCGAGCACCGCGTCGAGGTCGTCGCGCAGGTCGGAGAGCACGGGCAGGATCCGGGACGCGTTGGCGCTCAGGATCTGCACCCACAGCGCGGGATCGCTGCCCGCGATGCGCGTCGTGTCGCGCAGCCCCTGGCCCGCGAGGTCGGTGGCGTGGTCCGGCGCGTCGACGAGCCGGGCGGCCAGCAGGCTCGAGACGAGCTGCGGCGCGTGCGACACGATGGCGACGGCGTCGTCGTGGCGCTCGGCGGGCAGCCGAACGGGCACGGCGCCGAGGTCGAGGGCGAGCGCCTCCAGCACCGCGGCCTGCTCCGAGGTGGAGTCGGCGTGCGGCGCGAGCACCCACGGGCGGCCGAGGAAGAGGTCGGCGCGGGCCGCGATCGGGCCGCCGCGCTCCCTCCCGGCCATGGGGTGCGATCCGAGGTAGCGCTCGATCGGCGCCCCGGCGGCCCGCAGCGCGGCGAGCGGGCCCGCCTTCACGCTGGCGACGTCGGTGACCAGCGCGTCCGGGAACCGCTCGAGCTCGGCGCGCACGACGTGGGCGACCACGTCGGGCGGCACCGCGACGACGACGACCGCGGGAGCGTCCCCCTCCGCGCTGCGCCGACCCGCGCCGTAGTCCACCGCGAGCGCCAGGGTCGACGGCGAGACGTCGTCGAGGACGACGTCGACGGCGAGGGAGGAGAGGCCGAGCCCGATGCTCGTGCCGAGCAGCCCGGTGCCGACGACCCGGACCTGCCCCCTGGTACGGGCGGACACGGGCGTCGAGTCTACCGGTCGGCCCGCTCCCGCCCCACGAGGGTCGCCAGCGCCCCGAACTCGGCCGCAGTGAGGTCGCGCGACCTGCCGACGGGCAGGTCGCCGAGCTTCAGCGGCCCGAACTCCCGGCGCACCAGCTCCTGCACCGGGTGACCGACCGCGTCGAGCATCCGCCGCACGATCCGGTTGCGTCCGGAGTGCAGTGACAGCTCGACGAGCGACGCACCGGCCTTGGCGCCGTTCGGCAGCACGCGCACGCGGTCGGCGGCGATCGGGCCGTCGTCGAGCTCGACGCCCTGCCGCAGCTGCGCGAGCGCCTGCGACTTCACCGCGCCGGTGACGAGCGCGATGTAGGTCTTCGTCACGCCGAAGGAGGGGTGCGCGAGCACGTGCGCGAGGTCGCCGTCGTTCGTGAGCAGCAGCAGCCCCGAGGTGTCGGTGTCGAGGCGGCCGACGTTGAAGAGCCGCTCCTCGTACTGCTCGGTGAAGCGCGTGAGGTCGGGGCGCCCGCGGTCGTCCTTCATCGTCGAGACGATGCCGGTCGGCTTGTGCAGCACGATCGTGCGGCGGGCGGGGTCGACGCGGACCGGGACGCCGTCGACGGCGACCTCGTCGACCGTCGGGTCGACCCGGGTGCCGGGCTCGGTGACGACGCGGCCGTTCACGGCGACGCGGCCGGCGGCCATCAGGTCCTCGGAGACGCGGCGGGAGGCGACGCCGGCGGCGGCGAGCACCTTCTGCAGGCGCTCCCCGTCCGTGCGCTGCTCAGCGGGCGACGGCATGTGCGGCCTCCACGCCCTCGAGCAGCGGTGCGAGCGGGGGCAGCTCGTCGAGCGAGCGGATGCCGAGCGCCACGAGCAGGTCGTCGGTCGTGCCGTACAGGACCGCACCGGTCTCCTCCGACCGGCCGACCTCCCCCACGAGCCCGCGGGCGACGAGCGTCTTCAGCACGGAGTCGACCGAGACCGCGCGGATCGCCGCGACCTGGCCGCGGGTCACGGGCTGGCGGTAGGCGACCACGGCGAGGGTCTCGAGCGCGGCCTGGCTGAGCCGACCGGTGGTCTCGATCTCGAGCAGGTGCCGCACCGCGCCGTCGTGCGCGGCGCGCGCGTACAGGCGGTAGCCGCTCGCGAGCTCGCGCAGCTCGAAGCCGCGGCGACGGCCGCCGGCGCGCCCGTCGAGGTCGTCCCGGATGCGCTCGATCGCCTGGCGGACCACCGCGACGGGCCGGTCGACCGCGCCGGCGACGGTGAGCAGGTCCAGCGGGCGGTCGGCGACGACGAGCAGCGCCTCGATCGTCGCGTCCAGCTCGTCGAGGGAGGCGGAGGAGGGTCGCGGCGCCGGCGCCTCGGCCTGCGAGGCTGCGGCCGCGGCCGCTGCCGCTGCCGCTGCCGGTGCAGCGGCGGCCGGCTCGGCGACGGCGGTGCCGAGCAGGCCGGACAGCAGCAGGGCGACGGGCTCCTGGGGCACGCGGCGTGCAGGCCGTTCGGTCGTCGGGTGCTCAGTCATCGAAGCCTCCTCCCAGTCGCGCGAGCATCGCGTCGTCCCAGTCTGGCGCGGTCCAGCGCACCACGAGTGCACCCAGCGGGTCGAGCTGCTCGAAGACGATCGCCCCGAGCCGGTACAGCTCGAGCACGGCGAGGAAGCGGGCGACCACGACGGGCCGCTCCGCGGCGGGGCCCGTGAGGTCGAGGAACGACATCGCGGCACCACGACGGAGCATCGCGACGACCTCCGCGGCCTGCTCGCGCAGCCCGATCGCGGAGCCGTGCAGGTGGTCGACCCGCACGGCGGGCTCGGGCCGCGGCGCGAGGGCCGCAGCGGCGAGCAGCGCGAACGCGGCGACGTCGACGGGCAGCTCGGGCGGCGGAGGCGGCGGCGCCTGCTGCTCGTGCACCGCACCGCGGTGCGCGTGCCGCGAGTCCTCGACGGCCAGCGCGTCGGCGAACCAGGTCGACGCCTCCTTGAAGGCGCGGTACTGCAGCAGCCGCGCGAAGAGCAGGTCGCGGGCCTCCAGCAGCGCGACCGCCTCCGCGTCCACGACCTCGCCGGCGGGCAGCAGGCCGGCGATCTTCGCGTCGAGCAGGGTGGCGCCGACGACGAGGAACCCGCTCGTGGTCTCGAGGTCGGCGTCGTCGCCGAGCCGTTCGAGGTGCGACAGGAACTCGTCGGTCACGATGGACAGCGCCAGCTCGGTCACGTCGAGCTCGCGCCGCCCGATCAGGTCGAGCAGCAGGTCGAACGGGCCGTCGAAGCCGCCGACGCGGACGCGGAAGCCTGGGGCGGTCCCGCCGTCGTTCGACGGGGCCGGGTCAGGCGAAGGCACCCCGTGCCACCAGCTCGCGGGCGAGCTGCAGGTACGCCGCGGCGGCCCGGTGCTCGGGGGCGTACTCGAGGATCGGCTCGCGGGCGACCGAGGCGTCCGGGAACTTCACCGTGCGGCTGATCACCGTCTCGAGCACGTCGGCGTCGAACGCCTCCACGACGCGGTCGAGGACCTCGCGGCAGTGCAGGGTGCGCGGGTCGTACATCGTGCCGACGATGCCGTCGAGCGCGATCGCGGGGTTCAGGCGGTCGCGGACCTTCTCGATCGTCTCGACGAGCAGCGCGACGCCGCGCAGGGCGAAGTACTCGCAGGCGAGCGGGATCACGACGCCGTGCGCGGCGGTGAGCGCGTTCACGGTCAGCAGGCCGAGCGACGGCTGGCAGTCGATCAGCACGATGTCGTAGTCGTCGCTGACGCGGCGCAGCACGCGGGCGAGGCTCTGCTCGCGCGCGACCTCGTTGACGAGGTGCACCTCCGCGGCGCTCAGGTCGATGTTCGCCGGGATGATGTCGAGCCCGTCGATCTGCGTGTGCTGGATCGCGATGCGCGGGTCGGTGCGCGACGAGCCGAGCAGCAGCTCGTAGATCGTGGGCACGTCCTCGGTCTGCACCTTGAAGTTGGCGGACAGCGCCCCCTGCGGGTCGAAGTCGATCAGCAGCACGCGGCGGCCGTAGGAGGCGAGCGCGGCCCCGAGGTTCACGGTGGTCGTCGTCTTGCCGACCCCGCCCTTCTGGTTGCAGAGGGCGACGATGCGCGCGGGGCCGTGCTGCGCGAGCGGCGCGGGCACTGGGAACTCGTGCGCCGGCCGTCCGGTCGGGCCGAGCGGCAGCGCCCCCTCCTCGTCGGAGCGGGTGTCCAGCACGGTCGTCTGCGTCATGGGTGGGTTCCTCAGGTGCGGCTCGTCGAACGTGTGCCCACGGTATGTCGCGCTGTCCCCCGTCCGAGGGAGACTCGCCGCTCGGCGGCTTCCCAGCGAGCAGGGCCGGCGTGTCCCCTGCTCGCGGATCCGGAGATCGTGCGCGGATCCGGTCGGATCCGGCGACACCCCGCGCGGAGGGCCTCGGAGGCGGCGTGTCGCTCCGGTCGTCCGGATCCGCGGACGACCACGGGCGGGGCGGTTCAGCGGGCGCGGGGGTGGGCGGTCGTGTAGACGTCGCGCAGGGCGTCCGCCGTCACCAGCGTGTACAGCTGCGTCGTCGCCACCGAGCTGTGCCCGAGCAGCTCCTGCACCACGCGCACGTCCGCGCCGCCCTGCAGGAGGTGCGTGGCGAAGCTGTGCCGGAAGGTGTGCGGCGAGACGTGCGCGGACAGGTCCGCCCGCTCCGCCGCCGCCTGGATGACGAGCCACGCGCTCTGCCGCGACAGCCGGGCGCCGCGCGGACCGAGGAACAGGGCCGGCGTCGCCGCGCCCTTCACCGCCCACATCGGCCGCACGCGCGTCAGGTAGGCGTCGACCGCGGCGCGGGCGTAGGAGCCGACGGGGACCATCCGCTGCTTGCCGCCCTTGCCGAGCACCCGCACCATCTCGCCCGTCGCCAGGTCGTCGACGTCGAGCCCGACCGCCTCGCTCACGCGGGTGCCGGTGGCGTAGAGCAGCTCGAGCAGGGCCCGGTCCCGCACGAGGACCGGGTCCTCCCCCTCCGTCGCCGCGATCAGCCGCGCCATGTCGTCGATGGGGATCGCCTTGGGCAGGCGCAGCGGCAGCTTCGGCGGATCGACCTCGTGCGCGACGTCGTCGGCGACCAGTCCGTCCTCGGCGAGGAACCGGTGCAGCCCGCGCACGGAGGAGAGCATGCGGGCGGCGGAGGACGCGGCGGCGCCGTCCTCGCCGCGGATGCGGTCGAGGAAGGCCGCGACGTCCGCGGTGGTGACGTCGCCGATGTCCGTGCGGCCCGCCTCAGCGAGGTGCGCGGCGTACCGGGCGAGGTCGCGCCGGTACGCCGCGAGCGTGTTGTCGGACAGCCCGCGCTCGACGGCGACGTGGCGCAGGAACCGCCCGACCGCCTGCTCGACCTGCACGCTCCTCATGCTGCAGGAGATCCGGCGCTGGAGGCGCCGGATCTCCTGCAGGACGGAGGTCGGGTCAGCGGGTGTGCCAGGGGGCGCCGCCCAGCACGGGGTGGCGCAGCCAGGGCTCGTCGCCGGGCGCGAGCGTCGCCCAGTCGCGGGCACGGGAGGCGGCCGCGGCGAGTGCGCCGATGGCGAGCGAGGGGCTCTGCACGCGCCGCGCGAGCACGGCGTCGACGACGTCGTCCAGGCTCACCCAGCGCACCTCGATGTCCGCCTCCTCGTCCTCGCGCTGGAACGCGGGCACGGCCGACACGTCGCGCGCGAGGAACACCCGGATCGTCTCGTCGCTGCCGCCCGGCGAGTTCTGGAAGTCGGCGAGCACGTGCCAGGTCGCGGCGGCGAGGTCCGCCTCCTCGGCGAGCTCCCGCTGCGCGGCGAGCAGCGCCGGCTCCTCGGGCTCGTCCAGCAGCCCGGCCGGGATCTCCCACGCGCGGGTCCGGATCGGGTGCCGGTACTGCCGGATCAGCAGCACGCGCCCCTGGTCGTCGAGCGCGAGCACCGCCACGGCGCCGGCGTGCCGGATCACCTCGCGGGTGATGGCGGCGCCGTCGTAGTCGAACGTCTCGGTGGCCACGTCCCAGACGCGGCCGGAGTGGATGAGGCTCTCCGAGGTGAGCTCGTGCTGCTCGGGGACGTCGGCGATCGGGCCGGTCTGCTCGTGCTCAGGCACCGGCCGACACCTCCTCCTCGACCGCGGCGTCCTCGAACAGGCGGGAGGCGCGCTGGCGGTCGAGCGCCGCGGTGATCAGGCCGCGGAACAGCGGATGCGACCGGGTCGGGCGCGAACGCAGCTCGGGATGCGCCTGCGTGCCGATGTAGAAGGGGTGCACGTCGCGCGGCAGCTCGACGAACTCGACGAGCCGGTTGTCGGGCGAGGTGCCGGAGAACACGAGCCCCGCGGTCTGCAGGCGCTCCCGGTAGTGGTTGTTCACCTCGTAGCGGTGGCGGTGCCGCTCGCTCACCTCGGCGCGGCCGTACAGGTCGCGCGCGAGCGTCCCCTCCTCCAGGTCGGCCCGGTACAGGCCGAGGCGCATGGTGCCGCCCATGTCGCCGCCGGCGATGATCGCGACCTGCTCCGCGATCGTGGCGATGACGGGGAACGGGCTGTCGGGGTCGAACTCCGTGGAGGAGGCGTCGGGCAGGTCGGCCTCGTGGCGCGCGTACTCGATGACCATGCACTGCAGGCCGAGGCAGAGGCCGAGCGCAGGGATGCCGTTCTCACGGGCGAAGCGCAGCGCGCCGACCTTGCCCTCGATGCCGCGCACGCCGAATCCGCCGGGGATGCAGATGCCGTCGAGGTCGCCGAGGTGCTGCGCGGCGCCCTCCGGCGTCTCGCACTCGTCGCTCGGCACCCATCGCAGGTGCACCTTCGTGGCCTGCGCGAAGCCGCCGGCCCGCAGCGCCTCGGTGACGGACAGGTAGGCGTCGGGCAGGTCGATGTACTTGCCGACGAGGCCGATCGTGACCTCCTGACGGGGCTGGTGCACGGCCTGCAGCACGCCGTTCCAGCGGGTGAGGTCGACGGGGCCGGCCTCGAGGCCGAGCGCCTCGACGATGATGTCGTCGAGGCCCTGCGAGTTGAGCATCGCGGGGATGTCGTAGATCGAGGGCGCATCGGTGGCGTTCACGACCGCTTCCTCGTCGACGTCGCACATCAGCGCGATCTTCTTGCGGTTCGCGTCGGTCACGGGCCGGTCCGACCGCAGCACGAGCGCGTCGGGCTGGATGCCGATGGAGCGCAGCGCGGCGACGGAGTGCTGCGTCGGCTTCGACTTCTGCTCGCCCGAGGTGGGCAGGTAGGGCACGAGCGACACGTGCACGAAGAACACGTTGCGGCGGCCGAGCTCGTGGCGCACCTGGCGCGCGGACTCGAGGAACGGCTGGCTCTCGATGTCGCCGACGGTGCCGCCGATCTCGGTGATGATCACGTCGGGCTGTGGGTCGTCGGAGGCCTGCAGGCGCATGCGCCGCTTGATCTCGTCGGTGATGTGCGGGATGACCTGCACGGTGTCGCCGAGGTACTCGCCCCGCCGCTCCCGCGCGATGACGGAGGAGTAGATCTGGCCGGTCGTCACGTTCGCCGACTGGCTCAGGTTGATGTCGAGGAACCGTTCGTAGTGCCCGATGTCCAGGTCGGTCTCGGCGCCGTCGTCGGTCACGAAGACCTCGCCGTGCTGGAACGGGTTCATCGTCCCGGGATCGACGTTGAGGTAGGGGTCGAGCTTCTGCATGACGACGCGCAGACCGCGCGAGGTCAGGAGGTTCCCCAGGCTGGCGGCCGTCAGGCCCTTGCCGAGCGAGGAGACGACACCCCCTGTGACGAAGACGTGCTTCGTCGTCCTCGGAGCACCCGTCGCGGGTTGGTCCGACTTGGCCGGCATCGAGCTTCCCGTGTCCACCACGGGGTTCCATTGTATGGACCCCTCGGACACCCCGCTGACACCGGCGACGATCGCGACGTCGGGAGGCGGGCTCCCGATCGACGGCGGGGTCAGGAGGCGTCGGTCGCCAGGTCGAGCAGCTCCTGCGCGTGCGCCAGGGCGGACTCGCTCGTGGTGAGCCCGGACAGGAGGCGCGCCATCTCGGCGGTCCGCTCCTCCCCCGTCAGCCGCTGCACGGTCGAGGTCGTGACGCCGCCGTCGGAGCCCTTCAGCACCTTCAGGTGGTTCGTGGCGAACGCCGCGACCTGCGCGAGGTGCGTGACCGCGATCACCTGCGAGGTGCCGGCCAGCCGCGCGAGCCGCTTGCCGACCTCGATGGCCGCCGCGCCGCCGATGCCCGCGTCGACCTCGTCGAAGACGAAGGTCGGCACCGGGTCGGTGCCGGCGAGCACGACCTCGAGCGCGAGCATCACGCGCGAGAGCTCGCCGCCCGAGGCGCCGCGGCCGATCGGGCGGGGTTCCGCGCCCGGGTAGGCCTGCAGCAGCAGCTGCACGACGTCGCGGCCGGTCGCGGTCAGCTCGTCGCGGCTCGTCACCTCGACCAGCACCGCGGCGGTGCCCATCGCGAGGTCCGCCAGCTCGGCGGTCACCGCGCTGCCGAGCCGCTCGGCGGCCTCGCGGCGCACCTCGGTCATGCGGTCCGCGAGCTCGACGGCGAGGCGCTCGTCCTCCTCGACCTGCACCGCCAGCGTCTCGATCCGGTCGGGGTCGGCGTCCAGCTCGAGCAGGCGGCGTCCGCCGGCGTCCGCGAAGGCGAGGACGTCGTCGAGGGCCGGCCCGTACCGGCGCAGCAGCACCCCGAGCTCGTTGATGCGCTGCTGCGTCACCTCGAGCCGCCCCGGGGCGTCCGGATCGAGCCCGGCGAGGTAGCTCGCGAGGTCGGAGGAGGCGTCGGCGGCCAGGGAGGCGACGGAGGCCACGGTCTCGGCCAGGGCGGCGAGCTCGGGATCGATCGGCGCGGCCCGTTCCAGTGCGCGGCGCGCCTCGACCAGCAGGGAGAGCGCGTCCGTCGCCCCGACGTCCTCCGCGGACAGGGCCTCGTGCGCCGTCGCGGCGGCGATGCGCAGCTCGTCCTGGGCGCCGAGCCGCTCCGCGAGGGCGGCGAGCTCGACGTCCTCTTCCGGCTGCGGCGCGACGCCCTCGATCTCCGCGAGGGCCGTGCGCAGCTCGACCGCCTCGGCCGTGCGGGCGGCCTGCTCGGCGGACAGCCGCTCGAGCTCCGTGCGGTCGGCGAGGAACCGGCGGTGCACGTGCGTGTACTGCTCGAGGAGCTCGCCGAGCGGCGCTCCCGCGAACCGGTCGAGCAGCTCGCGCTGCGCGGCGGGCGACTTGAGCCGCAGCTGCTCGGACTGGCCGTGGACCGCGACCAGCTCCTCCCCCAGCGCCTGCAGCACGCCGACGGGCACCGACCGGCCCGCGACCGCCACCCGGCTGCGCCCCTCGGCGCTCAGACTGCGGGAGACGAGCAGCTCCGCGGTGCCGTTCCCGACGGGCTCGAGCTCACCGCCGGCCTCGTCGACGCGGTCGGCGACGGCGCCGTGCTCGGGCACGATCCACCGGGCCTCGGCGACGGCGCGGTCGGCACCCGCGCGCAGGACGCCCGAGTCCGCGCGACCGCCGAGCAGCAGCCCGAGAGCGGTGACGACCATCGTCTTGCCGGCGCCGGTCTCGCCGGTGAGCGCGGTGAAGCCCGGACCCAGCGGCAGGACCGCGTCCTCGATGACGCCGATGCCGCGGATCGTGATCTCCTCGATGCCGGGGCGGGGTCCGCTCACGACGCCGGGCCTCGCCATCCGCCCACCGGCAGGTCGAACTTGCTCACCAGCCGGTCGGTGAATCGGTCCGTGTCGGAGTGGAGGCGCGCGAGCCGCACGGGCTGCGGCGAGGCGGAGATCTCGATGCGGGCGCCGGCCGCGAGGTCGAACATGCGCCGGCCGTCGCACCACAGGACGCCGGTGGCCGGCGTGCGGCGCACGACCTCGACGGCGATGGTGGACGTGGGCGGCACGACGAGCGGCCGGGCGAAGAGGGCGTGCGCGGACAGCGGCACGACGAGCATCGCGTCGAGCGTCGGCCACACCACCGGACCGCCGGCCGAGAAGGCGTAGGCGGTGGAGCCCGTGGGCGTGGACACGACGACGCCGTCCGCGCCGAAGGAGGACAGCGGCCGCTGGTCGACCTCGAGCACGACCTCGAGGACCCGCTCGCGCGCCGCCTTCTCGACGGTGGCCTCGTTCAGCGCCCAGTCCTCGTGCACGACCCGGCCGTTCTGCACGACGCGCACCGCGATCGCGCGGCGCAGCTCGACGTCCCACTGCTTGGCGACGACGCGCTTGATCGTGTCGCCCAGGTCGTCCCGCTCGGCCTCCGCGAGGAAGCCGACGTGCCCCATGTTCACGCCGAGCAGCGGCACGTCGGAGTTCCGCACGAGCTCGGCCGCGCGCAGGATCGTGCCGTCGCCGCCGAGGACGACCACGAGCTCGAGGTCGTCGACCTCGACGTCCTCGCCGAGCACCGCGATGCCGTCGACGTCGCAGCGGGCCGCGAGGTCGGAGCGCTCCACGGTGGTCAGCACCGGCACGACGCCGCCGCCGCGCAGCATCGCCAGGGCGGAGGAGGCGGCGTCGACGGTGGCGTCCCGACCCGTGTGCGCGAGGATCAGGACGTAGCGACGCTCCGTCATGCGACCTCCCCCGCGTCCGGGCGCACGCTGCGCTCGATCGACGTCGACCATTCTGCGGGATCGCTCCCGCGAGACCGGTGGAGGTGGACCAGGACCTCCCGATTGCCGTGGGCGCCGACCAGCGGGGACGCCATCACGCCGGCGGTCCGCAGCCCCAGCGAGGCCGCGGTGTCGAGCACGCTGCGCACCGCCGACTCGCGGTCGGCGGGGTCGGGCACCAGGCCGACCCGCACCTTGGTGCGGCCGACTTCGAACTGCGGCTTGACCAGGCAGATCACGTCGGCCTCCGGATCGGCCACGGCCACGATCGCCGGCAGGATCATGGCGAGGGAGATGAAGGAGAGGTCCGCGACGACGACCTCGGGCGGCGCTGCGGAACCGCTCAGCTCGGTCAGCCGCTCAGGCGTCAGGGACCGCGCGTTCTCCCCCTCCACGACGACGACCCGCGGGTCCTCCCGCAGCTCGGGCACGAGCTGGTCGTGGCCGACGTCGAGCGCCACGACGCTCGCGGCGCCGCGTTCGAGCAGCACCTGCGTGAAGCCGCCGGTGGAGGCGCCGAGGTCGAGCGCGGTGCGGCCGCGCACGTCGACGGAGAAGGCGTCGAGCGCCGCGTCGAGCTTGCCCGCCGCCCGGCCGACCCAGCCGTTGACCGACTCCACCTCGATCTCGGCGTCGTCGCCGACGCGCAGCCCCGGTCGCGTGACCGTCGCGCCGTCCACCCGCACGTGCCCGTCCTTGATCGCTCCCTGCGCGGCCGTGCGGGAGCGGGCGAGCCCGCGCTCGACGAGGGCGAGGTCGAGCCGCTCGTCGCTCACGCGCCGGGCAGCTCGAGGCGGGCCTCGAGGCGCTGCTGGGCCTCGAGGTAGGCGGCCGCGCGGGCCTCGACGGGCAGGGCCTCCACGTCGGCGGGGGTGCTGCGCTCCTCGTGCATGGCGGTCACTGTAGCGACGCCCGCAGACCCAGCACCGAGTCGGGGATGCGCAGGGCGTATGCGCTGACACCCGCGGTCCAGACCGCCTCGACGGCCGCGCGCAGCAGGTCGACGGGCTCGCCCGCCTTGACCACCTCGAGCGAGACGCCGTCCACGCGGGCGACCGCCTTGCCGACCTGCACGCCGTCGCGGCGCCGCTTCACCTCGGGGTAGGGCTCGAGCAGCCCGCGCAGGTCCCGCAGGATGAAGCCGGGCCGGCGGTTCGGCTGGGCCGCCAGCAGCTCCTTCGGGCCGTCGATGCCCGTGAGGACGAGCGCGGAGGGCATGCCCGCGGCGTTGGCGCCCTGGATGTCCGTGTCGAGCCGGTCGCCGACGAAGAACGGCCGCTGCGCCGCGAAGCGGTCCACGGCGACCTCGAAGAGCGGCGTCTCGGGCTTGCCCGCCACGACCGGGAGACGGCCGACCGCGGAGTGCACCGCGGAGACCAGGGTGCCGTTGCCCGGCGCGATGCCGCGGTCGACGGGGATCGTCCAGTCGGTGTTGGTCGCGATCCACAGGCGGTCCGGATCGGCCAGCGCGAAGGACGCCTCGGCGAGGTCGCTCCAGCCGAGCTCGGGCGAGAAGCCCTGCACGACCGCGTCGGGCGCGTCGTCCGCGCTCGCAGCGAGCGTGAACCCGGCTTCGAGGACGACCGCGCGCAGGCCCTCCCCGCCGATGACGAGGATGCGGGCACCGGCCGGCAGCCGGTCGGCGAGCAGGCGGACGGCGGCCTGCGGCGAGGTGACGACGTCGTCCGGCCCGGCGGGCAGCCCGAGGTCGGTCAGGTGCGCGGCGACGGAGGCGGCGGTGCGGGAGGCGTTGTTCGTGATGTAGCCGATGCGCACCCCGCTCGATCGCACGGCCGCGAGCGTCTCCGGGGCGTGGGCGACGGCGTTCCGGCCCCGGTAGACCACGCCGTCGAGGTCGAGCAGCAGGACGTCGGCGTTCCCCAGCGGGGCGGGTCGGGCCATGACGTCAGTCGCGATCGGTGGGCGCGGTGCCGTCGTCGGACGACTCGGACGCGGCGATCGCGTCGTGCGGGGACACCGACTCCTCGGTCGCGCTCTCCACCGACGCCGCGGCACCGGCCTCCGTGGGGTCCTCGTCCTCGGGCTCGGGCTCGGGCTCGGGCTCGGACTCCTCCGTGACCTCGGTCTCCACGGAGATGGAGTCGCCCTCGGCGTCGACGTCGGCGAGCACCCGCTCGGCGTTGTCCGCGCGGGTGCGCCAGCGCTCGGCCTCCGCGGTGTCGCCGAGCTCGTCGTGCACGGTCGCGAAGGCGTCGTAGAGCGAGGGCGACCACACGTGGACCCGCTGCAGGTCGATCGGCGCCCGCTCGAGCTCGTCGAGGGCCGCACCCGCGTCGCCCTGGTCGAGGCGGGCGCCGGACATCGCGATCGCGAGCCCCGCCTGCGCCTCGAGCGGCAGAGCCGCGCGGTCGACCGAGCGGCCGACCTCGAGCGCGCGGTCCGGCCGGCCCACGCCGCGTTCGCTGTCGACCATCAGCGCGATCTGATCGTCGGACCCGGAGATCCGGCGGAAGGTGCGCAGCTCCCGCAGCGCGAGCGCGAAGTCGCCGGAGGCGTAGGCCGCGATCGCGACGCTCTCCCGCACGACGGCGACCCGGCCCGCCCGGCGCGCGGCGGCCAGCGCGTGGCGCAGGGCCTCGTCGGGGTCGTCCTCGATCACGCGGGAGGCCGCCACCAGGTGCCGCGCGACCGCCTCGGCGTTCTCCTTGGTCAGGGTGCGCAGCTCGCTGCGCGCGACCTTGTCGAGGTCCGACGCCTTGATGTCGTCCGGCAGCGCCGGCTCGTCGACGTGCCGTCCGCCCCCGAGGCGGTGCGCGCCGTCCGCTGCACCCGCTGGGCGCTGATCCCGCCGAGCACCGTCGCGGGCGGGACGGTCCGAGGCGGGAGACCGCCCTGCGCGGTCGGTGGATCGCCTGCCGCCGCGCTGCAGCGGCCGATCGCCTTCGCGACGGGGCCCTCGCGCGCCGGCGTCGTCCCGGTCGTGTCGGCCCGCGCGACGCGGCCGGTCGCCTCTCGGTGCGTCCTGGTCGCTCACGGTGCTCCTCGGCGGGTCGCGTATGGAAATAGAAAAAGGGGGAGGTCGCCCGCTGTGCGGGTGACCTCCCCCTGGTGATGAAGAAGTCCGGCGGTGTCCTACTCTCCCACGAGGTCCCCCTCGCAGTACCATCGGCGCTGAGAGTCTTAGCTTCCGGGTTCGGAATGTGACCGGGCGTTTCCCTCTCGCTATGGCCGCCGAAACATGTGGTGATGTTCCGTGCTGTTACCACCCTGCACCACAGCCCACACACGTAGGGCGTGTGTTGGTGGTGGTGCGGGGTGGTCCCGACCGTCCATCGGGAACCACATAGTGGACGCGAGCAGCAAGCTCATTCTCATGCCCCACGCATGGTGGGGTGTGTTCAAGTCGTCGGCTTATTAGTACCGGTCAGCTCCACAGGTCTTTCGTCCCTGCTTCCACATCCGGCCTATCAACCCAGTCGTCTACTGGGAGCCTCTCACCCTCTAGGGGCATGGAAGTCTCATCTTGAAGACGGCTTCCCGCTTAGATGCTTTCAGCGGTTATCCGGTCCGAACGTAGCTAATCAGCGGTGCTCCTGGCGGAACAACTGACACACCAGAGGTTCGTCCATCCCGGTCCTCTCGTACTAGGGATAGATCTTCTCAAACTTCCAACGCGCGCAGCGGATAGGGACCGAACTGTCTCACGACGTTCTAAACCCAGCTCGCGTACCGCTTTAATGGGCGAACAGCCCAACCCTTGGGACCTACTCCAGCCCCAGGATGCGACGAGCCGACATCGAGGTGCCAAACCATGCCGTCGATATGGACTCTTGGGCAAGATCAGCCTGTTATCCCCGAGGTACCTTTTATCCGTTGAGCGACAGCGCTTCCACAAGCCACTGCCGGATCACTAGTCCCGACTTTCGTCCCTGCTCGAGATGTCTCTCTCACAGTCAAGCTCCCTTGTGCACTTACACTCGACACCTGATTGCCAACCAGGTTGAGGGAACCTTTGGGCGCCTCCGTTACTTTTTGGGAGGCAACCGCCCCAGTTAAACTACCCACCAGGCACTGTTCCTGAACCGGATCACGGTTCGAAGTTAGACATCCAGAGCGACCAGAGTGGTATTTCAACAATGACTCCACGAACACTGGCGTGCCCGCTTCACCGTCTCCCACCTATCCTACACAAGCCGCACCGAACACCAATACCAAGCTATAGTAAAGGTCACGGGGTCTTTCCGTCCTGCTGCGCGTAACGAGCATCTTTACTCGTACTGCAATTTCGCCGAGTTCGTGGTTGAGACAGCTGGGAAGTCGTTACGCCATTCGTGCAGGTCGGAACTTACCCGACAAGGAATTTCGCTACCTTAGGATGGTTATAGTTACCACCGCCGTTTACTGGGGCTTAAATTCTGAGCTTCGCCTTGCGGCTGACCCTTCCTCTTAACCTTCCAGCACCGGGCAGGCGTCAGTCCGTATACATCGTCTTGCGACTTCGCACGGACCTGTGTTTTTAGTAAACAGTCGCTTCCCACTGGTCTCTGCGGCCGTCCACGCTTCCCCCAGCAAGTGGGTTCACGTTTCTGGCCCCCCTTCTCCCGAAGTTACGGGGGCATTTTGCCGAGTTCCTTAACCACGATTCTCTCGATCTCCTTGGTATTCTCTACCTGACCACCTGAGTCGGTTTGGGGTACGGGCGGCTTGAACCTCGCGTCGATGCTTTTCTTGGCAGCATAGGATCACCGATTTCCCCCGTGAGGGGTACCCATCGGGTCTCAGGCTGTATGAGACACGGATTTGCCTATGTCTCGCCCTACACCCTTAGACCGGGACAACCATCGCCCGGCTCGGCTACCTTCCTGCGTCACACCTGTTACTACGCTAGCCGCACCAGACCGGGTCGACCGCTACGCCACGATCCTGGAACCTCGAAAGGCACAGCGACGGTGGTTTCAGAGTCTTAGCATTACTGGATTAGCTTGGGCGGTTCTTCGCCGGTACGGGAATATCAACCCGTTGTCCATCGACTACGCCTGTCGGCCTCGCCTTAGGTCCCGACTTACCCAGGGCGGATTAGCCTGGCCCTGGAACCCTTGGTCTTCCGGAGGACGGGTTTCTCACCCGTCTTTCGCTACTCATGCCTGCATTCTCACTCGTGTGGCGTCCACGGCTGGTTTCCACCGCCGCTTCACTCGCCACACGACGCTCTCCTACCGATCCGCACGACTGAACCACGAAGGCTTGTCACAAATGCGAATCCCACGACTTCGGCGGTGTGCTTGAGCCCCGTTACATTGTCGGCGCGGAATCACTTGACCAGTGAGCTATTACGCACTCTTTCAAGGGTG